>CACHSA010000049.1 GCA_902582405.1 uncultured Bacteroidota bacterium | reverse complement strand
CAGTTGTGGGTTGAAAAAATGAATGATATGACATATCCAAACACTCCTGATAGTTCATCTGGATCTGTTTTGAGTTTTACACAAGGGGGAGATTGGGAAAAATATCCAACAGCGAGGGTCTACGATGTTAGAGTTCACGAGCCATTAAAATTTAAATCAGCATGGGATAAAAATGTAAAAGCTGCAAAAGAAATTCTTGATGGGAGAAGTATGGGTTTAGTAAGTTATGAACTAGGTGGTACACCGGGAGCTTCTCACGGATTAATTATTTATGGAAAAGATGAAAATGATGTTCAATTGACTTTACGTAAAATTCAAAAAACAAAGGCATTTAGAGATTATATTGCTTCAAGAGGTAAAGTTGATTACATACAGGCTTATCAAGTTCAAACAGTGCAAAGATTTTAAATTATCAAACAATATTTGTCAACTTGAATGCCCTCTTATTTATTTCTAAGAGGGCTTTTTTTATTCTTTTAGGGTTGGGTACTCAATACCCAGCTGATCTAAATAGGTGTCATACTTAGATTCATCGTAATAAAATTTACTCAAAAGTGGTTTATATTTTGACATAATACTTGTATTCAATTCTATTGGAGGAGGATCATCTTTAGAAATCATTGGTCTGTAAGTGTCCTCCTTTAGTTGGACGTCATTAAAGTAATTTTTTGCCTCTTTTAATAAATTTGGATTTAAAAGAAAATCTAATACTGTCATAGCAACCACTTTTGCTCCAGCAGTTGCTCCTTTATGAGCAATTGGCGTTGCCATGGTTATAGCATTTGACCAGTGATGGCCTGGAAGTCCAGGAATATTAGATGGGAATCGAAGAGTAACTGTTGGTACTTTCCATGAAATATCGCCAATGTCATCAGACCCTCCACTAACAAGCCTTTTTTCAGGTATCCCAATTTTTGAAAGTTTAGTATCCAATCCATTTTGATTACTTGATTTGACAACTTTTTGAACAGCCTTGGCAAGTTTTTGGTCTTTTTCTGACCAGGACGGTAAACCTACCTCTTTGATATTATCATACATTGTTTCGGCAATTACTTTATTAAAATGTCTTGGCCATGCAGAACCGAGAACTTTTGAGGAAAATTTAGTGTCCGTCATTTTAGCTGCACCTTCAGCAATATTATTAGCATCATTATACATCTTCATAATCCCATCGTATTTTACATCTCTTAAATAGTACCAAATTGATGCTTCGGAAGGAACAACATTTGGTTGGTCTCCAGATTTTCTAAAAATAGAATGTGACCTCTTTAATGGGTGTAAATGTTCACGCTTATAATTCCAACCGATATTCATAAGTTCTGCTGCATCTAGTGCACTTCTTGCTCTCCAGGGAGCCCCTGCGGAATGAGCGGATTCTCCATAAAAGGTATATTCAACTGATATTAAACCTGTCCCTCTTGCTTGTCCCCAAGACACAGACATGTTACTGCTCACGTGAGTGAAAATACACATATCAATGTCATCAAAATATCCATCTCTAACATACCATGCTTTTGAACCAAGTTGTTCTTCAGCAATACCTGGCCAAATAATTAAGGTTCCTCTAATATTATTATCCTTCATTATTTTTTGAACTGCCAAACCAGCTGTTATGACAACTGGTAGACCAGAATTGTGTCCCTCTCCATGACCAGGTGCTCCTTTAACCATTGGTTTATGATAGGCAACGCCTGGATACTGAGAAGCCCTAGGAATTCCATCAACGTCACTTCCAAGTGCAATCACTGGACCTTCACCATTACTCCACTTTGCAAACCATGCAGTAGGTATACCAGATATCTGATAATCGATTTTAAAATTTGCATTTTCAAGAATATTGGTAAGGTACTTTGAAGATTCAACTTCATGGAATCCAAGCTCAGCAAAACTAAAAACTTTGTCAACCATAATTTGTGTTTTTTTATGATTTTCCTCAGTAAATTTTTGTGCTAAAAATTTTTTTTCTTTTATATATTTACTGCTATACATTTTTTGAGCAGAAACATTAATTGTAAATGCTAGTAATAGAAATAGGCTC
>CACHSA010000048.1 GCA_902582405.1 uncultured Bacteroidota bacterium | reverse complement strand
AAATTCTTCAACCAAAATAGACTTATTTTGGTTTTTCATTAAAGGAGAGTTTTCAAAAAGCTGATTTGGAAATATGATGTTTAAATTTTCAATCATTTAGCCATAAATTTTGATATTTCATCTTAGGATCATACTTTTCAGATTGCCATTTAATGTTGAATTTCCTGTCTCTTGGATCATTCCCAACACCAGAAACATACATCCAATTACCATAATTACTGTGTACATCGTAATCTATCAGCATTGATTCGAAATATGCAGCCCCGATTCTCCAATCTAGTTCTAACTCTTTGGCAAAGTAACTGGCAACATTTTGTCTACCTCTATTACTCATCCATCCAGTATTTTTTATTTCTAACATATTCGAATTAACAAAAGGTTCTTTTGTTTTTCCATCGATCCATTCAAACACTTTGTTTTTTGAGTTATCCCAATTATATTTTCTGTTCAAAATACCTTCAATACTGAAAATCTTATCTCTGTACTTCATTGATATATACTTGAAATAATCTCTCCATATAAGTTCAAATACCATCCAGTAAGTAGATTGGTTCTTGATAACCTGCTTTTCATATTTTTTTGTTTCCCAATAAATCATTTTAGGGGATATAGAACCGTTTGCTAGCCAAGATGACAATTTAGAACTATAATCAACACCAATTAATCCATTTCTGGTATGTTTATAATAAGACAACTTTTTTGTTTTCCAGAAATAGCTATTAATCCTTTCTATACCACTTTTGGTACCCCCTTTAAATGGGAATGCGCTTCTTTTGTCAACTTTAAAATCATTAAAACCTAAATCATTCAAACTCGGGATTTTGTATTCCTCAGCTAGTCTATTCTTTGAATCCAACTTAATTGGACTTTTTACTAAACTCCTAACTTTTAAATCCTTTTCACATTTTTTTCTAAATAATGTGAAAACATCTGGAATATCCTCGGTCTTTTTTTTCAAATCGTTAGGATGATATAAAAATTGATCAAAAGAATAGTTCACTTTTACACTACCATCAATCTTATTTAGAACCTCATTTTCCTCGTTAATTTCATCACGTGTCCATTCTCTTTGAACAAAAATCTCTTTGACATTTAATTTTTTTATTGATTCTATAAGGTTTTGCCCGTTTGAACAACTATCAATTATTAGACTAATATTTAATTTATCTAACTCAATTTGTAAATCATTTACGGATTCAATTAAAAATTTACTTCTATAACGATCTGTTTTTTTAAACCCAAAATTTAATTTATTAAATAATATAGGATTAAAATTGTAGTAAGCAACAACTTGCCTTTTACTATCAATTGCTTTAGATAGTCCTTGATGATCTTTTATCCTAAGATCGTTTCTATACCAAATTAAAGAGACCCCTAATAGTTTCGACATCTTTTGCTACAGTATTTGACATTATCCCAGTTTTTTTCCCACTTTTTCCTCCAACTAAATGGTCTTTTACAAGCAGGACAAGTCTTTGATGGTAAATTTGCTTTTTTAATACCATTCATTTAAGCAACAGCAGCTTTAAACGTTTCTAAACACCTATTTCGAGCAAATTTATGATCAATAATCTCTTTTGGGTATGAGCCAGTCTGGTAGTCAGGAACCCATCTTTTAATGTATTTAAAATCTTTATCAAATTTTTTAATTTGCTCTTTGGGATTAAAAATCCTAAAATAAGGAGAGGCGTCAACTCCACATCCTGCTACCCACTGCCAGTTGCCTACATTACTTGACATTTCGTAATCTAACAATTTCTTTGCAAAATACTTTTCTCCCCATCTCCAATCTATTAAAAGATGCTTACAGAGAAAACTCCCAACTAACATTCTTACTCTATTATGCATAAAGCCTGTTTGATTTAACTCTCTCATACCAGCGTCGACTAATGGATAGCCTGTCTTTCCTTCGCACCATTTTTTGAATTCATCATTTTTATTAAGCCATTTTATACTATCATATTTAGGTTTAAAAGACTTTTCTTGAGTGTATGGAAAATGCCATAGTATTTGCATAAAAAACTCTCTCCAAATTAGTTCTTTGAGGTATGTTTTGTTTGAATGTTTTAGGGCTAT
>CACHSA010000047.1 GCA_902582405.1 uncultured Bacteroidota bacterium | reverse complement strand
TCTTACATTGATCAAAAGGTGAGGAGTTGATTCATAATCAATAGCTGAATTTAAAAATAGCTGTGTCCCCGAAACTAAAAAACTCCCATTATCTCTACCTATATTACCTGCTCCATCAACTAAAGTTATGGTATGAGTATTACTATCTGGGTCTGAAACAGAAAACTCTGTTACTAATGTATTTGTTGAAGCATTTTCATCAACTGATCCTTTTGCATTAGAAGCAAAAGTACTTGTCCCTGTATTTGTAAAAGTATGAATCGTATATCCCCCTGATTGAGAAATTGTACCTCCTGTTGCTGCAGGAGCTCCTGAATATCTAATAATTACTATGCCAGATCCTCCCGCATTTGCCGTTGTAGATTCGGGATCTGTTCCACCACCACCGCCTCCAGTGTTTACAGTACCAGCAGTTCCGTTATTATAACTTCCATTTCCGTATCCTAGTGAACTTCCGTTTCCACCTCCACCTTGGCCGCCTTGGCCGCCACCACTAGCAACTGAGCAACCACAGTTATGATTTACACCACCGCCACCGCCACCGGCGTAGTAGGTAGCTGTTCCTGATATGGAAGACTGAATTCCGATACCACCAGGGCCTCCACGGTGTTGTGCAGGAGCATTAGATCCAACAGCACCAGCGCCACCGCCACCGCCACCTGCACCATAGCCACCACGATCACTTCTTCCACCTCGATTTCCTTGTCCAGAAACACCAGATGAGTATGCTACACTTGGCCTATCATAAGATCCCCCTCCTCCCGAACCGCCGTCGGCACCTTTACCGGAGTTAACTTGAGAGTTACCGCCACCGCCGCCACCAATAGCTACCAAACTATTTATGTAGGAATTCTGCCCGTTCCCTCCAATGTTTGCACCAGAACTACCAGACCCACCTGATCCGGCAGAACCACCAGATCCAACAAAAACAGTAGCAGGATTATCCATATTCAAAGAATAATTTGAGGCTTGTAAAACACCACCTCCACCACCTCCGCCTGAGGCGCCGCCCCCACCTCCAGCCACAATGAGGTAATCGATATTTCCTATTCCAGAGGATGCTGTAATTGCCGAAGGTGCTTCATTTATGTCATTAACAGATAAAGTAAAAGCTTTAGCATAGTTATCCGTCCCGTCATTTGTATTTATATAAACATTATATGATGATTTGGTTTCAAAATCAAATGTTCCGCTTGTTTTAAGAGATGCACCTTGAATTGTAAAATGGTTATTGTCTGCATCGTTGGTTCCATTCCCTGAGGCTAGAGTAAAAGTGTGACTATCTCCATTGTCCGAATCAGTCGCGGTTAGGGATGCGACGTGCGTGCCGGTTGGTAAATTTTCATTAAAAGCAGTTGCAGACAAAGTGATATTTGTAGGAGCACTATTGAGGCTATAGCTAGTTAATGCAGCATAATTTTGCGAGGCCTCGCTTGCTGAAAGAGTTCTATTGTAAACCCTTACAAACCTAATTTGTCCATCAAAATACTCGCTGTTACTAGATAGTTTATATCCTATGGATAATCCTGCGTTTCCAACATTTAATGCCCCTCCATTAGCAAATGACCCATTGTAAACAAGATTCCCGTTTCTATACATTTTTAAATTACTTGGAGCATTAACTGCAATAACCCAGTGTTCCCAGGCATTTGTAGCGTAAGGAATGTGGTCATGCCTGTCGTTACTTTGGCCATTAAATCCACCATCTCCGTCACTTATAAGAATCATACAACCGCGTTTATGAGTTTGTGAATTAGATGTATTTTGTTCTACAATAACCTGAGTTTTTCTAGTATCAGGATTGAAATATGCCTCCAGAGTGTAGGTGTCATCTCCAGCTGCTAAGGGAGCACTAAAATTAACTCTATCGTCAGAACCGTCGAAATTGAACCAACCTGAGTTATTAAATGATATTCCACCAGATATTGATCCGTTATATCCTTGTCCACTCAAATCAAACCAAGTATTACCATTGCCGGGATAAGAGGTCGAATTTCTTGCATCTACATAAAGAACCAAACCATTAGTTACAATTTGAGCATTTATAAAAAATGAAAATAAAGTTAATGTTATAAATAAAATCTTCCTCATCTAGTTAAAT
>CACHSA010000046.1 GCA_902582405.1 uncultured Bacteroidota bacterium | reverse complement strand
AGGTTGACAACAAACTTTTTTTGGAATCTGTAAATTTCATTAACTCAAATTACAGTCAAAATCCAGGAATAATCAATACCAAATTTATTTATCCTACTGATCACAAAAGTGCAAAATTATGGTTTTTAAAGTTTCTTAAAGAAAGGTTTAACGAATTTGGTCCATACGAAGATTCAATTGTTAAAGAAGAATCTTTTTTAAATCATAGCTTGCTCTCACCTCTAATTAACAGTGGTTTAATTACACCTGAATTTATTGTTAAGGAGTCAATTGATTTTTATTACAAAAATGGAATAATGATTAATTCATGCGAGGGCTTTATAAGACAAATTATTGGTTGGAGAGAATTTATAAGGGGGATTTACTTTTGTAAAGGGGTTGAAGAAAGAACAAAAAACTTTTGGAGATTCAATAGAAAAATAAGTAAGTCTTTTTATGAAGGAAGTACTGGTATTGAACCAGTTGACGACACAATAAAGAAAATTAATAAAACAGCATATGCTCATCATATTGAAAGGCTTATGATAATAGGTAATTTTATGCTTTTATGTGAATTTGACCCAGACGAAGTATATAAATGGTTTATGGAATTATTTATAGATGCTTATGATTGGGTAATGGTTCCAAACGTATATGGAATGAGCCAATTCGCTGATGGTGGGCTTATGTCAACAAAACCCTATATAAGTGGTAGTAATTATATCCTCAAAATGAGTAATTACAAAAAAGGAGATTGGTGTACGATTTGGGATTCACTTTTCTGGAATTTTATTGATAAAAAAAGGGAGTTTTTTGAAAAAAATCCCAGAATGAGAATACTTGTACGGAGCTTTGACAAAATGGATAATTTAAAAAAAACAAACTATATAAAGTGTGCAGAAGAGTATTTGTTATCAATTGACAATTCTAATAATTAAATTTTTTGTGAGCTAATTAGAATGAAAAATAAAGTAATTTTTAGACCGAGTGAAGTGGATAGAATCATTGAAATGGCTTGGGAAGACAGAACTTCTTTTGATGCTATTGAAAAACAATTTGGTATTGTTGAAAAAGACGTAATTAAATTGATGAGAAAAGAGCTGAAGGAAAAAAGCTTTAAAATGTGGAGAAAAAGAGTTCAAGGAAGGTCAACCAAACATGGTAAAAGGTCGCCAAAAGACAAATTAAGATTTAAATCAAATAGACAGAAACAAATTACTTTAAACAAAATATCAAAAAGAAAATAAAGTAGGTTAGCTTACGACCCTTTTAATTTTAGCACCAATCTTTCTTAACTTTTTGTCTATATTTTCGTATCCCCTATCAATTTGCTCTATGTTCTCAATTTTGCTCGTTCCGTCTGCAGATAAAGCAGCTATTAAAAGAGCAATACCAGCCCTTATGTCAGGTGATGTCATAATTGAAGACTTTAGATTTGATTTAAAGTTAAACCCATTGACTGTTGCTCTGTGAGGGTCACAAAGAATAATTTTAGCACCCATATCAATTAACTTATCAACAAAGAAAAGTCTACTCTCAAACATTTTTTGATGAATCAAGACACTCCCATTGGCTTGAGTTGCTACCACCAAAGCTATGCTTATTAAGTCAGGGGAAAAACCAGGCCAAGGTGCGTCTGCAATGGTTAAAATTGACCCATCAATATAATTTTGAATTTTGTATCCATTTTGATGTTTTGGAATAAATATATCATCACCTTTTTTTTCTAGTGAAATGCCTAGTTTTTCAAAAGTCCTTGGTATTTGACCAAGATACTCCCAACTTACATTTTCAATAGTTAGTTCACTTTTTGTTATTGCCGCTAGACCAATCCAACTGCCGATTTCAATCATATCAGGTAATATCTTGTGACTGGTACCATGTAATTCATTTACACCCTCAATAATTAAAAGATTTGAACCAATTCCTGAAATATTTCCTCCCATTTTATTTAACAATTTGCATAATTGTTGAATGTAGGGTTCACATGCCGCATTATAAATAGTAGTTTTACCTTCTGCAAGAATACTGGTCATCACAATATTGGCAGTACCAGTTACTGAGGCTTCATCAAGTAAAATATTGGTTCCCTTGAGATTTTTAGCCTTTACATTAAAAAAATTTTCTTTTCTATTAAAACTAAATTCTGCACCTAATTTTTTAAAACTCTCAAAATGAGTATCTAGTCTTCTTCTACCTATTTTATCTCC
>CACHSA010000045.1 GCA_902582405.1 uncultured Bacteroidota bacterium | reverse complement strand
TGCAGAATTTTTTAAACTTGGATTTAAAGATATTCATTCTATTTCGGCCAATAATGGTTTTGGTTCAGGAGATTTTATGGATGCATTGGCAAAGAACTTGCCCAGTTTTGATGAGGACATTAATGAAGATTTACCCCGATTTGCAGTAGTTGGAAGACCAAATGCTGGAAAATCATCTTTTATTAATTCAATAATTGATGACCAGAGGCATATAGTTAGTGAAATTCCTGGTACAACTAGGGATAGTACAGATTCATACGTAAATAAGTATGGATTTAAATTTAATTTAGTTGATACCGCAGGAATAAGACGTAAAAAAAAAGTTAAAGAGGATTTAGAATTTTTTTCTGTCCTTCGAGCAGTTAGGTCTATTGAAAGAAGCAATATTGTTTTTTTAATTGTTGACGCTACGAGGGGTTTTGATACTCAAGTTCAAAAAATATTTTGGCTTGCTCAGCGAAATAGCAAGGGGATAGTAATTCTTATTAATAAATGGGACTTAATTGAAAAAGATAAATTAGATACAAAAACATATGAGAAAAAAATAAAAAGTAAAATAAAACCATTTAAGGATGTCCCAGTTTTATTTATTTCTGTTCTTAAAAGACAAAGAGTTTTAAAAGCGCTCGAGATAGCAGTTAAGGTTTTTGAATCTAGAAATTTGAGAATTTCAACTAATGAACTAAATAAATTTATTTTACCAATAGTACAAAACAATCCTCCACCATCAAACAAGGGGAAAACCGTCAAAATCAAATTTTGCACTCAATTACCCACAAAATATCCTCAGTTTGTTCTGTTTTGCAATTTACCACAATATGTAAAGGAGCCCTATAAAAGGTTTATTGAAAATAAATTAAGAACTAAATATAATTTTTCTGGGGTACCAATTAATATATATTTCAGGAAAAAATAACTACATATTATCTCTTAGAGATAGCAAATCAGATTTTACTTTTTCTAATTTGTTACGAATTGAGATCAAAACTTTTTCTTTATTATTTGTCATTTCTAGGTGTCTTTTTGCCCCTTCTATTGTCATTTTTTTTTCTTTTAACAAACTAAAAATTACTTGAAGCGTTTCAACGTCAGAACTTGTAAATTTTCTGATTCCTGATCTTTTTTTCTTTGGGCTTATTTGTTTAAACTCTTTTTCCCAGAATCTTAACAGAGAAGTATTAACTTCTAAAAATTTAGCAACTTCACCAATAGAATAATATTTTTTATCAGATAATATATTTTTCTTCATAAAAATCTAATCAAGCGATAAATTTTCTTGATTTGCCTGAATAAGAATTGCGTTATATTCCCCTGAAGACAAGTTACCTATATAAAAGTTTAATGGGTTTATTTTTTTACCGTCTTTAATGATTTCATAATGTAAGTGTGGCGCAACAGACCTTCCAGTACTTCCAACAAAACCAATAATATCACCTCTTTTAACTCTCTGACCTCTTTTTACATTGTATTTGTTTAAATGGGCATATAGCGTTACATATCCAAAACCATGGTCAATTCTAATATGTCGTCCATAACCTGAAGACCTACTGTCAGCTCTTTTTACAACCCCGTCCCCTGGTGCATAAATAGGAGTTCCTCTGTTAGCAGAAAAATCCATACCATAGTGACGTTTTCTGGTTTTTGTAAATGGATCAATTCTCCAACCATAACCTGAAGCCATCCTTTTTAAATCCTCATTTCTTATTGGCTGTATAGATGGGATAGAGGATAAAAGTTCCTCCTTCTTTTCAGCAAGAAGTATAATCTCATCTAAAGATTTTGACTGAACAACAATCCTTCTTGAAAGAATGTCTAATTTTTTTGTAGTCTCAATTATTTGTTCAGAACTTCCATAACCCTCCAAGCTTTTATACCTATTAACACCACCAAAACCAGCTTTTCTTTGTTCATCTGAAACTGGACTAGCTTCAAAATAATTTCTGTAAAGTTCATTATCTCTTTCTTCGATATTAGAAATCACATTTTCAATTTCACCTAAACGTTTGGAAACCAAATTAAACTGAAATTCATAATTTTTTAATTCTCTTTTAAGCAGTAATTCTTCAGGTGTATTTAAAAAATCTGTTGATAGAAGCCCAAAAAGTATAAAAAGCCCAAAAAGGAATGAAGATGTTAGAAAAATAAAAAAATTAGAAACCCTAAGTGTTCTAGGGTATTCGACAGGTTTGTAAGAAAGGGTTTCAGGGTCGTAGTAATATTTAAC
>CACHSA010000044.1 GCA_902582405.1 uncultured Bacteroidota bacterium | reverse complement strand
GTCAGGGTTGGGAACTCTTCTTCCGGGCGAAATTGCTACCTATAGAGCTTACTTCATTATCACAGATGCAGCTGCGCTGAGTGGCGCTATTTCTAATATTGCTACTGCCACTGCTTCTTCCCCAGGGCAAACAAATAATGTTAGTGATACCTCAGATGATGGTGACGATACAGATGGTAATACAACGAACGATCCAACGATTGTTGAAATTACACCAAATGCCCTTTTAGAGGTTACTAAAACTGCGACAGTCACAGATAATGGTGATGGAATAAATGGGGCAAGTGATATCGTTAAGTATACTATAACAGTTGAAAATAAAGGAAATGTTGTTCTATCAGGAATGACTTTAAATGACCGTTTAGTTGATGGAAATGGATCATTGCTTAGTTTTACAAATAGTCCAACATTTAACGGTTCAAGCGCAGGTTCTGCTCAGGGAACACTTACAGTTGGAGAGATTGCTACTTATACTGCAACTTATACCATAAGTCAAAACGCAGCTAACACTGGGCTAATCAGTAACATAGTTTCTGCTACTGCTTCTTCACCAGGACAAACTAACAACGCTACAGATACATCTGATGACGGTGATGACACTGATGGAAATACAACTAATGACCCAACTATTATTGTCACTGAGTCCGCAGGAAAAATAGAAGTCACAAAAGTTGCTTCAGTAACAGATTCAAATAGTAATGGTAAAAACGATGTAGGTGATATTATTGTCTATACAATTACTGTAGCCAATACAGGAAGTGTTACTTTATCAGGGATTACTCTAAATGATACATTGACTGACGGTTCAGGAGGCGGACTTAACTTGACTTCTGGACCTACTTTTAATTCCAATACAGGTGGCTCAGCTCAAAATGTTTTGGTCGCAGGGGAATCGTCCACCTACACAGCGAGCTATACTATTACTCAAGCTGCAGCAAATACTGGATCTATCAACAACACCTTACAGGTTACTGCTAGTACTCCTGGCAACACCAATGATGTGACAGACGTATCTGATGATGGTGATGATACAGATGGTAACACCACTAATGATCCAACTGTTGTACTTACCTCTTCAGATTCTTCTATAGAGACTACCAAAACAAGTATAGTTGTAGACACAAATAGTAATAGTAAAACAGACCAAGGAGATGTCATAGTTTATCTTATTACAATAAAGAATACAGGTAACATAACTTTAAGTAGCGTTACTGTCACAGATACCTTAACAGATGGCAACGGTGGTTCACTTAGCTTAGATAGTGGTCCTACATTTACGTCTAATAGTGCAGGATCTGCTCAAGGTACGCTTATAGCAGAAGAGACAGCAAGTTTTACAGCTACTTATACCATAAGTGCAGCTGCTGAGAAAACACCAAGAATAAACAATACAGCTACTGGGATAGCAAGTACACCGGGTAACACAGGAGATGTTACAGATGTCTCTGACAATGGAAATGACGGTGATGGAAATACTACCAACGACCCAACTGTTGTGGAGATTACACCAAGTCCAGCTATGGAGGTTACCAAAGAAGGTACAGTTACAGATAATGGAGATGGAACCTTAGGGGTTGGAGATACCGTTAATTATTCCATTACAATAGAAAATAAGGGTAATGTAAATATCACTAGTCCGGTTCTAGTAGATATTTTCACTGATTCTTCAGGAAAACCACTTGCTTTAACCACGAGTCCAACGTTTAGTTTTGCTGATTTAGGGTCTTCAGCAGGAACTATAAAGCCTGATGAAACAGCTCACTATGCTGCAACATATGTAATCACTCAAGCTGTGGTAGATGCAGGAGGAGTAATTAACAGTGTTACTGTCACTGCAAGTAGTACAGGTAATCCAGGTGGTGTAACTGATCGTAGTGATGATGGTGACGATACCGACGGAAATACTACCGATGATAATACAGAACTTGTTATCAATCCAAATCCAATTGTAGAGGCTACAAAAACAGCAACAATAACGGATAACAACAACAACAATATCAATGATCTTGGTGATACAATCGTCTATACTATAACAGTAGAAAATAAAGGTAATGTTACTTTATCAGCACTCACATTAACTGACACTTTAACAGATGGAAATACAGCATCATTAACTTTAAGTGCAGGACCTACCTTTACAAGTGCAAGTGCAGGTTCTCTTCAAGGAACACTTACAGTTGGAGAGATAGCTACTTACACAGCAACTTATACTGTTAATCAGCAAGCTGTTGATAGTGGAAGTGTAGTAAATACTGTACTTGCTACAGCCTCTTCACCTGGTAATACAAATAATGTAACTGATCGTAGTGACGATGGAGACGACGGCGATGGAGATG
>CACHSA010000043.1 GCA_902582405.1 uncultured Bacteroidota bacterium | reverse complement strand
CTTCAGCATAAAACAGTTAGAAACGCGGTTAGAGATTTAAGGAATAATTCAAATAAAAAAGAGGCCAAAAAACAGCTTCCAAAAGTCGTTTCTTTGCTAGACAAATTGGTTAAGAAAAATATCATTCACTTGAACAAAGCTTCTAACCTCAAATCTAAGTTAGAAAAGCACATAGCTTCACTGTAAAATTTTCTTTAGGAATTCATTGAAATTAAAAACTCCTCGTTGTTTACTGTTTTAGTAAACCTATCATTCATTGATTCCATTGCTTCAACAGGGTTCATATCAGCAAGATATTTTCTTAATACCCACATTCTTTGAATTGTATTTTCATCTAATAGGAGATCGTCTCTCCTTGTGCTGGATGATATTAAATCTATGGCTGGGAAAATTCTTCTATTAGATATCTTTCTATCTAATTGGAGTTCCATATTACCAGTTCCTTTAAATTCCTCAAAAATCACCTCATCCATTTTCGATCCTGTCTCTGTAAGAGCAGTAGCTATTATTGATAAAGAACCTCCATTTTCAATATTTCTAGCAGCCCCGAAAAACCTTTTTGGTTTATGTAAAGCATTTGCATCAACGCCTCCGCTTAGTATCTTACCCGATGCTGGTTGAACTGTATTGTAAGCTCTAGCAAGTCTAGTAATAGAATCTAAAAGTATCACAACATCATGGCCACACTCAACTAATCTTTTGGCTTTTTCTAAAACTATATTCGCAACCTTTACATGTCTATCTGCGGGTTCATCAAATGTTGATGCAACTACCTCGCCTCTCACATTTCTTTGCATATCTGTAACTTCTTCCGGCCTTTCGTCAATAAGAAGGATTATTTGGTATACTTCAGGATGATTTGCAGATATAGCATTAGCAATATCTTTAAGTAACATTGTTTTACCAGTTTTAGGTTGAGAAACAATCATACCTCTTTGTCCCTTTCCTATTGGTGAAAAAAGGTCAATGATTCTTGTTGAGATTGTATTTTGTTTCTCAGCTAATTTAAATTTCTCTTGCGGAAACAGGGGAGTTAAGTGCTCAAATGAAACTCTATCTCTAACAACCTTTGGATCTTGACCATTAATACTGACAACTTTAATTAAAGGAAAATACTTTTCTCCTTCTTTAGGAGGTCTTACAGTGCCCAAAACGGTATCACCTGTTTTTAGTCCAAAAAGTCTAATTTGAGATTGAGAAACGTAGACATCGTCGGGTGAAGATAGGTAATGATAATCCGAAGATCTCAAAAAACCATATCCTTCATTCATTATATCTAAAACACCCTCAGAATTTATTATTCCATCAAATTCATACTCAGGCTCTTTGTATCTATTCCTATTGTCTCTGTTGTGATAGTTATCATAATTTTTGGTACCATTTTGGTTTTTGTTTTTGTTAAATGGTCTATTTGGCACCTTATCATTTTTGACATGTTTATTTTTCCCATTTGGATTTTCTTCTTTAACAGTATTTCTTTTGAAGTTTACTTTATTCTCATTTTCAATAGTTCTTTGATTTTCAATAGTTTTAGTATTTGAACTTGACTCAGGATTAGTCGATAGATAGTCAATGATTTGATAAATCAACTCTTGTTTTTTTAAATTGGCTACTTTTTTTAGTTTCAATGATTTTGCAATATCCTGTAATTCAGATATTTTTTTTTCTTTTAATGTGGATATGTCGTACATTTTTTGGAATTGATAAAATTTATGGGTGATTACTCTTAGGTGAAAGAGTTTTTCAATACAATATTACAAAAAAATATGAAAGTCAACTTATTTTTTTTTAATTTTCAAATATATGATTCAGAGAATTCAATCTTTATATATCCTGATTTATATAGCAAACAAATGTTTTTTGCTTTATATTACTCCGATAGACAGCAGTTCATTTCGTTTTTTAATTCATGAGTATGATCTATTTACCTCAGTACAAATTTTATTAATTATTTTTTCAACTATTACCTTATTGAGTTTTAAAAGTCGAAAAAATCAAATCATATTGTTGTACTTTTTAATTATCATTCAAGCAATTATTTTGACATCAATACCACTTATATTTTATGAAACTGACAACTCTATGGCCTTTTTCCAGAATTATCAAACCTTTCTGTATTTATTTGGCCTTTTCTTGCTCTTAGTTTCTCTTTGGAGGATTAAAAAAGATCAAAAATTAGTTGATTCGATAGATAGAATACGTTAAATTTTTGATCTCTTACCTAGTTCAATAATGTTCATGTTTTCAACTTTTTGGTTTTTGATCTCAAAGTTTATCATTGTTCTAGTTTTGTGAAACCCATGTTTTCCTGCAGCTCCAGGATTTAGGTATAAAATTTTCTTTGACTTAATATATTCAATCCTTAAAATATGAGAGTGCCCACAAACCAAAATATTAGGTTTATGAAGATTTACTAAA
>CACHSA010000042.1 GCA_902582405.1 uncultured Bacteroidota bacterium | reverse complement strand
TTTTAATACAAATTCTTCAGATAATCCATGGCTTTCACCATCAAGGACCATTTTACCTAGTATCTCATTCCATCTTTTATTCTGTAGAACAGCAACATTATTTTTCCTTTTCAACTTTCCTATAGAATCAGAAATTTTCATTCTTTCTCCAAGGATTTGTAATAGGCTTTGGTCAGAGATATCAATTTGAGTCCTTAAATTCTCAAGTTCATTAAGATAGTCCTTCTTATCAATCGTTGTCTTTCGCATTTTTAAATCTTTCATTATTTGTATCAATCTGTTTGGAGTTATCTGTTGTGCAGCATCACTCCATGCATTATCAGGATCTATATGAGTTTCGATCATCAAACCGTCAAAATTGAGGTCTAATGCCATTTGACTAAGATCAAATATCAAGTCTCTTCGTCCTGAAATATGAGATGGATCACAAATAATTGGAATATCAGGAAACTTGTTTTTTACTTCAATAGCAATTTGCCACTCCGGATTATTTCTATACTTCGATTTTCCTTGAGATGAAAAACCTCTATGAATAAGCCCTAACCTACTAATATTTGCAGACTGAAGTCTTTCAATAGCACCCAGCCATAGTGAGAGGTCAGGGTTGACTGGATTTTTTATTAGGACTATTTTGTCAGTCCCATTTAACGAATCTGCAATTTCTTGAACTATAAAAGGACTAACTGTTGATCTGGCTCCAATCCATAATACATCAATATCGTGTTCTAATGCTAATTTTACGTGATCTTTATTAGCTACCTCTGTAGCTGTTAAAAGCCCAGTTTCTTTTTTAACCATCTGAAGCCATTTTAAACCTATGGAACCAACACCTTCAAAGTTACCAGGTCTAGTTCTGGGTTTCCAAATTCCAGCTCTATATACTGTAACGTCTGATTCCTTCAAGTGATGAGCTATTTTTAAAACCTGTTGTTCGGTTTCAGCGCTGCAAGGACCTGCGATGACAAGCGGATGGGATAATTTAAATTTTTCTAACCAATCATTTGCTTTTGATTTTATTTTCATTTTGGTTTAATTTTTAGGTTTAATTGTATCAAGTATTTTCTTTAGTTTATTTGTTTTAATCATTTGACTTTTTAAGTCACTATAATTTTCATTTTCAATTTTAAACCGAAATTGCTTTAAATTTTCAATATATGCGTTTAATATTTCAAGTATATTTTTTCTATTATCTTTAAAAATAGAAGACCACATTTCCGGCGAACTTTTTGCTAACCTTACAGTGGACTCAAATCCACTCCCGGCAAAATCTAATATGTTTTGATCATTTTTTTCGGACTCCATAACTGTTTTACCAAGCATGAAAGAGCTTATATGAGACAAATGTGAAACTATTGCCATTTTTTTATCGTGCTCTTCTGGGTTCATATATCTAATTTTCATCCCCATCAAATTAAAAATTGATTCTGCCCATTCTAGTAAATCAGGTCTTGTCTTATTGGTCTGGCAAAGAATCTGAATTTTTCCATTAAAGAGATTTTCTTTACTTGCCATGGGACCAGAAAATTCATTACCTGCTATTGGGTGGGTAGCTAAAAATTGGTCCCTTTTAGAATGATTTTCCACTGATTTACATAGACTAAATTTTGTAGAGCCAACATCCCATACTAGAGCATCTTTATTCAAATTATCGAGAACAAAGGGTAAAATTTTTAGGCTTTCACTTACAGGAACAGACAAAATTACCCTGTCAGCACTGTTTAAATTTTTTAAACTATCAATATTATCAATCAACCCAATATCTTTAGCATGTTTAATATTAATTTGATTCTTATCAACTCCATGTATTTGAACTTCATCTATAAGGTTTCTTATATCTTTCGACATAGAACCCCCTATTAAACCGGTTCCAATTAAAAAAAGTTTCATGACCTCAATCTTTTTAAAACTTCATTCATTTTTTTTGTTTCTGTACATAATGAAATCCTAACATATCCTTCACCTTGAGATCCAAAAATTGATCCAGGAGATATAAAAAAATTATATTTATCCAACAGATGGTCAACAAAATCTTCTGATTTTAAAGATCCATTTAAAATTTTACACCATATAAACATACCAACCCCATTTTTAGAATATGAAAGATTAAGTTCACTCGCAATTTCTTCTGCTAGTTTTCTTCTTTTATAATATTCTTTGTTAAGATTATCAAACCATTTTTGACTACTAGCTAAGGCTTTAATTGCTCCATGCTGCACACAATAAAACATTCCTGAATCAAAATTTGATTTTACTTTTAACACAGCATCTATATACTTTGATTCACCTACAATCATACCAACTCTCCATCCTGCCATATTAAATGATTTACTCAGTGAATTTAGTTCTATTACAACTCCCTTTGAATCTTGTAGACTTAAAATACTTCTAGGTTTTTTATTTAAAATGAAACTATATGGATTGTCATTAATTAAAACAATATTATTTCTCTTTGCCCAAGAAATTAGCTTATTTAATTTTTTTTCACAAAAATCTG
>CACHSA010000041.1 GCA_902582405.1 uncultured Bacteroidota bacterium | reverse complement strand
GAAAGCCGAAGAAAGGTAAAAGGGACTATTCATTGGGTAGATATTAACTCATCCATAGATGTAAAAATAAATGAATACGACAGATTGTTTTTCAAAGAAAAGCCAGAGGAAAAAGAGGGTTTTCTTAAAAGCATCAATAAAGACTCCAAAAAATTAATCATCGGTAAATCCGAAAAATTTTCATCATCATTTACAAAAGGGCAAAAGGTTCAATTTCAAAGAAAGGGATACTATATGGTAGATGACAAACTGCAAGGCACCATATCATTTAATAAAACCGTAGGATTAAGAGACAGCTGGAAAAACTAATTATACAGGATCTACCTCCTCTTGCTCTGTATCCGTTTTTTTATCAACCTCTTTATTATCTATCTTTTTTACAGGAGTACCCCTTTTTTTCTTTAGGTTATCTTTTTTCATGGCCTCCCCAATCTGATTGCTTGCTGTGAAGGATGCAACCATATTGTTGAGCATATCGCTACCTGCTTGCGGAGAATTAGGAAGTAATATTAAGTTGCTGTTTGTTTCTTCTCCTATAGACTGAAGGGTGTCGTAGTGTTGTGTAACAACAATTAACGCAGAGGCCTCCTGTGAATTTATTCCAACATTGTTAAGAACATCTACAGATTCTTCTAACCCTCTTGCTATTTCTCTTCTTTGGTCAGCAATTCCTTGCCCTTGAAGCCTTTTGCTTTCTGCTTCGGCTTTAGCCTTCTCAACTATTAGAATTCTAGCCGCATCGCCCTCATATTGGGCAGCTACTTTTTCTCTTTCGGCAGCATTAATCCTATTCATTGCCTCTTTTACTTGTGAGTCAGGGTCTATATCGGTTACTAGAGCTTTTATTATATCGTATCCATAGTTGATCATTGCATCATTTAACTCTCTTTTAACTGCATTTGCGATATCATCTTTCTTTTCGAAAACATCGTCTAATTTCATTTTAGGAACCTCAGCTCTTATTACATCGAATACATATGATGTGATTTGATCTTGAGGAAAGTCTAGCTTGTAGAATGCATCGTAAGCCTTGTTTGGCAGGACCCTGTATTGAACACTCACCTTGAGTTTGACAAAAACATCGTCTTTTGTTTTCGTCTCAACTATAACGTCAAGCTGTAATATTTTAAGGCTTAATCGACCTGCAATTTTATCTATCAGCGGTATTTTTATGTGAAGCCCTGGCCTCCTTATAGCTATAAAGCGCCCAAACCTTTCTATAACAGCAAATGTTTGCTGTTTAACAATAAACAGCCCAGAAGCGATTAGAAGAAATAATATTAATATAAAAATGTAAGTGGATGTGCTCATTGTTTCTTTAATTTTTCCAAAAGTAAATTTAGTCTTCTCAAAGTTACATTTTTCCCAACCATTTTTATAATAAAAAAAACATCAGGGCCGCTCAAGTTTCCAACAAGAGATAATCGAAGGAATTGCATTAATTTCCCAAAATTCAATTTTCTTTCCACGGAAATTCTGTAAATATCATCTTTGATAGAGTCATTGGTACTTTGCTGTATACAACTTTTAAGCAGACTCAAATCAACAATACTAATTGAGTTTAAAATTCTAGACGAAACAGACTCATCAAAGTCCACCGGATCGACAATAAATGTTTTTAATTCTAAATCGAAGTCCGTCAATAGGGTAACACGTGTTTTTATCAAATCAACAACTTTATCGGCCTGGTCTGGTAAAGCCAGTTCTAACTTTTTAAAAATCCTAGGATGTTCTGACATGAGAAACTGAGTATTTATTTCTGATAAACCTTTCTGATTGATAGACTTGGCTTTATCAAAATCAAATCTTGCACCCCCTTTTTGCAAAGCGGACAGATTAAATTTTTTGGACATTTTATTTATATCTAATTCAATATTTTCACTATTGAAACTTGAGCCCAGTTGAGAAATATATGCCAGTTGAACATCCGGCAACAGACCCTTTTCCTTGAGACCATCAAGTTCTCCCCATTTGATGGGGAATATGCTATAATTATTTTGCAAAGCATCGCGTTTGCTCAGTTTTCCAGACCCAGAGGGGTTAAGTATTAGTGGAAGATGAACCGTGCTTGGCATATCCCATCCAAAGGCGTCATATATTAACTTATGGATTGGCAATGATGGAAGCCACTCCTCACCTCTTATTATAGTTGTTATTTTCATCAAATGGTCATCAACAACATTAGCAAAATGATATGTAGGCAGTCCGTCCTCCTTCATTAATATCTTGTCTTCTAAGTTATTTGAATTTACCGTTATGGTTCCTCTTAGGAGATCTGTCACCCTTAACTTAATGTTCCCGTCAACCTTTAGCCTTACAACATATTTCTGTTTTTTCATTAGTGACAGGCTTTCTTCTTTATCTAAGCTCAAGCTGTTTTTAAACTTCATTCTTGTTTTAGAATTATAGGAAAAATCTTTCTTCACCCGCGCCTGAAGAAGCTCCTCCCTTGAGGTATAACAATAGTAGGCCGCCCCATTTTCAATTAATAAATTAATATATTTATTGTAAACCTTTCTTCTTTCACTTTGTCTATACGGACCAAAACCACCTCCTTCACGGGGCCCTTCATCAACTTTTATTTTATAATAGTCTAAAACATCGTAAATGTATTTTTCAGCCCCAACAACTTTCCTAGACTCGTCGGTATCTTCTAACCTAAGGATAAATTTCCCTTTCTTTTTTAATTTAAATAAATAGTTATATAGCGCAGTTCTAACACCGCCAATATGAATTGGCCCTGTTGGACTAGGCGCAAATCTTACTCGAACCATAAAACAAATATACCATCTTCTTTAACAATCTCAATCAGCAGGATTTTCTATATTTGCATCGTGAAAAAAACAATTTTTTTTAATAAACTACCCAGCTTTAAGTTAAAACAACAAGACCTTACGGAGTGGATTTATGAATGTGCTAAAGAAAAAGGGGTTGCGATAAAAAGACTCT
>CACHSA010000040.1 GCA_902582405.1 uncultured Bacteroidota bacterium | reverse complement strand
TTTAAATTTATAAGGGACCAAATTGAAAAAGGAAGACAAGTTTTTATTGTTTATCCACTTATTGAGGAGTCAAAAAAAATGGATTATAAAGATTTAATGGATGGCTATGAAAGTATTTGCAGGGAATTTCCATTGCCTAGCTATAAAGTTAGTATAATGCATGGCAAAATGAAAACTGAGGATAAAGATTATGAAATGAAAAGATTTTTGGAAGGTAAATCACAAATTATGGTTTCAACTACTGTGGTTGAAGTAGGAGTTAATATTCCTAATGCTAATGTTATGGTTATCGAAAGCGCTGAAAGGTTTGGTCTTTCTCAGTTGCACCAGCTTCGTGGTAGAGTTGGAAGGGGAAACGAACAAAGCTTCTGTATACTCATGAAAGGAAAAAAAATATCTAAGGATGCTCAGTTAAGACTTCAAACAATGGTAAAAACATCAGATGGTTTTAAAATAGCTGAAGTAGATCTAAAGATTAGAGGTCCTGGTGATTTAGCTGGAACCCAACAAAGTGGAGTTGTTAGATTAAAAATTGCAGATTTAGTGAAAGACCAAGAAATACTCCAAATCGCCAGGAACTATGCCAAAATTTTAATACAAAACGATCCCAACTTAAATCATGAAGACAACAAGAATATTAAGTCAGAATTAAATAAGATTACATACAATAAAAAGATATGGAATCTTATAAGTTGAATCCTGATGTGTATATTAGCATTATAATAGTTTAGAATGAAAATTTCCTATAATTTATTAAAAGAAATTATTAATGTAGACCTCCCTTTGGATAAGCAATTAAGTGCTTTAACATCAATTGGATTGGAAGTTGAAGGAAACACTATTTATGAATCAATACTTGGTTCACTTGAGGGTGTAGTCGTAGGAAAAGTATTGAAATGTATTAAACACCCAAATGCTGACAGACTTAAAATTACTCAAGTTGATGTTGGTGATAGAAATTTATTACAAATAATTTGTGGTGCTTCGAATGTTAGAGAAGGTGCTAAAGTTCCGGTAGCTTTAGTTGGAACAAATCTATACAATGATAAAAATCAAAGTTTTAAGATTTTAAAGTCTAAAATAAGAGGAAAAATTAGTGAAGGCATGATATGCTCTGAAAAAGAACTTCAACTTGGTGAATCTCACGAAGGAATTATGATTCTTGATGAAATCCATTCTATAGGAAAAAAATGTTCAGAAATATTTAAAATTTACAAAGACAACTTAATTGAAATTGGCTTAACACCAAATAGATCAGATGCAACGAGTCATTTAGGCGTAGCAAGAGACCTAAAAGCTTGGTGCATTTCAAACAATATCAAATACACTTTTAAAATTCCCAAGGTGAAAGAATATAAATTGGGGAGTAATTCAGGTTTTAAGGTTAATGTGGAAAACTTTGAAACATGTCCTTATTATTCAGGTGCTTTGATTTCAGATATTGATGTTAAACCCTCTCCAATGTGGATGCAAAATTATTTGAAGACTATTGGTGTTACGCCCAAAAACAATATAGTCGACATAACTAATTTTGTTATGCATGAACTTGGTCAGCCTCTTCATGCATTTGATTTATCAAAAATTGAAGATGAAATTATTGTCAAAACATTGCCTGATAATACCACCTTTGTAACTCTTGATGGAGAAGAAAGAAAACTATCCAAAGAAGATTTAATGATTTGTGACAAATCCAAACCTTTATGCATAGCAGGAATTTATGGAGGAGTCAATTCTGGTGTAACGGAAAAAACAAAAAAGATATTTCTAGAATGTGCATTATTTAATCCAATATCTATTAGAAAAACATCCAAGAGACATGGCTTATCAACAGATGCCTCTTTCAGATATGAAAGGGGTGTAGACCCAGATTTAGTTGATTATGCACTTTGTAGAGCTTTAGATTTAATTTTAGATTTATCTGGTGGAAAGATGGATGGCAGCATTTTAAAAATTGAAGGAAGAAAAAGTCAATTAAAAAAAATTAATTTTCGTTATGAAAAAATTTACTCTACAGTTGGTTTTAAAATTCCAATTTCTAAAATAATTATGATTTTAGAATCTCTCGATATAAAAATTATTAAAAAAAGTAAAAATGATTTAAATATTGAAT
Source organism: uncultured Bacteroidota bacterium (assembly GCA_902582405.1). Lineage (GTDB taxonomy): Bacteria > Bacteroidota > Bacteroidia > Flavobacteriales > Flavobacteriaceae > TMED96. The sequence continues at coordinate 842 of CACHSA010000040.1, read as the reverse complement.
TACCAAACTATAGACATGACGTAACAAGAGAAATAGATGTTATCGAAGAAGTCATAAGAATTTATGGATATAATAATATTCCATCTTTATCTGATTCCAAAACCCACTACCCTGAAAAAAATATTAAATCATATGAATCCATTAACAATATAATTGCAAATCAATTAATCGGACTTGGCTTTAACGAGGTAGTCAACAATTCAATAATATCTCCAACTTCAAATAATTTTAACAATGGAATTGATGAATCAAAATTAATCAGCATATTAAATCCAATTGGTTCAGAGATATCACAAATGAGAAATAGCTTGTTGTTTGGGCTGTTAGAAAATATTTCATACAATCTCAAAAGACAAGAGCATAAAATTAAAATATTTGAGTCAGGCAAAGTTTATTTAAATGATAAAGGAGAGTTTATTGAAAATAAAAATATTTCAATTTCACTTACTGGTGATTTTTATGATAAAAATTGGATTTATAAAAACCAGCCTAACATTTTTTTTAAGATAAAGGGTATTGTAAAAAGCATCTTAGCCAAGCTTGGTTTTGATAAATGTGAAGAGGTAGTTGTTAATAAAAGCATGTTTGAGAATTCTATTGAGTTTCGACTTGGAAGAAAGTTAATTGCGATGGCAGGTACCGTAAATCTTAAAACAATAAACCATTTTGATATTCACCAGCAAGTTGCATATGCTGAATTAGAACTAAACAAAATATTTGATTTTTATTCAAGTAAAAAATTTAATGTCTCTCCAATTCGACAATTCCCTTTTTCTAAAAGAGATTATGCAATAATGATTGACAATGATGTTGATTTTAATTCTTTAAAAGAAAAATCCATA
>CACHSA010000039.1 GCA_902582405.1 uncultured Bacteroidota bacterium | reverse complement strand
ATATTGGTGCACAGCAGACATTGGATGGATAACTGGCCACAGCTATATGATATACGGTCCTATGGCAGTTGGTGCTACATCCGTTCATTTTGAAGGCATACCCTCTTATCCAAATTGGAATAGATTTTGGAAAGTATGTGAAAAATATAAAGTAAATCAATTTTATACAGCCCCTACTGCTATAAGAACATTAGCAAAGCAACCACTAAAATTAATTGATGGACACGATTTAAGTTCGTTAAAGGTTCTTGGTTCTGTTGGTGAACCAATTAATCTTGAGGCGTGGAATTGGTACGATCTTAATATAGGAAAAAATAAAACTCCAATTGTTGATACCTGGTGGCAAACTGAAACGGGTGGAATAATGATATCATCTCTAGCAGGTGTAACAATTCAAAAACCTACATTTGCAACAAAACCTATACCAGGAATTACACCAGTTCTTTTAAATAATCAAGGTCATGAGATAAAAGAAAAAGAGGCTGAAGGTATATTAGCTATTAAATTTCCGTGGCCAGGTATTGCAAGAACAATTTATGGAGATCATACAAGATATAAAGAAGTTTATTTCACTGCATACCAAGGTTACTATTTTCCTGGTGATGGTTCTTTAAGAGACGCAGATGGAAATTATAGGATAACAGGTAGAGTAGATGACGTTGTAATAGTTTCTGGACACAATCTTGGAACAGCCCCAATTGAGAATTCAATCAATGAACATAAGGATGTAGCTGAGAGTGCTGTTATTGGATATCCCCATGAGGTTAAAGGAAATGCACTAATGGCATACGTGATTTTAAAAAATAAAGTTGAAATTAGTGAATTAACTCTTGAACTTAGGAATTTGGTTTCTAATCAAATTGGGCCTATTGCAAAACCCCAAAAAATCCTTGTTGTTTCAGGTTTACCCAAGACAAGAAGCGGAAAGATAATGAGAAGAATACTTAGAAAATTAGCAGCTGGTGATTTTGAAAATCTAGGAGACATTTCAACTTTGTTAAATCCAGAAGTTGTAGATGAAATTAAAAATAAACTAGCTAAATAGAAAAAATATTGAGCTTGCAGCTGTTAAAATTAAGATAAGCTTAGAATAGTATTTCTCAGCGATTTTATCAACGATAAAGATTCCAACAATAAGGCCTAAAAAAACAAACGGTGTCATTTTTAGACTTTCAATTAGGCTATAATAGTTTATAGTTTCCCAAAAAAAAATATGAAAAGGCAGTTTAATTATATTTACCAAAAAAAATATATATGCTGAAGACGAAATGAAGGGTCTTTTTTTCACTTTCATAGCTATAAAATAAATATTTGCAAGTGGACCGGCTGCATTACCTATCATTGTTGTAAATCCAGCAGCTCCTCCTAATAGTGGACCAAAACTCCAGTGCTTTGAAATTAAATTTGACATTTTATCATTCATAAATAACATGATTAGAACAGATAAAAAAATCACAATTGACATAAGTTTTTTAAAAGCTTTTCCATCAATTATATCTCCAGTTAAAGTGGCAAAAAGTACTCCAATAGCCATCCATGGAATAAGTCGAATGATATATTTCCAAACTATGTTTTTTTTATAGTAAATTATTGCAAAAAGGTCTCCAACTATTAAAAGGGGCAATAAAATTCCAGTTGATAGCTTGGGTTCATATGCATATGCAAGTAGAATCACAAAAAAAATACCAATACCTTTAACACCAGCTTTAGATATTCCTACAATGATTGACGCTAGTATTGAGAGTATTATAGTTAAAAATTCCACAGAATGGTTTAAGTTGGGAGCCAAAATAAACATTTAAATTAATTAGTAAAAATTCTTAAATTGCAAAAAAAAAATACTTTGAAAGACTTAAAATACTTGTTTGCATATTCAATTCCACTAGTTACCCTTATTTCAGTGCACTTTAAGGGTATTCTTTCATATACTGCTCCTATTTATGCATTTATCTTTATCCCTATTTTAGAAATTATTTTAAAAGATTCTGATAAGAAATACACCGAAGAAGAAAAAACCAATAGACTTGCTAACTTCTTATTTGATGTTTTACTTTATTTAAACCTTCCTTTTGTATTTTCAATCCTTTTTTATGGTTTTTTTGTAATTACAAGTTCCACATACTTTTTTTATGAATATGTTGGGATGATTTTGTCTTTAGGTATTTTGCTTGCTACAAATGCCATAAATGTTGCTCATGAATTAGGACACAGAAAATCACAATTTGAAAAAACTTTATCAAAAATATTGCTTATGCCATGTCTTTACATGCATTTTTATATAGAACATAATTTTGGACATCATATAAATGTTGCTACTCCAAAAGATCCTGCAACTTCGAAATTTAATCAAAGTGTCTACAATTTTTGGTTTACATCCGTTTTTTGGCAATATATAAATGCGTGGAAAACTCAAATTTCTATTCTCAAAAGAAATAAGAAAAGCTTTGTCTCTTTTCAAAACGATATGATTTGGTACATTGCTTTTCAAAGTTTATATCTCCTTTTTGTTTTTTATACCTTCGGTTTTAAAGGGTTAATCGTTGCATTAATCGTTGGAGTCATTTCATTCCTGTTCCTTGAGACAATAAATTATATTGAGCATTACGGTCTTGAAAGAAAAATTTTACCTTCTGGAAGATATGAAAGAGTTCAACTACATCACTCATGGAATTCTAATCATATTATTGGAAGAATTGTTTTGTATGAACTTACTCGTCATAGTGATCATCATTTTTCTGCATCAAAAAAATATCAAATTTTAGAAAATCAGTCTGTAAGTCCACAATTACCCTACGGATACCCAACCTCTATTTTGATCGCCTTAGTACCGCCTATTTGGTTTAAATTAATGAACTCTAGAATTCCAAATAAATAATTATTTGTATCCAGTTTCGGCCAAAAGAACCAATAGTGCCATGTGTATTGCTTTGTAACCATCTTTGTTTAACCACCATTCATCTAAAGAGTGATTTTTTCCACCGTCACCACCTCGTCC
>CACHSA010000038.1 GCA_902582405.1 uncultured Bacteroidota bacterium | reverse complement strand
CTATTTGGGGGGACTAGGCGAAAGTATTTCCAGAATATTAACAAAAAATGACCCCGTTCCACAAGAATTTATTGCTACTAACGATACTTTCGGTGAATCTGGATCTCCGTCTAAACTAATGGATAAATACGGTTTAAATTCAAATGCAATTTTTAATGCTGTGAAAAAAGTTCTTCAAAGGAAATGAGAAGTAATTTTTCACTAATCTTTTCTGTACTTTTTATCATGAATTTTGCTTTTAATAACTTTTATTCTCAGGTTAATTATGGATTTAAAGTTGGTGTAAATTTCGATAATATTGGAGATATAAAAAGTACCGGTTCAATGAGAACGGATATTGAAACTGCTTCAATTGCAAGTGCACACTTTGGAGTTTTTGCTCAAATTAAAATAGTAGATCTATACATTAGACCTGAGATACAATTAAGTAAAAGTAAATCTGAACTGATATCTTTAGATCAATTCGAAATTAATAAAATAGAAATTCCAATTTTACTTGGATATGAAGTTTTTGGCCCAATATCAATATTTGCAGGTCCAATTTTTCAAAATATAATTTCAATTAAAAGTGATTCAATAAATTTTGGAAATTATACTAACAATTTCACTATAGGTCTTCAGATTGGTTCCAGAATTGATATTGGGAAATTCGGGATAGGTTTTCGTTTTGAAAGAGGTTTTACTGACAATGAAATAGAGATTTTGGAAAATAACAATGTAAATATTGAGGCCTATTCCGATATAAGGCCAAAATTATGGTCTTTAAGTGTAACATACGTTCTTGGTAAGAAAAAAGACTTAGAATACTAATTATTTTTATCAAGATAATCAGGGATCCCGTCATTGTTGGAATCATCAGGTAAATTATCTGGATCATCTCCATCTAATTCATCTTTAGTTAAAATACCATCTCCATCGTCATCTTCATCATACATATTAATTATGCCATCTTCATCCGTGTCGTCATTGTAGGGGTTTCCATCTTTGTTTGGGTCCTCATCAATAGACAAAACCCCATCATTATCATGGTCAGCTTTGTTAATTGTAAAGACAGAAACTTCAAAAATTAATGGAGAATAAGTTGGTATAGAAGTTTGAGCATTATTAAAATAACCTAGTCCAGATGGCATAAATATTAGTCCTCTTCCAAATTGATTAAAATCTATAGTTCCATTTTGTCTTTGAATGAAATTTCCAGGTGAAAAAAATTGAAGTCCATATCTAAAGCCTCTTATAACATTAGCGGTATCAAACCATACAGGATTAGTTTTCTTGTCAAATATATTTCCATTTAATAATTTGCCCTTGTAAGAAAGGTAAACTGAATCGGCTATACTGGGCTTATCTTCAGTTCTAATTCCATCTTTAATAACGATGTGATATAACTTATGTTCTATAATTTCTCCTTCATTAGTTGCTAATGTAACAGAAGTTTCAACCGCAAAATCAAAAAGTGATTTCAAATTAGCATTTTCAGAAAGAATTGTGTCAATAACAATTTCCTTATCTTCACTTGAATCATTACTGAAATCGTCATAATTGTAATAATGAGATTTCATATACTGAACCAATTTTTGGTCATCCTCAAGAGATTGCTCAAGATAATCTCTTGGAGGTTCTTCGTCTTCTTGATCATCAGGTCTACACGATAAACAAAATAAAACCAAAAAGATTATTAATATGGCTTGGAATCTTTGATTTATAGAATGTTCAATTTTTAGTTTGAGCATTTATTTTTAATTTACACAAATTTAATATTAATTTATAAAATGAGAGTCGACTTTTACATTTGGACGGTTAGATATTTTGGATCTAGAAACAAAGCAACAAATGCATGTAAAAATGGGAATGTAAGTGTGAATGGAAAAAAAATAAAACCATCTTATGAAGTTTTAATTGATGACGTGATATCAATTAAACAAAAAGATCAACTGGTTAAGTTTATTGTTTTAGATTTCCCAAAATCAAGGATTGGCAATAAACTTGTTGATTTATATAGAATGAAAAAAGAGATAGATTCAAAAAATAAAAAATTTGATAAACTAAATTATTCAAGAAAAAAAGGAGAAGGAAGACCCACAAAAAAGGAAAGAAGAAATCTTGACAAATTTTTAACTTAAATATAGGCCGATATGATAAAACCTGAAAACTTAATTTTTGATGAAAAAAAAATTCAGTATTGTACGAAGAGGATCGCATTCCAAATATACGAGTCTAACATTAAAAGCAAAGAAATTTTCCTTGTTGGAATTAAAGAGAATGGTTCTTTGTTTGCAACGGAAATTGAAAAAATTCTTAGCCATGTCACAGAAAAAAAAATAACAAACTTAAATCTGAAAATAAATAAAAAAAAACCTGGAAATAAAATTTTTCTCGATACTGAAATTAAAAATCTGGAAAACAAGAGTGTAGTAATTGTTGACGACGTTTTAAATACAGGTTTAGTTCTTGCACACGCTTTAAAATTTTTGTTAACTGTTCATATCAAACAAATTAAAATAGCAGTTTTGGTTAACAGAGAACATAACAAATTTCCAGTCAAAGCTGATTTTAAAGGAATAAGTCTATCTACATCTGTAAATGAAACTATAAAAGTTGTTTTAAATGAAACTAAAAAAGGAATTTATTTAATCTAGGGAAAGTAAAATTTCTCCTATTATTTCAGGAATTGATTTTTTATCAACGCTTATTTTTATATGGGCCATTTCATAGAAAGAGGACCTTTCAAAAAGGTGCTTCGAAATAAATTCTTTAAGACGATCTTTGTTTTCTAAGTGTTGGATTAGTGGTCTTTTGACATGTTTGTCTTGTAATCTGTTTACAAGACTATCTACACTTGCTTTGAAATATATTGTTTGATGCGTTGAATTCACTAAATCATGCATATTACTAAAATAACATGGTGTACCTCCACCTAAGGAAACAACTTTAGGAATGGATGAGGAAATAAAATTTAATAATATTTTTCTTTCAATTTGGCGAAAATATAGTTCTCCTTTCAACTTAAAAATTTTTTCAACCGATTTATTTTCATGTGTTTCAATTTTATTATCTAAATCAATAAAGGGGACATTTAGCTGATTGGCTAAAGCTTTTCCTAAGATTGTTTTGCCACATCCCATGTAGCCCAATAAAAAAACGGTCTTCAAAATGAATTATAATTGACTATAAATTTAATGATTTAACACAATGC
>CACHSA010000037.1 GCA_902582405.1 uncultured Bacteroidota bacterium | reverse complement strand
GATAAAGCCCTCTTCCGTAAGACGCAGCTACCACACGATTATTGTCTGCGGAATCACCTCTAAAATCCATATCAAACACTGCTACATCACTCATTCCGTTATAAGACTGAGTCCAATTTGGACTTACAGCATCAAAGTTGGTTGTTCTCCAGACGCCTAAATCTGTTCCAACAATCACTTCGTTACTTTCATAGGGATTGTTTAGTATGCTATAAACTGGTATATCGGGGAAATTCCCTTCTTTGACACTGTAATCATTTTTTGGAGAGAATCCACTTTCGGTGTATATAATGTTATTATTAATTCCATAATTATAATATGTGACATAAATTTTATCTTCAGTATCCCCAATATGTATATCAGAAACACTACCTACTACGTTGTCTACCAAAACAGGTTGTATTGAATAGTTACCACTATCGTTTGCGTTTGTTATTTTTTTGACTTCTCCATTTTTAAGTCCTACAAAAACAGTGCTTGACTCGGTTGTGTGCCTTGATACTTCTATTGTGGTAATAAAATTGTCAGCTTGTCCTGTTGCAATATTTGGTATCAGAAAAGTACTAGGGGTTCCATTACGCTCTAAACCAGTAATAACTCTCATACTTGTGCTGCTTGCATCATCATTACTAGCTGCGTTAGAAAAGTAAACATTTTGATTTGAATCCAGGGCACCAGGGTTAATAAAAACACCTTCATTATCTGGAATACCTAAATTATCTCCAAAATTAAAGTCGGGAGTTCTATTTCCAAGCGCATCAAAATCATGTCTTGTGATATTATCATTATATATGTAATTTGTAATTGCAAAATCACCTCCAACCTGATCGAAAACACTTTCTGCTCCGTCTCCACCCTGCAAATAGGTACCTCCGATTGGTGAAGCAACTGTACTAATTAAAGCATAACTACCGTTATCTTGTGTTCCACCAATTATGTAGTCATTACCTGGAAAATCTAAACCACTTTGAGCAACTGTATAGAATTGGGTTGTAATCATCCCTCTTTCATTTTCAGTAAATCTATCATTTGTGTCTGCATCAGATAGACTAGAAGCATAAGCAACCCCTCCGTCATTTACAACGATAGCTTGATTTGGATTTCCTGGCCTAAAATACAATCCATGTTGATCTGCGTGAATTACGGAACAGTCTATAGCATTGTAACCATATGCATTAGAAGTCCACTTAGAAATCTGTTCCCATGAAGTACCTCCATTTGATGTTTTATGCCAATTTATTCCTCCAACATATACTTTATCATTGCTAGTGGGGTCAATTTCTATTTCTAAATCGTACCAAGCTTGACCTCTGGTAAAATCGTCGGCATCTATACCAGTGTCAACATCATTAGGGCCAACAACATGAGTGAAGTTGGTGTAATTGTCAGTAGTTTTAAAAATAAATGGTTTGTTTCCTGAACCTGCGTTTGCTCTCATTAATACATAATGCGTATCTGTATCAATAGCACTTGGTGCTATCTCCGTTCTATAAATTTTTCCTTGATCTATCGTAGGAGTAGCAGGATAATTTGGACTTACTTGTGTAAAATTTGTACCATCATCACTAAACCAAAATCGACCTCCGGGTGCTCCGCCTCCCCACCAATTGTTTGTAGTTGAAAGCCACAACCTGTTACTTACTTTTTGTATTTCAAGATCATTAACATTGTAGAGATCACTCGATGTCATCCCTCCGTCATTTAGAGCAGTTATCCTTGAAAAGGAAGCGCCAGAGTCGGAGGATTTATAAAGTCCAAACTCATTTAAATCTGTGTATGTACTTTTCATTTTATCAGATCGAACATAACTTGAGCCAATTGCAGCAAATAAAAGTTTTTGAGTTCCGGGGTTTTTGTCATGATCCCATAAAACAAGATCATTAACGTAAAAAAATCCATTGACAAAGGTTTCTCCAAAACCACTATTAGTTGAAGTAACGGTTCCTGTTCCTCTACCATAAATTAAACTCCAATTCGTACCTCCGTCTGTTGACTTATATATACCATTTCCGTAAGCATCTCCAGCGGTATAACTCTCTCCAGTCCCAAGATACATAATATTGTTATTGTCAGGGTCTTGAATAATAATTGAGACGGCTAAATTCCCTGGTACTCCCAGAATTCGAGACCAAGGTGATGAGCTATTTGTTATATTTTCATTCTTCCATAATCCTCCGCTTATACCTCCAGCAAAAACTCTTTGATATGATCCATCGGAAAGATCCCAGAGAGCAGCTCTTGATCTCCCGGCATCGTCATTTGGCCCAACAGAATACCACGGTTTTTCTGTGTCTCCAGGTACGGCAAAAGGATCTGGAAAAGATTTGGCAACCTCCAATTCTTTTTCAATGTCTATTTTACTTTCATAATCAGGAATCCCAGTTGCTGGATTTATTGTCAGATCATAAAGTTGCTCATAAAACTTGTTTGGGGGTAGACCTTCTTCAATTCTATTTTTTTTAGATAAGTTTTGGGTCTGCTTAAATGGACTGTTTGATCTGTGAAATTTGAATAATTCTTTTAATGTTTTTTCCTCTTTTGTGACAATAAAAGTAAGCATCATTAAAGAAAAGAAACTAAAGTAGCTTAATAAAAATTTATGAGCTTTGAACATTAATTAAATATAACAATTATAACAACGGGAATATAGGTCGGATAGTATTAAAATTGATTTAATAATTCTACAATCTAGCTCATTAAAGACTGAACCTTCATAGCAAGACCCATATCACCACTAATTTTAACTTTTCCACTCATGACTGCAGTCATAGGATTCAAGTCACCACTTTGCATATCTCTCAATGCACTAGCAGATGTGCTAATAGTACAATCTGCATCTTCATTACTACTAGAAACAAGATTTTTCGCGCCTGTTCCATCAACAAATACGGTTGTGTCATCAATGACAAATTTTATAGTACCTCCAATTGCGTCTACTTCGTTTGCTTTAGCTTGTAATTCGTTAAAAATAGAATCATTCATAATTTTATAATTTATCTAAATTTACATCAAATATCTATGTGTTCAAATTTTATTTTAAATACATAAACATCCATTGATATTACCTTATTTATTTCAATTTTAATTTAATTAATTTTGGATATCCATCACCTTCATTTTCAGAGGTCATCCAAAATTCCTTCTCATTTATTATTTTAACGGCCTCGATTTGTGCATTTGTTATTGGGATGTCATATTTTTTAATTTTCGATTGATTATTCGAAAAGTTGCTAAAATTTTTCAGTATAAATAAGA
>CACHSA010000036.1 GCA_902582405.1 uncultured Bacteroidota bacterium | reverse complement strand
TGGCTATTTTTTATAAATAGATGAAATTTTCTTTTTTTATGAAAAAAAAAAAAAGAAAAGACCCCTTTGGTTACTTTTCTTTTTTTATCAACATTATATCAAATATCTTTTTAACAGTTCGTTTAGCTATTTTCCATTTCTTATTTTTAAACTAAAAAAATGATAATTTCAATTGGAAATGACCATGCAGGAGTGGATCTAAAAAAGCAGATAGTAAAATACCTGAACGACAAAGGATTTAAAACTATTGACAAGGGGACAAACAAAGACAAGAGTGTAGATTATCCTGATTTTATTCATCCTGTATCTAAAGAAGTAGAGGAAAATATTTCAAGCATAGGTATTATCATTTGCGGGAGCGGCAACGGAGCCGCTATGACCGCAAACAAAAGAAAAACTATTAGAGCCGCCCTATGTTGGAATGCGGAAATATCGAAATTGGCGCGAGAACACAATGATGCTAATATTTTGAGTATACCTTCAAGGTTTGTTAGTAAAACTGAAGCTCTAGAAATAGTGGATGTTTTTATTAAAACAGATTTTGAAGGAGGTAGACATCAAAGAAGAATTGAAAAGATACCATGTCAGTAATTAAATTTGATGTGAAAAGGTATAACGATATTGATAGCGAAACTCTTCATAATATCTTTTTGCTCCGCTCCGAAGTATTTGTCGTTGAGCAAGAATGTGCATATCAAGACATTGATGGAAAAGATTTTAAAAGTATTCACATAATTGGTAAGCAAAAGAAAGAAATAATTGCCTATTCAAGGATTATGAGCTTAAATAAGGAGTTCTGTTCTATTGGAAGAGTGTTGGTTAAAAAAGAATTAAGAAAAAAAGGAATAGGAATAAAGCTCATGACAAAATCAATAAAAGAAGCCACGAACGAATTTAATAGCAGAAAAATAAAAATATCTGCTCAAGAATATTTGAAAAACTTCTATACAAACTTAGGATTTAAACATACGGGCAAGTGTTATATAGAAGACGGAATTCCTCACATTGAGATGATTTTCAACTAGAAACATTTAAAATGTCAGTAAGAGTTTTTTCTATCTCTTTATAAGGCATGATGTTCAAACTCTTATATACAACCAAATAGTTACCATTTGCCTTTATATTTATATTATGCAATGCAGCTTTAACCCTCCTTCTAATTTTATTTCTGTCGACAGCACGAGAAAATTTTTTCTTTGGAACAAAAACACAAAAAAAGGGGGGATTCTCTTTTCCATTATCTCCACTTACGAGTATTTCATTTTGAACAACGAATACTTTAGATTTAAAAAGCTGATCAATTATTTTTTTATTTTTTAAGCTCCTTATCCTCAATATTTTTCATTTTGGGCAAATAATAGTTGTTCGTTTTATCAATATCAGCCATCAAGCTGCTCGGATCTATAACGATAGCCTCTATATCATTTAGGCCTCGTTCCAATTCAAAATTATAATATGGATTAGCCCAAAACCAGTCTGGTTTAACTTTCCAAGCAATATTATATGGATTCTTTTTTTCTCCCCTCATAAGAGAAATGGGAATATATATTATCTCATATTGACCATCAGTGTATTTTATAAGGATTTCAAGTGGCATAGGCATAAGCCCTTCTCTATAAAGAACAACCTTTGTTTTGCTAGAATCACCGTCAACTTTTTCAATTTTATAATCTATCACATTGGTTGTTTGAGTCCAGTCTGTTAAATACCATTGCAATTGTATATCAGAAACTCTTTCGGCAATACGGCGAAAATCGTTCGGCTTTGGATGTTTGAATTTCCATTCACTGAAGTATTCTTGAAGAGTTTTAAAGAGGTTTTCTTTGCCTATAATATATCCTAGCTGAGATAGAAAAACAGCACCTTTGTCATAAGCAGTATTTTCGTATGCGTAATTGTGTTCGTACCTGTTCGCATTAGTTGATTGTGGCATTTCTGTTCCTGAAAGCGCAAGCTTGTAGTAATCGCTGTATCTTCTTTCCATCGGGAAATCCTTATTCTTCTCAAGTATTTCATCTTCTGCCAGAGTAGAAATGAATGTTGTAAAACCTTCGTCCATCCATTCGTGTTTAGTTTCATTGGTTGCTAATACGTGCTGAAACCAAGAATGAGCTAACTCGTGACAAGTAACACCAAACAAACTATCAAAGGACCTTCCACCAGTAATAAGTGTCATCATTGCGTATTCCATGCCGCCATCACCACCCTGAGCCACAGTGTACTGTTCATAAGGGTAAAAACCAATCTTTGAGTTAAAATACTCCATCATCTTTGCTGTGTAAGGCTGTAATTTTTTCCAATTATCAATGATTTTAGGGTTGTTTTTGTAAAAAAAGTGCAAAGTCACATCGTTTGGCCCCGGATAGGTGTCATGAATGTAATTTTTGTCAGCAGACCAAGTGAAATCATGAACGTTTGGGGCAACAAAGTGCCATTCAATTTTCCCTCTTTTTGTTTTAGGATTTTTTCTTTTAGAATATCCCTTACCGATATCGCCTGAATTTATCAAGTAGCCACTAGCGGCCACCATATATTCTTTATCAATCCTTATTTTCACATCAAAATCCCCCCAAACACCGTGAAATTCTCGACCAGTATAAGGGTCAGCATTCCAGCCGTCTGAATCATACTCACACATCTTCGGATACCACTGCGCCATTGAATATTCTATACCATCCCTAGAATTCTTGCCAGCCCTTCTTACCAAATCAGGAACCTGCCCCGTAAATTCCATGCTTAATTCTGTCATTTCGCCAGGCAGCAAGGGAGTATCCAACTCAACTTCTAAAATAGTTTCACTGTCTACAACATTAAGCAACTTTCCGTTTTGAGATAAATTGTAAACTTTTAAAAACCCTTGCTGTTTTGGGATAAGAGAATCTATATCTATTTTAAATCGAGTGTTCTTGTCAGCCGAATTGTCTTGTCTAATAGCCATTTCACTTCCTGGCTTAAAAGCATTAAAATACAAATGAAAAAAAACCTTCTTTAGTGTTTCAGGTGAGTTGTTTACATACTTGATTTTTTGAAAACCTTTATATTGGTTTTTTGTGTTGTCAAAGTCTATTTCTATTTTATAGTCTATTTGTTGTTGCCAATATTGAGAGTGGGCAACAACGCCCACAGATAAAAAAAAGAGAATAAGATGTCTCATAATGTGGTATTAAATATTCTCTAATTTAAATGTTTTATTTAACTTAAACTTGTTGTTTTCTTTTCTAATGTCTATAACTTCGTTCTTTACGTCATGTTGTAAAAAAAGA
>CACHSA010000035.1 GCA_902582405.1 uncultured Bacteroidota bacterium | reverse complement strand
TTTTTTTAAATCCTTTAGGAAATATTGAATTAAGAGGCCTTGGTGCTGAGGTGCTTTATTACAAAGACTTACAGGAGAAATATGGATTTAAAATGGAAGTTGTTAGACACGGCAAATACAAAAGTGCGGTGGAACCATACCTAGATGATAAAATGAGTGATGCAAATAGAAATCAAATAAAGTCCCTTTTGAATTCTATCTGGGACGGAATAGGAAGTCAAATTAAATTATCAAGAAAAATCTCATCAGTAGAATTCAATAAAATCGTAGATGATTTAGATGCAACCTTCCCAGAAAATGCTCATAGAAATAATATAATAGATGGTATTGTATCGAAAACTCAATATGAACACAAGTTAAAAAAAGTATTGAGGATTGAGTCTGACGAAAAATTAAATAATGTTTCTTTTATGCAAATGAAAAATAGCTACAATTTTAAAAAAGGAACACGAAACCAAATTGCAGTTATTTATGCTCAGGGTCCTATCATATATGGAGAAGGAAATGAGAACAACATTGGGCAAGAAATCTTTTCAAAGACAATAAGGAAAATCAAAAAAAGTAAAAGAATTAAAGCCGTTGTTCTGAGAATCGACTCTCCTGGTGGCGTGGCACTCACTTCTGAAATAATATGGAATGAATTAATCGAATTAAAAAAGGAAAAACCTATTGTGGTCTCTATGGGAAATGTTGCGGCTTCTGGAGGTTATTATTTATCTACTGTCGCTGACAAAGTTTTTGCTAATGATTTTACAATTACAGGATCAATTGGAGTTTTTGCCATGGTTCCAAATATTGCTGAATTTTCAAAAAGAATTGGAATTAATGCAGAACAAGTAGAAACAAATAAGAATTCCATTTTTTATACTCCATTTGAGAAGCCCACACAAAAATTTCAATTAGATGTAAAAAAGAGCATAGAAAATATTTATGAAATATTTAAAAAACGTGTCTCTGATGGGAGAAATATTTCTATGGACGAAGTTGAAGCCTTAGCCCAAGGGCGAGTTTGGTCAGGAGAGCAAGCTTTAAAAAATGGTCTAGCAAATGAAGAAGGAGACTTAAAAGATGCTATCAATGCCGCGGCAGAATTAGCTGATTTGGGAAATGAATTTAATATTACTTCTTATCCAAAAATTGAACCAGAAATCAATGATATCTTATCAGTAATGATTCCTTTTAATTCTTCAATATCTGAATTTTTAAATGCAACAACAGATTTAGATCCCATTATACAATCAATAACCAATAAAGAAAAAAAGCCAATAATTTTTACAAGTCAACTTTTTAACTTAGATATAAGATAGTTTTGAGTTCAGAAAATAAATTATTAGCACAAAAATTATATTTTTTCCTAAGCTCGATCTTCATTACTGCTTTGGTAGTTTCTAATCTTATTTTTCAGAAATTTTTTTCATGGTACCCATTAAATTTTCAATTATTTGGAATAAAACTTTTTGAATTATCTGTTGGGGTCCTTCCATACCCTATTACATTTTTGATAACGGATATTATTTCTGAAATATTTGGAAAAAGAAAGGCTAATCAAGTAGTTGTTATGGGTATTGTGTCTTCAGTTTTTTCAATAGGTCTTCTTCTATTGGGTGATATTTTACCAGCAAGTAGCTCATCACCAATTGATGATGAAACTTTTAATTTAGTTTTTTCTGCTTCACCTTTAGCTGTTTTGGCCTCAATGTCTGCATATTTGATAGCACAGTTTTTGGATATAAGAATTTATCATTTTTGGAAACAATTAACCAAAGGGAAATATCTTTGGCTAAGAAATAATTTTTCTACTTTTTCTTCGCAAATAATTGATTCAACTACAGTTATAGCACTCCTCTGTTTCTTCGATATTTTAACTTGGGATTTATTTTTGGGTTTGGTTATTTCGAGTATCATTTTTAAAATGATAGTAGCAATAATTGATACACCTCTTTTATATTTATTAGTAGGATTAATTCGAAAAAAGTTTCATCTTGGCATTAATGATGAAATGGAAATTGATTAACTAAACTTGGATGTTTTTATGAGAATTAATAAATATTTAAGTCAATTGGGAATTTGTTCTAGAAGAGAGGCAGATAAACTTATTGATTCTCAAAGAGTAAAAGTCAATAATGAAATAGCTTTGTTGGGGACTAAAATTAAAGAAGGAGATAAAATAACTATTGACAACGAATTAATTAAACCAAAAAATAAAAAAAAAATTTTAATTGCATTTAATAAACCAAAAGGGATAGTGTGCACTACAAACAGGTCGGTAGAAAAAAATAATATTATAGACTATATTAATTACCCTGAAAGAATTTTTCCGATTGGAAGACTGGACAAGCTTTCTGAAGGGTTAATTTTTTTAACAAATGATGGTTCTCTAGTAAATAAAATTTTACGATCAAGAAACAATAAAGAAAAAGAGTATATAGTGGAAGTTAACAAAAGTATAAACACTGATTTTATCAGAAAGATGAGCAATGGAATCCCAATCTTGAACACCGTTACCAAGAATTGCAAGATAGTTAAAGTCTCTTCTACCACTTTTAAAATAATTCTAACTCAGGGTCTTAACAGACAGATAAGAAGAATGTGTGAATTTTTAGGATATAAGGTTGTCAGTCTTAAAAGAACTAGAATTATGAATATTAATCTAGATGTTGATACTGGGAAATGGAGACATTTGTCGAGCAGTGAATTAGATTTATTAAATAATTAAATTACTCAATATCAATCTCAACTCTCAAACCTTCATTACTTCTTACATTAAATACTGTTGAATCTTCAAAAATTAAATATTGTCCTTTAATACCTTTTAAATTACCCGAATAATGCATGGATTTTTTTAGGTTTAGGCTTTTAATTTTATCTGGATATTTGATAACTGGAAAAGTAATTTTTTTATAAATCCTTGGTTGAAGTGCGTAGGCTCTTAGGTTATCTTCAATATTGTTATCGACAAATTTTTCAACATTACTAAAATTAAGACTTTGATCAGATTCAGAAGATAGCATCTTTCTCCAATTAGTTTTATCAGAAAAACTTTTCTTTAGTATCACTTCACAAGTACCCGCTAGATATCTGTTAGGGAATTCGAATATTGCTAAAGCTTTATCTGCCCCCTGATCAATCCACCTCGTAATTAACTGAGATTTTCTTGTAACACCTACTTTAATATGACTTGAAATTGCAAAATAAACAATGTGTGGCTGCAGTTGAATTTTTTTTTCATATTCTAAATTTCTGTCTTCAATGTCCAAATGAGCTTTGCTTAACTCAGGCTTCATTATCCATTCCCCTGCAAGCGGTGTATTAAAGAAACATTTTTTACAAAAGCCT
>CACHSA010000034.1 GCA_902582405.1 uncultured Bacteroidota bacterium | reverse complement strand
CCCAAACTAAGTGCCCTGTAGCAACAATAGTCACATCTATTCCTTTATTTAACATAATCCCTTTGCCAATATTAAATTTTTGATCAGGACTCGTAAAATTTGGAACCTTAGGTCTTCCAAATCTTAAGTAAACCGGCCCTTGGTGCTGAGCAATTTTTAAAGTCGCTTGCTTAGTTTGATTATAGTCGCATGTATTTATTACAGTCATCCCAGGTAGCATTTTCATTAAGCCAATATCTTCAAGTATTTGGTGAGTTGCACCATCTTCCCCTAGAGTCAAACCCGCGTGGGAAGCACAAATCTTCACATTTTTTCCTGAATATGCAATTGATTGCCTAATTTGATCATATACTCTCCCGGTAGAAAAATTAGCAAATGTTCCTGTAAAAGGTATTTTACCACCAATTGTAAGTCCAGCGGCAATTCCCATCATATTTGCCTCAGCAATTCCAACTTGAAAAAATCGACTAGGATTTTCTTTTTTAAATTGATTCATTTTTAATGAACCTGTTAAATCTGCACATAATGCAACTACATTTTTGTTTTTTCTTCCTAGTTCAGTAAGACCGTCACCAAAACCTGATCTCGTATCTTTTAATTCTGTATACGTAAATTTTTTCATATTATATTATTAATAGTCTCCAAGGGTTTCAGGATTTTGAGATAAGGCAATTTCAAGTTGTTCATCGTTTGGAGCAATTCCATGCCACTCATGTGTATTCATCATAAAATCAACACCGTTTCCCATTTCAGTTTTTAGGAGTAAGCAAATAGGTAAACTATTTTTGGTTTCTTTCTTTGCGAGAATCAATTTTTCAATAATTAATTCAAGATTATTCCCGTTTTCTATTTCTATAACTTTCCATCCAAATGCTTCAAACTTAATTTTTAAATTCCCCATAGGCAAAACATCACTTGTTGAACCGTCAATTTGTTTACCATTTAAATCAACACATAAAATTAAATTATCAATATTTTTTGCTGAGGCAAACATTATGGCCTCCCAATTTTGACCTTCTTGTAACTCTCCATCTCCTACTAACACATAAACAAGCTTGTCATCATTATTGAGTTTTTTAGATAATGCACTTCCAATTGCTACAGAAATTCCTTGACCTAGTGATCCAGAAGCGATTCTTATACCTGGCAGTTTTTCATGAGTTGTTGGATGGCCTTGCAATCTTGAATTTAGTTTTCTAAAAGTATGGAGCTCACTAATTGGGAAAAATCCCTTCCTTGCTAGAACACTATAAAAAACAGGCGAAATATGACCATTTGATAAAAAAAATAAATCTTCGTTTTTGCCATCCATGTCAAATCCGTCATTTAAATCTAAAATTTTGTTAAAAATGACAACTAAAAACTCTGCGCAGCCAAGTGATCCTCCTGGATGACCAGAGTTTACAGAGTGAACCATCCTCAAAATATCTCTTCTAACTTGTATGGTTAATTTTTCTAGATTGACAATTGTTGACATAAGTTTTGGTTTGCATTGTAAATTTAAATTTTTAGATTAATTTCATTGAGTCAAAAAACATCAATTTTAAAAAGATTACGAACAATTGTTGTTCATTATTTTTATTACTAAGGCTTCCACACAAAAACATGGAGTTTAAATTAATCAAAAAAGATTTTCGTTCAAACGCACGCGCCGGTGTTTTAAAGACATCTGCCGGTGAAATAAAAACACCTATTTTCATGCCTGTTGGCACACAAGCTTCTGTTAAAGGTATTGATCAAAGGATATTGGAGAAACAAATCAATTCCAAAATTATTTTGAGTAACACTTATCATCTATATTTAAGACCTGGTACCAAAGTAATTAAAAATGCAGGTGGAATTCATAAATTTATGAATTGGAAAAGATTGGTATTAACAGATTCTGGGGGATATCAGGTTTATTCACTATCTAATAAAAGAAAAATTTCAGAAAAAGGAGTTTTATTTCAATCTCACATTGATGGAACTAAACATTTGTTAACTCCTGAATCTGTGATTGAAATACAAAGGGAAATTGGAGCAGATATAATAATGGCCTTTGATGAATGTCCTCCGTATCCTTGTAGTTTTGAATATGTTAAGAATTCTATGAAATTGACTCATAGATGGTTAGATCGTTGTGTTGTAAAGCACGATAACTCCCCGTTTTTGTATGACAAAAAGCAGTATTTGTTTCCAATTGTTCAAGGGGGAATTTATAATGATCTGAGAAAGGAATCAGCAGAGTTTGTCTCAAGGAGGTATGCTAAAGGATATGCGATTGGAGGTTTATCCGTGGGAGAGCCAGATGAGGAAATGTATAAAGTTTCAGATTTGGTTTGCTCAATTTTACCAGCTGACAAGCCCAGATATTTAATGGGAGTCGGAACACCCGTAAACTTACTAGAAAATATTTCAAATGGTGTAGATATGTTTGATTGTGTAATTCCTACAAGAAATGGTAGAAATGGTATGTTATTTACTTTTGATGGAATTATAAATATTAAAAATAGAAAATGGGAAAGTGACTACACTAAAATTAAAACTAATAATGATAAAGATTCTGATTATCAATATTCTAAAGCGTATATTAGACATCTTTTTATGGTAAATGAAATTCTTGGAAAACAAGTTGCAGCTATTCATAATTTAAATTTCTATAATAGCCTTTTAAAAATTGCAAGGGAGAAAATAATGATAGGCGAATTTGCATCTTGGAAAAACAAAATAATCAAAATTTTAAATACCAGGCTTTAATGTTAAAGATTTTAGATACTTACATAATCAAAAAATATTTAACTACTTTTTTAGTAGCTCTTTTTTTATTTATCCCAATTGGTATTATGGTTGATGTTGCCGAAAGGATTGATAAGTTTAAAGAAAATGAAATTCCATTTAGTGAAATTATCGATTATTATTTTGATTTTACGTGGTATTTTGGAAATTTACTTTTCCCAATCCTGCTTTTTTTGTCAATTATTTGGTTTACATCGAAACTAGCAAATAATACTGAAATTATATCTGTTTTAAGCTCAGGAGTTTCGTTTTCAAGATTTCTTAGACCATATTTTATTTCTGCGTCATTGGTTGCAACAATATCTTACTTTTTGGGGATGTTTGTTGTTCCAGGGGCCAGTAAAGGTTTTAATCGTTTTAATTATAAATACTTAAATAAAAAATCTGAGATTAGAAACACATCAAGAGTATTTAAACAAATATCTCAAAATGAATTCGTCTATGTAAGTAGCTATAATCCAACTAGGGAAAGAGCCATGGATTTCACGCTTGAGCACTTCGAAAATGAAAAATTAAAATTTAAAATTATGGCACAGTCAATTAGATGGGTTAGATCAGATTCTGTTTTTCGTCTTTTAAATTTTAAAAAAAGAATTATATACGAAGACGAGGAAATTTTAATCAAAAAAAAATCAATTGATACTGTGTTTAATTTCAATATTCAGGATCTCTCACCTTTAAAATATGAAGCTGAAACATTAACTCTTTTTGATTTAAATAAATTTATTAATTCTGAAATTAAGTCAGGGTCCAAATTGATTAATCAACATCTTTTAATAAGACACAAAAGGTATAGTTTACCAATATCTGTTTTTGTACTTACTTTAATATCTGTATCAGTTTCATCTGTAAGGAGAAGAGGAGGTATGGGTATGAATCTCGCAATGGGAATTCTAATGGGTTTTTCATTTATATTTATAGATAAAATTTTAGTTGTTTTGGTTAATAAATCAAACTTATCAGCTGCAATTGCCGCGTGGTCTCCTATAATATTTTTTGGAGGCTTGGGATACCTTCTAGTAAGATATGCGAAAAGATAGTTACAAAAGCTTAATTCATTTAC
>CACHSA010000033.1 GCA_902582405.1 uncultured Bacteroidota bacterium | reverse complement strand
AGTGTATTCAGATGGATCTAGTTTTCTTGCACTTTCTAAAATGGCGTAATCAATGCCCTCCTGGACCACTGTATTTAACTTACCAAACGCCTGAGAAATGGTTCCTTTATCTCTTATTTTTGAGTCAATGTAAGAACCTGCACCAATCTTTTCTGGATTGAATTTATTTGAACTATTCGAGGGCAAAAAATCTAAACTATTTGAATTAATAAAATCATCATCCAATTCAGCTAACCTAGTATTTTCTGGGTTGCTCTCACCTACATCTTGAAGAGCAACTAGATTTCTAATGTTGTTGGTTTGGGCTTGACGATTAGTTATCCAAACCTCAATTCTTGTGATTTGTATTGGAGAGTTTATAAAAGGGTATGTCTTTAAAAATTTATTATAATTATCCCGAAAATAGTGAGCTAAAAAAAAATGTCTATCAGCTTCGTAATCTAGCGCATAAATTGAAAATTCTTGGAGTGTTCCTCCACCTTGAGAAACAATAGATTGAGATTGTGACCTTTGTTCCGCAAAAACACCCGTAATACTAGTTCTGCCAAATTTAAGTTGCGCCTTAACTCCCATCAAACTTTGAGCACCATTAATCAAAGTGCTATTTATAGGCATATTTATATTTCCAATATCAATATTTTGGAGGATTGCATCTTCTGTAACATTTTTATTTAAAAAATTATTCAATCTGTTTTGGTATGCACCTGAAAAACTTTCAAGGCTGCTAGCATTAGTCTTAAGTGTATTTAATTCATCCCTTACTTTGTCAATTGAATTTTTTGTATCGGTAACTAGATCATCAACTCTGTCTATTTTGTCTTGAATATCTTTTGGAATGTAATCAGATATTTCTCTTGTTTTCGGAGGATTGAACTCTAGCTTAACTAAATTTTGAAAATCAAAGGTGGACTCAGTATCATAATTCGCAGTAATTTGTAATCTTTCTCCAATATTTCCAATCAAACTGAGATTAATTCTTTGGTCGAAATCGAATCCGAAATTTCTTCTATTTCTTGGAGAAAAACTTGGATTATCTGTTTTTTGATATCTGAACCCAAGATCAACTCCAATAGAACCCTGTGGTTTAACATCAAGTTTATTACTTCCAAAAATCGAGGAAAAGAAATTAGAATTAATATATAAGTCTGGCAATAGATCTTTTTGAATTTCTTCTAACTCTTTATTGTTTGATCCTATCGCACGAACCTTATCTTTAAAATATGAGCCAATTTCTTCTTTTAAAACTAGTTGAGAGTACTCTTTGGGTGAAAGCACCAATGGTAAATCTAATCTTATAGGGTGTTTTTTCAAATCAAGAATAAAAATATTTTTTATAGGATTATAATTATAAATTTCAGATAACTTTAGTTTTTTAGGATTTATGACGGAATAGTCAGGGTTTTCCGAACTTAAATTTTGAGCATAAATTTGTATTTCAGCAAAAAAAGAAATTATGGCTATATAGAATAGAATGCCATAACCAGCAAAAAAATACCTTAATTTTTCAATCAAAGATGTACTATAATTTATTCAAAGCCTGTTTGATAAGTTCTTCTACTGAACTTTCAGGATAACTTTGAATTATGTTATCAACTAATTTTTCAACTTGACGTCTTGGATAACCAAGAACCTCTAATGCTGATAACGTTTCATCTTTAATTGTATTGTTTTTTGGGAGCTCAATTTGGTCTTCTGTTTCAATTATCTTTAAAATTTTATCTTTTAGTTCAATTAATAGCCTCTGAGCAGTTTTTAAACCAATTCCCTTTACACTTTTGATTGCTTCAAGATTTTGATTAAAAATCGCATCCTTGATTTGATTAGGAGTCATTGACGACAACATTGTCCTTGCTGTATTTGGACCTATACCTGAAACAGAAATTAACATTCTAAAAATAGATCTTTCAACTGGTTTAAAAAAACCATATAAAATATGTGCATCCTCCCTTATTTGAAGATGTGTATAAAGCATGATTGCTTCATCTTCTTTTATCTGAGAAAAGGTGTTGAGAGAAATATTAACTTCATATCCTACTCCGTTACAATCAATCACAACAGATGTGGGGTTTTTCTCAATTAACCTTCCTTTTAGTTGAGTTATCACTTTTTTTTCTTTTTTCTTAACTTTTCCTTGTGCTGTGCATCAACGACAGCTACGGCTGACATGTTTACTATTTCATCGACTGTAGCACCTAATTGCAAAATATGAACAGATTGTTCAAGTCCTAGCAAAATAGGCCCTATTGATTGAGCGCCGTTCAACTCCTTTAAAATTTTATAAGTAATATTAGCAGATTCGAGATTAGGAAAAATTAAAGTATTGACCTTTTTTTTGATTAATTCAGAAAAAGGAAATTTTTCTTTTAGCATTTTTCCATTTAAAGCAAAGTCTGATTGTAAAGGGCCGTCTACATCAATTTCAGGATGTTTTTTGTGCAAATATGAAACTGCTTTACTGACCTTCTTCGCATTTGGGTGATCTGAGGTTCCAAAGTTACTAAATGAAAGAAGTGCTATTACACTTTTAAACCCTAAAAGTTTAACTAACTCTGCATTTAAGATCGTTATTTTTGCTAATTCCATGTCAGAGGGATCAATATTTAGAGTAGTATCCGACAAAAAAAGTGGTCCTGAATCCGTGAGCATCATATTTGTTGCTGCAACTCTAGTTCCTTTTTTGCTTTTGTTAATTATTTTCAGAACCGGTTTAATGACTGCCGCATAATTTCTAGAATATCCAGAAATCATAGCGTCTGCGTCATTATTCTTTACCATCATACAAGCAAAATAATTTCTTTCCCTTAAAAGCGAAGAAGCTTCGTACTCGTTAACTCCTTTTCTCTTTTGAAGTTTCCAATATAATTTTGCATACTTATTTTTTATCTCTAAATGCTGTTTACTCTTAGGATCAATTATTTCAACTGACTCCTCAAAATCAATAGATTTCATCAAATCTATAATTATATCCTTTCTACCAAGCAGTATAGGCTCAGCAATTTTTTCTTCCTTAACAATTTGTGCTGCTTTCAAAACCGATAGTTGGTCAGCTTCGGCAAAAACAATCTTCTTGGGATTTTGCTTTGCACGATGGTGCAGTGCTCTTAAAACTTTTCTTCCAGTGCCCGTTCTGTCCATTAAATTGTCAGAATACTTCTTCCAATTATAAATTGGCTCTCTTGCTACACCAGAATCCATAGCTGCCTTTGCAACTGCAATTGGTACCTCTACAATCAATCTTGGATCAAAAGGCTTCGGAATAATGTAATCTTTTCCAAATATTAGTTTTCTTTTATTATAAGCTAAATTCACCTGTTCTGGAACAGGCTTTTTGGCTAGATTTGCTAGAGCTATAACTGCAGCTTTTTTCATTTCTTCATTTATTTTTGATGCCCTCACATCAAGAGCTCCTCTGAAAATAAATGGAAATCCAAGAACATTATTTACTTGATTTGGGTGATCAGATCTGCCAGTAGCCATAATTACATCGTCTCTAGTTTCAAGGGCATCTGCGTATGGAATTTCCGGATCAGGGTTAGCCATCGCAAAAACGATTGGATTCTTGTTCATTTGTTTTAACATAGATTTGGAAACAATATTCCCTTTGGATAATCCTATAAATACGTCTGAACCAAAAATTTCTTTTTCTAAAGTTGAATCCAATTTGTGAACTGCAAAATATTTTTTTTCCTCAGAAAGATTCTTTCTTGTCTTACAAAGAAGCCCCTTACTATCAAACATTTTAATATTTTCAAGCTTTGCTCCGAATGAAATATACATTTTGGTGCAAGAAATTGCAGATGCTCCAGCCCCAGATACGACTATTTTTACATTTTCAATCTTTTTTCCTGCTAATTCAAGAGCATTTAGAAGAGCTGCACACGAAATAATTGCGGTTCCGTGCTGGTCGTCGTGCATAACTGGAATATCTAACTCGTTAACTAATCTCTTTTCAATTTCAAAAGCTTCAGGTGCTTTGATGTCTTCTAGATTGATTCCTCCAAAAGTTGGTGATATTGATTTGACCGAAGAAACAAAATCATCTATGCTTTTAGCATTTATTTCTATATCAAATACATCAATTCCAGCAAAAATTTTAAATAAAAGACCTTTACCTTCCATAACTGGTTTAGAAGCTTCTGGGCCAATATCACCTAATCCTAATACAGCTGTGCCGTTTGAGATTACAGCTACCAAATTTCCTTTATTTGTGTATTTATAAATATTGTTAATATCATTATAAATCTCGAGGCACGGGGAAGCAACACCAGGAGAGTAAGCAAGGGCTAAATGTCTTTGTGTACTATATTTTTTAGTAGGAATAACTTCTATTTTCCCAGGTTTGGGTTTAGCATGATAAACTAACGACTCTCTTCTGGTTTTTTTTTCGCTCATACTCCTTTTTAATTTATAGTTAAATGTAATCTAAGTATTTCTATTCACTATTTAATTTTTAAAAAAAATTATTTGATTTTTGATTTGTTGCTCGTTTTTATAAGTAGAGAAAAAATACCTCCAATAATTAAAAAAATCCCAGCTAATTGAATAACACTAATTGGATTTTTACCAAGTAGATCAAAAACAAAAAGCTGCATTGAAAAAATTTGAATAATCATTGGCACAACTATAAACATATTAAAAATACCCATATAAATTCCTGTTTTATTTCTAGGTATTGAATTTGCAAGTATTTGATAGGGCATTGACATCATAGAAGCCCAAGTTATTCCCAATGAAAAAGATATTAAATATATCTTGGATATCATTATTCCATCATTAATAGGAATTGAAAATAGAACAGAATTATCACTTAGTAAGGGCAAACTAATTAGCCCTACCCCACCTAACAAAAGCGAAAAAAAATGGAGTTTCTTGGGTCCAAATTTCTTTGCAAATGGAAGTAATAAAAATGCAATTGAAAAACAAATAATATTATATGTTCCGTTAATATTCCCAGTTAAAAGTTGAGCCTTATTAAAAAAAATACTAGACTGATCCAAAGTCTCGAAAAGTGACAGAGATAAAGCAGATGTGAGATATTGCCAATAACAAAACATTGCATACCACGGGAAAAACATTACAGGAAAAAGTTGTTTCATTGTTGATGGCATTTCTTTGAAAGCATCAATAATTTCTTTAAATGTATTTAATAAAATTCCAACTTTTTTGGATTTTTCTATTTGTTTTATTTCCTTTTCAGTTGGTGGGTATTCAGATGTTGTAAAAACAGTAATTAATATCGTTAAAGTGGAGGCTACGGCCCCAATTAAAAAAGCCCAAAGAGTGGTTAGTGGGATTCCATTTTCCATTTTATCGCTTAATGCTAAAACTCCAAAAGACACTAAAATTACGGGAGTGAAATTTGCCATGGTTGTTCCTAAACCGGTAAAAAAGCTTTGCATCAAAAAGCCCAAGGAATATTGTTTTTCTGGTAACTTGTCTGAAATAAAAGCTCTGTAAGGTTCCAATGCAATATTATTTGCTGCGTCTAAAATCCAAAGT
>CACHSA010000032.1 GCA_902582405.1 uncultured Bacteroidota bacterium | reverse complement strand
ATATAGAAAAAATTATCAAAATTTATTTTTAAGGAAAAACTAATTTGAATCAATGTTTTTTGTTAAAATCTTTTAATTTTGTCAAGTGAAATTGTTTTTAATATCCTTCATACTTATTGCCCTCTCATTTGCAGGTATCGCTGTAAAAGTTATTTTTAAAAAAAATGGAAAATTTAGTGGAACATGTGCTAGCCAAAGTCCATTTTTAAATAATCAAAATGAACCATGTTCATTATGCGGTAAAATCCCGACTGAGGAAAATTGCGACTCAAAACAGGTTGTTTAAATATTTAGAACAAAACTTTGAACCATATGGTTTATAAATCTTTAGAGGAAGCGGTCAAAGCCGCGAAAAAAAAAGATCAAAGAGCCTTTGGCTATTTGTATGACGAATGTTGGGATTATATATATGGATATCTTTTCAAAATTTCCAGAGATGAAAGAATCGCTGAAGAACTTTCTCTAAAAACCTTATCTAAAGCTTTTGATAAGATTGATAAATTTAATCCAGATTTTAAGTTCAAGAGCTGGGTAATAACAATCTGTAAAAATTTGCATATTGACTACATTCGTAAGAAAAATACTAATAACAATATTGAATTATATATTACGGAAAGGAAGGAATTAAAATATAATATTGCTGATGAAATTCTATCGCCAGAAGATGAATTAATAAAGAATCAAAATATTAATAACCTATTAGAAAAAATTAAAAAATTAAAGCCAACATATGAAAATGTGATTAAAATGAAATATTTTCAAGAAATGACTTATAAAGACATTTCTCAAAAAACTCAGATACCCCTAAATACTATAAAAGTTATGATACTAAGAGCAAAAAAAATTTTAGCAGAACTAATATCAAATGAAAATTCTAAATCTTAGAAAACTTGGACCTGGATTATTGTTTGCTGGTGCTGCCATTGGAGTATCTCACCTTGTGCAATCAACTAGAGCAGGAGCAGATTTCGGCTTCGGCTTGCTTTGGGCTCTGGTTGTATCTATAATTTTAAAATATCCTTTTTTTCAATTCGGCTCTAGGTTTGCATTAGCAACCAAAATGAGCTTGTTGGATGGGTATTTTAAACTTGGAAAAATCTATCTTTTAGCATTTTTCATCATTAGTATAGGAACAATTTTTACAATCCAAACTGCTGTTACTATAGTAACAGCTTCACTTGCAACGACCATATTAGGTAATTCCGAAAATCTCGTGATTCTTAGTACAATAATAATTTTATTGTGTTTTTTTATTCTTTTAATCGGTAATTATAAATTCCTCGACAGTTTAATCAAAATTATAATATTAGCTCTAACGGTAAGTACAATTATTGCACTATTAGTTGCATTAGTGAAAAACAGTAATTCATTCAATTTTACTCAAATTTTTCCTTACAAAACATCAATAATTTTTCTTGCTGCATTAATTGGGTGGATGCCAGCACCTCTGGATATTTCAGTCTGGCAATCTCTATGGATTCTCGAAAAAAAAAAAACAAATACAATTTCTTTTGATGAAGGTATTTTTGATTTTAACGTTGGTTATTTTGGGACTTTTATTCTTGGAATTTGTTTTTTGAGTCTAGGTGCACTAGTAATGTTTGGAAGTGGAATTGGGTTTTCTGATGTTGGAAGTATTTTTGCAGGCCAATTTATCCAACTATATACATCAACTTTAGGAGAGTCAGTTTATCCTATAATTGTAGTTGCTGCGTTTACAACAATGTTTAGCACTAGTTTAACTACCCTAGATGCATCCCCAAGATCTATGTACAAATGCAGTCAGTTATTATTTCCTAAGACTAAATTATTAGACTATAAATTTTGGTTAATAGTTTTAAGTGTAGGAACAATTTGTATTTTTTCACTACTATTAGATGAAATGGGAACATTAGTTCAAATTGCAACAGTACTTTCATTTATTACAGCACCTTTTTATGCATATTTAAATTTAAAATTGGTTACTAGTAATTTGATGCCCTTAAAATATAAACCATCCAAGATTTTAATAAATTTCAGCTATGTTG
Source organism: uncultured Bacteroidota bacterium (assembly GCA_902582405.1). Lineage (GTDB taxonomy): Bacteria > Bacteroidota > Bacteroidia > Flavobacteriales > Flavobacteriaceae > TMED96. The sequence goes on along the minus strand of CACHSA010000032.1, from coordinate 3,662 downwards.
GATTGGTTTTTCTAACTCTTTTTGCTTTAGCTTTTGTAAAATTAATAATTTAAAGTTGTTTATATTTGCAATATCTTATGAAGATAGACATCAAGACAAGCGCTCCAGTAAAAAAGCCAAAATGGATTAAAGTAAAACTTCCAATAGGGAAGAAATATACAGAACTTAGGAGTCTTGTTGAAAAAAATAATTTAAATACGATTTGTACATCTGGGAGTTGTCCTAATATGGGAGAATGTTGGGGAGAAGGAACTGCAACATTTATGATTTTAGGGAATATTTGCACCCGGTCTTGTCAATTTTGTGGGGTTAAGACAGGTAGACCTGGAATTGTTGATTGGAGTGAGCCATTAAAAGTTGCTAAATCTATCCAAATTATGAAGGTTAAACATGCTGTAATTACATCTGTTGACAGAGATGACCTAAAGGATGGTGGTGCTTCATTGTGGGTTGAAACCGTAAAATCAATTAGGAAACTAAATCCAGCCACAACGCTAGAAACTTTGATTCCAGATTTTAAAGGAGAAAACAAAGACCTTGACCAAATTATTGAAGTTATGCCTGAAGTAATTTCTCACAATCTAGAGACCGTTAGAAGACTCACTAGTGAAGTAAGGGTTCAAGCTAAATATGATAGAAGTTTATATGTTTTAAAATATCTTAAAGAACAAGGGGCAAATAGAACAAAATCTGGAATTATGTTAGGCCTTGGGGAAACCGAGGATGAGGTCCTTGAAACCCTTCACGATCTTAGAGGTGCAAATGTCGATGTAGTCACAATCGGACAATATCTCCAACCCTCAAAAAAATTACTCCAGGTAAAAGAGTTTATAAAACCAGAACAGTTTGACAAATATGCTCAAATTGCCAAAGATATAGGGTTTATTCATGTTGAAAGTGGACCATTAGTGAGATCTTCATATAAAGCACACAAACATATCAACTAAATTAATTTTCATTATTTAAAATTAAGGATTTAAATAGTTTCGAATCTTCTTCACTGAAATCAATTTTTATTTTAACAAAAAATAGTAAATCGGAATTCATGTGTTCTTGGAGTTTAAAGTAATCTTTCTCTGTAGTGAGAATTAAGTTTCCATCGCTGAGAGAAGTAATTTTATTTGTATCTCTTTTAGAGTATGTGAAATGATCATTGTAATTAATTGTTTTAAAAACCAGCCCTTTCATCTTAAGCTCTCTAACCAACAATGTATTATCAGCTATACCTGTTACTAATATGAAGGGGACTTTTTTTAGAATATTTAGTGGTAGTTTTTTATTTTTTCCAAAAATGTATTCATTATATTTTATTTTAGTAAAAAAGACTTTTTGTTTTAGATTAACATTTAATTCAGAAGTAAATTTTTCTTTTTGCTTAATGGATAATTCGCTTGGGCATTTTGTGACTATTATTATGTCAGCTCTACGAGAAGAAATTCTTGATTCTCTTAGGTTCCCAGAAGGAAACAAATAATCTTTAAAATATGGCTTTGAATATTCTGTAAGAAGAATCATAACATTTGGTTTAACCCATCTGTGCTGATACACATCATCTAGAATAAAGATGTTTTTCAAATTTTTGTTTATCGATTCTATTAACTTCAGCATACCCTGCCTTCTACTATTACACACTGCCACTCTAATTGCATGATTTTGCTTATATAACATATAGGGTTCGTCTCCTAATTCAGTGGGAGTAGTACTTTTATTTGCTATTAGAAAACCTTTTGATTTTCTTCCATACCCCCTGCTCAAAATGTTAACCATATACTTGTCACTTAAAATTTCGGCCAAGTAACTAACCAGTACAGACTTCCCCGTACCACCAAGCGAAATATTTCCGACTCCAATGGAGAAATTATCAAATTTTTGCTCTTCAAATAATCCTATATCAAAAAACAAATTTCTTAAAAATGTCAAAAAATTAAGTAGCAAGGCGAAAGGATAAAAAAATATTTTTCTTATTAGAGACATACTATTTTTACATCATAAATATACACTTAAAAAAAATTGGATACTTTTAAATAATGAAACTAGAAAAAATCGTTAGTGAAATTGAAAAAATTTTCCCTTTAAAAATAGCAGAAGAGTTTGATAATGTTGGTTTGTTAATAGGAAAAGCTAGTGCTGAATGTAATAGTGCTCTTGTATGTCACGATATCACAGATGAAATAGTTGATGAAGCATTAAATTACAAATGTCAATTGATTATATCCTACCATCCTTTGATATTTAATAGTCTTAAAAAGATAAATTTTGAGGAAAGAGTTGGAAGATCTATTACAAAAATAATAGAGAATAAAATTTCTTTGTACTCAATTCATACTTCTTTTGATAATTTAAAAAAGGGTTTAAATTTCAATTTTGGAGAAATTCTAAATCTGAAAAATCAAAAAAAATTAATTCCAAAAAAAAACAGTTTAATGAAGATCACCAGCTACGTCCCTGAAGACTACCTAGATGTAGTTTTAAATTCATTATACAAAGCTGGCGCAGGAGAGATAGAAAATTATTCTAATTGTTGTTTTACCTCTGAGGGTGAAGGAAGATATTTAGGAAATAAAGAAAGTAATCCAAAATTTGGTAACAAAGAAAAACTTACAAAAACTACTGAAACTCTAATCAGTTTAGTTTTTCCAATTCATAAGAAAAATAAAGTAATAAAAAATTTAATTCATTCACATCCATACGAAAGCGTAGCATATGAGATTGTGAAAATCGAGAATCCGAATCCTGACTTAGGTTTAGGAAGCATTGGGGTTTTACCTAAAAGTATGACTCAAATAGAATTTCTAAAATTTTTAAAGAATAAAATACCAATAACTTTTCTAAGACACTCACAAATTCTAAAAAATAAAATTAAAACTGTCGCCGTTTTATCAGGCTCAGGAAGTTTTGCAATTGAAAACGCAATTAATTCTAAAGCTGATGCATTTATAACTGGAGATTTAAAATATCATGACTTTTTTAAAGGTGACAACAAAATTCTACTAGTTGACGCTGGACATTTTGAAACCGAATTCTTTATAAAAAATAAATTACACGAGATACTTAAAGAAAAAATTCCTAATTTTGCATTCGTTCTTTCTAAGATTAATAATAATCCTGTAAAATATTTTTAAAATATGGCTAAAAAAATCGAGATAACAATAGAGGAAAAACTTAGGGCTCTTTTTGACTTACAATTGATTGACTCTAGAATTGACGAAATTAGAAATATAAGGGGTGAACTTCCATTGGAGGTTGAAGATTTAGAAAATGAAATTGAAGGTTCTAATGTTAAAGTTAAAAAAATAACAAGTGAAATTGAGGAGTTCGAAAACAGCATAAAAGATCACAAAAATAGTATTGAGGAAGCTAAAGTTTTGATAAGTAAATATTCTGAAAAATTGAATAATGTTAGAAATAACAGAGAATACAATTCAATTAAAAAAGAAGAAGAATTCCAAAAATTGGAAATTGAATTATGTGAAAAGAAAATTAAGGATTTGCAATCCAAATCTGAACTTAAAAACGAAACGATCAAAACTCTGGATGAGCATATACAGGACAAACAAAAGCATTTAGATGCTAAAAAAAGTGAATTAAAAGAAATAATGAAAGAAACTGAGAAAGAAGAAAATCTTTTAATTGAGCAATCAAAAAAATTTGAAAAAAAAATA
>CACHSA010000031.1 GCA_902582405.1 uncultured Bacteroidota bacterium | reverse complement strand
TACTTCTAAAACAGCTAATAAAAAAAAGTCAGATAATTTTACAGATGAATCTGGGAATACATTAATCGTAGAATTTAATTTAACAACCCTACCTCTTTTGTCAGCCGATGTTATCATTCCACTTTCTATTTCTGGAGATTTAGACGAGGTAAGTTTAAGCACCTCTTCTATAACCATATTAAATGCGAATTGGAACAGTCCTTCTCTAAATAAAGTTATTATAACTGGACTGGATGATAGTACAATAGATGGTGACATAGCACTAAAACTTGTAACAGGCGATCCGCAGTCTACAGATCCTGCATATGATAATCTAAATGCAAGTGACGTTGCCGATGTGGATTTTATAAATATTGACAATGACAACCCAGGGTTTTTAGTTGGTCCTATATCAAACGATTTAGAGGAGGCTGGAAATCAGGCTAATTTTTTTGTTGTTCTTGTTTCAAGACCTAATACTCCGGTTGCGTTAAATATATCAACCAATGATTCAACTGAGGCAGAAGTAGATGCTCCGTATCAAACTATAGTATTTAACCCAGCGGAGTGGAATATACCTCAAAATGTGTATTTAAATAGTGTAAATGACGATATTATAGATGGAGACAAGACAAGTACTATTTTAGTATCTGTTGACGGGACTTCAGATCCCAATTTTGTAGGACTTGTAGATCAGTCAATAAATGTTATAACCATAGATGACGATGAGTCCAATATTTTAATAACTGAAATAGATTTACTAACTAGTGAGGATGGAGACCAGGGCTTTTTTGAGGTTCGTTTAACTTCTAGGCCAGATTCTCCTGTTACGGTCAGCTTTTCTTCTTCAAATATGAATGAAGGAACTGTATCGCCTGAAATAACTTTTGACTCTTCTAACTGGGATGAGCCTCGGCTTGTGTATGTAACAGGTATTGATGACTTTCCTCCTGTTACTGATGGTCCTCAAGATTACAATATCACTATTACTAATGTGTTTTCTTTAGATCCTAATTACGGCACGATTGACCCAAATGCATTTGATCCAATTACTTTTACAAATCAAGATAATGATTCACCGGCTGTAATTGTCAAAGTTATAAATGATGATTACACAACTTCTGAGGATTTAGAATCTGTTACCATAGGTTTTAAGCTCACATCAGAGCCCCTTAGCTGGGTTGATATACCTTTATCAATTGGCAATAACTCTGATGAAGTTAAATTAGGAAGTGATGCTGTTAGAATTGAAAAAGAGAACTGGGATAATTTTTCTTTAAACCAAGTAGTTCTCACAGGCATTGACGACCCTTTAATCGATGGGGATCAAACATTCGAGTTTATTACAGATGACCCTACATCACTGGATCTTTTCTATGGGAGTTTAAATGCGGATGATGTTGCTGATATAAACTTGATTAATCAGGATAATGATTTTCCATTTTTAAATATTTCAGAACCACAGATTCTATTAGAGGACAAAAATTCAACTAGTATATCGATCTCCCTTGGTAACAAGCCCACTGGTAAAGTAATAATAGTTTTTGAGTTAACAGATGTGACAGAAGTATCAATTAACAAATTGGGGATAGAATTTGATGAGTTTAACTGGGATGTTTCTCAAGAATTAACTCTTTTTGGAGTTGATGACCCTTTCTTAGACGGAGATATACAATCAAACTTAATTTTAAAGGTTCATTCTGATACGGAGGATATTAACTATCTAAATATGCAATCGGTATCTGTTGAACTTATAACACTTGATAATGAAAAGGATAGTGACTCTGATGGAGTAGGTGATAACTTTGATAACTGTCCAGATGTACCAAATCCAGATCAAAAGGACTTTGACGGAGACGGGATTGGTGATGTATGTGATGACGACATTGATGGGGATGGTGTTTTAAATATAACCGAAACAATTGATAATACCTCCAATTACAACGCATGTAGTTTTCTGCCAATAAGTATTACACTCCCTATAACAGTTTCGGTTGATTGTGACCTAGATGGAGTAGATGACAAGGATGACATTGATGATGATAACGATGGTATTTTAGATGTTTTAGAAGGAGACGAAGATATTGACGGAGATGGTCTACCCAACTCTGTCGATACTGATTCTGACAACGACGGGTGTTATGACGCGGTTGAAGCAGGCTTTAATGATGAAGATAATGACGGAGTTTTAGGGACAGGACCTGTTGTATTTGATAATGTAGGTAGAGTATTAAACCAAGGGGGATACACTCAACCTATAGACAGGTCTGGAGATGGCATTCCAGACTATAAACAATATGGTGAAGAATTATTTTTTACTGTTCAACCAACATCAAGACAGTTCAATAACAATGCATTAGAAATTGAAGCTCAAATAAATATAAACGGATATGCAGGTTTCAGATGGCAAGAAAATGTAGGAACTAAGGAAAATCCAATCTGGAGTAATATTTCCAATGACTCAAATTATTCTGGGGCAAACTCAAATATCCTGCAGATAAACAATTTAAGAGTAATTCCGTCGGGAAGAGAGTTTAGACTTATTGTGGAAAATCTGTTTAACAATTGTTATGCAAATTTAATTTCAGATGTTGTTACCTTTGGTAAGGTAGATCTTTTTATTCCAAATGCATTTTCTCCGGATGGTGACGGAGTGAATGATACATGGGAGATACGTGGGATTGAGAAAGCAGTTGGATATAAATTGATTATATTTAATAGGTGGGGAATTAAAGTATATGAGACAAATAATTATAAGAATGATTGGGCAGGAACATCGCAAACAGACTCGTTTATCTCAAGAGATAACATATTGCCTGAGGGGACTTATTTTTATTCAATCATATGGGGAGACCAAACAGAACCTAGTAGAGGATTTATATATATAAAAAGAAGAAATAATTAGATGAGAATTTTTTTTTTTTTCTTGTTAACTATATCACTTAATGCACAACTAAGTAAAATACATTATATACCTCCCATTGCTTCATCTGCTGGAGCATTGCCTAATCAAGGTCAATATTTATATATTTCCACTCCAAGCATTAGCGAGATAGACGTATTAATTACACCCGTAGGAGGAAGTTCGCAAGTAGTAACTGTAAGTAATTCAAACCCTTATGAATATGAAATCCAAGGGCTTAATGGTCCAGGAACCTCTCAAATAACTTTAGTTGGAAATGGTAGTAACCAAACTGCTTATGTCAGGGATGATAGAGGGTATATAATTGAATCCGGAGAAGGTGAAATTTACGTTGCTCTACGAGTTATGAATTCTGTACATGCAGGTGCACTTGTAAGTAAAGGTCAATCTGCATTGGGTACACAGTTTAAGGTAGGGGGTTTTACAAACTATAATTCTGATCCTACTATGTCAACTTTCTTAAGTGTTATGGCATCGGAAGATGGAACTCAGTTAACTTTAAACGATATAAATGAAAATGTAGATATTGTTGACTTGGATGAAGTTGCATTGGGGACTAATGCTAACAATAAATTAAATGATATAATCGTAAATCTAGAAAGAGGTGAAACATATACGATTATTGCATTGGGAGCTGGAGGTGGGGACGTTCCATCTGGTGTTGAATATAATTCAAATCATACATATAATTCGGATGGACTGATAGGCACTAATATCTCATCTTCAAAACCTGTAATAGTAAATTCTGGTTCAATGAGTGGAGGATTTGGGCTCGCAAAATATTCAAGAGATTTTGGTTTTGATCAACTTGTAGACATTAGTAGAGTCGGTAAGGAGTATATTTTTAAAAAGGGGACTGGAAATAATTCGTGGGAAAACATTTTGCTTGTTGCAACAACAGACAATACTTCAATCACTATAAATGGCAACTCTATCACAAATGGGAAAAACTTTTTAAAAGGAATAAATGTTAAAGGATCAGATCCACCTCTTACATCTAAATTAATATCTGAAGGAGAATATTTTTTAATCGAAGGTGATTTTTATGATGTCAATAATAATATGTATGTTCAAACGTCTGAGCCAGTTTATGCGTTTCAGGGGATAGGGTCGGGTTTTAGCGAAGCAAATCAAGGTCTATTTTTTGTACCTCCTCTTAAGTGCTCCAGTTTAGGAGATGTGAATAATATTCCAGTAATTAACCAAATTGGTAGTACCCCTTATGATGCGAGACTCATTGTGATTTCAAAAGCTGGAGCAAACATTTCGATTTCAGACAACAATAATTCAAATTCACTAATTGGATCTTTAACTGGTGGGGCTTCATCAACACTGGGTACGGTAACTTCAAACCCAAGTTATGTAACCTACTCTGTTTCAGGGTTGCAAGGGGACGTTTCTATATTTAGTAATGATGAACTTTATGTCAAATATTTTAACAGAAGTGGTGCGGCTACCTCTGGAGGGTTTTATTCTGGTTTTGATTCCTCAGGTAATCTCAACACAAGTCTTGGAAAGCTTGATGCAAGTCTAGATTTTTGCCTTCCAAATGCAAATCTAGTTGCAAATGGAGTTGATTCTTTTGACAGTTTTACTTGGTGGTTTGATGACGAATCAGGGTCGGGTTATTCTAACACGGGAGTTACAACAAGTCCATATTCTCCCTCCTTGCCTGGAAAATACAAGGTTATCGCTCAAAAGCAGTGTGGTTCTGATCCTACGCAATACTTTGAGTCAAGTGAAATATCAGTATCAATCTGCCCTCCTGATTTTGATTCTGATAATATTTTAGACAACATTGATTTAGATATAGATAACGATGGAATTTTAAATACAACTGAGTCGAATGGTGACACAGTTATTGATTTGTCAGATTTATTTAATCCAGTTTTAAATTTTAGTGATAGTAGTTCAAATACATCATCAATTACAACCAATATAACATCCACAACCAATTCTTATTTAATAGGAAGTGTTAATGGTTTAGTAACTTCAACTCATGGTCCTGGATTCAATGAAAAATTGGATTTTAATTTAAATTTTTCTGAGCCAGTTAATATGGTCTTTTCAACAGGAATCTCAACACGGACTGTAATATTTAATGAATCATTTTCATTGTCTGTTTTACCGAACGATAAATCAATAACATTACAAGATTATAATAATAAGTTGCTTGTTGATACTGATTTTGATGGTGTTTATGAATCTGGAGTTACTTCATTTACCAGTAATGAAATTCTATTTAAATTTAACTCAGCAGCTGGAAATTTAGTTGATCCACCGAATTTTTCCTCAAGAGATATTAGTTCTTTTCAAATAAAGCACACAAATAAAAATATCAATGCAACATCTACATTTGTTTTCGATTTAAATTTAAAAGATCGTTTTTTAGATACAGATGCAGACGGAATACCAGATTACAAAGATCTTGACAGTGATAATGATATTTGTTTTGACACAGTAGAGGCAGGTTTTATTGATAATGATAATAACGGTGTTTTAGGAATTAGCCCTGTAAATGTAGACCTAGTTGGCAAAGTTTTAGGGCAAGGAGGCTATATTACTCCTCTGGATACAGATTCAAATTCTATTTTTGATTTTCAAGAGGCGACGGCTCTTGTTTCAATCACCTCCCAACCCACCTCTGTTTCTGTTTGCGTGAGCGACACAAATTCTTTTTCTGTGGTTACTACAGATCCTGACGATTCTATTTATCAGTGGCAAGTTTATAATGGCACTATTTGGGAGGATATTACTGTTGATCCGCCTGAGGCAAATTACACAGGAGTAAATTCTGCTACATTAATTGTTCAGCCACTAAACATATCTCTTGACAATACAAAGTATAGGGTTAAAACAAGAAAGCTCAATACCCAATGCGATACTATTTCTGATGAGGTTACAATAAGTGTTTTTTCCCCTTCTATTGTTGTATCTCCAACA
>CACHSA010000030.1 GCA_902582405.1 uncultured Bacteroidota bacterium | reverse complement strand
TGAGGGCCTAATGAGATTTATCTCTTGGAAGTTCGAGTCTTCTCGTGCGTACTTTAATCTTTTTTTTTATATATTTGATTGCTATTTAATGAGTTAAGGAATATGAAGAAGGTGAAAAGTAGTTTTAGTATTAAAAATCTCGAACACATATCTGGGATTAAAGCTCATACAATTAGGATATGGGAAAAAAGATATAAACTCCTTTCTCCAGAAAGAACAGATACAAATATTAGGAGGTATTCACTTGAGAGCTTACGAAAGCTATTGAATATAACCTTATTATACAAAAATGGTTTTAAAATTTCAAAGATTGCTAATTTAGAGTCAAACAGTATACCTCTTCTTGTCAGAGAAATTGCCTTAGAAAACAGTTCAGAAAAAATCTCTATTAATTCCCTGAAATTGGCTATGGTTAATTTTGATGTTGGAATGTTTGATAGCAAATACAAAATTCTATTTGAAAATTATGGGTTCGAATTTGTATTTTTCAAAATATTTGTTCCATTAATGACAGAATTGGGAATTTTGTGGCAGACTGGAGCAATCTGTCCTTCTCATGAACATTTTATAACAAGCCTTATTAAGCAAAAAATTCACGTACAAACTGAAAAATTCCAAAATAAATTTATTGCTGATGAATCTTTACCAAAATTTGTTCTCTTTTTACCTGACAACGAAATTCACGAACTAAGCATCCTTTTTCTTAATTATTTAATTTTAAGCAAAGGTTACCAAACTATATTTTTGGGTCAGTCAATTCCATTGAAAAGTTTAAAAACTCTTCTGTCAAAAAATAATCCTTTGCATTTTGTCACCTATATTACTGTTCAACCATCAAAAAACGATTTATCCAAGTTTGTTAATTTCTTTAATGATATTTATATTATTGATTCAAAAAACAAGTTATCTCTTTTTGGGCCTCAAGCAAAGCAACTAGATTCTAATTCTCTACCAGAAAATATATTTGTTCATAGTGACCACAAAGTTTTTATTGAACAATTTCTATCACAACCAGTCTTTATATAGTTTTTTTGTATTTTTATTAAAGAATTAAAGTCTTTTTAAGATAATGAAAGAGCTTTTTGATATTGTCTCAGAAAAATGTAGTGAAAGGGTTACAAAATCATACAGTACTTCCTTTTCCATAGCTACAAAAATGTTATCTTCTAATATCCAACAAGACATATATAATATTTACGGATTTGTTAGACTTTCAGACGAAATTGTAGATTCACTTCACAATTATGAAAAAGAAAGATTATTTAATCGTTTTGAAAAAGACTTGAAAAATTCCATAAAAGAGAAAATAAGTTTAAACCCAATTTTAAATTCATTTCAACATACATATCACAGATATAATTTTGACATGGAATTGGTAGATTCTTTTATGAAAAGCATGAGGTGGGATTTACACAAAAAAAAATATTTAACAAAATCAGATTATAATGAATATATTTATGGCTCAGCAGATGTTGTAGGTCTAATGTGTTTGAAAGTTTTTGTTAATGGTAATATAAAGAGATACACTGAATTAAAGGAATATGCTATGTCACTAGGATCTGCTTTTCAAAAAATAAATTTTCTTAGAGATATAAAAAATGACTTTGAAAACCTCAATAGGTCATATTTCCCAAAAATTGATTTTTTAAATTTTACTGAAGAAGATAAACAGAACATTATATCAGAAATTGAAAATGATTTTAAAAATGGTCTAAAAGGGATTTATATGCTTCCAAATAATGCTAGGTTTGGAGTATATACAGCATATAGATATTATTATAGTTTGTTAAAAAAACTTAAAAAAACACCCTCAAAATTTATAATTTCAACTAGGATTCGAATTCCTAATTATGTAAAAATGGGTCTACTAGCGGAATCTTACTTAAATTATCGTCTTAAAACTTACAAATAATATGTGGAATGTAGTTTGGATATTAATTTTAGTTTTCACTTTTCTATTTATGGAATTCGTTGCTTGGTTTTCTCATAAGTATATTATGCATGGTTTTTTGTGGTCGTGGCACAAAGATCACCACAAAAAAGATCATGACTCATGGTTTGAAAAAAATGATTTGTTTTTTTTAGTTTACGCAATTCCAAGTATTTTCTTTGTTATTTTATGGGGAGAGTTCTCATTTTGGCTTGGACTTCCTGTATCGATTGGTATTTTTTGTTATGGATTTACTTATTTTGTAGTTCACGATATCTTTATACATAGAAGATTTAAAATATTTAGAAATATTAACAATCGGTATGCTAAAGGAATAAGAAGAGCTCACAAAATACACCATAAAAACATTTGCAAAGAGGATGGGGAATGTTTTGGAATGTTATTTGTACCAAAAAAATATTTCAAATAAACCAGCTAGTTTTTGGACCAGTCATTAGAGAAATCACAATTTCTAAATGATTTATTGACATTAACAAAAGTTTCGTCTATTTTGATTCTTAACCACTTTTGAATAGCTTTTAATTGCTTATCTTTTAGAGCTAAGTCCTTTATTTTTATAAAATCTTCAGAAAATTTAGCTACATGTTCTGGAAATCTTTTTGACACCATAATAATCTTATATTTCTTCAAACCTGAACGGTCGGTCTCTAGTAAGGGAAGTGATATCTGACCCTCACTTAGATTTTTAACTTGATTGTAAAGTTTCGGATCCATTTTGGTCAATTCAAAGCGCGTATCTCCAGTAACAGGATTTACTAATTTCCCTCCGTTATTTCTCGTTTCTTTTTCATAAGAATAATTGAACGCAGCATCAGAAAATTTAATTTCCTTTTCAATAATTCTTTTTCTTATTGTATCTAATAGCCTTTTAGATTCGTCAAGCTTTGCTTGTTCAACATTTGGAGTGATTAGTATGTGTCTAATATCAACCTGCTGACCTTTAATCTTTTCAACAGTCAAAATATGCCATCCAAATTCAGTTTTAAATGGACTAGAAATTTCTCCTTCTTCAAGACTAAAGGCAACATCTCTAAATTCTTTTACCATTCTAGGTCTTTTTCTGTGGAGTGTATATTTTCCTCCACTTGCTCTTGAACCAGGATCCTGCGAATATAAAATAGCCTTAGAGGCAAAACTTAAACCTTTTTCTTCAACGTCATTCTTAAAGGAATTTAAAAGGTCTATTACCCTCTTTTTTTCTTCATCACTAACATTAGGTTCGATAACGATTTGAGAAATTTCCAACTCAGTACCAAAAACAGGCAAATCAGCTCTAGGAATTGACTCATAAAATAACTTTACCTCTTCTGGAGTAACCTCGACATCATCAACTATTTTTGCCTGCATAAGTTGAGACAATTTTTGGATTTTATTTAACTGATATAGCTCATCACGAAAGGATAATTCATCACTTTTATTATAGAATTCTAGTACTTTCTCCAAGCTTCCAATTTGTTCTGTAAAATATTCTATGCTTTGATCAACATAAGAATAAATCTCAGTATCACTTACCTCAAGGCTATCTTGAATTGCGTGATGTGCATAAAGCTTGTCTTCCATTAACTTCCCTAAAAGTTCACACTTAGTTACATTTTTTGTGGGGATACCTTGAGATTCCATTTCTGAGAATGTTTTATCTATATCTGAATCTAAAATAACATAGTCACCTACTACTGAAGCTACTCCATCTAATTTGAACCTATAATTATCCTGGCAAAAGATATTTTGAAATTTGGAACTTAAAAAAAGTAAGAAAAATAAGAACTTAAGGAAAAATTTCAAATTGTTTAGTTTGAATTGCATTGTCTAGGATTTCTTTATCAAAATTTTTAAAAAATCTTATTTTTTGTCTATTGATTAAAATTTTTTCAATATTGCCTTTAACTACTTAATAGGGAGCTGGATTACTATACTTATTATAGTTAAAAACTTTTAGCAAATATACCTCTAACGAATCTTTATAAACAAAAAAATCTTTACTTTTTAAATCCAGGTCAAAATTAAAACTGTTTATTAAAGGGATTTTTTTTAATAAATCTGTTTTATTTAACCAAAGGGATTTGTTTAATATGAAATCATTGAATTGATAGTTTAGAGAATCAAGAAAAGATAAATCGGTTTTAGAAAAATTTCTTAATCTTGACATAATCAATTTTAAATTATTATTCCCCTTAGGCAAAATAATGTAAGCAACATTGTAAATGTTTTCCTTTAATTTAAAACTATTTTTATTTTTTTTATAATAGTCTATTTTATCTAAACTGTCAATTTTATACATTGAATTCGAGCTTGATAAAAAGTTTCTATAAGTGTCCGTCCATAGTTGCAACTTATATTTTTCAACCATTTTTGATAAGTCTCTCTGAATTGAATCATCCAAATACAAAAGTGATTGATTGTAAATAAGATTCTTTATTGCCCAATCGTTAATAATAGAGGTGGAAATAATTATGCTATCTTCATATGACAAACCCGTATTTAATTCACTTAATAGATCTGATTCATACAAAAAAATTGAATTAACTCTAGCAATTTTTTTTCTATTCTCATTCTGCTGAAAATCGTTACAGTAAACAAAAAGTAAAAACAAAATTAAAATTCGCATACAAAAAAATTTATTTAAACAAATAAATGAAAGTTATTTAGTTTGGATTGTGAGGTTTTTTTTAATTTATAATATTGTTATAACTTGCACAAAATTAAGAAATATGAGGTTTCTAATTTTATTGTTAGTGATTTTTAATTTTTTTAATCTTAAAAATAGCTTTATCTACCCGAGAAACAACAGTCAGCCATTATTTTATAGGTTTAACAATTTTTCACAAAAATCTTCAGCAAAATTGATTTATAAAGATGGTATTTTAAACATAGAAGGATTAAATGGAAATGCAAATGTCTCTGTTTACACTATAATCGGAAATAAAGTCGCAGTTTTTTATAATATTGAATTAAGCAAATTCAAACAAAATATTAACTTAGAAAAAGAAACTATGTATATTTTAAGAATTGAGCTTTCAAACAAAATTTTAACTTATAAATTCTTTGCCAGGTAATTTACCTTGAATAGTTAGGAGCTTCTTTAGTGATTTCTATATTATGGGGATGACTTTCTGTTACTCCTGCTGACGTGATTCTAACAAATTCACCTCTACTTTTTAATTCTTTAATATTTTTTGTTCCACAATAACCCATACCAGCTTTTAATCCTCCCATCAATTGCTGAATACTCTCGAAAATTTCACCTTTGTAGGGTACTCGTCCCTCAATTCCTTCTGGAACAAGCTTTTTTATATCATCTTCCACATCTTGAAAATAACGATCTTTACTTCCCTTTTTCATCGCCTCTACACTACCCATTCCTCTGTAAGATTTGAACTTTCTGCCCTCAAATATGATCGTCTCACCAGGAGACTCTTTTGTACCAGCCAGAAGAGAACCAAGCATAACGCAATCTGCACCAGCTGCTATCGCTTTTGGTAAATCCCCAGTATATCGGATTCCCCCGTCAGCAATTACAGGTATACCAGATCCTTTGATCGCATTTGAAACTGACATGATTGCTGATAATTGAGGATATCCAACACCAGCAATAATCCTGGTTGTACAAATTGAACCAGGTCCAATACCTACCTTAATTGAGTCAGCACCCAAATCAACTAAAAACTTTGCAGCATCGCCAGTTGCAATGTTCCCTACTATCACATCTAAATCTTTAAAATTCTTTTTAATTTCTCTTAATATATCTGCCACCCTTTTTGAATGTGCATGAGCAGTATCAATTACAATAGCATCTACACCAGCACTAACCAAAGCCTGTGTTCTTTCAATTGCATCATCAGTAACACCAACAGCAGCAGCTAGACGAAGTCTTCCATATTTGTCTTTGTTTGAAATAGGTTTAACAGTTTGCTTTGTTATGTCGCGATAAGTAATTAAACCTACTAATCTATATGAATCGTCAACAACTGGTAATTTTTCTATTTTATGTTTCTGTAAGATTTTTTCTGCATCCTTCAGGGATGTGTTTGGACCAACTGTTATAAGATCTTTAGATGTCATAACATCTTTAATTAATCTTTTTCCGTTCCTTTCAAAACGTAAATCCCTATTTGTAACTATTCCGCATAGTTTACCGTTTTTTGATATTATTGGTATTCCTCCGATATTATTTTTCTTCATAGATTCCTTAGCATCAGAAACTTGTCCGTCTAAAGGGAGAGTCACTGGATCCAAAATCATACCAGATTCAGCTCTTTTAACAAATTTTACTTTACTAGCTTGTTTTTCAATCGACATATTTTTGTGTAAAACACCTATTCCTCCCTCACGTGCAAGTGCAATTGCCATTTGACTTTCCGTAACCGTATCCATTGCAGCTGAAATTACGGGAATATTTAATGGAATATTTTTGGAAAAATTGGTCTTGACTTCAACCTCTCTAGGTAATACTTCGGAGTATTTTGGAACAAGTAATACATCGTCGAATGTTAGACCTTCCTGGATTTTGTAAATTGATTTGCTTGTCATTGCAACTAGAATAAAAATAGTTGCAAGCAAATTTATTAAAAAAACATTGAAATTAAGTCCTTTGCTCAATCTTTCTTAAATATAAGAACAATCAGGTTATCAGATAGATTATGATAGTATTATATAAAGAGCTAGTATTATTAAGATAACTCCATTGATTGGTTTTAAAAATTCTAATTTCAAAATATTTGAAACTCTAGATGAAAAGTATGCTGTAAGTGAAAAAATCACAAAAACCTGAATAATAAAAATTGAACACAAAATAAAGTATTGAAATGATTCTTTAATTTCTGAACTAAACAAGAAATTAGGGAAAAATAACCAAAAAAATAAACCAACTTTAGGATTTGTTATATTCATAATTATTCCTTGTTTGTATAAATTTTTTGAATTATTTGGGTTTGGTTTAT
>CACHSA010000029.1 GCA_902582405.1 uncultured Bacteroidota bacterium | reverse complement strand
ATTAATATTAAGATATAAAACTACTATAATGGATACTGATATAATTAGAAATTACCCTACAATTGAATCATTAAGATTAAAGGCCAAAAAAAATATTCCTGAATTTGCTTTCGACTATTTGGATGGGGGATGTAATAATGAAGAAAATTTGAATCGTAACATTCAAGATTTAAAAGAAATTATACTAGAACCCAGATATTTAAGAAACTATAAATCTAGTTCAACAAAAACAAATCTTTTTGGATTAGAATATGATGTCCCTTTTGGAATTTCACCTGTTGGGCTTCAAGGGCTGATATGGCCAAATTCTTCTGAAATTTTAGCAAAGTCTGCAATGAAACACAATATTCCGTTTATCTTAAGTTCAGTTACCACAATGGACATAGAAAAAACTGCAAGATTGACTGATGGTAATTTTTGGTTTCAATTATATAATCCAATAGATAAAAATTTAAGAAAAGATATACTAAAAAGAGCTTACGATTCAGGATGTAAAACATTAGTTGTTTTAGCTGACGTACCAACATTTGGTTACAGAGCTAAGGAAATTATTTCAGGTCTGTCAATGCCACCTAAACTAACTTTAAAAAACATATTACAAATACTTGGAAAGCCAAATTGGGCTATAAATACACTAATATATGGACAGCCTAGATTTAAAAACCTTACCCCTTACATTAAAAAAAATATGTCAATGAGGCAATTAGGTAAATTCATGGATAGAACATTTTCTGGCAGAATAAATCCAGAAATAATTAAGCCCATTAGAGAAAAATGGAAAGGAAATTTAGTTCTAAAAGGAGTCTCATCAATTAGCGATGCAAAAGATGCAATAAAGATTGGTTTTGATGGAATTATTGTTTCAAACCATGGTGGAAGACAGCTTGACGCAGGAAATTCTTCAATTAAATCTCTAAGTAAAATAGTAAAGCAAATAGATAAAAATAAAATTGAAATTATGATTGACAGCGGTTTTAGAAGTGGTCCAGATATTGCTAGAGCTTTAGCTATTGGAGCGAAATTTGTTTTTATGGGTAGGCCTTTTATGTATGGTACAGCGGCCCTTGGTTCAAAAGGTGGTAATCATACCATTTCAATTTTGAAAAAACAATTTCAACAAATAATGGATCAACTCTGTTGCGAAAAACCTGAAGATTTACCCAGCTACATATCACAATAAATTTTTCCCATTGAGAAAATCCGTCTCCTTTTACCCAATGTCATTTAAAAAGAAATTAATACCAAAGATTTGGGGTGGTAAAAAACTTGAAAATTTTTTTTCACTTAAAAATTTAATGAAAAACTATGGTGAATCTTGGGAGGTTTCTGTTATTAAGGGCTTTGAGTCAGTTGTAAATACTGGATATTTTAAAAATAACAAACTTAACGAAATAATCGAAAAATATCCTATTGAGATTTTAGGTAATAAAGTTTATAAAAAATATGGTTTAAACTTTCCTCTTTTAATAAAATTTATTGACGTAAATAAACCTTTATCTATACAAGTTCATCCTAATGACGAAAGTGCAAGGGCTAGTCACAATTCATTTGGAAAAAGCGAGATGTGGTTCATAATTGAAACAGAAAAAAACGCCAACCTCTCGCTCGGTTTCAATAAAAAAGTAGACAAAAATATATTTAACGAAAATTTAAATAAAAAAACTGTAGATAAAATTTTAAACTGTTTTAAAGTGGAGCCAAAAGATGCTTTTTTTGTGCCATCTGGTACGGTGCACGCTCTAAATGGAAAAATGTTACTTCTTGAAGTCCAACAGAGTTCAGATATTACATATAGAATATTCGACTATGAGAGATTAAATCCCAAAACAGGAAAAAAAAGGGAACTTCACCAAGAATCTGCGATTTCATCAATAAATTTTTCAGATGTTAATATCGAAAAATTAAAATATGATTTAACAGCGAATAAACTTAATCCCATAATTGAAAATACTTTTTTTAAAATTTACTATTTAAAAATTAATGGTAACGATAGCCAGGAAATTTTTATGGATAGTTCGTTTTGGATTTTTGTTTGTTTGGATGGTACTGTTGCTATCAATTATAAAAGCAAAAAATACTCATTTAAAAAAGGGGAAACATTTTTAATACCAGCAATTTTGAAAACAATACATATTGAAGGTTACGGTGAAATAATTGGAATAACCGCCTAGATTATATTTTAATCCATGCTCTTTAATTTTAGTGTTTTTGAATTTATTTAAATAAATTTATATTTAAAAAAAGGTATGATTTTTAGGAATAATAAATTTTTGGCATTTTTAATTTCATTTTTTGTTTTATCGGCTTCTTATTCGTTTTCACAAAACAAAAGAAAAATAAGTTCTAAAGCATATAGTAAGGTTTCACTTAACGATTTTAATTTTAGAAATATTGGCCCTGCTTTTCTCTCTGGAAGGATTGCGGATATTGCAATTGATTCAAATAACGAAAATATTTGGTATGTCGCCGTTGGTTCTGGAGGAGTTTGGAAAACACTAAATTCAGGCACAACATGGATTCCCTTGTTTGATGATGAAAACTCCTATTCTATAGGATGTGTTACCATTGATCCAAATAATTCAGATACAATCTGGGTAGGGACAGGGGAAAATGTTGGTGGAAGACACGTTGGTTACGGCGATGGTATTTACAAATCTACCGATAGTGGAAAAAATTGGACAAATATGGGTTTAATTAAGACAGAACATATTTCTAAAATCATCGTTCATCCAGAAAATTCAAACATTGTTTGGGTGGCTGCTCAAGGACCTCTATGGAAAAAAGGCGGACAAAGAGGGGTTTACAAGACAACAAACGGTGGAAAAAATTGGAAAAAAGTTTTGGGAAATAGCCAATGGACAGGAGCAACAGATATTTTAGTTGATCCTAGAAATCCTGATGTTTTATATGCAGCAACATGGGACAGACACAGGACTGTTGCTGCTTTTATGGGAGGAGGTCCAGGTTCAGGAATTCATAAGTCCGTTGATGGTGGAGAAACATGGAAAAAATTATATAAAGGCCTTCCCAATAATCAAGATTCAAATGGTGATGGTAAAATAGATGAGGATGATCTTCCTACTGTAAATATGGGTAAAATAGGTCTAGCAATATCCCCTCAAAAACCGGATGTACTATACGCAGCTATTGAGTTAGAAAGAACTACCGGTGGAGTTTATAAATCCGAGAATAGTGGTGAATCTTGGAATAAAATGTCTAACGCAGTTTCTGGTGCTACAGGTCCTCACTATTACCAAGAGCTTTTTGCTAGTCCTCACAAATTCGATAGATTATATTTAATGAATGTGAGAGTTCTAACATCTGAAGATGGTGGAAAAACATTTGAACAACTTAAAGAGAATAAAAAACATTCTGACAATCATGTTATAGCCTTTAAAAAAAATGATCCTGATTATTTATTAATTGGAACTGACGCAGGTATTTATGAAAGTTTTGATTTAGCTGAAAATTGGAGATACATTAAAAATTTACCTTTAACTCAATTCTACAAAGTGGCGGTAAACAACACGGAACCATTTTACCATATTTTTGGAGGTACACAAGACAATGGATCTGCTGGGGGTCCTTCAGCAACTGATGAAATTGAAGGGATAAGTAATAAACATTGGTATAAAACTCTCTTTGCTGATGGTCACCAATCTGCAACTGACCCACAGTTTAATAACTTAATTTATGCAGAAACACAGCAAGGTGGCTTACATAGAATTGATTTAATCACAGGTGAACAAACATTTATTCAACCTCAAGCTGGAATTAATGAACCTCATGAAAGATTTAATTGGGATGCTCCCATTATAGTATCTCCACATAATCCATCAACAATATATTTCGCATCCTACAGAGTTTGGAAATCGGAAAATAGAGGGGATAGTTGGATTCCTATATCTGGGGATCTAACGCGAAACGAAAATAGAATTGAACTTCCTATTATGGGAAGAAAACAATCCTGGGACAATTCCTGGGATGTTGGTGCCATGTCAAATTACAATACCATTACTTCATTAAGTGAATCTCCGATTAAAAAAGGTTTAATTTATGTGGGAACAGATGACGGATTTATTCAAATAACAAAAGATGGTGGAAAAAATTGGAAAAAAATTCCAGTCACTTCATTAGGCCTTCCAAGGAGAAGTTTTGTAAACGATATAAAAGCAGACATCCATAATGAAAATATTGTGTATGTTGTTTTAGACAACCATAAGGAGGGTGATTTCAACCCTTACCTTTTTAAAAGTGAAGATCAAGGGAATTCCTGGATGCCTATTTCAAATGATCTTCCTGAAAAAACACTTTTATGGCGAATTGTACAAGACCACATAGAGAAGGATTTATTTTTTCTTGCTACCGAATTTGGCATTTATACCTCATTGAATGGTTGTAAAAATTGGCAAAAACTAAATGGTACCCCAAATATGAGTTTCAGGGACTTGGTAATTCAAAAAAGAGAAAATGATCTTGTAGCGGCTTCTTTTGGAAGAGGGTTTTACGTATTAGACGACTTTAGCCCTTTAAGAAATTTTAGCAATGAAAATTTAAAAACTAAAGGCCACTTATTCCCAATTAAAAACGGTAAATGGTTTATACAAAGAAGTAATTTGGGTAATACTGGTGCTGATTTTTACTTAGCTAAAAATCCAAAGTATGGAGTTACAATGACATACCATCTAAGTGATAGCTATGAAACTAAAAATGAAAAAAGAAAAAAAATTGAAAAACGTCTCAACCAAAAACTACTAAATGTACCTTTCCCTGGTTACAATGAACTTGACGAGGAAAAAAATGAAACTCCTGCATATATTAAAATTTTAATTGAAGATGAAAATGGGAATATAATCCGACATTTAAAGGAAAGAGCGAGAAGAGGAACCCACAGAATAACCTGGGATTTAAGACATATGTTTAAAGGATCTGTTACAGATTCTAACAAAAATTATAATTTGAAAGGGCCTATTGTAAAACCTGGGAAATACAGTGCTACACTATATCTGGTTGAAAATGGGGTGACAACAAAATTAAGTGAAAAGGAAAGCTTTGAACTTAAGCCAATTTATAAAAGTACATTAAAGGGGACTAGTTTTGAAGATTATGATAAATATGTGGATGACTATTTCGAGGTTTATAATGAGATAGAATCTATAGAATATAAATTAAAAACAATTGATGAAAAAGTGAAATTCCTTAAAATAGCAATTGAAAATACTCCAATTGATACCAAAAAATTAGTTTTGGATTTTAGTAGTTTAAGAAGTTCACTTTTATCAATAAAGAGAAAAGTTTTCGGGAATGAATCTAAATCAGAAATTGGAGAAAAAAATCTCCCAACATTGTTTAATAGAATCAGAGTTGCTAGTCAGGGACTTTCTTCTTCATATGGACCAACAAAATTACACTTAGAAAGTTTAAATATGGCAAGACAAATTAATGAAAATATTAAACCTCTTATCGAAGAGTTGATAAACAAAAAAATTAATCCTTTAGAAAACAAAATTAATTCTGCTGGTGGACCAATTATACTAGACAATTAACAAAAAAAGCCCTCCTTATGGAAAGCTCTTCATTGGTCTCTACGACACATTGCAAAAAGCAATGTTAAACAACATTCACAAAATGTGATCTACAAATCTAGTGTTTTTTCCAAGAGAAAAATTTAATTTTAAAAAAAAATCTAACTAAATTTTTATTTTGGAATACCCTCTATAGTATAAGAGTGGATTTTTTTTTGATTTAATATCTAAACTCTTAATTCCACAAATAACTATTATATGATCACCTTCACTGTAAATTTTACTGACTTCAACTGAATACCAGGCGATCGAACCCTTTAAAATTTTAACTTCGTCTTTATCATAAAAAACAGGTGGTTCTTTCATTAACTTAAGGTTAGCAAAATGATTACTTTCATCTACCATGTCTTCAGAAAGAATACTGATTCCCATCTTTTTCTTCTTTTTTAAATATGATGTAATCTCATTTTCTTTTTTTACCGCAAAAAGAATCATTGGTGGGTTTAGTGATAAAGAGAGGAATGAACTTGCAGTCATGCCGTGAATATCTCCGGAAGGTTTTTTTATTGTTACAACTGTAACCCCTGTTGGAAAAGATCCAGCTACCTCCTTTAATTTGGATATATCATGAACCATTACAAATACAAATTAAACATAAAGATATAATAACAGTTGGTTTATTATTAAAATTCAGCATTTTAAACAAATTTAATGCTAAGATCTATCCAAAATTTTTAGTTTTGTGATTCAATAAAGGATATAATATCCGTATATTATACAATTATTTTATTTAATTGAATCTAAGTCTAAAATGATTGAAACTAAGGCTCCTGGGAGAATATGTTTTTTTGGAGATCACCAGGATTATTTGACTTTACCGGTTATTGCGGGAACTATAGACAGATTTATCAGAATTAAGGGGGAGCCAAACGGCAAAGAATATCTTCAGTTGAAATTAATTGATTTTGATTCAGAAATCAATATTAATTTAAATGAACCCATGGAGATTTTAAAAAAAGGGGATTACCTAAGATCCTCATTGCGGGTTTTAAGAAGAAGTGGAATTATATTAAACAAAGGATATAACATTGAAATAAAAGGAGACATCCCAATTAACGCAGGTTTATCAAGTTCTTCTGCCCTTACGGTAGCATGGCTAAGGTTTTTAACAAAAGTTGCTCTCCCCAACAATAAATTTAAAGATGAACAATATGCAAAGTGGGCTTACGAAAGTGAAGTTTTAGAATTTAATGAAGCTGGGGGTTTAATGGATCAATATACCATTTCAATTGGCGGAATGCTTTATATCAATACCTTAGAGACCACATGTAAAAAATTGAGTGTTAATCTTGGAGGTTTAATAATTGGTGATTCAGGAATTGAAAAGAAAACACAAGAAATTTTAACAAAATTAAAAGATGGTGCCCTAAAAGCAATAAAATTGGTCCAGAAATACAACCCAAATTTTAAAATCCATGATGCAAAAAAACAAGATTTTTATGATTTTAGAAAAAACTTGCCGTTTGACCTTCACCCATATTTCTACGCAGCTATTTTTAATCACGAAATAACTCAAAGTGCATTATTGGAATTTGAAAATCCAAATCATGACACAAATAAAATAGCCAAGCTCATCAATGCACACCAAGAGATTCTTGATAAAAAATTAAACAACACTCCAAATGAAATGCTTTCTATGATGAATGCTGCAAAAGGTGCAGGAGCTAAGGCTACTAAGATCGTTGGTTCAGGAGGTGGAGGATGTTTTTTAGCTATGGCTGACTCACAAAACGAAGAAAAAGTCATTGATGCGATTCTTGACGCGGGAGCTACAGATGCGTTTTCTGTAAAGTTAATTTA
>CACHSA010000028.1 GCA_902582405.1 uncultured Bacteroidota bacterium | reverse complement strand
AATTTATTAAAACCTTTATCTTCAAGTAAAAGACAAATATCAAATATTATTTTATTTTGTTTGACCATTGGGTCATAAATTTGGAGCTTTGCCCCATTTTCCAACAAATTTACAGCTACAAAAATTGAAGCAGATTCGCGGCTATCATTTGTGTTTTTTTTAAATGCCCAACCTAAAACAGATATTTTTATGTCTTTAACATCATATTTAAAATAATCTAGGATCTTGGAAGTAAATCTATTTTTTTGGTATTCATTAATCTTAACAACCTGCTCCCAGTACTCTGCAACTTCGTATAGATCAAAAGTTTTCGCTAAATAAACCAAATTTAAGATGTCTTTTTTAAAACAACTACCTCCAAAACCCACAGATGCTTCTAAAAAATTTGGACCTATTCGCGCGTCTAAGCCTATAGCTTTTGATAATTCATTTATAGATGCTCCTGTTTTTTCGCACAAAGCCGACAAACTATTTATTGAAGAAATTCTTTGGGCCAGCATAGCATTAGATGCTAATTTTGATAATTCTGAAGACCATATGTTTGTGATTAAAATTTTTTCTTCAGGAATCCATTTTTTATAAATATCTATAAGCAATTTAATTGCCTTTTGTGATGCTTGCGACGACTCCCCCCCAATCAAAACCCTGTCGGATTTATATAAGTTTTCTATCGCTGTCCCTTCAGCTAGAAATTCTGGATTAGACAAAACTTCAAAATGAACTTTGTTTATGTTATTTTTTGAGAGAATTTCCTTAATTTTTTCAGCTGTTTTAACTGGTAAAGTAGACTTTTCAACAATTATTTTGTTTGATTTTGAGTTGTGTGCTATAATTTTTGCACATAATTCAACATTCGAAAGATCAGCAGCGTAGCCCTTGCCTGGACCAGTTTTCATTGTAGGAGTGTTTACAGCCAGAAAAATAATTTCTGATTCAGAAATTATTTTATCAAAATCATCACTAAAAAAAAGATTTCTGTTTCTTGTAACTTCAATTATTTCAGCTAAACCTGGTTCATAAACAGGTAATTTACCTAAATCCACGCAATTCCATGCTTTAATCTTTTCTTTATTACTATCTAAAACGTTTACGATGATTTCAGGACATTCGTGAGCTATAACAGCCATAGTAGGACCCCCAACATAACCGGCACCTATACAGCATATTTTTCTGACCATAATATTTACTATTTTTTCCTACAATAGTTTATAAATTCTTGTTGATACATTCTTTTTGGAAATCTATTTAACAACTGAATAAAGTTTGCACAAGCCTTTTCTGAGTCTCCCAACTGTAGGTGACTTAAACCGAGAAATCTAAAGGCCTTTTCTACTACCTGAGGGTCTTTAGATGATTTCGATAATGAAAGATATTTTATTGAATTTTTATAATCTTTATTTTTATAAAATGTAAGTGCTGCATTTAATGAGTGACTATATTGAAGTGGATCATTTTCAAATGCCTTTGTATATAGTTCAGCCGCAGAGGCAAAATTTCCATTATCAAATATTTTTTTTGCTTCTCTTGAATATTGATCAGCGGTAGCTATTTTGGACTGCCCGTAGGTAAGAATTCTATATAATTGAAAAATATTTTCATCCGTAGGAAACAAATTAAATCCTTCTTGGGCTTTAGCCATTGAAAATGGATCTCCTAATGATCTTGTTAAAGCTAGTGTTCTTAAATATATTGTCCATATTCCCTTTGTATTGCCTGCCAGTTTTTGAACTCTATTAAAAGCCTCGTTAATTGCAGAGGCATCTTTTTTAAAAGCCAAAGTTCTCATGTATATGTCGTAATGAGGCATATTATTGGGTAACCCATCAAAAGCTTTTTTAGCATAGTAATAAGCACTATCAATTTTATTTTCCTCTAAATAAAAAGTCGCTTTAAGGCTAGTCCCAAAGTGTATTTTTGGGTTGTCTTCAATTCCTGCTAATGCCATTTTGTGAGCTTCCTCTTTATTGCCAGAAAGATAATAATACCTCGCTTTCATCGCTTTAATTGGCATAGCTGTTTCAGTAAGATTAGGAAAGGTATGAGATATTTCATCAAGCTCTTCACGCTTATAAGTATATTGCGCATTATTGAATTCATATAAGAGCCTTCCTTGCTGAGTAAGTGATTTATATGATAAAATATGAATATATAACCCAGGAATAAGTAATATGAAAATAAAAAACAGTAAACCTTTTCCTATCTTTTCATTAATTAAATTCTTATTATCTATACAATTTGTTGTGTACAACGAAAGAATTAATCCTAAGTAAATAGCCAAGGATGACTGCATTAAGGGCCTTGCGACTGGGAAATTAAGTAACGCATCTATTCCATACACTATTAGTGGCAATAGTAAAATAAAGTACTTAAGCTCGATAATTTTTTTAGATTGATAATTTACCTGAAATATTTTAAAAACATAAAAAACGATTAGAATAAAAAGGGATAAATAGCATAAGCCTCCAATCAATCCGCTTTCAGCGAATACATGAATGAAATCGTTATGTGCATGATAAGGAACAGTATATCCGCTTATATGTTCTTTACCCTTGTCAATAGACTCAATTTTCCAGTTGCCTAATCCCGAAGCAAATATGGGGTTTTCTTTAATATAATTCCAAGCATCACCCCAATAATCAAATCTACCATTAGAAGATTCCTCAGTAAAGGAAATTTTTGCCAGAGTGTCAGTTATAGCTACCTTTCTGTACTTATCACTAGCAAAACTAGTTGCAAAAATGTTTATAACAAATGCTATTACATACGGCGAAATAAATAAGAAAATCTGATTTAATGATAATTTAATATTTCGTTCACTTTTTAAAGATTGGTATATTAAATAAACAAGTATTGCTACAAAAACTAATACCGTGCTTAATATTGCAGCCCTAGCCTCAATTAACGTGATGGCGAATATTCCTAACGTCAAGATGACATATGAAATTGTTTTTAAAAAATTATTTTTATAGGAAAATAACATGTAAATAACAAAGGGTATCTTAAATGCAATCGAGGCTGCTGTAATATTTTTGTTGCCTGCAAATCCCTTTATTGCGATAACCCGTAGACCTTCGCGTGGATAGACTTCTGAAAGATCATAATAGTACGAAACCATCTCGGCAAAAAGAAACAAAAAGAAAACAATTGATACATATTTAATCTTTTCTTGGAGTCCAGAAATGAGTAAATAACAAAAAAATATAGCAAAAAATGTGTTACCAATTCTTGGTAAATTTATTAACGTTTCAACAGGATTAACAGCATAGAAATAAGATAATGCGTTCCAAAAAAGGTAAAATATATATATGTATATATAAACTGTACTGAAAAGCTTACTTAATGAAGTTGTATAGGTATTGTTAAAGAAAAGTAGATATACGCAAGTAATCAAGTTAATTGAAGCCAAATAAATCCACTGTGGTGCAAGTATGTCAATAGCACTAAAATTAGGTAATGAACCTGTAAGGATATACAGGATAATGAGTATATATTTTGGTATTTCAATAGACGTAGATTTCATGAAACAAAAGTTTGAATCAGATTAAAAACAAAAATAAAAAAACCCTCGCAAAAGGCGAGGGTTTAATTACTATTAGTTATCTAAATTTTATTCTGCAAGTACATTTGTAAATCCAGCTTCACCGAGTGGAGTTGCAATAGCAGATGCAGTATTGTTATATGCCTCTAGTGCACTAGTAGAACCATTTTGTAAAGTTATGGTTTTAGTAGAAGCAGTACCAGGAACACCGTTAGAATCAAATGCGCTGGTTGTAACAGCTGAAAGAACATCACCTGCGAAAACATATGTCACAACTGCAGATGCCGCTGAAAGAGTCATTAATGGCTTAAGAGTCATTAAATCATTAGAATAAATCTTATCAGCATAAGCTTGTGTTGTAGTAGTCGCTTCAGATGCAACAGCATACGAACCAGATAGTGCAGTTTCACTAATTGTGATAGTGTATGAGCCTAATATTGGCAATGTTACCATAGAACCTAAATTCAATGAAGTCATTTTAGGTAATTGTGTTAAAGTTACATTACCAACCTCATCAAGAGCTGTTGGGGCTACAGTAGTAAGCTTTGCTGCATTAGATATTCTTAACGTAGCTGCATCAGAACCTTCGATATGGTCATGACCAAGATCAACACTTGTTACAATAGAAGCTCCTAGCAAAGTAAAATCTCTAATAAATCCAGTAGTGGTAAGAGAAGTTAATTTAGCAGCGCCATGTAAATCAACACTATTAAGAGTTCCACCAGTTGTAAGTGTAGTAAGAACATTTGATGTTACAGATACAGCATTAGTTTGCGTACTAATATATGGACTAGTCGATGCAGCCTTACCTGTAACATTTAAGTCAACAAGTGCTGGAAATATAAGAGCTCCTTTATCGAAAGAAACTGCATTTGTAGCTGCTAAACCAGAAACAGTCATGTTCTTAGCGGCTAAAGCATAAATACTAGTGGTAAGGGTACTAATATCACTAATAGTTATGTCGGTAGCAGCAACTATAGAAACAACACCAGAAACATCAAGTTTAGGAGCGTTAAAATTAGTCACTTTATCTAAGATAATACCACCAGCCATAGTACCACCAGCCTTTTGAGTAGCGAGTGCACTTAAGTCTAATACTTTTGCGCTAGACACCATAGTAGCTACAGATGTTAGAGCAGGTAAGTGAAGTTGAGCAAGTTCACCTGAAGTAATAGTTCCATTAACTGATTTAACTTTTAATGCTTTTACTATTGTTGAAGAAGTTGCTGTAATAGATAGATCACCAGTTAAAGCTGTTCCTTCAATATCAATAGTTGCTGCTTTAGCTGCGTTTACAGTTAAAGTAGCAGCAGATGTGATATCAATATCAGTTGCTTTTGGAGCAACAATACTAGCGACTTTAGACTTACCACCGTCAACTATTGTAGCACTTGCCAAATTTAGGTGACCTTGGACAGCACCAGCTGTTGATAATGAAGCTGCTGTAACAGAACCCATTTTTAAAGCAGTTATGCCTTCAGGAACAACGATATCATCCGCTGAAGTAAGTAAACTAAGGTCAACATCTCCTTTAACATTAGAAATTGTCAAATCACCAGTAACAGTTCTCAACTTATCATTAGTGGCGTCACCATCAGCAAGATTAGTATCACCGTCAATGCTTAAAGCTTTGTCAACAAATGCTAAGTTAGCAAATGATAACACGTCTCCTGTTGGAGAATAAGTATTTGAAATTGTAACAGTTTTTAGTGAAGTAGCAAACTTATTACAAACAGCATTAATTCTAGCTAAGTGAGTAGCAGAAGTAAAATTTGCCTCATCGTAAGAAACAGTTATTTCACCATTAACAATAACGTTAGGATCATCAGCGTCAGTGCTTATGAGGGATTCTACATATTCTAATGTAGCAACATTATTGATAGTTATATTTTGATTAATTACAGCATTAGCGGATAAAAGCTCTTTAACATCTGCTTGCACATCAGCTAAAGTGGAAGATAATACTCCCAAGTCAGCAGCAGTGGCTACGTCGGCTAAAGAAGTTTGAAGCGCTTCAACTGCAGCTTTGATAGTAGAAATATCCCCACCTAGGGTTAATTCCAAACCATTAACTGTATTTTGTAACGCTGTAATTTGATCTGCCACAGTAGATAAACCCTGGACAGTGCTCGAAAGAGCAGTTATTTGATCTGACAGTTCGTCGAACTGATCATCATAGTTTTGACAGCCAACAACCGTTAGTGCAACCGCCAAAAGACTTAATAAACCTTTTTTCATTTTAGATAAATAATTAGTTAATAATGCTTTTTTTAAATTTTTATGATTAACATATGAGTGCAAATATAAGTATTCTTACTAAACTCCAAATGTTTTTTTTAAAATTTTTAAATATTTTTTTAGATAACCAAAAAAAAACCTCCCACTTGGCGGCGGGAGGAGAAAGATTTTAAGGCTTTAGAAGCATTAACGGTAAATAATGAGTAAAAGTAATTGTTATTGCAATACAAGATGTTTGAAAAATCAATCTTTTATTAACAATTTTATTAAGAATCTCTTTAAAATACCGAATTTAGACATATTATGAAGTACATAAAGTTTTTATCCTTAACCATAACTTTGACTTGCCTATTAGAAGTGTACTATGTGCATAGAATGCTTAGCTTTATAGATTATCCTTACCTTTATTTTGGTTTGGGATTTCTAGTACTATCAATTTTACTATTTATGAAAAACAAATGATACTAACAGAAAGTGAAAAAATATTAGTAGCTCTAGGGGCCTTGGTGATAATTTTGGCGATAATTGCCAATGCAATTAAGGATTACAAAAGAATGTCAAGGGAGGCAAAAAAAAAGATTGAACAAAAATTAAGAGATGAAGAATACGCTAAAGAACTTAAAAAAATTATTGACAGGAAAAACAAAGAACTACAGAAAATATTAAAGTCAAAAAAAAACGACACGTAATTTTAGAGTATAAATGTTAGATGTTTCAATAATTACAATAGCAAGAGGGTTATTAGGTTTAATATCACTGTTGATTATCTCCTATCTTATAAGTAATAAAAGAAAAAAAATTAAATGGAAAATAGTCTTTATTTCACTTTTGATTCAATTTATTGTAGCATTCTCTATACTAAAAATCACATTGGTTAAATCCACTTTTGAAATAATTTCAAGATTTTTTGTTAGAATAATAAATTACACTAATTCAGGAAGTTCATTTTTATTTTCCTCTTTGGTTGATCAAGAAAAGTTCTCCTACATTTTTGCTTTTCAAGTTTTGCCCGTAATAATTTTTTTCTCTGCTTTAACATCAATGCTATATTATTTTGGAATTATACAAAAAATAATCTCATTTTTGGCATGGTTATTAAACCGTTTTTTAAATATTACAGGAGCGGAAAGCCTTTCTTTGGCTGGGAATATATTTTTAGGTCAAACTGAATCACCAATACTTATTAAATCTTATTTAGAAAACATGTCAAAATCTCAGTTGTTTGTTGTAATGGTTGGAGGTATGTCTACTGTTGCTGGTAGTGTTCTCGCAGCATACATTGGCTTGCTTGGAGGCGGAGATATAGACGAACAACTTAAATTTTCAACTCACTTGCTAACAGCCTCTGTGATGGCTGCACCAGGTGCTGTTGCTATTTCTAAAATAATCTTCCCGGACTATGAAGTCAATGAGGATAAATCAATTGAAATTGACAAGAATAAAATTGATGGGAATATCCTTTTGTCCATCACAAGGGGGACTATTGAAGGTGTAAAATTAGCTGTAAATGTAGGTGCAATGCTTCTTGTCTTTCTAGCTCTAATAGCCTTATTAAACGACGTTATAGGGATAGTTGGTGAACTTACTAATTTGAACTTATTGATTTCAGAGACAACAGATTTTGAAAAACTTTCAATTGAATTTGTTTTAGGATATTTGGTTGCACCCCTTATGTGGCTGATAGGAGTATCAATTCATGAATGTGCAATTATGGGTCAACTTTTGGGAGTGAAAATTGTATCAAGCGAATTTATCGCGTTTATACAACTTGCCGGTTTAAAAAACATAGACGAATCTGTTAATCTTTTGAGTAAGAAATCGATTACAATGGCTACGTTCATGTTATGCGGTTTTGCAAATCTAGCATCTATTGGAATACAAATTGGTGGAATTGGAGTATTAGCCCCTGGGCAAAGAAAAAATTTATCTGAATTAGGTTTTAAGGCGATGCTTGGAGGAACAATTGTTTCGCTTATTTCTGCATGTTTTGCAGGTATTTTAATAAACTAATTTTTTGAGTGCTTCCAAAGGAAAAAAAAACCTAAAATAGTAAGTAAAGAAAGTATTAACGCTTGAGGGGTTTTTCCATAAATAAAAAACCCTAAGCTAAATAACGAACCGTAAATTGCGAAGATGCTAATAATCATACACGTAATTCCCCTTGGAATGGTCCAAAAAACTTTTTTTTCAATTTTAGTCTCATCAATTTGAGCTCTGATTTTATTCCAACCACTTCCTCCTGGTTGAATTTTGATGTAAAAATTTTTCAAAGTATTAAGGTTACAGGGTGGAGTTAGTAAACTTACACTAACCCATGCTAAAGTGGTTATAAATACACTTGTTAAAAATTGGATATCTTGTGGTATTGCTTCAAATCCCAGACTAGTATGTATAACCTGCAAGTAAACGGCAAGAACGAAAGAAACAACCATAGCTGTTATCTCACTGTAAGCATTAATTCTATACCAAAACCATCTTAAAATAAATAGAAGACCTGTCCCCGCACCTACTTGCAATAAAATTTGAAATGCTTGCAAAGCATTATTTAAAGCAAGGGCAAAACAGGCAGACAAAAACATTAAAATCAGGGTTGATAATCTACCTACAAGCACCTTTTTGGAGTCACTAGAGTTTGCATTTACAAATCTTGAATAAAAATCATGAACAATATATGAAGATCCCCAATTTAAGTGAGAAGATATAGTTGACATAAATGCAGCTACAAGAGAGGCAACCATTAAACCTATAACGCCCTTTGGTAATAAAGTCATCATTGCTGGATAAGCTAAATCATTTTTTAGAAATTTCTTATTTATCTCCGGAAACGCTTCGTTTATTGAATTTAAATCAGGGAAAATGACCAATGAAGCCAATGCAATTATAATCCAAGGCCAGGGCCTGATTGCATAATGAGCAAAATTAAATAATAATGTCGCCCATATAGCGTTATTTTCGTCTTTAGCAGACAGCATTCTTTGAGCAATATAACCTCCTCCACCAGGCTCAGCACCTGGATACCATACACTCCACCACTGAACAGCAAGTGGTAGAATAAAAATTGTAATAAAAACTTCTCTATCATTTATATCTGGTATTAAGTCTATTTTATTAATCACATTAGGATGCAAAAACAGGTTACTTAAACTTTGAATTTCTGGAAGTCCAATGAAATAGAATGCGGACCAAATCGTAACTGACATAGCTAATATAAATTGGAAGAAATCGGTATATACAACTCCTTTGAAGCCACCGAGCATACTATATATAACGGTTATTGTTGAAGCAATTAGCAATGTGTTTAAGGGAGACAATCCCAAAATTATACTGCCGATTTTAATAGCTGCAAGACAGACAGTAGCCATAATCATTATGTTAAAAAAAAACCCTAAATAAATAGCTCTAAACCCCCTAAGAAAAGCCGCCTCTTTACCGCTATATCTAATTTCATAAAATTCTAGATCAGTAAGTACTCCAGATTTTCTCCATAATCTAGCGTATACGAACACCGTCAGCATCCCAGTTAGCAAAAAAGCCCACCAAACCCAGTTTCCGGCTACCCCATTTGTCCTTACTATGTCTGTAACTAAATTAGGTGTGTCAGCTGAAAAAGTTGTAGCAACCATTGAAATACCTAAAAGCCACCATGGCATATTTCTGCCGGATAAGAAAAATTCGTCAGGGTTTTTACCTGCAGTTCTAGATGACCATAAACCAATAAGTAATGTAATAACAAAAAAGAGAGATATTATAGACCAATCTAGTAATTCAAGTTTCATTTCTGCTTTAGTTTTTTATTTATTTGAATATAGTTTAAATTGATAAAAAATTAATTATTTCTCCTTTAAAATAATTAGGTTTGAAAAATGAAATCTTATTTATCTCTTTTGGTTTTCTTGATATTTCTAAGCAATTTTTGCTTTTCTCAAATTGAAACAAAACCTCTAGAAAAAAAAATTGAAATAGATAAAAAATCTAACTCAATTCTAAAATTACCTGAAAACAACCTCCCTGACTATCTTAAAAAAAATTTTTTTTCTAAAGATCCTGTTTCTAGGGGTATCAAAGGGTTTGA
>CACHSA010000027.1 GCA_902582405.1 uncultured Bacteroidota bacterium | reverse complement strand
ATTAAGAGAGATTATTGAAGAAGGTCTTAAAGTATATTTATCTAAATCAAAGTAAATGGGCTCTATGTTAAGTAAGCATATTAGATCATAAGGAAGGCACTCTTTATTCCATTTTAGACCCACATTTTCAATTATATTTGGGCTATCATCAAATATTAAGTCAACCAATCTCGAATTATATCCCAGACCATTAGAAACTCTAATTTTATATTGGTTTTCACAATAATAATCTCTCTTTGAAAAATAAAATTGACCTTTTTCATCTGCAATAGTTTCATCTATTGGATTATTATTTTGGTTTAATAATTCTACTAATGACCCTACCAAAAGCTCTCTAGTATATATATCGTAAACAGAACCAGAAATTGATGGGGAACATTCTTGTGTTTTTCTATAATCTACTTGATTTTGAATAACCTCGTTTCTGTATACGGGCATTTGTTTTTTTGGTCTCAATGTTCTTGTTATCCTGTAAACTTGGTCAGAGGAACTTCCATTTGGTCCACTTCTGTTTGAAGAAAAGTATCCAAACCCCAATTGATTTTTAAATACAAATCCGAAATCGTCAAAAGGTGAGTTTAGTGGGATGCCTAAATTCTCGATTTTAGAAGGAAAGCCCCTACTGTTTAATTTGGAAGAAAATACGTCAAAACCACCAAGTCCCATCTTTCCATCGCTTGAGTAAAACAAGTTGAAACTGTCATCAATAAATGGAAAAGATTCTCTAAACTCAGTATTTACATTTGGTCCTAAGTTAATTGGTTGACTGTACTCCTCATTATCATAGATATAAACAAACCATATATCTGACTTACCAAATGTTCCTGGCATATCCGATGAGAAATATAACTTTTTTCCGTCAGGGCTCAATGCAGGGTGAGCCACCGAGAAATCATTACCATTAAAGGGAAGCTCTTTAATCGAACCCCATGAATTATTGTCATTTTTTGTGGCCTTATAAACTTTTAGCTTTACCTCATTATCTTTTGATCTTCTCAATTTTCCATTGAAATAATTATTTCTAGTAAAATACATTGTTTTACCGTCCTTTGATATAGTTGCTGAAGATTCGTGATATTTTGTATTTACTTCTCCTGCAAGTCTTTCTTTATCTACAAGCTCTCCCAAAGAATCGATTTCAGCAACAAATAGATCTAAAAAGGGTTCATTCGACCAATCATAATTCTTACTACCAGTTGCATCTTCGGAAGATGAAAAGATTATCTCTTTATTACTATAGAAATTAGGGCCAAAGTCTGATTTTCCAGAATTGATCTTTGTTTCGAATAGCTGATAAATAAATTCTGATTCAAAAATGTCATCTAAATAATTTTTAGATGATGTATAATTATTTTGAGAAATTGGATTGTTGGTTAGTTTTAAATATTTTTCAGTTAGCTGATCTGCTACCTCGTATGCTTCAATGCTTTTAAATGAAATTGCAGCTTTAAAATATATTTCGGGGTCAAGTCCCTTTGGATAGGTATTAATAAGTTTATTGAACCATATAGTTGCCAAATCATACTGACTATTATTAAAAAAAGACAAAGCCAAAAATTGATAAGCTTCCTTGGAGGCTCTTCCTGATCTTACAATCTTTAAATATTTTTCAATTGCAGGAGAATACTCATAAGATTCAAAATTATTTCTTGCAGTAAAGATATTTTGCCTTTGTGCTCTAGATTTTCGGTCGTATACTCGAGATAATGAATCTGTGCTAAAATTTTGGTGAGTTTGAAACCTGCCATTTCGATTATTATAGGAAAAACTATTATGAATATTATTTTCCAAATTGAATTCAGACTTTTGGTCATCTATTAGGTTTGTGGGACTTTGCTTTTGTTCTATTATAAATTTACTTTCTAAATTCTCTTTGAAAGTCAGTTGAGGTTGAAAATCAGTTGTATCTATGATATTAATTTTTGATTCTAATTTATTTTGTATTTCATTTTTTTGGTTAGTTTTAAGAGTGATCTCTTTTGTTTCTGCTTTTAAAGATTCTTTTAAAGGCCCTTCGGTTTGGTCTTCTTTGTCCAATTTCTTGTCTAACCTTGTTAAGGTTTCTGCTGAAATTTTATTTGGCCTTTCGTTGTATTTATTGATTACTTCACCATCTGAATAATTATACCAAAACTTAGACTTTTTAAGTTGGTTTTCTTCAACGAATTTTTTAGCCTCTTTTATTTCTGAAAAGCGCTCTATCGAAACTCTGTAAAATCCATTTTTTCGATTTAATGAAACCGCATTTTTAAATCCTTTTTTTCTTAAATCCCTCTCAAGATATATAGCATTATATTGATTCTTAAATGACCCCACAATTACATAAATTGAATCAGAATTTCGTGTTTTTTGGGAGTAAGTGCTTTGTGCTAAAAAGATTAACCCCAAGATGAGTAAAGTTGACTGTTTTATATGTTTATATATGTACATTTAAAAAAATCTTGGTGTTAAAATTTTCCTATTTGTTCCAAAGTCAATTCTTATAAAAACCTCAAAACTACCCGAACTATAATCTTCAATTTCCGTAGTAGTAAAGTCATATGAAAGACCTATCATTAGAGCATCTGAAACTTGAATTCCAGCAAGACCTGTTATCGCTGAATCTAACCGATTAGCAACACCGAAAGTAAAATTATTATTTAGTAAAAAGTTTAACGACAAATCCCATTGGAGTGGTGTGCCTCTTACAGCTTTAACTAGAGTTGCAGGTTTAAATTTCAGTGACGGTAGTAAGTCGAAAACATAACCCCCTATTAAATAGAAATGTATATTATCTGATACTCTAGAGAAAAAACTAGAGCTGCTTTCTGCCAACTCAAAAAATCTTTTTTCTAAAAGATTTGGAGCAGACAATCCTAAATAGTAATTTTCAGAATTAAAAAAGATACCGACTCCAACTTGAGGTTGAAACTTATTGTCTATGACATAGTTGATATAGGGGTCGGTATTGTCATATATATTCAACTTTGCGAAGTTTATATCCATGCTATTCAAACCAGCTTTTAGACCAAAAGTTAATTTTGAAAACATAAACCTTATAGAATATGCGTAATCTATTGAAAAATTAGTTTCGTCTACAGGACCAATTTGGTCATTAAATACTGACAGTCCTAACCCCATATTCTCACTCCTACCAATGGGAGCATCAAAAGCCAAGATACTTGTTTTAGGAGAGCCCTCAATATCCAACCACTGTGATCTCCCTAGGAACTTTAAACTCATTACACCTCTATTACCTGAATATGCAGGATTGAAAATTTGAGTCGCATACATATACTGAGTGAATTGGGCTTCCTGTTGTGCAAAATTTGAAAAAGAAATTATTCCCATGAAGATGGATAGAATAATTGGTGGTATGTTTAGTTTTTTCTTAATCATTATATAAGAATAAATATCCTACATATTCTGTCTTTCCTGGATTATCCTCTTCTGGGAAAGTAAGAACATAGTAGTATGTTCCTGAAGGGAGCTTGATATTTTGATCAATTGTTATTCTACCTCTAGAGAATCCGTTAAATGCATCTGAATTAACCCTTCCAGGGTAATTTTTAACTTCGAAAACTAAAACACCCCATCGATTAAAAATTCTTAGTAGATTACTCGGATAGTCTTCGATACCCCTTATATAAAATATATCGTTCTTTCCGTCGTTATTGGGTGTTACAAGTGTGAATACTTCAATTTTAGACTCAAACTGATTATCTAACTCAGTAACTGTAGGATCATCCGTTGTATTCCCATCATCATCATCTCCATCATCACTGATATCAAAAATTGGTAAATTATAATTTGGAACTGTACCAGATACCTGAACAATATTTTCAATGAAGCCAGTGTAGGTGTCAGCTTGTGTAATATTATAAATTGCTTCGTAAATTACTACGCCGCCTGGCAAAATCATATTTTGATCTGAACCTGAGGTTGATGAAACATAATATGGATTTGTACTGAGGTAAATTCTCCCTCCATTACCATCATACATTGTATCTTCAATTGTTAAATCGTTGATTTTTACATTCCCAGTATTTTTTATTGAAATCGTGTATGTTATTATGTCTCCAGCCCCAACGAATTCATCTCTAGAAGTAACCGATGCGGTTTTAGTAACCTCCAACTCTGGTCTTGGAGTAATTTGAATTTCGGTAGGGTCATCAGTAAGATTGCCATCAGTATCATCTCCATCATCAGATATATCTGAAACTTGTTTTGTACCATCTAAATTTTCTGCAGAAGCATTCACTGAGTTGATGACTAGACCTGTTTCGGCTGCATCACTTTCTATTGAATAAAAGGCAATATAAGTTGCAGTTTCACCAATTTTTAATTTCCCTTCAGTGGATCCTTTATCTGCTCCAGTGAAAAATGGACCATTTGATAATTTAAGAGTATTGCCTAACGCGTCACTTAAATTGTCTTGAATAATCAAACTCTTTAAAGGAGTATTACCTATATTTTGAACTGTTATGGTATAGGTTATTAAATCTCCTGAATCAATTATTTGATCTTCAGAACTTACTGTAGCAGTCTTAGTAACTTCAATCATTGGAGATTCCTCTAACAATACTATTGTAGGATCATCAACAGTGTTGCCATCGGAATCATCACCATCATCAGATATATCAGAAATTCTATAATTTAAATTTGGCCCTGTTGCAGAGACTTCAGCTGTATTTATTATTTTACCCGTTGGAATGACCTTTTCCTCAATGATATAGAACGCAATATATGTTGCTGTTTCACCTCCTACTAATGTTCCCTCTCCAGATTGTTGATTAGCACCAGAGAAAAATGGTCCATTGCTAAGTGATAAACTGTTTCCTTCCCCATCAGTGAGTGTGTCGATTAATTTAATATCGCTTAGGGTTGAGTTACCCTTATTTTCAACCGTTATTGTATACTCAACTATATCTCCTGCTCCAATTTTATTATCTCCATTATCAGTCAATTTTGCTGTTTTTGTTACCTCTAAACCAACGTTTGATACTGTAAATATTTCAGTTTGATCGTCGCTAGTATTCCCATCAGTGTCATCACCATCGTCACTTATATCAGTTACATCTCCAATTTTACCTGGACTGTTTCCTGTAAAAACAATGCTGTTTCTAATTACCCCAGTATCGGAGGCTCTTTGACCAATTATGTAGTTTGCAACGTATGTTGCTGTTTCACCAGGTAAGATTATACCTTTAATAGACCCTTGAGTAGATGAAACAAATGTTGGTGGTGTAGTTAAAACTAAATCTTTTCCATTTCCATCGGTGAGCTTATCAACAAATGAAAGACCCGAAACTACAATGTTTCCCTTATTTTCTACTGTGATTGTATAGGATATAGTATCACTGGTGTCATTAATTCCATTATTATTATTATCAGTTATTGTAGCTGTTTTAGTTACTTCTATTGCAGGTATTGACTGAATTTCAATTTCAGTAGGGTCATTTGATATATTACCATCTGCATCATCTCCATCATCGCTTACATCTGAAACATTATTTGTATTCCCAGGACTAGAACCGTTTGCAGTAACACTATTAATCACTTTTCCAGTAGCTGAGTCACTATCGGTAATTAAATAAGTGGCGGAGTAGGTCGCAGTTTCACCAACTACAAGTGTTCCACTGGCAGAGTTTTGAGTTGAAGAAACAAATGCAGGTCCAGAAGAAAGTTGAAGGGTTTTATTATTACCATCTTTCAAATTATCAACAAGAGTTATTGAACTTACTGCAGTATTCCCATTATTTTTTACAGTAATTGTATAAACTATTGTGTCACCTGAATTAGTTGTGCCATCTCCATTATCAATCACATAAGCTGTTTTGGTAACTTCGATTGAACTATTTAGATTGAATTCTACAACAGTAGGGTCATTTGTAGTGTTGCCATCTGTATCATCTCCATCATCACTCACATCCGAAACATCATTTGTATTTCCTGGGCTACTTCCAGTAACCGTGACAGTGTTGTTAACACTTCCAGTATCCGCATTTGCTTGAGTAACCAAATAAGTAGCATTGTAAGTTGACATTTCGTTGGGCGCAATAGTGCCCTGTGGACTTCCTTTTGAATTTGATACAAATGATGGTGTGGTCGTTAAGGTTAGATTTGTTCCATTTCCATCTGTTATTGTGTCGTTTAAAGTTAATCCTGTTATTTGAACATTACCTTTATTTTCTATAGTTATAGTATAATTAATTGTATCTCCTGCTCCATTTACCCCGTCACCATTGTCTGAAACTGTGGCTCTTTTTGTTACTTCAATCACTTTTGAAGGTGCGATTATAACCTCTGTTGGATCGTTAGTAGTATTTCCATCTGTATCATCCCCATCATCACTAATATCTGAAACATCATTGGTGTTTCCTGGTGAACTTCCACTTGCCGTTACGGTATTATTTATTTTTGAAGTTAATGCAGCAGCATTAGATATTAAATAACTGGCTGAATATGTGGAAGTCTCCCCAATTAACAAAGTCCCTTGATTAGATCCGAGTGAATTAGAAGTAAATGTTGGGTTTGAAGTTAGTGTTAAGGCCCCGTTATTACCATCGGTTAAAGTATCAACTAAACTAAGTCCAGATATATTTACATTACCAGTATTTATTACAGTGATTAAATAATTTATTGTATCTCCGGCACCATTAATACCATCTCCATTATCAACCACACTAGCTATTTTTGTAACCTCTATTGAAGGTACTATTGCTGTGTATACAATAGTTGGATCATTAGTTGTATTTCCATCCGCATCATCCCCATCATCACTATCATCTGTTAGGTCACCAGTGTTACCAGGACTACTTGCTGTAACAGTGGCCCTGTTTATAATGGCACCACTATCCGATGGCCCCTGGGCAATAATATAGGTTGCAGAATAAGTAGCTGTTTCTCCAGCAGTTAAAGTCCCTTGTGATGAACCAGCTGTTGAATTTACAAAAACAGGACCTGCCGTAAGGTTTATTGAAATTCCATTGTTGTCCGTAAGGGTATCAACCAAAGTAACACCAGTAATTGTTTGACCACCTTTATTTTCAACTGTGATTGTATAGTTAATTACGTCGCCAACACCATTGGAGTTATCTCCATTAGTATCTGATACTGACGCAGTTTTAGTTACTTCAACTGCGCCTTGAGAGACAGTTAAAACAACTGTTGGGTCATTAGTTGTATTTCCGTCAGCATCATCGCCATCATCTGAAACATCGATTACGTTATTATTGTTATTTGGACTGCTAGCTGTGGCTTGTAGAGTATTATTTACACTTCCTGAATTTGCTGCTTGAAGACTTATAGTATATGTGGCAGTATAAGTTGCTATCTCTCCAACAAGGAGTCTCGTTTGATTTGATCCTTGAGTTGCTGAGTTAAATGTTGGTCCAGAATCTAACGAAAGTGCCAAACCATCTCCATCTGTTATGGTATCATTTAAAATAATTCCAGAAAGGGTAACACTACCTGTGTTTGCAACAGTTATTGTGTAAACAATTTTATCTCCTTGATCATTAGAATTACTATTATTTACGTCTATAACGTTAGCTATTTTGGTTACCTCAACCTGTGGATTTTGAGCTAAAATAACTTCTGTTGGGTCATCTGTAATATTTCCATCAGTATCATCTCCATCATCACTTTTGTCGAAAGCTCCAGATGAGTTGAGCGGATCACTTACTCTGGCTGTAG
The DNA here is from genome assembly GCA_902582405.1 of uncultured Bacteroidota bacterium. GTDB lineage: Bacteria > Bacteroidota > Bacteroidia > Flavobacteriales > Flavobacteriaceae > TMED96. The sequence goes on along the minus strand of CACHSA010000027.1, from coordinate 2,342 downwards.
CTGAATTTATAACTTTTCCAGAATCTACATCTGCTTGTGTAATAGTGTAAGTAGCTGTGTAAGTTGAAACTTCGTTAACTTTTAGATTCCCAACACCTGATCCTAGTGAGTTTGTTTTGAAAGTCAAAGGTTGAGTATAAGTTAAAACTGAATTATTTGAATTCGTTATTTGATCTTCAAGAGTTAAATTTTTAACTGCTACGTTACCATTGTTTAGTACTTGAATGGTATAAATGATTTTATCTCCAACATCGTTTTGGGAGCTGTTATTTACATCTAAAACAGATGCTGTTTTGGTTACCTCCAAAGATGGAATCATTTCAAATCTTGTAATTGTCTCATCATTTGTGGTGTTTCCATCTGCATCATTACCATTATCAGAAACATCGCTTACATTGTTATTCCCCGTAGAACTAGCAATTGTAGTAACTGTATTTGATACAAGTCCAGTATCTACATGGTTTTGGTTAACTATTAAATAAGCATTATAAGTTGCAATCTCATTTGGTTTTAGAATTCCATTAATTGAATTCATTGATGATCCGCCATAGGTTGGTCCATTTGAAAGGCTTAAAACATTTCCGAATCCGTCTTTAAGAGTGTCGTTTATAGAAACATTATTTAAAGTTATGTTTCCAGTATTCTTTACTGTAATTGAATAGTTTATTACATCGCCAACACCATTAACTCCATCACCGTTGTCTGTAATTTGAGCAATTTTAACAGCTTTAAGGGATGGAGATGCTGTAATTGATGTTTCTGTAGGGTCATTTGTTGTGTTTCCATCCGTATCGTCACCATCATCACTAACATCGCTGACATTTAATCCTCCAGGAGTTTGTGCACTAACCAATACTTGATTAGTAAACCCGCCTGTGTCAACAGCAGACTGATCAATAATGTAGAATGCTATATAACTTGCTGTTTCACTTGCTTTAATTGTTCCAGCTGGAGAACCTAAATTAGCACCTGAAAAAGATGGTCCAGAGTTCAGGTTCATAGTAACACCTGCACTATTCCTAAATAGGTCATTTAGTGTTAAATTACTTAATGTTATGTTTCCAGTATTTTCAACTGTAATATCATACCTAACGATGTCACCCTTTCCAACAACTCCATCACCATTATCTGAAATAGTAACTGTTTTAGTTGCTTCAATACCAGGAATAGACGAAATTTCAATAATTGTTGCATCATCTGTTGTATTGCCGTCTGTGTCGTCTCCATCATCTGATGTATCTGTAACATCATTATTCTTTCCTGGTGAAGAGGCTGTTACAACTACACTGTTTGAAACTCTCCTTGAATTTGCAGCTCCCTGTGTAATAGTATAACTAGCAGTATAGGTTGCTATTTCTCCTACTGTAATGGTTCCTTGTGTTGAGCTTGCAGTTGCACTTACAAAGCTCGGTCCACCTGTAAGTGTTAATGCCCCTCCATTTCCGTCTGTTAAAGTATCAGTTAAAGTTACTCCTGATACAACCACATTACCTTTATTTTCAACTGTAATGGTATAGACAACTGTGTCAGCTAAATCTACCAGTCCGTTATTGTTATTGTCTGTTACGGTAGCTGTCTTAGTTACCTCTATCTCTGGAAGAGGAGTAATTTCTACAACTGTTGCATCGTCTGTGGTATTTCCATCGCTGTCATCGCCATCATCAGACGTGTCACTCACATTATTTGTCTGACCTGGGCTACTTGCTGTAGCAACTATACTATTGTTTACACTAGATGTTAGTGCTGCTGGTGCACTTATAATATAGTAAGCACTATAGGTTGCTATCTCTCCTGGTTTTAATGTTCCTGGATTTGAGTTTTGTGTAGAACTTGAGAACGAAGGACCATTGGTAAGAGTAAGTGCTCCTCCTGAACCGTTGGTTAAGGTATCCGCCAATGTAAGGCCTGTTAATGTAACATTACCTTTATTCTCAACTGTAATAGTATAATTGATAATATCACCTGTACCTGTATTTCCATCTCCTCCGTTGTCGGTTACTGCCGCTGTCTTGGTTACCTCTAATGAAGTTGAAGCTGTAATACTAGTCTCTGTAGCATCATCAGTGGTATTACCATCTGTGTCGTCTCCATCATCACTCATGTCAGTAACGTCTCCGTTATTACCAGGTGAGGAAGCTGTTGCTGAGGCCTGATTGGATAATCCCCCTGCATCCACCACCGCCTGTGTTATAATATATAGTGCATTATAATTGGCTGTTTCACCAACTTTTAGTGTACCTGCTGCTGAACCTTGAGTTGCCCCAGCAAAAGATGGACCACTATTTAAACTAACTGTAATTCCTGCTGCATCCTTGAGTATATCTGTTACCGTTAGATTACTT
>CACHSA010000026.1 GCA_902582405.1 uncultured Bacteroidota bacterium | reverse complement strand
TCCTGGATTTGGAATTAAAACACCGTCACCCTTATTAAGAAATGCCATAGAAATAAGCATTACGCCCTCTTTTGAACCCATTAAGGGTAAAATTTCATCTCGTGGATTTATTTCAACACCATATTGTTTATTATAAAAATTTGAAATAGCCTCCCTAAGTTCTGGTAGACCAATATAGCTTTGGTACATACTCGATTTTTGATGATCAATGCTTTCAGACAAAGCTTTTTTTACTTCTTCACTAGGAGACAAATCAGGGCTTCCTATGGCCATGTTAATTATAGGCCTTCCAGAAGAAATATGACTATTTATTTCTCTCATTTTTTTTGAAAAATAATATTCATCTACATATTTTAATCTTTCGGCTGTAAACATTAATTTTTATGTTCTAAGTATTGTCCAATTATTTTAAATTCTAAGGCCATGATTTTAAGGATTGAAACTGCTTTTTGAAAAAAATCTGTTTTGTTAAACTTTACATCTACAAAAAAAGCATACTTGCCTGGTGTTTTTATAACCGGTAAGGATTGTATCTTGGTTAGGTTTAAAAGACAATCACTTAAAACATTTAGTACTGCAGCCAAACTTCCTCTTTGATGGTCCAATATAAACTTAAGGGATGCTTTGTTATAAGATTTTTTTTCAAATGGCTCAAGATTATTCTTTAAAATAACGAATCTGGTTACATTATTATTAATTGTCTGAATAGACTCTGATAAAACATTTAGATTGTAAGTTTTAGCTGCTTCTTTTGACCCTATAGCTCCAATTCCTTTTAATTTTTCTTTTGAAATTAGTTGAGCAACCTTCGCTGTGTCAGTTGCTTCAACCAAACTAATATGGTCATAATCTCTAAAAAATTCTTTACACTGTAAAAGTGCCATGGGATGAGAACGTACTTCTTTAATATCTTCTAATGTCTGATTTTCATAACACATCAAATTATGATCAATAGAAAAATTGTATTCTCCTGTTACATGCATATCATAGTCATCAATCAATGCATAATTTGGTAGAATTGATCCTGCAATTGAATTTTCAAGAGCCATAACTCCTCTTTCAACTTCCTTATGATTTAACCTATCAATAATTTCTTGAAAAGTAATACACTCAATTACATCAACTGTTGCTCCAAAATAATTTTGAGCAACTAAGTGGTGAAAAGAACCTTTGATGCCTTGAATAGCTATTTTCATTTCATTTATTTAAAAAAAAAGTCCTGAAAAATCAGGACTATTATTTGCTTTACAACTGTATACTATAGCCCTACGAATTATAAAAATAAAAGTAGAAATAGTATGTATTAGTTGTGATAAATTTTTTCATTAAGCTGCAAAGCTAATATCCTGACAGATAAAAACAAAATATTTAATGTGTAATTTAAATAACTATGTTTAATTTAAATAAAAAAAATATGATATGATTATGTTCAATTTTAAACTACAAATAACTTTATTGTTATCTTTTTTGATAGTTAATAGCTGTCAAAAGAAAGCCAAAACAGAAGATTTAAATGACTTTATCTATTTAGAATCGACAATCGAAAGTCTAATTAATGGTTACAAAAATGGTTTTATCAAAGCTGAAGAGGTTGTAAGAGCATATATAGATAGGATTAAAAATATTGATATGGCTGGTCCTAATCTTCGATCCATAATACAAATTAATCCCGATGCTGTTAAAATTGCAATTGAACTTGATAATCTATTGGCTAAAGACGAATTAAAAGGTCCTTTGCACGGAATCCCAGTAATCTTGAAAGATAATATTGATAGTGGTGATAAGATGAATACAACCGCAGGTTCAAGGGCATTAATTAATTCAAAAGCAAATGAGGACGCATTTATAGTAAAAAAGCTAAGAGAGTCAGGTGCGATTATATTAGGAAAAGCAAATTTAAGCGAGTGGGCAAATTTTCGAGGTCAAAATTCTACAAGTGGATGGAGCGGTATCAATGGTCAAACCAAAAACCCATATGTATTAACAAGAAACCCTTGCGGTTCAAGCTCTGGTTCCGGGGTTGCTGTTTCAGCTAATTTAACTGTTTTAGCTATTGGTACCGAAACCAACGGTTCAATCATGTGTCCATCAAATGCCAATGGAATAGTAGGAATAAAACCTACAGTTGGGCTTATTAGTAGAACAGGAATTATTCCTATCTCATTTACTCAAGATACATCTGGTCCAATGGCAAGAACACTAACTGACGCAGTTATAGCACTCAATGTAATGAAAGGTGAAGATCCCTTGGATTCCAAAACATTGTCCATCCCTAATAAAAATTTGGACTATACTAAATTTTTGAGACAAGGAGGAATTAAAAATAAAAGGATTGGAGTATATAGTTTGCCACTTGGGAATAAATCCAGAAGGAAAGGATATAATGCCGATGTTGACACCTTGTTTAAAAAATCAATTAAATTGATTCGTTCACTGGGTGCAGAAATTATCGAGATAGATACAATAAATCACAGAGATAATGGTGTTCATTCATACAATGTAATGCTTCACGAATATAAAGATGGATTAAACAAATATTTTAAAGGTTTAAAAAATGGGTCTCAGATAAAGAATTTAGAAGACTTAATTGATTTCAATGAAAAAGATTCAATTGAACTTAAATATTTTAATCAAGCATATTTAAAACTAGCAAATGAAACAGGTGGAATGAAAAGTGATAAATATAAAAACTCACTACTATTACTAAATAAATATAGTAAAGAAGAAGGTATTGACAGAGTTATGAATAAATACAATCTAGATGCAATTATATCTCCAACGGGTAGTCCCGCTTGGAGTTCGGATCTTTTAAACGGTGATAATTATCATATCGGAAGTTCATCCCCTGCAGCTCGAGCTGGTTATCCGAATATCACGGTCCCTATGGGAAATGTTCATGGACTTCCAGTTGGAATTTCATTTTTCGGCAGAGCTTGGAGTGAGGGTAAATTAATTGAAATTGCATTTGATTTCGAACAAGTTTCAAGAGCAAGAATCATTCCGAGTTTCAAATTAAACGATGAAGATCTTTAATTTATGTGGTCAGATTTTACCTTAAGAATCAATAATATTTCTAAAATTTAAAAAACAGATTCTGCGATACATTTAATATTATCTGAACGTCCCATAGTATAATAATGAAGAAAAGGAACTCCAGCTTTTATTAGTTCCTTACTTTGTTCAATACACCATTCAATTCCAACTTGTCTAATCTGATCGTTGTTTTTACATTTTATAACTGATTTTATTAAATCATTTGGTAGGTCGACATAAAATCTTTGGGGAAGGACGTTTAGTTGTTTTTTTGTAGAAATTGGTTTTAATCCAGGAATTATTGGCACGTTGATTTTATTTTCTAAACACTTTTTTTGAAAATCAAAAAACTTTTGGTTATCAAAAAACATCTGAGTGACGATATAATGAGCTCCTGCATTAATTTTTTTCTTCAAAAAATGTATATCACTGTCAAAACTTGGAGCCTCAATATGTTTTTCTGGATAACCTGAAACTCCAATACAAAAGTTTGTCTTTGCGTTATTTTGAATTTCTTCGTCTAAATATTTTCCTTTATTGAGATCATCAATTTGTTTCACAAGATCACTTGCGAAAGAGTTTCCATCAACCCTTGGTTTGAAATACAACTCAGATTTTAAGGAATCCCCTCTAAGAGCTACAACATTTTCAATTCCTAAGAAATCTAAATCTATGAGTAAATTTTCCGTTTCTTCTTTTGAGAAACCTCCACAAAGAACATGTGGGACAGCATCTACATTATATTTATTTTGGAGGGCAGCACATATTCCAACTGTTCCAGGCCTTTTTCTTATAACATGTTTTTGCAATAAACCGTTGTCTAATTCTTTGTAGACATACTCTTCTCTATGATAAGTAACATCAATAAAGGGGGGTCTAAACTCCATAAGTGGATCAATTGCATCAAAAATTGATTCTAGATTTTGTCCTTTTAAAGGAGGCAATATCTCAAAAGTAAATTGGGATGTATTCTTCTTATCATTAATATGGTCTATAATTTTCATAGTTTAAAAGTTTAAATTTGGTTTTAACCACTTGATAGCATTTTGAAGAGTTATTTTTTTTCTATTTGCATAATCCTCTACTTGGTCTTTAGAAATTTTTCCCAATCCAAAATATTTTGCACTAGGATTTGCAAAATAATACCCTGAAACAGAAGCCGCAGGCCACATCGCCAGACTTTCTGTCAATGAAACACCAATGTTTTTTTCAACATTAAGAATATCCCAAATTGTTTTTTTTTCTAAATGATCTGGACATGCAGGATATCCTGGAGCAGGTCTAATGCCAGAATACTTTTCCTTAATTAAATCATCATTGCTAAATTTCTCCTCTGGAGAGTACCCCCAATATTTTGTTCTTACCTTTTTATGTAAATATTCTGCATAAGCTTCAGCTAATCTATCAGCTAAAGCTTTTACCATTATAGAATTATAATCATCATTTTTATTTTCATAGTATTTGGATAGTTTATCCGCTCCGATACCTGCAGTAACGCAAAAAATACCTAAATAGTCGCAACTCCCCCTATTTTTTGGGGCAATGTAATCAGATAGAGCAAGGTTTGGTTTATCATTTGTTTTCCTTAGCTGTTGCCTTAACGTGTAAAAAGTTCCTAAAAGCTTTTTTTTATTATTTGAAGAATATACCTCAATATCGTCACCTACACTATTTGCAGGAAATAAACCGAAAATAGATTTTGCTTGAAGAGATTTATTCTTTAAAATTTTTTGAAGCAATTTAGTAGCGTCAGAAAATAATTCTTTGGCTTGTTTACCAACAATTTTATCCTTCAATATTTCCGGAAACCGACCATGTAAATCCCAAGATCTAAAAAAGGGACTCCAATCAATATATCCAATTAGTTCCTCTAAATTTTGATTTTTTGTAATTGTGATTCCACAGTTCTCAGGTATGATAGGTTTAAACGCTTCCCAATTTAATTTTATTTTATTTTTCCTAGCTGATTTTATACTTATAAGTTCTTTTTTAACCTGCCTTTGTAAAAATTTATTTCGAAAATCTTCATATTCTTTCCTTATTGTTTGTTTATAAACAACAGACGTTTTTTTATTTAATAAACTCCCTGCCACAGTAACTGCTCTAGATGCGTCATTTACATGTACAACTGGAGTGTTTAGTTCTGGGGCTATTTTCACGGCGGTGTGAGCTTTGGAAGTTGTAGCTCCTCCTATTAATAAGGGAATATTAATTTTCTGTCTTTTTAGCTCCTGAGCTATAAAAATCATTTCATCCAAGGATGGTGTAATTAGTCCTGATAATCCGATGAGATCAACATTTTCATCTTTTGCTGTTTTTAAAATTTTTTCGGGTGGTACCATGACACCCAAATCTATTATTTCAAAGTTATTGCAGCCTAGAACAACACTAACAATATTTTTTCCAATATCATGAACATCTCCTTTAACCGTTGCCATTAGAATTTTACCAGCAACTTTTTGTTTACCAATTTCTTTTCCTGACTCAACATAGGGTAACAGGTATGAAACTGCGTTTTTCATCACTCTTGCAGATTTAACCACTTGTGGTAAAAACATTTTACCAGACCCAAACAAATCTCCAACCACATTCATACCATTCATCAAAAAAACTTCAATAACCTCAATTGGTTTATCAACTGTTTTTCTGGCTTCTTCAACATCATAATGTATAAATTCATCTATGCCTTTAACTAAAGAATGTGTAATTCTACCCTGTAAATCTAAATTTCTCCAAGACTTTTCTTTGTATTTGATTGTCTTCTTTTTATCAGAAAGATCTTCAGCAAATTCTAACAACCTTTGAGTTGCATCATCCCTTCGATTTAACAATACGTCCTCAATGTGTAGAAGTAAATCCTTAGATATCTCGTCATAAACTTCAAGCATTTCTGGATTTACAATGCCCATGTTCATCCCATTTTTAATTCCATGATATAGAAATGCAGAGTGCATTGCTTCTCTGACTAAGTTATTACCTCGAAAAGAAAAAGAAACATTGCTTACGCCTCCACTAACACTTGCATAAGGTAAATTTTTTCTTATCCATTTGGCTGATTTAAAAAAATCTACAGCATTTGTCTTGTGCTCATCCATCCCTGTTGCAACTGGAAAAATATTTGGGTCAAAAATGATGTCCTCAGGAGGGAAATGAACTTTTTTTGTTAAAATTTTATATGCTCTTTCACATATTTGAATTCTCCTCAAATAATTATATGCTTGCCCATTTTCATCAAATGCCATAATAACTACTGCAGCACCATACCTTCTAATCTTTATTGCTTTTTCAATAAATTTCTTTTCACCTTCTTTTAAACTTATTGAGTTCACTACACACTTACCTTGAACCAGTTTTAATCCAGCCTCTACAACCTCCCACTTAGAGGAATCAATCATTATTGGAATTCTTGCAATATCAGGTTCTGAAACAATTAAATTTAAAAATTTTGTCATTGCCTCAACACCATCAATCATACCTTCATCCATGTTGACATCCAAAATCTGCGCTCCTCCTTCAACTTGATCTCTTGCAACTTCAACTGCAGATTTAAAATCATCTTCTTTAATATATTTTAAAAATTTTTTAGATCCAGTGACATTTGTCCTTTCTCCAATATTTACAAAATTTGATTCTGGAGTTATAATCAGAGGTTCTAGACCAGATAAATTTAGATTCTTATCCATGCTGAACTCAAATTTTTCTTGGTTTGTAATTTCTTGCGACTTCAGCTATTAATCTTATGTGTTCAGGCTTTGTTCCACAACAACCTCCAACTATATTAATTATATTTTCTTTTAAATAATTTTCAATAAGCTCTGACATTTCAGTTGCTGTTTGGTCATACGCACCAAAGGCATTCGGAAGACCGGCATTTGGATGTACAGAAGTGTAGGTGTTGGTAATTTTAGATAATCTCTTCACATAAGGTAGGAGTTGGTCAGCTCCTAATGCACAATTAAATCCTATACTTAAAAGTGGGATGTGTGAAATTGAAATTACAAATGCTTCAACAGTTTGACCCGACAAGGTTCTTCCACTTGCATCTGTAATTGTACCACTAACCATAACTGGTATATCTAATTTTTTTTCACTTTTTATTTTATCAATCGCAAATAATGCTGCTTTAGCATTTAAAGTGTCAAAAATAGTTTCTACAAACAAAATATCAACACCACCGTCAATTAAGCCTAGAACCTGCTCTGAATAAGAGTCTACTAAATTGTCAAATGATACAGCCCTGTATCCAGGATCATTAACATCTGGAGATAAACTTGCTGTTCTATTGGTAGGTCCAATTGAACCGGCAACAAATATCTCAGACTTTTTTGTGTTATTACAAAACTCATCTTTTACCTCTTTAGCAATATTTGCACCGGCATGATTAAAATCATAAGCATATTTTTCCATACCGTAGTCTGCGAGACTTATAGATGTAGAATTAAAAGTATTTGTCTCTATTATATCAGCTCCCGCCTCTAAATAATCCCTATGTATGGATTTAATTAAATCTGGCTTAGTTATGTTGAGTAGGTCATTATTCCCTTTCAATGGATCCTTATGATCAACAAAACTATTTCCTCTAAAGTCATTTTCTTCAAGAGAGTGTTCTTGAATCATAGTACCCATTGGTCCGTCTAATATCATTATTCTTTCATTAAGGATTTTTTCTATCATCTTTTTGAATTTAATTACAAATGATTTTAAAAAAAGGTTTTTGTTTTTTTAATTTCTATATCCTTTTACCGTTTAGAATAATGTTAAAATTTATAGTTGCAACACTATCTATCATTTTAGAAACTGAGCAGTACTTTTGGTAAGATAATTCTGCAGCTCTTTTGGCCTTTTCACTAGAGATATTTTCTCCATCTATGAAAATTTCAATATCAATTGAATCAAATGTTGAAGGAACTTTATCTTTATCTCTATTACCTAAAACTTTCATTTTTAATGATGTTGGATTGATTTTTTGTTTATTCAAAATATCAATTATATCAATGCTACTGCACCCAGCCAGACCCATAAGTAAAACTTCCATTGGACTAACTCCTCTTACAACTCCAGATTTTTTTGATCTGTTGTCTAAAAACACTCTATGTCCTTGAGTGTTTTTTGCTTCAAATAGATAATCGCTGTTTACTCTTTCTAGTGTTATTTCCATTTTTAGGTTCAATTAATATTTTACTTAAAATTTTAGACATTTTTTCATTTTCTATTAAAAAACCATCGTGCCCATGAACAGATTGTATAATATGATGGTAAATATTTTGTTTAACTGACTTGATTAAATTATATGTATAAATATCTCTCTCAAGAGTAAAATAATAATCACTATCAATACTTACAATATGAATGTTAGATTTAATTTTAGATAATACTTCCTGTGGTTCTTTATCGTCTTCTGTGATGTCTACAGTTGACAATAAATGATTCATCGCTTTATAAGCTTCAAGATTAAATCTTTTTAAAAGATTATCCCCATGAAATGAAAGCCATTCTTCAACCAAATAGCTACCCTTTTTGCTTTTTTTATTGGAAAATCTTTTGTTTAAGGAAATAGGAGTTCTATAACTTAACATGGCGTGTATTCTGGCGTCTTCGAGTGGGTTTTGAGAGTTATTTAAAATTCTTTTTTGTAAATAGGTGTTAGCTAAAATCCAATCCGATGTTTGCCAATCGCAAGCTACTGGAATAATGTTTTCAGAAAATTTATTTTTTAACGAAGCCATTTCCCATGTTATACCTCCTCCAATGGATCCACCAACTATTGCAAATAAACTAGAAACACCAATTTTTTCGAGCCCTAAATAAAATATCTTGGCTATATCCTTACAGCTCAATTCCGCATAATTTTCAATTGTTGAATGATAATATCCATTACCAGGTATATCAAAGGCAATGACAGTAAAATAATTCAGATCAATAGCTTTATCGATTCCCACAATTTCTGACCACCAGCCTTTGTCTCCAGTTAAATTTGAATTACCTGTTAAAGAATGATTCACAAGTATAATCGGGGAATCGCCAATCTCCTTACCATATAGTTGATAGGATAGAGAAATATTATCAAACAAATAACCTGTATTTGATTGAAAGTTTTTTATATCAATGCTATCCAATTTTGGCATGTTTTAGATTATATTTTTGCAAATGATTGTTTTAAATCTTCTTTCAAATCATCTAAGTTTTCAATTCCAACTGATATTCTCACTAGGTCGGGTGTAACTCCAGTACTTTTTTGTTCATCGACATTTAATTGTGAATGTGTAGTGCTTGAAGGATGAATTATTAATGATTTTGTGTCCCCAATATTAGCTAGTAGCGCAAATATTTTTGTGCTTTCAGCAACTTTTTTAGCACCTTCAAATCCCTTTTTTAGACCAAATGTAACAATTCCACTTGAACCCTTTTTGAGATATTTTTTAGCTAATTGATTATATTTTGAGGAACTAAGTCCAGGATAATTTACCCAACTTACTTCACTTTGCTCTTCCAACCATTTTGCAATATTTAAGGCATTTTCAGAATGCTTTTGCATTCTAACTTCTAAAGTTTCTAACCCTTGAATCACCTGAAAACTATTCAAAGGGCTTGGTGCACTGCCTAAATCTCTTAAACCTTCAACTCGAGTTTTTGCAATAAACGCTATAGGCCCGAGTGCTTCATGATATTTTAGACCGTGATAGGAAGGTGATGGTTCAGTAAATTCAGGGAACCTACCACTGGAATAATCAAATGTTCCAGCATCAATTATAATCCCACCCAAAGTTGTTCCATTCCCTGTTATGTATTTTGTAAGAGAGTGAATAACTATGTTGGCTCCATACTCTATAGGATTTAAAAGTGCGGGAGAAGCTATGGTATTGTCAACTATAAAAGGGACCTTTGCATCTCTTGCATGATTACTAATACCTTCCAAATCAATAACATCTAACTTTGGGTTGCCAAGAGACTCAGCAAAAAAAACTTTGGTATTGGGCTTAAGAGCATCTTTGAAATTATCGATATTGTCTGGATCAACAAAAGTTGTTGTTATACCAAACCTTGGTAGGGTATTGTTAAGCATATTGTATGTTCCACCATATAGACTATTTGATGCTACAATATGGTCGCCTGATTTTAATAAAGTCATCAAGGTAGTTGCGATAGCAGAGGTTCCTGACGCAGTTGCTACTGCAGCGACGCCTCCCTCTACAGATGCTAACCTTTGTTCTAAAACATCATTAGTTGGATTATTCAGTCTAGTATATATATAACCGGACTCTGACAGCGAAAATAAATTTGCTGCATGTTCAGAGTCATTAAACACATATGATGTTGATTGATAAATTGGCACCGCTCTAGTGCCTTGTGTTTGCTTCACATCATGACCCGCATGAAGTGCTTTAGTTGCTAATTTTAAACTCATTTTTCAAATATTTATTTATTATAAGTAATTATAGATTTTTTGAACATAATTCAAATTTTCCCAAGTAAATAAATCCACTTCGTGATTTACCTCTTGATTATTTTTGTTTATAAAAATTTTATTAATCTTTTTATTGTCTCTCCCCATATGTCCATAAGAGGAAGTTTCTAAGTAGATAGGATTTCTCAGGGCAAGATTTTTTTCGATGGAATAGGGTCTTAAATCAAAAATTCTATAGATCAATTCAGTAATTTCTGTATTTGTTAGTTTAATCTTTGAAGTACCAAAAGTGTTTACATTAATTGAGGTAGGTTCTGCAATTCCAATAGCATAACTCAATTGAACTAGTATTTTGCTTGCAACCCCTGCAGCAACTAAATTCTTAGCAATATGCCTCGCAGCATAAGCTGCACTTCTATCAACTTTACTGGGGTCTTTACCGCTGAACGCTCCTCCTCCATGTGCTCCCCATCCTCCATATGTATCAACAATTATTTTCCTTCCCGTAAGACCAGTATCTCCATGAGGCCCACCTATAACAAATTTACCTGTTGGATTCACAATTATTTTTGTATTGTCGTTATAAAGAGATCTTATATTTCGTTGCTCATTGTCAAATACACGAGGTAATAAAATTTCGATAATATCTTTTTTGATTTTATCAACCATTTTCTTATCATTTTTTTCAAAAGGATCGTGTTGTGTTGAAATTAAAATTGTATCAATAGAGACTGGATTTCCGTTTTTATCATATTCGACGGTTACTTGAGATTTAGAATCTGGACGTAAATATCCAATTTGACTTC
>CACHSA010000025.1 GCA_902582405.1 uncultured Bacteroidota bacterium | reverse complement strand
GATTTTTGAAAAAAAACATCAAATCTGAGTTTAGTATTGTTTCTAGAATTACAAAACCAGCTTTAAAAAGTCCTGCAGCTCCATTTACAACTTCTACATTACAACAAGAGGCTTCGAGAAAACTTTTCTTCTCCGTGAGTAAAACAATGACATTGGCACAAAGACTCTACGAATCTGGGTTGATCACTTACATGAGAACAGATAGTGTAAACCTTTCAAATGAGGCTAAATCTCAAGCTAAATTTGAAATTATAAAACGCTTTGGTGAAGAATATTACAACGAAAAAGATTATAAAAATAAAAGTACTAATGCACAAGAGGCACACGAAGCTATAAGACCAACTAATTTGAAAGTTAAGGATATAAATGTTGAATATGATCAAAAAAGGCTTTACGAATTAATTTGGAAAAGAACAATTTCATCACAAATGAGCCAGGCTAAACTTGAGAGAACTACACTAAAAGTTGGATCTAATACATATGAAAGTTTATTTATTGCAAAAGGAGAAATATTAACTTTTGACGGATTTTTAAAGGTTTACCTTGAGGGTCAAGACGAAGAAGAGGAAAAATTACAAGGAATTTTACCCGACATAAAAATTGGCAATAAATTGAACTTAGTTTCAATGGAATCAACGCAAAGATTTACGAGACCTCCGTCAAGGTTTACAGAAGCATCATTGGTTAGAAAATTAGAAGAATTAGGAATCGGAAGGCCGTCTACATACGCTCCAACTATTTCAACTATCCAAGGAAGAGGGTATGTTTTAAAAGGAGAGAATGAAGGAATAGATAGAAATTATAAAAAAGTAATATTGAAACAAGAAAAAATTAGTTCTTCGATTTTGACTGAAAGGGTTAGCTCTGAAAAAGGTAAACTAATTCCATCTGACATAGGGGTTATTGTCAACGATTTTTTGGTTAATAATTTTGAAGAAATTTTAAGCTATAATTTTACTGCTCTTGTTGAAAAAAATTTTGATAAAATTGCTAACGGAAGCGAGAATTGGAGTAAAATGATTGAAAATTTTTATACCAAATTTCAGCCTGTTGTTGATCATGTTAAGGAGAACGCTGGTAGAGAGTCTGGAGAGAGAATTTTAGGAGAAGATCCTAAATCTGGAAGAACTGTAAAAGTTAGACTTGGGAAATACGGTCCAATAGCTCAAATTGGAGTAGTAGAGGATGAAGAAAAACCTGTTTTTGCTAGCCTACAACCTAGTCAAACACTTGAAAGCATTTCTTTAGAAGACGCGTTAATGCTTTTTAAATTACCGCGAAAGGTTGGTGATTTTAATGGAAAAGAGGTCACTGCCAACAATGGAAGGTTTGGACCATATATCAAATATGGAGATTCTTTTGTTTCAATACCCAAAGATAAATCTCCATTTGAAATAGGAATTGATACTGCAGTTGAATTAATTAGAGAAAAAGAAAAAGCCAATATGCCTATTTATAACTACAAAGAGTTTCCTGTAACAAAAGGGCGAGGAAGATTTGGGCCATTTATCAAATGGAATAACTTATTTATTAACGTAAATAATAAATACGATTTTGAAAATTTATCAAGTGAAGATATTGAGTTATTAATTGAAGATAAGCTAAAAAAAGAAAAGGAAAAGTTAATTAAAGTTTGGGAATCAGAAAACATTAAGATAGAAAAAGCAAGGTGGGGGCGCTTTAAAATTATTTATGACAAGGGATTTGTAGAGTTGTCAAAAGATACTGAACCTAGTAAGTTTTCCCTAAAAGAAGTAAAAAAGATTATTAGTGAAAATAAACCTAATAAATCAAAGAAAAAAAGAAGTTAATGAGTTTGGATTATTTAGAACCTGTCTCGAAGGAAGTTTTGGAAACTATTGAAGGACTTCCAGATCATATACTAGGAAAAAATATAGAAATCTTTACAAGTAAGTCTGGTTTTCCTGATATATCGAAAATAAAAATCTGCTTAATTTTTGTAAACGAAAATAGAAATAGTCATTACAAAATCTCTGAATTCAATAGTAATGAATTTCGTAAAAAATTTTATAGACTTTATCCTGGAAACTGGAATTTTAAAATTGCAGATTTTGGAGATTTACCGTCAGGTAAAAATATTGAGGACACATATTTTGCCTTGAGTGAAATTTGCTGTGAGTTGAGACAAAATAATACAATTCCAGTTATTATCGGTGGTAGTCAAGATTTAACAATACCATTATATGAATCATTCTTAAAGTTTGAAGATCTAATAAATATAGTTTCTGTAGATAATCGTTTCGATTTTTCGCAAGGTGAAAATTTGATCTCAAGTAGATCCTATATGAATGATATCATTACTAAAACTCCAAGCAGACTAAATAACTTTACCAATATAGGTTATCAAACATATTTGATTGCTCAAGAGGAATTAGATTTAATGGATAAGCTTTTTTTTGATTCCTTTAGATTAGGGGAGGTTTTGAACGATTTAAAAATAACTGAACCTGTTTTTAGAGAAGCAGATATTGCAAGTTTTGACATGAAAGTTTTAAATTCGTTAACAGATGGAACTTTACTGAATGGTATGCCAAATGGTCTTGATTCTAGAGCAATTTGCACTATGTCTCGTTATGCAGGTATAAGCGACAAATTATCTATTATTGGTTTTTTTGATTTGCCAAATAATTCCTTTTTTTTAAAACTTTTTTCTGAAGTAATATGGTATTTTATTGAGGGTTTTTATTGCCGATTCGATGAATATCCTGTTGTTATTGGTGATGATTTTAAAAAATATAATGTATCTACGTCAGATAGAGAAATAATATTTTACAAAAGTTTTAAAAGTGGTAGATGGTGGATGGAAATTGATAATAAAAACTATATAGATAATAAAACAAAAACCTCCACGTTATTATCTTGCACACATCAAGATTATTTGGATGCTTGCAATGATATTTTATCGGACAGATGGTGGAAAGCAACAAAACGAAGTTGATATTTTATAATTGAATATTATCTTTGTAAAATGCAATATGTATAATTTGTATAAAATAATATCGAAATCTAAACGTTAGTTAACAACATGGAAAGAATTTTCTTAATTATATTTTCAGTTATACTGTCCTTATCTTGTGGAAACAAAAGGGGTGAGTTAATCGGCGTTAAACAAAAAAAATGGTTTCCTGAAAAACCATATGGTATGACACTGGTTGAAGGAGGCGCTTTTATTATGGGGAAGCAAGACGATGATATTGCCCAACTCAAAAATGCCACTGCGAAGACCGTTACTGTTCGTTCATTTTATATGGATGAAACTGAAATTACAAACAGTGAATATAGACAGTTTGTTCACTGGGTTAGAGATTCTATTGCTTTAGCAATGTTGGCTAGAAAATCTGATGAATTGAATCAAGGGGAAGATGTTTCTGCAGAAGGGATTGGTGAATATGCTTTTAAAGACGCAGATACAGCTGATCAATCTCCATTTCAAAAATATATGAGAGAAAATTACTACGATCTTTCAGATGATCCCTATGCTGGTAGACCTTTAAATTGGGATCAAACTTTAGAATGGGATCCAAATAGTTATATTGATGAAGCATATGTTGAAGTGATGGATAGTCTTTATCTACCGCCTGAGGTCTGGTATAACGGTGAAATGAAAATTGATGTCAACAAATTAATTTATAAATATTCATGGTTTGACGCAGAAGCCGCCTCTCTAGAAAGAGCAAAAAACCCACAATCTCGAGATAGGTTACCATTTATAAAGAAAGAGGAAATCGAGATATATCCAGATACAACAGTATGGATTAAAGATTTTAATTATTCTTATAACGAACCTATGCATAACGATTATTTTTCTCACCCTGCATATCAAGACTATCCAGTTGTTGGAATTTCTTGGAAACAAGCCGTAGCATTTTGTAATTGGAGAACTCATTATAAAAATTCATATCAAAAAGAAAAAAATAAACCTCTTGTAAATAATTTCAGATTACCTACAGAAGCAGAATGGGAGTATGCTGCAAGAGGCGGAATTCCAGCTGGTACTTATCCATGGGGTTCACCATACTTATTAAATGACAGGGGATGCTTCTTAGCTAACTTCAAACCATTAAGAGGTGATTATGCTTCAGACCAAGCAGTATATGCAGTTGAAGCTAAATCGTTTTTGCCTAATGACTACAATCTTTATAATATGGCCGGTAATGTCGCAGAATGGACTGAGTCGTCATATGACCCAGGAGCTTACGAGTACGTTTCGTCTTTAAATCCAAATATGTCATTAAATGATGAAAAAAGGAAAGTAGTTAGAGGTGGATCTTGGAAGGATGTAGCTTATTTCCTGCGAGTTAGCTCCAGAGACTACGAATATCAGGATACGGCAAGAAGTTATATTGGCTTTAGAACTGTTCAAGATTATTTAGGGTCAGAAAAAATAAAAATAAAATAAAAATTTTATCTTTAAGAAATACTTAAATTAAACAAAATGGATTCAAAACAATTAAAAGGAAGATTAAGAAGAAAAATTATAATGCACATGCTTTTTCAAATTGGAGGAGCCGTTGTTATTTTAGGAGCACTGTTTAAAATACTCCACTTAGAAATTGGACCAATTACAGGTGGTGTAGTTTTAGGTTTAGGTCTTGGTACAGAAGCTATAATTTTCTTTGTGGGTGGAATCATGTTAGATGATGTAAAAGAGGAACAAGACGAATATGTGAGTAAGCATTCTGGTGGAGGTTCAACCTCTGGTGGGAAAGATGAGGGTCTTAGTTCTAAAATAGATACAATTTTAAGAGAGGCTAAGCTCGATGTTGGTTTGGTGAGTGGTCTTACAAAAAGTATTCAAAACCTTGAAAATACCGCAAGTTCGTTATCCCCTGCCTCTGATGCCGCAGCATCATCTCAAAATTATGCTGAAGAATTAAACAAAGCCGCTGGACAACTCCAATCATTAAATCAATTATATGCTTCACAGGTTAAAAATGCTGGACAACACAACAATTACAACCAACAGGTTGCCGAAAATGCTGAATTACTAAGAAGCCAAATGCAGTCTTTATCTGAAAATCTTGCATCCCTCAACCAAGTTTATAAGGGAATGTTATCTGCAATGAATAAAAACTAACAAGTTATGGCAGGAGCAAAAGAAACCCCACGTCAGAAACTTATCGCTCTGATGTATTTAGTGTTTATTACTATGTTAGCCCTAAATGTGAGTAAGGAAGTTCTTGACGGATTTGGGCAAATGTTTAAAAAGATAGCTAGTGCGAATGATAGAGTTGATCAAAGTAATGATATTTACTACAACAAGATTGAGGTAAATGCCAAGGAAAAAGAAGGTAAGTGGATTGACAATAACAGGATCGCTGTTGAAATAAAAAAGGAAGCAAATGAATTTTACAATAAAATTCAAGCAATCAAGGATCGAATAACTGAAAAACAAAGAGTAGACGACCCTGACCTTGTTGAATATTCTAGAATGGATAAGGGAGAAGAATTGGATTTGATTTTCTTCGACGCAAATGGAATATCAGAAGAAGGGACCAAATTCTTAGAAATGATCAGGTCCTACAAAGCTCACGTTATCCAAGTATTTGCATCAAAATTCCCAAGATATACTGAACTTGTTGAGGAAAGGTTCAACACAGGTGATTTGCAAGACATGGTTGAAACAAGAGATGGAACAAAGCAAGCATGGCTTCAGGCTAACTATGAAGGGTTTCCATTAATTTCATCATTGGCAAAATTAACAATGATGCAAAATGACATAAGGCTTACGGAAAGTGATGTACTCAATGCTTTACTTGGGAAAGAGCTCGAAATAGAGAGTAAAGTGAATACATCCAACTATATTACTCTTCTGAAAGCTGATAAGGGAGCCTATTATCAAGGTGAAAAATTTGACGGGAGTGTAGTTCTTGGAAGAAAAGGTGGGGCCCAAAATCCGAATAGTGTTGAACTTACTTTGGATGGAAGAAAGTTAAATGAGGACGAGTATGAAAAAATACCTGGGGGAGTGAAATTAAATATCAGTTCAGGTAGACCTGGTGACAGAAAGATTGAGGGTGATTTAGTTTTTCTTAATGAAGGTGAAGAGTCAAGAATTCCAGTAGAACAGTCATTTGCTGTCATTGCAAAACCTAATTCAGCTGTTATTTCAGCTGATAAAATGAACGTTGTGTACAGGGGAGTTGAAAATCCAATGACTATTTCAATTCCTGGTATTGCTGATAACAAAATTAGAGCTTCTGCACCCGGGCTTAAAAGGGTCAGGGGAAGCAAGTATGTTATGACTCCTGGAAAAGGAAGAGAAGTTACTATAAGAGCTGGTGCTACACTACCAGATGGACAAAGCATAAACACTAATACAAAATTTAGAATAAAAGATATTCCTAGACCAACAGGTACTGTCAGAGGACAATCAGGCGATATTAAAATTCCAAAAAATAACTTATCAATAGCAACAATTGGAGCAGTTCTAGACGACTTTGACTTCGATATAAAGCTTAGAACAGTAAGTTTTAAATTCAAAGTCCCAGGACAAGCAACAATTTCTGTTAATGGGAATAAGTTAGATAACAAAGCCAAAACAGCTTTAAGAAGAGCTAAAATTGGTTCAAATGTTCAAATATTTGATGTTAAGGTTCAAAATCCCTCTAATCCGAGCTACAGATTTAAAAAAGTTTCACCAGTAATCTGTGAATTAGTTAATTAAATTTTAAATGAAAATTTATTTTTACTCCTTGGTTTTTGTTCTCTGCAATTGCAGTTTATATTCTCAGGCGAATCTTCTTAATGCTAGAGTCCCTCAAGATATTGGGCAGCTCAACGAGAAACAGGTAGTTTCAAATGACGAAGAACCCTTGGCTTATGGATTTATAGATGATAGAGATGTTTTATGGTCTAAAACAATATGGGAAATAATTGATTTAGATGAAAGGATCAATTTCCCATTTTATTATCCGACGGATACTTTAAATCTCGGTCCAGACAGAAGATCTTTATTTCATATTTTAAAAAATAACCTAAGAAGCGGTAATATCAAGGAGGTTTATGATGATGACTATTTTCAAATTAAATTAACTTATAGAGAAATTTTAGATAAGCTTGTTTCTATTGACACTCTAGACGCAGGGTTTGAGCAACTAAATGCAGGTGAAGCTCTTGACCCACAATACGTTAATAGAAGGAACATAACTGCAAGGGAAATTAGACAATATAGAATAAAAGGAACCTGGTATTTTAACAAAAGGCAGGGAGAGCTGAAATATAGATTACTTGGTTTATCCCCTGTAGCTCCTGATGTATATACATTAGACAAACCAGAGGCAGAACAAGACTTAGTCGAGTTGTTTTGGATTTGGTTTCCTGACGCAAGAGAATCTTTGAATACCTCAACAGTTTTTAATACTAGGAATTCTTCTCAACCTATTACCTATGATCATATGTTGAATTCAAGAAGATTCAATTCAACTATTTATAAGGAAGAAAATGTTTATGAAGATAGATTAATCAATGAATATATTTTTGAGGATGCATTGCAACAATTACTAGAGTCTGAGAGGATAAAGTCTGTAATTCGTGATTTTGAACAAGATATGTGGAATAATTAATTTGATTTAAATTAATTAATGCCGCTAATAAGCGGCATTTTTTTTTCTCAAATGAAAAAAGTAGATGCAATTATTGTAGGAATGGGTATTGCAGGAGTGTGTTTGGCAGAAACATTACATCAAAACAAAAAAAGTTTTTATATAATTGATAGTAACAAAAATGGATCTTCAAAAATAGCGGCTGGAATATATAATCCCACATTTTTGAAGCGATATAACATGACTTGGAACGGAAAAAAGTTTCATAAAAATGCTCTTAAATTTTTTAGGAAAATTGAAGAAAAATATCAAAAAAAAATAATTTTTGAATATGATATTTTAAAATTTTTTTCAAGCTTTTTAGATCAAAATAATTGGATAGATGCTTCAAAAAAACCACTTTTAAATAAGTTTTTAGATAGTGAAATACAAACAAAAAAAATTAAAGGAGTAGTTTCTAAATTTGGATACGGTTTAGTTAAGGAGTGTGGGAGAATCTCCACATTAATTCTAATCGAGGAATTTAAAAATAATTTTAAAGACAGCTACCGTAATCAAGTTTTTGATTTTAAAAAAATTGTTGTTGATAAAAAAAAAATAATCTATAATAATATAACGGCGAATAACATAGTTTTCTGTGAGGGATATAATGTTGTTAATAACCCTTTTTTTAAAAATTTACCTTTTAGGGGCTCTAAAGGTGAATTCTTAATTGTAAAAATTCCGAATTTGAACTTGAATAAAATCATCAAAAGATCATCAATTTTTATTATGCCTATGGAAAATGAAAATTACTGGGTAGGAGCTACTTATGATAATTTAGATAAAAAAAGAAGTCCAACACAACATAAAAAAAATTGGTTAGTTGAAAAACTTGACAGTATAATAACGAAACCTTACAAAATTATTGAACATAATGCTAGCATAAGGCCTACAACTGAAGATCGAAGACCAATCATTGGTTCACACCCAAAGTATAAAAATATATTCCTCTTAAATGGATTTGGGTCTCGGGGAGTTCTTCTTGCTCCTACATTGTCACGTTGGTTATACAATTATATTTATAAAAGGATACCAATCCCAAAAGAAGCAGGTGTTGAAAGATTTAAATAAATACAATATTTAGCTATTTTACTGAAAATCAAATAATTTAGTGTTCAAAATGACAAAAAATGTATTGATGAAGATTAAATTCAAAATTAACATTGTTTTTTTTCTATTATTGATTTCATCAAATGAGGTTTATTCTCAATTAAGTGATCTTCATTATATTCCTCCACTAACTAGTGGACAATCAAATGCTATTTTTAAAAGACAATATTTATATATTTCTACACCAGAATCATCTAATGTTGATGTTCAAATAACTCCGATTGGTGGAATACCATTCAATGTAACAGTTTCAAATTCTAGCCCTTACAGATTTGATATTGATAATACTGGTGCTGATCAAAATGGGGGACAACTCTATCTTGCAAGTCCCACTTTGACAGCAGGATCAATAATTAATGATAAAGGTTATATAATTCAATCTTCAAAGGAGGTTTACGTAGGAGTAAGGGTTTTTGGAGATTCTCAAAGTGGTAATACTTTTCCACAAGCTGGAGCTATGACTTCTAAAGGAAAATCGGCATTAGGTACATCTTTCAAAGCAGGGATGCCATTGATTCCGAATATTAATTTAGGACAGGTTCAATTTATCTCTGTTATGGCAACTCTTGACAATACAAATGTCACATTTGAGAATTTAGATTCTTCTGTTACCTATGCAGGAACTGTTACATCTTCCATTTCATCATTGACAGTAAATTTAAATAGGGGAGAATCTTACATCCTTGCGGCCTCAATTGACCAGGCTGGAGTTACATCTAGTACATTAATTGGTACTTCGATTGTATCTAATAAAGATATTGTAGTCAATTCGGGAGCTGCAAATAGTACTTTTGGAAGTGGAACTGAAAGAGATTTTGGATTTGATCAGATTGTGCCAGTAGAAAAAGTTGGAAAGAAATATATTTTTACAAGAGGTAAGGGAGGAGACGCATGGGAAAATGTTTTACTTATTGCAACAGTAGACAACACTGATATTTATTTAAATGGAAGTTTAACACCTTATACTACAATTAATAAGAATGAATTTACAATTATAGAAGGCAATTATTATGATGCGGTATCTGTTCCAACTATTTATGCAAGTACTACCGAAAATGTATATGCTTTTCAAAGTATTGGAGGTACAACAGCAGAAAAAAATCAAGGAATGTTTTTTGTCCCGCCATTATCCTGTCTTGCTACAACAGAGGTAAATAATATTCCTGACATAGATAAAATAGGTACTGTTAATATGGCTGATAGCGAACTATTTATAATAACAAAATCTGGAGCAACAGTACTTGTCTCAGATGATAATAATACAAATGTAAACGTTAATTCACTCCCCGATGTAATCTCAAACAATGCCAATGGAAATGCAGATTACACTATTTATAACGTTGGGAGTTTAGAGGGTAATGTCAGCGTTAGATCTGAAGATGAACTTTATGTCTCTTATGTGAACAAAAATACTTCTGGTGCATCTGGTGCATTTTACTCAGGTTTTACAAAAAATCCAGAAATTAATCTCGATAAAATAAGTTTAATAGAAGATTTTTGTCTACCAAATATAAACTTAGTTGTTGATGGAATTGGTTCTTATGATAGTTTCAGTTGGTGGTATGATGATAAAACCGGAGGAGGTTATTCTAATACAGGTGTCACAACTAGTCCATATTCTCCCTCCTTACCTGGGAAATACAAGGTCATTGCTCAAAAGCAGTGTGGAACAGATCCCATTCAGCAGTTTGAATCTAAGGAGGTAACTGTATCGGTTTGTCCTTCAGATTTTGATTCAGATGGAGTTGCTGACAATATTGATTTGGATGTTGACAATGATGGTATATTTAATAGCACAGAGTCTTTAGCTCCTGTTTCTTTTGATCTTTTAGATTTGGTAAATCCGGTAATGAATTTGTCAACTGGCTCTTCAACAACTGCTTCTGTTTCAACTATTTTGTCATTAAGTTCTTCCATTACGAACCTAGTGGGAGATAATACAGGTAATGTAACGTCAACCGTGGGACCAGGGGGGTCAGAAAATATGGATTATCAATTAACTTTTTCTGATGAATTCAACTTTATTCTTACAAATAGTGACAATAATACCCATACAATTGTAGATGATGAATCATTTAGCGTTTCAGTAGGTCCAAATATTAAGACCTTAACTCTGTTAGACCCTGATAATCGACTTCTTGTTGACACAAATTTTGACGGGATTTTTGAATCTGGTGTAACATCGTTTACTGCGAATGAGTTTTTATTTAAATACAATCCGGCTCCCTCTGGGAACTCCAGTTTTTCATTCAATGCAAGAGAAGTTACAAAAGTTAATATAGTTCATTTGAATGAAAGTATTTTATCTACCTCAACCTTTGCATTTAAAATTTCATTAAAAGATCTTCCAATTGATACTGATGGAGATTCGTTTTACGATTACAAAGACCTTGATAGCGATAACGATACATGTTATGACACATTAGAGGCAGGTTTTAGCGACCCAGATGATAATGGAAAGTTAGGAACAGAACCAATTACATTAGATTATTTGGGAAGAGTTATTGGACAAGGAGGATACCTCACCCCCCTTGATACCAACACAAACACAATTTTTGATTTTCAAGAAGCATCTACTGTAGTTTCAATTACCAGTCATCCTATTAGCAAAACCGTCTGTGTGAGCGATACAAATAGTTTTAGTGTAACTACTTCCGATACTTTTGATTTGATATATCAATGGCAAGTTTATAATGGAACTATTTGGGAGGACATTACTGTTGATCCGCCTGAGGCAAATTATACAGGAATAAATTCTGCTACGTTAACTGTTCAACCATTGAATATTTCACTTAACGGTAAGAGATACAGAGTAAAAATTAGAAGATCCAATTCACAATGTGCGGTTATTTCAGATGAAGCAATAATTAATGTTTTTTCACCCTCATTGATAGTCTCTCCTACA
>CACHSA010000024.1 GCA_902582405.1 uncultured Bacteroidota bacterium | reverse complement strand
GTAATCTTGTAAAAGGGCTTTCTCAACAGGATTTATCAATTCTTAAAAAAGGTAAAAAAAATGTCAAACGCCTGGGCTCAGAAGTAGAGGGATTAAGAGAAAATATATTTTATTTTGTTAAAAATTTAGATGAAACGAGTTTGTCAGCAAGTAATTTTTATATTGTTTTGTTAAGTTACATCGATGATATTGCAAGTGATTTAGAATACATAATATCTAAAAGTCATAAACATATAAATAATGATCACCAAAAGTTGAAACTTTCTCAGATTAGGGATTTAAATGAGATACACAGTTTTACGAAATCAATTTTCAAAGAGTCCATGAAGAATTTTGAAAATAATTCGTTTACCGAATTCAAAGTTGTTTTGGATAAAAAAGAAAAGATTAAAAAAGAAATTCAAAACAAAATTAATGCTCAAATTGAGCTTACAAGAAATGTTGAAACAAGCCCCAAAAACACAACATTGTATTTCAATATTCTTCTAAAAACAAAAGAAATTAATAAGGTTAAGTTTAATATAGTTGAGGAATTTTACAACACATACAAACAAATCAACGAAGTTTAAATTTAGCTGGATCTATGACCACAACAATGGGTAATTAGCACGGTTATGTATAAGATTCTTGAGGGAAACCCTTATGTAATTTATATTAAAATGAGGTTAATAAAATTAACCCTCACAGCTTTCACAATCTTTCTTTTGTTTGAACTTTTGAGCAGCATTCATGCTGTGCTGGTAGTACAGTGATTTAAGTCCAAGTTTCCATGCTGTGATGTGAATCTTATTGATTTCTTTAGTGCTGGTATCTGGATGTATAATAATATTCAAAGACTGCCCTTGATCTAAATGATTTTGCCTATTCGCCGCTTGATAAATTATAGCCAACTGATCAATTTCAGAATATGTCTTAAATACCTCTTTTTCGTTTTCAGATAAGAACTCAAGGTGTTGGACAGAACCATCTCTATCCCTTATGCTTTTCCATACCTCTGGGGTATCCATCCCTTTCTCTTTTAGGAGTTCTATTAAAAATGGGTTTTTAACAGTAACTTTAATTTTTGCGATATCTTTTACATAGATATTTGACCATATAGGCTCTATGCCTTGAGAAACTTGACCTAAGATAAACGCGGATGATGTTGTCGGAGCAATCGCATTTAAAGTTGTGTTTCTTCTCCCGTAACCTTTAAGTAGTTTTGGTTCTCCAAACTTAGTTGCCAAGTATTCTGAAGCTTTATATGACTTTTCTTTTATTGTTCTGAAAATCTCACTATTTAAATCATACGCCTCTTGGCTATCAAAGGCATGCATCTTAGATTGCAGTAATGAGTGCCACCCTAAAACTCCCATCCCAAGAGCTCTATTTTCTTTTGCAAAATTATACGCTCTTTCCATGAATAGAAATGTCTGTTGGTCATCTCTATTAGGGGAATTTTTATACCTATCTAATTTTTCTATAAACTCTGTAACTAGTGTATCTAAGAAATAAATCATTGTTTCGATGGCGTCGGTGTTTTTCCATTTGTCGTAATGCAACAGGTTTATACTTGATAAAACACAGACAAATGACCAATTGTGATCAGAGGGTAACATGATTTCTGTGCATAGGTTGCTAGCATATATCGGCAACTTTTTGTCCTTGTAAACATCTGCAGCACCGTTGTTTGCATTATCTGTAAAAAAGATATAGGGATATCCCATTTCTCCACGACTCTGTATGACTTTAGCCCAAACAGTCCTTTTTTCAACATCACCATCAATCATTTCTTGCATCCAGTCATTGGTGACGGTGACGCCATGGGTCAGTTCTTGGATAGGATTACCTTCTGTACCTATTTCCAAAAATTCCATAATATCGGGATGATCAACTGGGAGGTATGGCGAGAAACGACCTCTCCTTACGGAGCCTTGGCTTACGACATCAACCATAGATTCAAATAGCCTCATAACATGAACTGCTCCTGACGCCTCTCCATTATTTTTAATCTCCGCACCTCTGTGCCTGATTTTACCAAAATAACCTGAAGTTCCTCCCCCTAATTTAGACATCATTCCGACCTCAGATTGAGTGTACAAAATATTTCCAATGTCGTCATCAATGTGAGAACCAAAGCAGCTGATTGGTAAGCCGCGTTCTTTACCGAAGTTTGACCATACCGGGGATGCTAGTGAATAAAATCCTTCCGACATGTAATTGTAAAACTTATCAGCAAAGCCGGGCATCTCTAAAATTTCCTCTGCTCTTTTAGCAATGTTTGCTATACGCTCCTCGGCGTTTATTCCTTCTCCTAAATACCCAGCAGCTAAAAATTTCCTACTATTATCGTTCAACCATTCAAATGATTTTTTTGAAGTTAGATTAGACTCCCTCGCCTCTTTTCTGGCTTGAACTAGATGTTGATATGAATTTTTTTGTTCCTCCTTGGCTTTTAGTTTTTTCTGCATTTTTTAGAATAGGTCATCACTCGTTATACTTTGTGTTCTTTTACTATAATTTATAGAACGTTTTACAAAAAAGTCTCCATGCTTGGTTCCTATGATTTCATCATCGAACCACTCAGTTTGGGAAACCAAATCTTGGTCTATTTCGAAAGCTTTTTCAATTCCAATGCTTTCTAAAGAATTATTAAATCTATTTTTTAAAAACTCATTAACTACTGCCTTGGGCAAAAAGTCAAGTTCACCGTCTTCAAAAATCCAATCTACTACCTCTTTTTCTGCTTCATATGCTTGTTTGCATAGCTCGTGTATATTTCTGTTGTAGTCTGAGGTAAACCATTCGGGATTTTCCTTTTGAAGAATTTTGATTAAATCAATTCCGAAATCGCCATGGATTTGTTCTTCTTTAGAAGTCGCCTCTACAACATTTGAAATTCCTTTAAGCATATTTTTATGTTTGTTAAAAGCCATTATAATTAGGAACTGCGAAAACAACGAAACGTGTTCAATAAATAATGAAAACAGAAGAATCGCCTCTGCATATTCTCTATTGTCATCGCTTTTGGAATTTCTAAGAGCAGTCTCCAAATAACGAACTCTCTTCATTATTGCGGGTTTTTTCTTGAGCTCGCTAAACTCGGAGTTTAGCCCCAAAATTTCTAGTAAATGGGAATAGGCATCTGCATGGCGAACTTCACTTTCAGCAAAGGTTGATCCTACAGACCCGACCTCAGGCTTAGGAATCCTATGATAGAGGTCTCCCCAGAAAGACTTTACTGCAACCTCTATTTGAGATATAGCGAGCATAGTATTTTTGATGGCATTCTTTTCAACTGGAGATAGTCTTGATTTAAAATCTTGAATATCACTTGTAAAATTGAACTCGGAATGAATCCAATAAGAGTGTCTTATAGCAGGAACATATTCATACAAATTTGGATACTCATACGGTTTTAAATTGATTCGTTTTTCGAAGATATCTGATTGTCTTTGTTGACTTCTTTTATTTCGATATAGAATATACGCTTTAGCCACTTCTGGAAACTGACTTTCCATAAGTTTGGTTTCAACTGTGTCTTGAACCTGCTCGATAGTTGGGATATATTCTGGTTCTATTTTTTTTCTTTCAAGTAATTTTTGATTTACCAATATAGCTATATCCTCTGCATTCTGTTTATTACCAACTCCTACAGCATCCATTGCCTTTTCAACAGCATCTGTAATTTTGTTTAGATCATAAACTCTGGTGGTAAAGTCTCTTTTGATTATATGTTCTATCTTCATTTTTTAAAAATTAGCTCCAAAAAGTAGCCCTTCAATTTCGATTAAATTGAAAAGTATTTTACTTAAAAATTTTTGACAATTTTTGTACTAACAAATATTTCGAAAATTTTATCAGAATTGAAAGACCAACTTTTCCACAATGATGCCTAGTTTTTAACAAAAAAGAGGTTTTTTTAAAAAAACCTCTTTTCTGAGGTTTTTTTTAATTACTTAATAGCCAGTGTCTTACAAATTTAATCCTCTGTGAAACCCCGTTTTTGTTAGGAAAGATGGAAATCGTCAAACAGAGTTTTTTTAATTGCATTTTGAATTTAATTCTGTAGGTCGTTTTACTTTAAAATTCCAAAAGCAAACCGTCCCATACTTTCTTTTCAGTTTCTATGTTTGATTTTCGTTTTAAAAATCTTCTCTAGCTTTTCATACCACTTTGATCCAAACTTTTTGATAATGCTATTTTTTAAAAATTGGAACACATAAATTTTATTTTTTTCTCCCAAACTACAAGCAGATTTGCAAATACTCCAGTTGTCATAGTTAATGGCAGTGAAAGAATTATATTTTTTTACCCTCAACGGGTACAAAGCACAAGAAATTGGTTTTTCCCAATTGATTTTTTTGTCCTCAAATGATTTTTGAATAGAGCAAAGTGCTGTGCCTTTTTCGTCAAAAAAAGCATATGCGCATTCTTTACCATTAATTATTGGTGTCTCTAAATCTCCGTCTGAACCTCTAACATAAAGACCCGTTTTTTCAACTTCATCAATGCCTTTTTTAGTCATATATGGTTTGAAGTGTTTGTAATTCTTTTTTAATTTTTTTATGTCCTCTTTTTCCAATGGAGCTCCTGCATCTCCTTTTACGCAACACTGCCCCTTGCAACTATTTATATCACAAATAAATTTTTTTTCTAATACTTCGTCAGAAACAATAACATCATCAATTTTAATCATACTTAAATAAAATTAAAATAATTAGATAAATTTGGAACATATTAAATGTAAGATGAAAAATTTGATTTGGGTATTTATTTTAATTTCAATTGGCATGCTGATCTTTAATGCTTTTTTAGTAGACTTTGATAATCCTCTTGTAAACGAGAGTTTAATCGCTGTAATTGGGGTTTTTTCTTCCCTATGTTCTTTTTTACTTCTTTTAATACTTCTCTTATCACTTAAAATAAAACGTCTTAAAAAGAAGGGGAATTAAACTAATACTATTTCAAAATTTTTATTGCCTCAAATATATAAGGGTCGTTGGTATTGTTTATTTCAATCTGTGTTTTTCTGTCAAAAAGTTGAAAAACTAAAATAGATTTAATACTATTAACCATAGTTTCATAATCACTAGATTTCAAATCTATTTTGTTTTTTATAAAGAATGCATTTAAAAGTTCAATCCATTTTGATTTGTCTATAAATTCATCTTTTAAGACATCTTCTTTTTTTAGTTGAGAATAAAATTGGCGGTTTTTATCCACCTCCTCAAAAACCATACGATTGAGCTGAATCCCGATCATTTCATAACTAATATTTACGGCTTTAGCTTCAGTGCTGGGTATAATTTTGTCAGGTAATATCCCACCTCTAGTAAACAATTTTTTACCACTAGTGCTATAATACATTACAGTGTCAATAGCTTGATCGTATTCCTTTTTTGAATCTTTTATCAAGTATTCAATGTTATCATTATAGGACTCAAAGGGTTTTTGAATACTTCTACCAGAGGGTGTATAATATTTGGCTACGGTAAGGCGAATTGCGTCTTTACTTCCTAGAGGGAATTGATTTTGAACCAATCCTTTACCAAAAGAAGTTTCTCCAATTATAAAGGCTCTATCATTATCTTGCAGGGCGCCAGCTAAAACCTCACTAGCAGATGCAGAGTTTTTATTTATTAAAATGCAAATATTCCCGTCTATAAATATTCCTTCCCCTGAAGCAAGTTTCTCTTTTATTTCACCTTTACTTGATTTAACAATCACAATTTTTTGATCTTTTTCCAAGAATATATCCGAAATTTTCTCAGCGGAGAACAAGTAACCACCAGGGTTGTCTCTTAAGTCCAAAATAAGTTTTTTAATCCCCTTATCATTAAAATTTTCAATGGCCAACTTAAAATCAACATGCGTGTCTTTAATAAATCTGTCTATTTTGATGTATCCTATATCATCTTTTAATTCATAAAAAAAAACTGAACCGATTTCGACTTTTCCTCTCTCTATATTTACACTAAATTTTTCAGCGGAACTAGGCCTGAAGATTTCAAGATTAATTTTTGAATCTTTTGGTCCTTTGATTTTGTCTAAGATTTTTTGATTTGACAGATTTTTGCCATAAAGGGTATCTCTATCACTCATTAAGATTCTATCCCCTGCAATTAAGCCAAATTTTTCAGCTGGACTTCCTTTCAAAACCCTTATGATAGAAACTGTGTCATTAATAAAAAAAAAGTTTACTCCAATCCCTTCAAAATTTCCCCTCATACTTTCATTGATAATAGGTAATTCATTTTTTGAAATATAAAAAGAATGAGGATCTAATCTTTTTACAACATCTTTTATAATTTCACTGGAAAGACTATCTAAATCTATTTTGTCTACATAATAATTTTTTAAGTAGTAATAGAAGTTTTCAATTTTCTTTTCAGGGTTATTGTAAGACTGAAAAAAATTATTCCTTAAATTTTTGAAATTATATATTAAAATAAGTGCACTACCTGCAATAACTATCAGATATATATAATTCCTCATTTATTTAATTACTTTAAAGCGATTTGATTCACTATAACACCGGCTTTTTTTAAAAATTCAACCCCAGATAAATCTTTGTAAGCCTCAGAATAAACAACCCTGGATATTCCTGATTGATGGATCAATTTAGAACATTCCCTACATGGTGAAAGAGTTACGTAAAGAGTTGCTCCATCACATGACTGAGTTGAACTTGCAACTTTTAAAATTGCGTTGGCCTCGGCATGCAAAACATACCATTTTGTGTAATTCTCTTCATCCTCACAAACATTTTCAAAACCCGTTGGTGTTCCATTGTACCCGTCAGAAATTATCATCCTATTTTTAACTATTATGGCACCAACTTGTCTTCTTTTACAATAGGAAAGTTTCCCCCAAGTTTCTGCCATTTTCAAATAGGCGATATCATATTTTTTTGTTTTATCCAATTGGTTTTAAATAATATTAAATTCAAAATCTTGAAAAAATCATTTGTGCAGATGCTAAAATAACAATTGAAATTATTACAACTCTCCACATTTGAAATAATGTTCCCTTTTTAGAAAAAATTTCATTTATTGAGATGACTGTAATAACAATCAAAATTTGGGCGAACTCGATTCCTAAAGCGAAAGGCAATAAAGTTTCTGTAGAGTTATTAGATTGAAAAATGAATCCAAAATATTTACCAAATCCAAATCCATGAATGATACCATAGGAAAAAGTTACTATGTTTTGGTATAAAAAATTATCATTTACTTTATTTCTCAAACTTGAAATTGCGGTAAGTAAAATTGTAATTGGAATTAAAAGTTCAATTATATAAGAGGAAGTTTCTATTTTATAATAATTCCCGAAAAACAGTGAAATTGTGTGTCCAAGTGTAAAAAAAGTAACCCATATAAAAGTTTTCTTCCACATTTCAAATGTGTGGTTAATCACCAATACAACGATGAAAAATAAGTGGTCTAAGCCATCAAGGTCAAGTACGTGTTGAAATCCTAACAATAAATTAAAATAAAAGCTATCCATTAGAACCCTCTCTCTTTTTGAATTTTTTCATATGCATCTTGTACTCTTTGAAATTTTTCTTTTGCCCCTTTTTTTAGTGCCTCATCGCTTGATTGTATTTTATCTGGATGATATTTTTTAGCCATCTCTCTGTATGCTTTTTTGACTTCTAAATCAGTTGAATCGGGAGGAATTTCAAGGATTTTATAGGCATTATCCGTTGATTTTATAAACATTGCTTTTATACTTTCAAAATCTATACTGTTTATTCTTAATGAGTCTGAGATTTGAAAAATTTTTTTAACTTCTGAAACATCAATCCTACCATCTGCATTTGCAATTCCAAATAAAAAATGTAGGATTTGAAGCCTAATTTCATAAGGGGCAACTCTGACAAAATAATCACAAATATTTAAAACATCTTGACTATCTTTTTTCACTTCTTTATTAAATTTTGAAAAAATCATATCCGCATTCATTTTTCCGTAACTAGATATAAAATAATTTCTAACAAAGTTTAATTCTCTATCATCCACCCTCCCATCAGCTTTGATGACAATTGCAGCCAGAGAAAGGAGGTTTAATTGTAATTTATCATCGGTAAACTTTCTTCGAAAATTCCCGGTTCTATAAGACCCTCCCTTTAATTGGAATGAATTTTCTAAGATGCTTCCTAAAAAATAACCAATAATCGCCCCGGCAAATCTAAAGTAGATGTAACCAAATATTGCACCAATCCATTTTATCATTGAATTACAACTTTAATGCAAATATAAGTTTATATAAAAATGTTTTTTTATGCTAATTATAAATTGATAAAATATCTATATTTGAAAAAAAAATAAATGTATCCAGAAGAAATTGTTTTACCTATGCGCGAGGAACTAACTTCGGTTGGTTTTAAACAAGTAACCACATCATCTGAAATTGAAAGCGCAATAAAAAGTTCAGGAACCACTTTAGTTGTTGTTAACTCTGTTTGTGGTTGTGCTGCTGCAAATGCTAGGCCAGGAGTAAGACTTTCACTTGAAAATGAGGTTTTGCCTTCCAAATTAACAACAGTCTTTGCTGGAGTAGATCGTGAAGCTACAGATAAAGCTAGATCGCTGATGGTTCCCTTCCCCCCTTCATCACCATCAATTGCTCTATTTAAAGATGGCGAATTGGTGCACATGATAGAAAGACATCACATTGAGGGAAGACCAGCAGATGCAATAGCTGAGAATCTAAAATCTGCATACGACGAGCATTGTAAATAAGTCAGTAATTTGGTTTTTGTTTGTTTAAAAATGCATTGACCCCCTTTTTAAAATCTGGGTGGTCAAAACACTTTGAGAAGTATTCGGATTCAATATCACTGCAATTTTTTTTGCTATCCCCTCCACTATAATTAATCGCCTTAATTGCAGAATTTACTGCATTTGGAGAGTTCATTATAATCTGATTCGCAACCTCAGTTGCTTTATCTATCAATTCGTTTTTTTCAGTCAGATATGAAATTAAACCTATCTCTAAGGATTCTTTGGCACTTATCTTTCTGCATGTTAAAATCATTTCTTTCGCAATTCCTTTTCCTACTATCTCCGCTAATCTGTATGTGCCCCCGTAACCGGGAATAGTCCCCAAAGATGTTTCAGGGAAACCCATTAAAGCATTGTCTGATGCAATTCTTATATCGCAGGACAAAGCTAGTTCTAGACCTCCTCCTAACGCATATCCATTAATAGCTGCAATAACAGGTTTTGAAAAATCTTCAATAAAATCAAATACTTTTTCTTTTCCATTTTTTGAAAGCTCCATCGCTTCTTTAGATTTAAATTCTGAAAACTCCAAAATATCTGCCCCAGCTGCAAAAGCTTTTTCACCTATACCAGTTAAAATTATTACCCTAATTTTATCATTTTTGGATATTGCTCTAAGAGTTATATTGATTTTATTAAGTAAAGAAATATTTAAGGCATTGAATTTTTCTGGTCGGTTTATATATAAAAAAGCTATTTTATCTTTTCGTTCAATTAATAATTCCTCTCCCTCCATTTTTATTTTTTTAAGATTATAGAAAATTTAGTTCCCTTATTAGGTTCTGATTTAAAACTAATGCTACCATTTAAAGAGTCAATTATATTTTTTACAATAGCCAAGCCTAAACCCATTCCTGCTGACTTGGTTGTGAATTTTGGTTCAAATATTTTTAGTTGGTCCTTTTTTACGATTCCAGTACCATTATCCTCTATGTTCATTTTAAGTTTATTTTTTTCAAGTAAAATGTCAAGATTAATTTTCGGTGTTCTATTTTCAGGAACTGCTTGAATAGCGTTTTGAATTAGATTGGTAAGTACTCTAATCCACTGAGTCCTGTCAATAGGCCAAATTATTTTCTTCTTGGTTGCTTTAATTTTAAGGTTCGCATTTTTGAAAATTTGAACTGCTGAATTTGTTATTTCAACTATATCTTGATCTTTTATTTTTGGCTTTGGCATAGTAGCAAAGTCTGAAAAGGTGTTTGCGACCATACTCATAGTATCAATTTGCTCTATCAACGTTTTGAGAAAGGATTCCAATTTTTTTTGATAGTCTTTTCCGTTGGGGTTGCTAAGTTGCTGAAAACTCTGGATTGTTAGTCTCATGGGGGTTAATGGATTTTTAATTTCATGAGCAACTTGTTTGGCCATCTCTTGCCAAGCTTGTTCCCTTTGTCCCTTAGCAAGCTTTTCAGCACTTTTTTCAAGTTCTGACAACATCTTATTATAGGAACGAACTAGACTTTCAATTTCTTTCGTTTTGGTTTTAATTTTAATCCTATTGTTTTTTTCTAATAATCCTGTTTTAAGAATTTTAGATCTTAACTTTTCTATTGGCCTAGTTATAAAACTTGATAAGAAAAAAGCAAAGAAAATTGTTACAATCAACATCAAAGAGTATACTTGTAGCAACCTAACTAGAAAGATATTGAGTTCTGTTTGACTAAATGATAAATCTTCAAAATATGGAAAATATAAAATTAGATATGGTTTCAAATCGTCTCCTAAGAGTAGACTGTAAGAGGACTGAAATTCTCCCTTTTCATATATATTTTGTTCAAGTATCCTTGAGGTCTGATTTTTTGTAAGATTTTTTATGATAGTATCCTTTATCTTTAGATGCTCTGTTTCATCAAAGTCATCTACATATGAATAATAGAGTGGTTTTCCATCAAGTGAATATAGAGCAAATTCAACCTTATGAATGGTAGATATAGGATCAAACTCTTTTAAAAAATAATTATAGTTTTTGGGAACAAATTTAATTGTAGTGTCTTTAGTAATAATATTCTTAAGATGACTTTTTACTTGAGTTTCTTTTCTTATCAATCTTCTATTATTATAATCATCATTTTGTGCAAAATACTGGAAATAGGTGGCTACAACAATTAGCAAAAGTGAAAATATTGTTAGCAATATCATTGAAAAGAAAATTCTTACCCTTAACGAAATTTTACCTTTCATATCGTAATTATTTTCTGTATTTCTGATATAGTTTAATTCCAATAAATAAGAAAATTATAAGTGAAATAAAACTTATAACTCCTGACAATAGTGTCATTCCCTCCTTAAATGTTGCTAACAAAATTATTATAAATAAAAGAAGAGTTGGGGCTTCATTCCATATTCTCATAAAAAAGGATGTTTTTTTAATTTGATCTCTTTGTAATTGTTTAAAAAAAACATGTGTTTTAAAATGATATATGATTAATAGGACCACGAAAGATAACTTAACAACCATCCACTTTTGCAATATCCAGGAAGGAATAATTATCAACATTAAAACACCAAAAAGTATAGTTAAAATAGCTGAAGGCCAGCTAATAATATACCACAATCTCCTTGTCATTATTTTTAATTGTTTTGTAAGAATTTCTTTTTCTGGACTAGCTTTTTTAGCAGCTTCAATATGATATATGAATAGTCTGGGAACATAAAAAAGACCAGCAAACCAAGCAACAACAAAAAAAATGTGAAGAGCTTTAAAATAATTGTAATATGAATCCAAAATCTAAGTTTTGATAAAATTACAAAAAAGCATTTTTGGAATTGCCTATGTTATTACTATTAATTTTTTTAATTCAAAATTCAAGTAAACCCCAGTAAGTACAGTAGATAACAGCTCCGCTAAAGGAAATGATATCCATACACCGTATACACCATATATTTTTGAAAGAAAATAAACAAGTGGTATTAAAAAAAATACCTGCCTTGAAAGTGTAAGCATTAGTGCTGGAAAAGCCCTCCCAATTGCTTGGAAATATGCTGAACCAATTAACTGAACACCAATAATAGGTGTTGCCATAAATACTAAAATTAGTGCATCGGATGTTTTGTTGATTATATTTTCATCGGATGTAAAAGCATTTGCTACTATATCCGAAAACATATATATGAAGAAAAAGATTACTGTTGCCATGCTCGTTGAATAAATAATGGCTTTTTTTACTGAGTTCAGAACTCTTTCTTTATTTTTTGCTCCAAAGTTGTATCCTGCGATAGGAATAAATCCTTGCGTAATTCCTAAAATTGGGAATAACATAAACATCAACATTCTGCTAATTATAGCATAAACAGCTATCATACTTTCACCCTGCAGAGAAAAAAGTATATTATTTACTACTAAAACAGTCAAACTAACGGCTGCTTGCCTAGATAGAGTTACAAATCCTAGAGATACAGTTTCTTTGACTATACTCATGTTAAATTTTAAATCACTTATATTTAATTTCAAATCAGATTTTTTTAAAACAAAAAATAACAAGATGTATATACCACATATAAAGTAGGATAAAGTAGTTGCTAAAGCTGCTCCAAACATCCCCAACCCTAATTCATAAATAAATAAATAATCTAAACATAAATTTGACACAGATGGAATAAACATAGCATACATAGCAGTCTTGGGTTTTCCTTCGGATCTAATTGTGTTATTTGACATCATACAAAGACCTAGGATGGGAACCCCAATCATAACAATTACATAGTAAATTTTAGCTAAATCAAATAATTCGCCCTTTCCACCAAAAAGCGGTATTAAAGTATCTGTGAAGTATAATCCCAAACACATAAAAAAAATAGTTGATATCAAAGTCATTGAAATTTGATTACCAAAAGTTTTGTTTGCCTTATTATGATTTTTATTTCCAAGAGATCTTGATATAATAGAACCACCACCAATACCGATTGACATTCCAATTGCAGCTACGAAAAATGACACTGGAAGTACAATATTAATTGCTGCAATTGCATTGGGACCTATCCATTGTCCAACAAGAATAGTATCAATAAGTATATTTAAAGACATTACTAAAATGCCTAGTGATGAGGGTACTGCATGTCTAATAAGAAGTTTTCCAATAGGGTCAATTCCCATTTCAGAAGCAGAACGATTCATATTTTGTCAATCACTTTTTCATTCCACTCTGTGACCCATTTTGATAGGAGTTCTACCCAATCGTCTCTGTCATTAATACATGGAACCACGTGTAATTTTTTTCCACCGTTTTCTTCAAAATCCTCTACTGCCTCCATCCCAATCTCTTCAAGGGTTTCTAAACAATCTGAGACGAACGCAGGTGTTACTACGGCCATATTTTTTACCCCAGATTTCGCAAAATTATTTATCGTTTTATCTGTGTATGGTTGTAACCAAGGATCAGGTCCTAATCTTGATTGAAATGATGTAGAGTAGGTGCCTTTTTTAAGATTAAGGAATTTTGCAACTGCTTCAGTTGTTTTTATGCACTGATGACGGTAACAGAATTTGTGAGCCTTTGACTTTTTATGACAACAAACATTATTCATCTCACAATGAGATTTAGTAATATCAGACTTTTTTATATGTCGTTTTGGAATACCATG
>CACHSA010000023.1 GCA_902582405.1 uncultured Bacteroidota bacterium | reverse complement strand
AGCTCAATTAATATCAAGCCCTGTAAATACCTCTAGCTTTGCACTTCAAAGTTCTGGAACATTCACATATGTGCACGACGGTTCAGAAACAACAACAGATTCTTTCACTTATAGAGCTTTTGACGGAGCAAAGCAAGGAAATACAGTTACAGTTACAATTCAAATAACACCTGTAAATGACTGCCCATCCATAGCCAACCCTTTAGCAGATGTAAATGTTAGTGAAAATGCATCAAACACCCTTGTAAATGTCAGTAATGTTTTCACAGACGTTGATAGAGTTGGTGGAACTCCAGATAATTTAACTTTTACTGTAACTCAAACGGGATTAAACTTGGCAACTGTAACAATTAACACAGCAACTATAACCATAGATTATATTGAAGATCAATATGGTAGTTTTGTTGTTTCTGTTACTGCAAATGACAATGCAGGTTGCTTTACCACTAGCGATGCCTTTAACGTAAATATAAGCAGTGTTAACGAACCCCCAATTACAGCAACAGATTCAATTACCTTAGCCGAGGGCGGTACAGCAACTACAACTAGTGCTGGATCTAGCAACGTTTTAAGTAATGATAGTGATCCAGATGGTGACAACATAATAGCTCAAGCCGTGAATCCACCCATAAACTCCTCTAGTTTTTCACTTCAAAATTCTGGAACATTTACTTACATTCATGACGGATCTGAAACAACAACTGATTCTTTTGCTTACAGAACTTTCGATGGAGTTGATCCTGGAAATACCGTCACAGTTACTATTCAAATTACCCCTGTTAATGATTGCCCAACGGTTGCAAACCCAATTGCAGATTTAAACGTTCAAGAAGATGCTGCAGATTCTGTATTTAGTGTTTCATCTGTTTTTGATGATGTAGACAGAATTGGAGGTATTCCAGATAATTTATCATATTCTGTAACTCATACTGGCGCTGGGATTGCAACAGTTACCCTAAACACTACAACAATTACAATTGACTATATTGACGATCAAACAGGTAGCTTTGTAGTCACAATAACAGCTGACGACGGGGCTGGTTGTAATACTGTCAATGACATTTTTAGCGTAACTGTAAATCCTCAAAATGACCCACCAGTAGGAATTTTAGATCAAATTATATTGAATGAAAGTGCCACTGCAACTACTGTGTCTGGTGGTGCCACTTCTGTACTTGCAAACGATTCAGATCCCGAAAGTTCTCCTCTAACGGCAACCTTACTCACACAACCTCTACATCATAATGATCCTGGTAATTTTGCACTGGCTGCAAATGGAACTTTTACTTATGTTCATGATGGTTCTGAAACAGCGACAGATACATTCTTTTATACCTTGTCGGATGGTGTCAATAATATGACTGTCACAGTGACGATTCAAATCAATGCAGTTAATGATTGTCCAACAGTTGTAAGCGCACAAGCAGATATCAATGTTAATGAAGACGCCGCAGATTCTGTATTTAATTTAAATACAGTTTTTGGTGATGTAGATATAAGACCGACAATAAATAATTTGACGTTTACTGTTACACATACAGCAGCTGGAATCGCAACTCTAACACTCAATAGCGCCACCCTTACAATTGACTATATTGATGATCAAACAGGAACCTTTGTTGTAACAACTACAGTGGACGATAATACTGGGGATTCAAATTGCTCTCCATTAACTAATGATGTATTTAATGTTATAGTAAATCCTCAAAACGATCCACCTGTTACAATTGGTGATGAATTAGCAGTTTTAGAGGGAGGAACAGTAACAGTTACCACTTTAGGTGCTTCTTCAGTTTTAGAAAATGACACAGATGTAGAAATTGGCATTCCAACTGCTGCATTTTTAGTTACTTCTCCTACTTTTGGAACAATTTCACTTACTAATACTGGATCTTTTGTATATACTCACGATGGTTCTGAAACGACAAGTGATTCTTTTACATATAAATCTAATGACGGTACTCAAGACGGAAATACAGCAACTGTTTCAATAACTATTACAAAAGTAAATGATTGTCCTGAGAGTACAACTGGGTCATACTCACTAACATATAACGAAGATGTTGCTATTCCAAACCTAAATATTGGTGCAACGGTGTCTGATTCAGATTTACCTCCAGATACGATTTTATATTCATCAATACAAACAAACTCAGGACTAAGTTCTGTTACAATAAACGACCAAGGTTTAGTTTCATTCAACAATATTGCTCAGCATGACAACGGCTCACTTACTGCAACAGTTACGGTTAATGACCAAAATTGTCAAATTTATATTCCAATATACTTGACAATCATACCCGTTAATGATTGTCCTACATTAGATAATCAAGTTGCTGATATTAATGTGGTCGAGGATGCTGCTCCAATTGTTATAGACATAAGAAATACTTTTTCGGATGTGGAAAGTACGACTTTAGAGTACACAGCTATTGCTCAAAATCCTGACTTGATTGCCGTTAGTACAACCAGCACCAGCTTAATTGTTCAGTTTAACGAAAATAAAAACGGAAATACAAATATTATTTTAACTGCATTTGATGGTGACCCAGGGTGTTCCCCTGACGATATTATAAATGTGAACATTACAAATGTTAATGACCCTCCTACTGGAAACCCTGATGTTATTAGTGTAGTAAACGGAGGTACAGCAAACACATTAAATGACGGAATTACAACAAGTGTTCTTTTTAATGATACTGATCCAGAGGGAAATCCACTTACCGCACAGCTTTCAAGTAGTCCAATAAATGGTACTTTGAATTTTAATGCAAATGGTACTTTTTCTTATATTCATGATGGAAGTGCAACAACAACAGATGTGTTTTATTATAGACCAACTGATGGATTTTTCCCAGGAAATACAACTACAGTAACCATATTCATTAATAATCCTGCAGTTGGAGTTGGGGATACAGTATTTGTTTTGGAATCTGGAACAGCTACAGTTACCTCTAATGGTTCAACTTCAGTTTTAACAAATGATTCTGACCCAGATGGTGATCCAATTACTGCAGTAAAAATAACAAATCCATTAAGAGGAACTGTGACACTCAACGCAAACGGAACCTTTTCTTATACCCATGACGGCAGTAATGAGTCAACAGACTCTTTTACCTATAGTGCCAATGACGGAAAAATTAATAGTGCACCCATTACAGTAAGCATAAATGTAACTGGGACCAATGATCCACCTGTTGCGAACAATGATACAATAATTGTTGACGTAGGTGGTACTGCTAATACCCTTGATAATGGGCAGACCAGAGTAACTTATAATGACGTTGATCCAGACGCAGATTCACTAACTGTGACACTTGTTAGCACTTCCTCACTCGGAACTATAACTTTAAATGATGATGGTACTTTTTCGTATGTTCAAGGAGGAACAAAAAATTCAGGTGATAGTTTCCAATATAAAGCGTTTGATGGAAACCTTTACAGTAATAATGCTACGGTTAACATTTACGTAAGTTGCTCTCCTTGTAAAGAGAGTATAGTAGAGGGTGGGAATAACGGTGTTTCATTTACCTATGATGACCCACTTTGCAAGAAAGTAAGAGTTTATATTCCTAAAGGAAAAGCTTA
Source organism: uncultured Bacteroidota bacterium (assembly GCA_902582405.1). Classification (GTDB taxonomy): domain Bacteria; phylum Bacteroidota; class Bacteroidia; order Flavobacteriales; family Flavobacteriaceae; genus TMED96. Next base: position 9,840 of record CACHSA010000023.1, on the reverse strand, counting down.
TAGTTTCCGACATTTAGAGGGGAGCATTACTATTGATGCAGGAACCTACACACTCGTAAGTAGTATAGATTGCAAATAGTGAGTTAAACATCACAAATATCTATCGCTTCTTCTAATGACTTAATTGGATTATTTTTTGTAGGTCTAAACTCCTGGGCAACAAAACCAGAATACCCAGTTTTAACAATGGCTTTCATAATTGCAGGATAGTTAAGCTCTTGCGAAGAATTAATTTCATTTCTTCCAGGGACACCTGCCGTGTGATAGTGACCAATGTAGGAATGATTTTCGTTAATAGTTCTAATTATGTCTCCCTCTTCAATTTGCATATGATAAATGTCATATAATAATTTAAAATTAGGAGACCCAATTCTTTTACATAATTCGACAGCCCAATTGGTATTGTCGCACATATAATCTGGATGGTCTATTTTTGAATTAAATAGTTCCATTAAAATAACAACACCTTTTTTTTCAGCATAAGAAAGAATATTTTTTAAACCTGTTACACAATTATTTAGTCCGGTTTCATCATCCATCCCTTTTCTGTTTCCAGAAAAACAAATTAAATTTTTAAACCCAGCTTTCGATACGTAGTCAATATGCTGCAAGTACCGATCTTTAAGCCTAATATGATAAGCTGGGTCATTAAATGATTCCTTTTGAGTAATTTCCGCACCTTCTGTCATTGTAGATATAAGTCCGTATTTTTTTAGTATTGGAAAGTCTTTAGGCTTTACTAAGTCAATGCCAACGAGTCCAATTCTTTTAGCTTCTATACAAAGTTCTTCAAGAGATAGACTTGGATAACACCAATCGCACACACTATGATTTATATTTCCTTTAAGCATATTTTTTTTTTCTAATATTTCTTTTTGACTTTTGAAAGGTAACAAAACTCCATATGCTGAAGCAAGTGCAGTTTGTTTTATGGCATCTCTTCGTTTCAATACTCAGTTTTTTGTTAATAGTTTGGAAAACTAAAGCTCCCAGCCATGACGATAATTTCTACCAACAAACTGATTGGCCTCTTCAAAGTTGGTGATTTTCATATTCTCCCCATCCCAAGTCAATTTTTTTCTTCCATAGTAACTGTTTCCATTTATACCATTTATTCTTACTGAATCTGGATTACCATTTTTATTTAAAAAATATGAACGGATAGCAATATTTCCCATAAGTACTGTCTCTGTCATTGGTCCAGCGTAATCGAATGAAGATGTTAACATTTTATGTTTAGGACTACCATAACCATCCTTGATGGCATCAATCCACATCCTCTGATGACCCCAATCATCATTTGGTAAATTTTTAATTTTTGGCGAAGTGACTTGTTTGTCTTTAGTAAATAATCTTGGATTTTGTCCATATACATCGGTGGTAATTATACCTTCATCACCAATAATCATAACACCATTTTCGTTTGTTTCACCCCCTAAGTAAGTGTCAGTTGGAATGAGGTTTGGATAAGAAGGTCGTAATCCTCCATCATACCACTCCAACTTAATTGGACTAGTATTTAAAGAAGTTGGAGCAAAATTAATGGTAACAAGTGAGGATGCTGGGCACCCAACTGATTGGTGCTTTACCTCCCACATTTTAGAGAAAAATGAACTTACACTACACTCCACTGAAACAGGATATTTTAGCTTTAAAGCTCTAAACGGAATATCAATCAAATGACACCCCATATCTCCCAAAGAACCTGTACCATAGTCCCACCATCCTCTCCAATTAAATGGGTGAAGTGATGAGTTGTAAGGTATTTTCATCGCTGGTCCTAACCAAAGATCCCAGTCTAAATCTTTTGGTTTATTCCCAGGGTCAGAGGCTGGAAAAGATATTCCCTGTGGCCAAACAGGTCTATTTGTCCAAACTTTAACTTCGCTAACATTTCCAACTCTTTTTTCTCGAATCCACTGTTGAACATAGTTTTGGCCAGGATGTGATGCACCTTGGTTTCCCATTTGAGTAACAACTTCTTTTTTTCTTGCTAATTCAGTTAATAAACGTGCTTCTTTAATATTGTGGGTTAGAGGCTTTTGAACATAAACATGAATCTTATTGTCCATCGCAGTTTTTGCAATGATTCCATGAGTATGGTCAGGTGTGGATATTGTTACCGCATCCAAATCTTTTTCTTCACTGAAAAGTTCTTTAAAATCAGTATAAAATTTTGCTTTAGGAAATTTTTTCCTAGCATCAATCACCCCATGTTTACCGTTGGGGTCAATATCACATAAAGCAACAACGTTTTCTCTACCATTGACTGAAGCATTTATAATATCACTTCGACCTTTACCCCCACAACCGATAGATGCAATTGAGAGTTTGTCACTAGGTGCTGTGTAACCATTTCCGCCTAGAACAAATCTTGGGATAATGAAAAATGAAGATGCTGCAGCGGATTTTTTCAAAAATAATCGACGAGAAGAATTTGATGTTGATTTTTTCATAAAATAAAAGTCGTGTAAAATTTATTAAACCAATATAAATCTTAAAATTGATTTTAATAAATAATTCTAATCATATTTTCAAATTTAAATTTTTTATAAGTTAATCTTTTCCCAACTTTTTAATCTCCTGATAGCATTTATCTCGATGTCTTTCCAGAATAAATTTATGTCAGCAACATGATAATCTTTTTTAATTATCAAGAATAATCGTTTTGGAATGCGAGGCAAAGAGGACCAAACCAAGCCATCTTTTAAAATTATTTTAACTGAATTGGGATAAACTTTACCATCTGTGTAAAAAAGACCTTTATGATCCTCATAATCAGTTTTAATTTTATTATCCCAAGTTATTGGGTTAGTTGTAGTTGCTCCTTTAAACCATTCTTCATACTTTTTAGGATAACTACCCCTTCTATATGTATTCCATGACACATAACCTCCTATTTCATCATTTTTTTGTAGTTTCTTTATCTTTTTAAAATAACTATCTAAAATTTTAGTACCAGGTAAATAAGCAATTACCAATTTTGTTTGAAGTGGTTTGTTATCAAAAAACTCTTTTAGTAACATTGCAGATAAAATACTACCCTGGCTATGAGCAGCAATAATTATTGGTTTACCATTATTATAATTTTCCAAGTAATATTTAAATGCTTTTTTTATATCACTGTAGGCAATAGCTCTTGACTTTTCTTCGTACTTGCTAAATGGGCTAACGTAAACCTTATAATGAGATTGTCTATAAAAAGGAGCATATATATTTCCAACTTTCGCAAAAGCAGATGCTTGGTATTTAACTGACCTGTTAATTATATCATCCCTTAATGATTTGTCATTAATATCGGCATTCCAATTAAAGTTTTTTCGATCAAGAAATAGTGTGGGATAAATAAAAAATACATCACAATTTTTACCCTTACTTACTCCAATAATTTTTTTTAAGGACTCTGGGTACATATTTGGTTTTACGGCCCATGAATCAGGATTTGAGTAATTTGGACTTTTAGAAGGTACATATTCATCGAATGGAACTGCTCTGTACATAGGTTTGCATCCTGATAAAACAATTATAAAAATAATTATAATTTTTTTGACCATTTTTTTTAATTTTAAAAAGAAACAAGATAAATATTTATTTGACTTAACAAGAATTACATCATGAGAGTGCCTAATTCTCAACTTTTTTTGGTTATTTTTTTTTTAGCTTTTTTTCTTGCGATAAGTTAAAAAGGAATTATAATAATATTGAAATAACTATCGAAAAAAAAAGGGTCGATTCTATTAATTTTCGAGCTAAAGTTGTTATTAAAGATAAGTCTCCTAAAAAAAATAAGGACGAAGTTCACATTTTTATTGATAATGAATCAAAATTAGACTCACAAATCAGAAACCTTAAAGAAAAATATTTAAGTAGTAAGGGAGGTTCAAATTAAGATTTTTAGGATACTAATTTAAATTGTCACCAACTGGGTTAACCTTTAAAAAAGAGGGATGCTGTTCTATTGCAAATCTTATCTTTTCTATTATTTTGTCTGGGGTTTCCTTATCATAATTTATTTTTAAAGGACTTTTTATTAGCATTGATTGAATTACTCCTTTTTTTTTGATTAAAATACCTTTTTTATCAAATGACCTCCTAAAGCCATCAATTACTATTGGAACAACCAATGGTCTAAATTGCTTGATGAGATGAGCCGTACCCTTTCGTAGTGGTTTAAAAGGAGTTGTTGTTCCTTGCGGAAAAGTGATTACCCAACCATCTTTTAATGCTACTGAAATATTAGTGATATCTGAAATTTTTACATCTCTTTTTATGTCTCGACCACCTTCTCTCCATGTCCTTTCAATTGGAATTGAACCAGTATAGGACAGTATTCTTGGAAGTAATCCTGAATTCATAGTTTCTTTAGCTGCAACGTAGTAGATATTTAATTTTGGATTCCATAAATAACCAATATTTTTTATGGAATCATTTCTCCCATGAAGACTCGCGTTAAAAACATGCAACATGGCAACTACATCAGCAAAGTAAGTTTGATGGTTAGAAACGAAAAGAACATTTGAATCAGGTAAATTATTTAAAATATTTGAACCTTCAATTTTTAATTCATTAAAACCTCTATATCTCCTGTGAGTCAAGTATCCGAGATATCTAATCAGCATTTTCTTGATAATAAGATACTGTCCAAAGGGATTTTTTTCTAAAAGTCTCATTTATATAGTAAATATATTATTATTTCAATAATAAAATATAATCCCTTGCCTCTGCAAGGATCATTGCGGTGGCACCCCATACCTCTTCTCCATCAAAACTAAAAATTGGAATTTTTCTATTTAGATTTTTTGATTTTCTAATCGAATTTTTCGAAAGAAGCATTGAAAGTTGAACTTCTATAATATAATTTACTTCATTTTTATTTATAAAAAAATTAGGTCTTTCATTTACTCTTGCCATAAATGGAAAAACAATAAAATTACTAATAGGGATAAAAACTTTTGATAACTCTGTTAAGTAGATAACCTGATTTTTTTTAACTCCAATCTCCTCGTGCATTTCACGTAATGCCGTATCCCAATAATTTTTATCAGATTTGTTTTTTTCCCCTCCAGGAAAACCAATTTGATTAGAGTGCAAAGTTGTTTTCACAGTTCTTCTTATAAGACAAAAATGCAATGAATTTTTTATTGGGTATATTAACATAGTTGTTGCTGCATATCTTAAATTATTATTTTTTTCATAATTGATTTCTCTACACTGAGGTGCCATTTTAAGTTGAGATTTGACCCCTGGTTTAGGAATTTCTCTTAATTTTGGTGACTTTAATATAAACTCATTTAATTCCATATGCGAAAACTTAAGTCAACCATTTTTTTTCTCTTATTCCTTGTCTTAGTATGTTGTGAGATCAAAAAGATTGAAAAAAAGGAAAAAATAAACTTTGGGATTGAAAAAAAAGATCCTCCAAAAAAAAATAAAAATTTTTTATCTGAAGAACCTAGTATTATTTTAGATGACAAAAACGTAATCGATTTTTATTATGAATTTAACAAACAAAATAAGTACAATAAAGTAAAAATATCAACTTCTTTTGGTGAAATTATAGTTCGCCTCTTTGATGAAACACCATACCACAAGTCAAATTTCATTTACTTAACTAAGTTAGGGTATTTTAATGACACGTTTTTTCACAGAGTAGTACCAAATTTTATAATTCAAGGAGGAAATTCTGATAACAGAGAAACATCAATTAAAAGAAAACTTATAGGTAAATATTTATTACCCCTAGACACAAAAAAAAATATAAAACATCATAGAGGTATTATTTCAATGCCAAGTAGTGATGTAAATAATCCATATAAATTTGCTTCTCCGTATGAGTTTTTTATAGTGCAAAAAAAAGATGGAGCATATCATTTAGATGGAAAATATACCCCATTTGGAAAGGTAATTAAGGGAATGAATGTTGTAGACGAAATTAGTAAGCAACCGATTGACAAGAGAGAGGCACCCATAAATAACATAAAAATACAAGCTGAATTATTTTATTGAAATAAGCAAAACATATAGTTAATAAAATAATTCAATGAAAAAACTATAGTTTTGAGTAATTTAATGAATAAATATGCATATCGAAATAAGGGAGTTTGTTTGATTTGATAACTATATAATAGTTTTTTTTCTTTTGATTTGTTTTGGTTACTCCCTTGTTTAGATATTTAATTATTGGTTAACACTCGGAAGCCTGTTTAAAACAGGCTTCTTTTTTTGATAATATAAAATTCTTATTATATTTACTTAAATAATAGTTTTTAGATATGACCCTTACACAACTTAAATACATGATTGCAGTAGCTGAGACAGGAAATTTTACCAGTGCTTCAAGAAAAGTTTTTGTTACTCAACCCTCTCTTAGTATGCAAATACAAAAACTTGAAGATGAATTAGGTGTTCAAATTTTTAACAGAACCAAAAAACCTGTCGTATTAACAAAAGTGGGTGAAGAAATCCTAAAGCAAGCTAAAAGTATAATTTCTGAATCTAAAAGAATGGAGGATATAATAGCGCAAGAAAAAGGCTTTATAGGGGGTGAATTTAATCTTGGAATTGTTCCAACTATTATGCCAACATTGTTGCCAATGTTTTTAAAAACTTTCCTTAAAAAATATCCAAAAGTAGTTTTAAATATTCAGGAAATGCCTACGGAAAATATCATTAAAAACCTTAGTGATGGGGTTCTAGATGCTGGAATTGCAGCAACTCCTCTAAGAGTTGAATCTATAATTGAAACACCATTGTATTATGAACCGTTTGTGGGATACATTCCCAACAGTCATAGACTAAAAAACTTAAATAAACTTAAACTTGATGATATAGAATCCGAATCAGTTCTAGTTCTTGAGGACGGGCATTGTTTTCGAAATCAAGTATTATCAATATGTGGACTCAACGACGAAGAAAAGATCAAATCCTTTGACACTAAGAGCGGTAAATACGTACTTAAAAGTGGAAGTTTTGAAACATTAATAAATTTATCGAATGAAGGGCCATGGATGACTTTATTACCATTTTTAAATACAGAAAATTTGTCTAAAGAGAATAAATCAAACGTGAAGCCTTTTGAAGAACCTGCACCCGCAAGAGAAATCAGTATAATATACCCTAAAACACAACTAAAAATTCAAATAATCGAAGCTTTACAAAACATTATTCAAAGTATTGTTAGAGGGGAAATTTTGATTAACAAAATCAAATTAATAAGCCCCTAAGACGACTTTCTATAGTAGGTTTTTTGAGTTTTTTCAAAGTCAAACCGTCTTCTCCATCTCTTTAATTCAATAGAGTCGTTGTATGGAAGATCCGAGATGGCTTTATGGAATTCTTTTTCAAAAAGAGCAGCATCAAAACTTACCTTTTCAAGAATTGTTTTATAAAATTCTAATTGAGTTTTTTCTTCTTTCATAATCAATCTGTCATTTTTTCAAAACTAATTAGATAAATTTAAATAAAATGTTTTAGTAATGTTAATTTTATTTTTTTTTTATCATTACTTTAAAAATTGGGATTTATTGTTCTGAAATTTATTTTATTTTTATAATGATTCGGGATGTGGCGCAGCTCGGTAGCGCACACGCATGGGGTGCGTGGGGTCGCAGGTTCAAATCCTGTCATCCCGACAACTTTTTTAAACAAATCATTGGTAGTAGAATATTTAAATTACTTTTCACTGATGTTTATCACCAAATCAATAGTAAAAACTAATTGTTGGTCTGAATCTAAATATAGTAAAGTGTTACCAAGTGGGTTTCATCATCAGTCATCCGAATAATTGAAATTGAATAATTTTAAAAAATTTTTAATGAAAGATTTTTGTAATTTTAAAAAAAAAAATTGAAAAACTTAATTTTTGTTATTACTACAATTTTATTCACATTCATTAATTGTAGTGCTCAAGAAAACAAACCCGTAATTCAAACTTCACTTCAAAAGAATTACACCTACAAATTAATTGTAGATAGTTTAGAGATACCATGGGGAATGAGTTTTATAAACAAAAATGATTTATTGGTTACTGAAAAAAGCGGAATTTTATATAGGGTTAAAAATGGAATCAAAAAAAGGGTTAAAGGTTTACCTCCAGTGTATCTAAGAGGGCAAGGAGGCCTTTTAGATATTGCTGTATCACCGAATTTTGATAAAACAAAAGAAATTTATTTTACATTAAGCTCAGAAATAGATACCTATAATAAAATTTCTCTGATAAACAGATCCACTAAAGATGAGAACATACTGAATAATAACAAAGTTCAAAATGGAATTGAGACAATAAGAAAAGAATATCCATTTGTTTTCAATGAAACACTAAATGATTTTATTGAAACGTTTAGTAATGAATTAAAAGAAGGGAATAACCCTGTAGAAAAATTTCAACTTTTTTTGGATGTGAACTATTATCCTGACATAGATGACGAAAAAGATTTAAACCGGATCTCTTATTTAACTGATAGAATTAAAGAAATTGAAGTTTCAAATGACAAAAAATTTTCCTCTGAAGAAAAAAAACTTAAAGAGAATTTAAGGTCTATTCAAAAAAAGTATTCTTTTCTTCCTCAAAATGGAAAAAGAAAGGCAAAAGGTGGACACACTGCCCTATATAAAGCTACTTTAAATGACCTTGAATTAATTAATCTTCAAATGATTTACAAAGGAGATTTTAATACTAAAAAAGGTCAGCATTGGGGTTCAAGAATTGTATTTGATGATAATGATCACATATTTTTCTCTATTGGAGATAGAGGTAATAGAAATGTAAATCCACAAGATATTACCAGGGATGGAGGGAAAATTTACAGATTAAACCTAGATGGAACTATCCCAGTTGATAATCCTTTTGTAGCAAATAGCAACGCTAGGACTGCAATATACAGTTACGGCCATAGAAATCCACAAGGAATGGTCTTCAATACTGAAACAAAAATTGTTTGGGCAAACGAACACGGACCAAAAGGAGGAGACGAAATCAATATAATTCAACCAGGAAAAAATTACGGATGGCCTGTAATTACATATGGTATTAATTACAGTGGCACCATTATAACTGACAAGACTTCTATGCCCGGAATGGAACAACCTATATATTATTGGATTCCGTCAATTGCACCGTCTGGTATGGCATTTTCAACATCTGGGGTATATCCAAAATGGAGAGGTAATCTTTTTGTCGGTTCACTAAAATTTGAATATTTAGAAAGGCTTGAATTAAAGAAGGGAAAAGTTGTTAAAAGAGAAAAAATTCTTGAATCTATTGGTAGAGTAAGAAATGTTAAAGAAGGCCCTGATGGTTACTTGTATGTTGCTGTTGAAGGAAAAGGAATTTTAAAAATACTACCCAATTAGAATGAAAATTTTCACAATCATTTATTCATCAATCATATTAACTGTTTTTCATAATCTTTTTGAAAAAAAACCATTGGATGAGAGTATAGCCGACGGAAAAGAATTATACAATGATTTTTGCTCTCAATGCCACTTAACAGATGGAAAAGGAGTTAAAGGAGTTTATCCTCCACTGGCTAACTCAGATTTTTTGTTAGATGTTGAAAAAACTATCAATTCGATTAAATACGGTTTAAAAGGTCCTATTATTGTTAATGGTGAAAAATACAATTCAATAATGATTAGTCAAGGTCTAGATGACGAGGAAATTTCTGATGTGGTCAATTACATCTTAAATTCTTGGGGAAACACAAGTGCAAATATAGTTACTGAGGAAATGGTTTCAGCTGTTAGGTAAAATGGATTTCAAAAAATTAAATTTTAAAAAACCTTATTTATTAGCTTACATAACAATTAGTTTATTTTTTGTAGTGTGGATGTTTTTTTTAG
>CACHSA010000022.1 GCA_902582405.1 uncultured Bacteroidota bacterium | reverse complement strand
ACCAACTTTTAAATCATCAACTTTAGGCTCCAACGCAGGATCCTTGAAGGTAAGTGAAACAGCTACTTATGTGGCTAGCTATACCATTTCTCAGGACGCTATTGATGGTGGAGGATTATCCAATCAAGTTTCTGTAACAGCCGACTCTTTAACGGCTTCGGTAACAGATTTAAGTGACGATGGAATTGACAATGATGGAAATACTGTAGATGACCCAACTGAAAACATACTATTTGGAACACTTATTTTAGAGGCTACCAAAACAGCATCTATCACCGATGTTGATGGTAACGGAGAAACCGGTCTTGGAGATATTATTAATTACACTATCTCAGTAGAAAACAAAGGAACTGAATCACTACAAAACTTTACTGTTACAGATACCTTTGTAGATGCAAATGGGAATACACTCTCGTTAAATGCAACACCTACATCTAGTGATCCGGACCTTTTAGCACCTGGAGCGGTAAAAACCTATGTTGCAAGCTATACTATAGCCCAAAATGCACTTGATAATGGTGGAGTTCGAAATAGCGCTTTAGTTAGAGCAAGTAATGTTGCAGGAACCATTTATGTTGAAGATATTAGTGATGACGGTAATGATGCAGACGGAAACACTGTAACGGACACAACTGACACGCTAATCACGCCTAATCCATCTCTTAATCTTACAAAAACATATGTAAATCAAGACAACGATGGAGATGGCAGAGTATCTGTTGGAGACAATATAGTTTACACATTCTCCCTTTTAAATGATGGAAATGTAACGCAAAGGTTTATCTACATCACAGATCATATCACCGATTTCAATGGTAATGTACGTCAGTTGGATGCTTTTGCCTCGCCCAATAATCTTAACTTTATTTCTGCCACTCAAGGATCTTCCAATGGAACTTTAATTTCAGGTGAGATCGCTACCTACACTGCTACCTATACTGTTCAAAATGCAGATACGGCAAGTGGTGGTATTTCAAATACTGCTTCAGCCACTAGTTACGTTTATGTTAATGGAGACCCTGTAGTTCATGCAAGGGATCAAAGTGATGACGGAGATGACACCGATGGCAATACTGAAAACGACCCAACGCTTTCTTATCTTGGTGATTTACCTCAAATAGAGGTTACTAAAACCGCAACCTATACTGGATATGCCAATGGAGCGGATCCTGGAGATGTAGCCGTGTTTACCATAACCGTTGAAAATAGATCTTCTCACCCGAGAGACATCATAAAAGATCTTACTTTTTCCGATGACCTAAAGGATGCGTTTTTAAGAAATAGAACTATGACAAGCACGGTCACCTTTAATTCTGCAAGTGCAGGTTCTGCCAATGGCACCGTAACGCTTGGAGAAACAGCTACTTACACCGCCTCTTATACCATCACCCAAAGCGATATTGATACCGGTGGGCTTAGAAACCAAATCACCTTTGAGGGGAATACCTTAAGAAATCCTGTTCCAGCAGAAAAAGATGTAAAAGATGTCAGTGATAACGGAATTGATACGGATGGAAATACAGAAGACGATCCAACCTTTTTGGTCCTAGGTACCGATTCCGATGGTGACAATATTCCAGATACAACAGATATTGATGACGATAACGATGGTATTTTAGATAGAGACGAGCAGTGTTTAACGTTTTTGCTAGACGGAACTTCATTTGAAACATATTCGGGTAGTTTCCCACCATCCTCTCCAGCAAATAGAAATACAGCATACCCAAATACTAATGTTGCTCCACCGTTTACCTCTATTAACGGGGACGGTGAGGTATGGTCGCAAAGCCAGGGACCCCAGGGAACCACTTTTAGTCCATATCAAGGTTTTTATTTTATCGAACTTTTAAGTAATGCGGCCAACGGAAACGATGCTTCTTACTGGGATAAAACAGCCTATGGGTCCAATGGTAATTACGATAGAATTCTTGTTATAGAAAATGTATATCCAAACAGATCCTATGGAATTTCCTTCTATCACAAAGAAGGAGGAAGATTTGTAGCTACCCACGCTGGAGGTGGAAATACGCTTCTACAGATACAATCTATGCAGACTAATTACGCGATGAGCGAAACAATTTCTGCTACCTCTAACTGGCAGTCTAAGACGGTTACCTTTACAACTGACGCCCAGACTACAAGAGTAGCGATTATGTTTTCTGCTTACGCTCCTGGAATCAACTCATCGGTACAGCTCGATGCGATTTCAATGACAGCATCAAAGTCTTGTACACCAGACATAGACGGAGACGGAGTTCCAAATGGACTTGACTTAGATTCGGATAATGACGGTATTTATGATGTGGTTGAATCTGGAAACGAGGCACTCGACACCAACTTTGATGGAGTAATTAATGGTTTTGACACAGGGTTTGCAGATACCGATAACGATGGTGCCTCGGATCAGGCAGAATTAAATACAGCTAAGGACAGTGATTCAGATAGTATTTTAGATGCTTTTGAGCTGGATTCAGATGGAGATGGATGTAACGATACCGAAGAGGCAGGATACACCGACCCGAATTCCGACGGCCTACTTGGCCCAAATCCTGTAACCCAAAACAGCAATGGTAAAGTTACCAGCGGCTCGGATGGATATACCACTCCTCAAGATTTAAATAGTGACAACACATTCGATTTCAGAGATGAGAATTACGATGTAGGATGCTACAATCCATCTTTGCAAATTGTAAAATCAGCTGTTGTATCCGATACCAATCTAAATGGACTTAGAGATGTAGGAGATGTAATTACCTACACGGTAGTGGTTACCAACACAGGTGGACTTCCAATTTTATTTACAAGTATCGATGATAAACTTAAATATGGAAGCACCACACAGTCTCTAACACTAGATTGGAGCTCAACCTCTACTGATGTAACTGTGGGCCCAATAACAAATTTATACTATTACTCTAACAGGGTTGATGATACGTATCAGCAGTGGAATGAAAATGGAAGTAATCAGGGTAATTACGAAACTGAATGGGGATATCCTCCAGACATACCATATTACTTTAATACCAATAGTGGAAGCTCCTACAGTGACGTAGACTGGGTTTTCCAAACAAACGGTTTTGGAAACACTAGAAATACCTATTCTTATGCAGGTACTGATAATAGGGTGCATAGGTATTCGAAGATAAGCAATCAAAATGTAGCAACTTATTATGTATATCAAGATGTCACTTTAGAGGCAAACACTGAATATACAGTTTCGGTTTACGCAGCGGCACCTAATAGCAGCTATTACAACACCAATAATGATTATGAAAAATTAAGATTTGTACACAGGCCTCCTGGGGGTTCAGATATATATGGCCCTTTCAACCGAGTGTCTGGACCTGTAAGTAGTAATAGTAGCAACAATAATACTGGTTGGACGAGGTATCATCATACATTTACAACTGGAGTAGCAGGGTCATACCGTGTAGGTTTTTCAGCCCCATATTTTGGAAATAATTGGACAAGGATTTGGGGAGCTCAATTAGAAAAAGGAAGCAAACCAACTGCTTATATATATACCTATAGTAATCGTTCAAGTACCATCACTCAAACAACACAAGCAGACCCTAGATCAGGGGCATTACCGCAAGGAGAAAGTGCTGTCTATACGGCCCTGGTTACCATAACGCAAGCCATGATGGACACCGCCACAGAAATTTCAAATCAAGTAACAATTACAGGATCGTTTACCTCACCTGGTGGAATATCTGGGACAACTTTTGATGTTAGCGCCGACGCCGACAATAGCGATGGAAACACCGAAGATGACCCAACAATTATCACACTTGATGTTACCAATCAGTTGGAGGTTACCAAAACTGCCACCACTACCGATATAAATGCAAACGGTCAAATCGATGCGGGTGATAGAATAAATTATGAAATTACCATTGAAAATACGGGTAATACTTCCCTTAAAAACTTCACCGTTACCGACACCCTAACCCGTTCAAGTGGGGTTACTGTTACCCAATTTACAGATACAACTTCCTTTACTTTAAAAGAGATAAGAAACTTGTTTACTTATTCAAACCATCAGGATGATAATGATTATGATTGGGAAAGCACTGGAGTCTGGGGATCGGCGCTAAACAATTGGGGTTATCCTGTGGATGAACCTTACTATTTTTCATCAACCAGTGGAGATAGTTATAGTAATGTAGATTATTATTTTCAAACAAGTGGTTTGGGAAGAACAAGGTCCCCATCGACAACTGGAGGTGATAATCGTTCAGGCAGGCACAGTAGAATCCATAACAACAATGTGCCATCAAGGTACTACTACCAAAACGTAACTCTAGAGGCAAATACCCAGTATACCGTATCGGTTTATGCTAATGCTTATAACTCCAGCTATGACGACCCAGTCGTGGGTGAACAATTCAGATTTGTCTTTAGACCCCCTGGAGGATCCGAAACTTTTTCTCAGTATAACACAATGCCTACCTATATCAATAATTGGTCATTTGAAAGATATAGCTACACCTTTACAACAGGAGCTGCGGGAAGTTATAGGGTTGGAATCGCTCCTCCTTATGCAAGTGGATATGGAGGACTATTTTGGGGGGCTCAACTAGAAAAAGGCTCTACAGCTACAACCTACATTTATACCTGGAGTGGTCAAGCCGTAAAACCCTCAGATGCTCTGCCAATATCAACTAGTGTCACCACCACTTATATTGAATGGTCGAGTGGTTACCCGAATAACACTAGTATAAATGCTTTGATAATCCAAAATAGTAGTGGAACCAAATATGCTTTTGATAATCCTTATGGAAATGGTCGTCGGTCAATCCTTGAGGTTGAACCCCAAAATTTCGCTGCGTATAATAGTCGTCCAACTAGTAGCCATTTTGATAATGGATACATAGGAGAATTCAATGGAAATAGATATTATTTGGAGACAACAGGGTGGAATTGGTCTACTCATAATTCGTACGCCAACTCAGCAGGTGGATATCTTTTTGTACCCAATACGAAAGAGGAATGGGATTGGATGATGACCCGTCTTCAAAGTGTTTCCAATGGACAATGGCACTATACAGGAATATATCAGGTAAATAATTCCGATTATCAGTCAGATCAAATAAAAGGTGGGTGGACCGCAAGAGATGGATCAAATGTGCTTATGCCAGGGGAATCAACGGAGCTAGTACCTGGGGGAAAAGCAGAATACGAGTTTACCCACACCATTACCCAAGTAGATGTGGATGATGGCACCTTACTAAATCAGGTATTTGTATCAGCTGAGGGCACCTCACTAGTTACAGAAACCTCGGATGATGGTATTGATAACGATGGAAATACTGTTGATGACCCAACAGTTATAGAGATTAGCAAACAGTCTTCTGTTACCATTGCAAAAACAGCGACTGTTAGTGATGTTAACGGAGACGGTCTTAATGGAGTTGGGGATATAATTGAATATACCATTGTAGTTACCAACACTGGAAACACCCAATTAACTACGACGACGATTTTAGATAGTCTAACCGATGGTCTAGGAAATGCACGATCTTTAAACACCACGGTGACCTATGTTTCAACTGTTGCTACCGTTACAATTCAGGTGGCAAAACAAAACTTATTTTATTACTCTAACCAAATTGATGATACACATCAGCAGTGGAATGAAAGTTATAGTGGTATTGATGGCTCGCACCAAGCTGAATGGGGGTGGCCTCCAGGCATACCTTATTATTTTAATACCAGTAGTGGAAGGTCCTATAGTGGTGTAGACTATGTTTTCCAAACAGATGGTTCTGGCACTACCAGAAGTCCATACACTTATCCCGGTACTGATCAGGCAGCTTCTTTGTATAGTAGAATCGACAACGATGCAAGGCCGAATGATTATGTATACCAAAATGTAACCTTAGAGGCAAATACAAAATATACCGTGTCGGTCTATGCAGCGGCCCACAGTTCGAGCTATGTAAACTCGGGTAATAGTTATGATAGATTAAGATTCGTATATCGAACACCAGGAGGGTCAACAAACTATGGACCCTATAACAGTATAACTGGTTGGGTTCAAAATAATAACGCCGCTTCAAGTAATTCTGGTTGGGCGAGATATAGCTATTCATTTACAACTGGACAAGCAGGGCAATACCGCGTTGGATTTACAGTGTTATATAATGGAAATAATGGTGGAAGATTTTGGGGAGCACAACTAGAAAAAGGTGACTTATCAAGATTTATCTATACCGAATCCTCTATTGCACCTACATACGATGCTCCGGCTGATACAATGACAACGACCATTGATGACAACAGAATTTTAGAATCGAGAAGTGTGGATACCTACACTGCAAGTTACACCATTACCCAGGACGATGTAGATAGTAAATTCCTATCCAATACCGCTACATTTACAAGTTTCGATCCTGATGGAACCACTGTAGTATCTAAAACAGCAGACGATGGAGATCCAACCAATGGAGATGAGGACCCAACGATTATAAGTCTGGCCTCTACATCAACTTTGGATGTATTTAAGTCAGCAATTGTTCAAGATGTAAATGGTAGTCAGGTGAATGACCTTGGAGATATTATTGTCTACACTATTGTAGTTTCAAATACAGGATATACCACTATATCGGCTCTAACATGCTCTGATACCTTAACTGATTTCAGCGGTTCGGTTCTCAGCTACAATGCACCAATTAGTACTGTTAGTGCGACCTCTGGCTCTACCTCCTCTACTTTGGCAGTGGCCGGGGTAACGACCTTTACAGCTTCCTATACCATTACCCAGTCCGATATAAATTCAGGAGGAGTATCCAATACTATTCTAATTTTAGGTAGTAGCTCAGGTCTAACCGATAACGTAACGGCAACCTATGAGATTGCAACCCCACTTGAAACTGCAAGTCCGGTACTTGAACTTACAAAAACCTTTACTACGACAGATAATAATAGCAATGGTCAGGTAGACCTTGGTGATACCATAAATTACACCATTACAGCCGAAAACAAAGGAAATGTAATACTAACAGGGCTTACCCTGACAGATACACTTACAGATCTCTTAAGCAATACCCTCACCCTAACATCAGGACCTACTTATTCCAGTTCTACAGATGGTAGTACCTCCCAGGGAACCATCACCATGGGTGAGACAGAAACTTACCTAGCTACATTTGTCATTTCCCAAGTGGCGATGGACGCTGGAGCAGTTTTCAATACTGTCTCGGCAGTAGCTTCTTCACCTGCAAATTCCAATAATGTTACAGATACCTCCGATAACGGACAAGATGGAGACGGAAATACAATCGATGATCAAACAAAGACAGAATTTAATATTGTTTCCAACTTAAGAGTATCTAAAACGGCACAAGTCCAGGACGTTAATTCTAACACTATAAATGACGTTGGAGATATTATCGTTTATTCCATTGTTGTGACCAACACAGGTGGGGTGAAAGTTAAGTCTTTAAAAACATCTGATACACTCAAAGATGGAAATGGATTAACACTAAACTTAAATACCCCGTTACAAACTGTTACCTCGACATCGGGGTCAACCTCAAGTACGCTTTTAATTCGTGGTTCTACCACATTTACTACTTCCTACACCATAACTCAATCTGATCTAAATTCAGGTAGAATAAGAAATATAATTGAAGTAATAGGTAGTACCACCACAAATTCTGATAATACTTCCAATACAACGGAAGTTATCACAGAACTTTCCACCGTTAGCCCAGTAATTGAGATTACCAAGATTGCTTCCATAACTGATAATGGAGATGGAGTAAACGGAGTTGGAGATATTGTTAACTATTTTATAACTGTTGATAACAAGGGAAATGTACCTGTCACAGTCCCAATATCTTTTACCTCTACCGATATCGCTACAAATTCAGATGGGGCGCATTCTGTCTTTGCTGCGGATATGGATGGGGATGGGGATATGGATATCTTGTCGGCTTCACATAATGACGACACCATTGCTTGGTATGAAAATAACGGTGATGCAAATCCTATATGGACTAAAAATGTTATAGCAACAAGTGCAGACATGGCATTTTCTGTTATTGCAGCGGATATGGACGGGGACGGAGACTTGGATATCGTATCGGCTTCTTCAAATGACAATACCATTGCTTGGTATGAAAATAATGGGGCTGCAGATCCTACATGGACTGCTGCCAACATCGTAACAAATGCAATACGTGCAAGATCTGTTAAGGCGGCAGATTTGGATGGAGACGGGGATATGGATATCGTATCGGCTTCTCATGATGACAACACCATTGCTTGGTATGAGAACAACGGGGCTGCCAACCCTGTGTGGACTAAAGCTGTTATAGCAACAGATGCACTTCAAGCAAGAGATGTCTTTGTAGCAGACATGGACGGGGATGGAGATTTAGATATCCTATCGGCTTCTTGTCAAGATGATACTATAGCCTGGTACGAGAACAATGGGGCTGCAAACCCCACTTGGACAGCGGCTAATATCGCAACAAGTGCAGATTGCGCAAAAGGTGTCTTTGCTGCAGACATGGATGGAGACGGGGATATGGATATCATATCGGCTTCTGGTAATGACGACACCATTGCTTGGTATGAAAATAATGGAGCTGCAGATCCTACATGGACAGCTGCTGACATAGACACAAATGCGGATAATGCAATTTATGCCTTTGCAGCAGATATAGATGGAGATGGTGATATGGATATCGCTTCGGCTTCTAATAATGATGACACTATAGCTTGGTATGAGAACAATGGGGCTGCAGATCCTACTTGGACTAAAGCTGTTATAACTACAAGCGCAGATGCTGCAAAATTTGTCTATGTGGCAGATATGGACGGAGACGGGGATAAGGATATCGTCTCGGCTTCTTTTAATGATGATACCGTTGCTTGGCATGAGAACAACCCAGATATAGATGATATTTTATCAGACGGAAATGGAAATTTACTATCTCTTACTACATCACTTACCTACCAGTCTACCACCAAAACCATAACCACCAATCTTGGTGTTGGAGCAGTTGACTTTACAAGTACAGGAAATGGTAAATGGGAATATATGCAACCAAGCAGTGCTGCCAATTACAATTATGGTCAATATTCTAAATGGGGATTTTTTAGATCTAGGCTGGATTCGCAGACCCAACAAGGACTTCTAGAATTTAATGATGGAAGAACAGTCCAAGCGGGTTACACCTACGTTGGAGCATATAATGGACATAGTTACATGCGAAACAACTCAGCCGCAACATGGGAAAATCAAAGAAATTTAGCTATATCTATAGGTGGTTATCTTGCCAACTTAACCTCTCCAGGAGAAAAAGAATATTTAAATTCTGTTCTTCCAAATAATTGGTATTGGGTGGGTCTTTATCAAGACGTTAATGACCCAGATTACTCTGAGCCAGCAGGTGGATGGAAATGGCTGGATGGTAAAAAAGAAGAAAAATTAGGTGTAAACATTTGGATCACTAACGAGCCAAACGACAGCGGAAATTCAAATTCTAAGGGATATATTTATATAAGTTCAAATAACATAAGAACAGCAGATAGAGCAAATAGTGGCTCATATAAATATATAGTAGAATTTAACGATGGAAGAACATCCCAGGCCGGGTTTACAAGGTTAAATGGAACCTTTGAAGGACACACTTACTTTGTTTCTGCCGCCGCTGTTACATGGGACGTAGCTAATTCAACAGCACAATCCCTTGGTGGACACCTCCTAGTTGTAGATTCGACGCACGAATGGGGATGGATGCAGGATCAGGAACCTGATTGGGATAATTTTGTAAACAGCAATCCTCACTGGATAGGTCTCTCTCAAGATCCAAATACGTTTGACTTTTCAGAACCAGAAGGTGGTTGGAGATGGGTAAATGGAGTTCCTCTACAGGGACCGCTGACTACCTATACGGTAACAGATACCATTGACGGTGATGCTACGATTGGAAGAGACAATATTGACAGATACACAGCTAATTATGTTATAACACAATCTGATGTTGACTCAGGATTCATATCCAATATAGTCTCTCTAACTGGTAGCAGTCCTGGAAGAACAAGCGATGGTTTTGATAAATCTGATGATGGAGATGATACAGATGGAAACACCATTGATGATCCTACCGAAACAACATTTACTGCCTCTCCATCAATGGAGGTTACCAAAGTAGCTACAGTAACGGATGTTAATAATAACGGGTCAAACGACTTAAACGATGTAATTGAGTATACAATATATATTAAAAACACAGGTAACGTTAATTTAACCAGCCCTACCTTTGTAGATCTTTTAACTGACGGTGTTGGAACCAATCTTAATGCGCAGTTAAAAGGTCCAAGTTATCACTCTCAAACCTTAAGCCCTACTAAAATTAATTTAAATGTAACGGTAGCCCAAGTGGGAGGAGTAAATAGGTACTTTATTGACGGGGTGGTTCAAAAAGAACTCGTGTTTCAAAAAGGATATACCTATAGATTTAACCAGTCTAATGCTAGTAATTCGTCCCACCCACTTAGGCTAAGTTCTATGAGTGATGGAACCCATGCAGGAGGCACATCCTATACCACCAGTGTAACAATTGTAGGTACGCCCGGAAATGCAGGAGCCTATACCGAAATTTTCGTCACAGATAGTACTCCAAAATTATACTACTATTGTTCTGCTCACAGCGCAATGGGTGGTAATACTTACAGTCTTGGAACTACTTATGGTCAGCAGGGCATTATAAGACCAAATGAAGTGATGACCTACACGGCATCCTACACGATTTCTGGGGCATCAGCGTCAACTGCGTTTATTAGCAATATAGTTACAGTTACTACTTCTAGTCCTGGAAACAACGCAGATATTGTAGACCTTGCTGATGACGGTATTGATGATGATGGAAATACCACAAATGATCCAACAATAATAGAACTTGTTCCTGATCCAAAATTTGAAGTTACCAAAACAGGAACCCAAACATTTGATAATGGAGATGGTATGTTATCTCCAGGTGATAAAATAACTTACACCATATCAATTCAAAACACTGGTAATTTATTAATTGACAATATAACCCTAACCGATACCATGATTGATGGTAATGGGGTGGCTTTAAATCTTGATTCTGGTATTTCTTTTGTAACCTCGTCTTTGGGTTCTGCAAGCAGTACCCTCCAACTTACAGAGGTGGCGACTTACACAGCTACCTATACCATCACCAATGCAACGGCAAACAGTGGCCTAGTTTCAAATTCTATTTATGCAGTAGGTAGTGCAGGGGGGCTTACCAATAATGTAACGGATACATCCGATGATGGAGATGATACCGACGGAAATACAGTAGACGACGGAACGGAAATTGTAATTCCTGAGCTTCCTTCGATAGAGCTAACCAAAACATATACAACCAACGATTTAAATGGAAATGGAAGGGTAGATTTGGGAGATAGAATTAACTATACAATCACTGTTTCTAACACTGGTAACCAAGATTTGACCGGTTTAAACTTAACTGAGGACTTTACGAATTTAACAACAGATACTCTCACTCTCTCAACTGGCCCGACCTACTCAACCTCCACTCATGGTAATGCACAGGGATTACTTGTATATGGCGAGATGGAAACTTACGTTGCTACATTTATTGTAAATCAATTGGCAGTCGATGGAGCAGGAGTTCGAAATTCGGTACTTGGAACTATTTCTTCACCAGGAAACTCTAATAATGTCACAGACACTTCAGATGATGGAGACGACAGCGATGGAAATACTACAGATGATGCAACCATTACTGAGGTTTCTGCAAATCCATCTATTGAGGTTACAAAAACTGCAACTGTAAACGATACAAACTCAAATAGTAAAACCGATACCAATGATATTATCACCTATACCATTACAGTGGTAAACACAGGAGATACAGAAGTAAACACTATAACTTTCAATGATATTATAACAACATCTAGAGGAGATCAACTTTCCCTTACTGCTAATCCAGCGCGAATTAGTACTTCAGCCGGTTCACCAATTGGCACACTGAAGGTTAGTGAAACTGCAATTTATACAGCTCAATTCATTATCAATGCAACAGCTTACAATGCTGAATTTATTGCTAACACGGTAACCGTTACAGCAGACGCAATAGGCCTTACAGGGAATGTATCGGACACGTCCGATGATGGTGATGATACTGACGGTAATACAGAAGATGATCCAACTATTACGGTGATGACCCCTCAGTCAGCTATTGAGGTCACAAAAACATTTACAGTCATAGATGACGGTAATAGCGATATAACAGTGGGAGATATAGTCAGATTTAACATTGCAGTTGAGAATACTGGTAACGCTCCGCTATCAGGATTAACAATCGAGGATGTGCTTAAAGATGGAAATGGAAATGTTCTACCTATGACCGATGGTCCTTATTATGTCTCTGGCACGCTTAGCTCAACAGTTGGGAATCTCAAAATTGGAGAGGTCGGAACTTATGTCGCCTTTTACACCATTAATCAACAGGCATATGATTCTACAAAAATTTCCAATGTTGCAACTGCCACGGCCAGCAGCGCGTATGGAACTAATGATGCTGTGGATGTCAGTGATGACGGAAACGATGCAGATGGCAATACAACAGATGATCCAACAGAAGTAATTATTACGTCTCAAGCGAGAGTCAATGTTGAAAAAACAGCTTCTGTATTTGACAACGGCGATGGGTTTACAAATACAGGGGATACCATAAATTATGTTATTAAAGTAACCAACAATGGCATATCTCAGCTGTCCTCCGTAACACTGACAGATGTATTAACCGACAATGCTTCTAATACCCTCACTCTTACCAATGGTCCAAATTTTGTTTCAGCATCCCAAGGTTCTGTATCTGGAACTCTTAAGGTTGGTGAAATTGCAACTTATTCGGCTAGTTATAATATTCAAACGGCTGCTGCTAACACAGGCGCTATTTTTAATAGTGTAGATGTTATAGCCTCAAGCCCAGGTCAAACTTTTGATGTTAGTGATAAATCCGATGACGGAGACGATACCGACGGAAATACATTGAATGACCCAACGGAAGTAAAAATGGATTTCTCTGCTGTTTTAGATATATCCAAAACAGTATCTATAACCGACACCAACAATAACAACATAAATGATGTTGGAGATATTGCTGTTTACACCATAAGAGCAAGAAATGCCGGGAATGTAACTTTAAATTCTCTCACAATTACAGATACATTAACAGATGGAAATACAGCATCATTAACTTTAAGTGCAGGACCTACCTTTATTTCATCTTCAAGTGGTTCTGCAACTGGAACCCTAGTTGTCGGCGAAACAGCTACATATTCTGCCACATTTTTAATAAATCAGTCGGCTCTTGATAGCGGAGGATTATTTAATAGCGTTTACGGGGCTGCTAGTAGTCCTGGTAACACGAATAACGCAACAGATACATCTGACGATGGAGACGACAGTGATGGCAATA
>CACHSA010000021.1 GCA_902582405.1 uncultured Bacteroidota bacterium | reverse complement strand
TGTAATCAAAACAGATGCTACTATAAAAGTAAATAATTCTTGCATTACTTTTCAATATAATTATAATTTTAGGATTTTAGCTTTTCAACTATATTTGCACATTATGAATAAAAACTCAGTTTTTTTTGATGAAGATTTGAATTATCTAAGGAAATCTTTAATTGAGCATCCATTGTATAATTCTATGAATAGCTTGAGTGATATAAAAAAATTCATGGAAATCCATGTTTTTGCAGTGTGGGATTTTATGTCATTAGTAAAAAATCTTCAAATGAATCTAACTTGTGTAAACACTCCTTGGGTTCCATCTGAAAATAGTTTAACAGCCAGGCTTATAAATGAAATTGTTTGGGGGGAAGAAACGGATGTAGACAAAAACGAAGTTGCCAAAAGTCATTTCGAAATGTACTTAGATTCGATGAATGAAATTGGTGCAAATACAAATAAAATAGAACATCTAATTGGCCTTGTTAAACAAGGAAAAGATATTTTCAAAATTATTGATAGCCTTAATGTTTCAAAGGAAATAAAAGATTTTTTGAATTTTACATTTTCTGTAATAAAAGACAATAAAGTACATGTTACTTCAGCAGTTTTTACTTTTGGAAGGGAAGATTTGATTCCAAATATGTTTATTGAGATTGTTAGAAAAATCAAATTGGAAAATAAGTCTGTTGAAAGCTTAATTTATTATCTTGAAAGACATATTGAAATGGATGGTGATCATCACGGCCCAATGGCAATGAATATGATTACAAATTTATGTGAAAACAATGATAAGAAAATATTGGAGGCTTTAGACTCATCCAAATTAGCCCTTAAGAAAAGAATTAAATTGTGGGACCATATATACGAACAAATAAAGTAATTTTTTTAAAAAAATACGTATACTTTTTATTTGCGTACCTGTACACAATTAATCTTTTTTCACAAAGCCTAGACCTTAATACTTTTACCAACGATATTAATGAAAATGAATTAAAAAACCTTATATATGTATACTCTTCCGATTTTTTTAAGGGAAGAGAGACAGGGAAACTAGGTCAGAAAAGAGCTGTAAAATTTATTTCAGAATATTATGAATCGCTAAATATTAAAGAAGCAGACGGGACTGAAAACTATTTTCAAAAAATGGAACTTAAAATTTCTGGAAATATCGTTCAAACTGAAAATGTAGTTGCGGTTATTGAAGGCTCAGAAAAACCTAATGAATATATTGTTATTTCATCTCATTTAGATCACGAGGGGGAAAAAAATGGAGTTATTTACAATGGAGCTGATGATAATGGTTCAGGTACAATTGGAGTACTAAAAATTGCAGAAGCTTTTCAAAATGCAGTATTATCAGGTTATAGACCGAAGCGATCAATTGTCTTTTTACATTTAACCGGTGAAGAAAAAGGTCTATTAGGTTCAAAATATTATACCGATAATCCTTTGTACCCCCTAAAGAATACTATGGTCAATTTAAATATAGATATGATAGGTAGGGTGGATCCTAGACATAGAAATAATAAAGAAAGATATATATATTTAATTGGAACTAATCTACTTAGCTCAGAATTACATGAAATATCAGAGTCAACAAACAAGAATACAACAAAATTATATCTTGATTACAAATACAACTATATAGACCAGTCTGAGTGTATTTATTACAGAAGTGACCATTTTCATTTTGTTAAAAATAATATCCCTGCAATATTTTATTTCAATGGTGTTCATGAAGATTATCATAAACCAACTGATACAGCTGATAAAATCGAATACGTGCTTCTAAAGGACAGAATAAAGCTCGTATTCTATACAGCTTGGGAGCTTGCTAATAGAAACAAAAGTATAGAAGTTGATAAGAACGTTGATTATTCAGAACTTGTAAATTGCAGAAGGTATCTCAAGTTATACAATCTATGAGGCTAATCTTAACTATCATTACCTTTTTAGTTTTTTTGACAAATAAATCTTTCTCGCAAAATTTACAAAAAATAGATACAATTGAATTTGATACAATTTCAAATTTGAAACGTTTTTCATTTGGAATTAAGTTCGGCATACCAAATATATTAGGTTTAACAAGTGAAGCTGTTTTGCCTATTTTTAGAAATAGAATTTCACCATATTTTGATTATAGTAGTTTCAAATTGAACCCAGATAAAACAAGTATTGATTTGAATTATACAGATTATGGAGTAAACATTTACATAAATTCTAAAGGTAACGGGCTATATGCATCTTTAGGTTCAGGAAATCTAAATTCTTTGATCTTTTTTGACGAAATAGAGTTAACGGATGAAAATGGAAATAAAGGGTTAGGAAGTGCCCAGCTTAAGGAGAATATAAACACCTTTAATATTAAACTGGGAATAAAATCAAACTCAAAAATATTTTTTAGACTAGAAGTTGGATACGGAATTGGAAAAATACCAAATAACTTGAACTTGACAGGTAGTTTTAGTTATGAAAAAGATGGTATATCTAATATTTCATATGGATCAAGTAACGAAAGTTTTCCGACGATACCAGGTATAGGTAAAAAAGGAATTATTATAGGTAATTTTGGATTTGGAATATCTCTATAAAAAAACCCCTCATTTGAGGGGTTTTAAATTAATTGATATTTAATTACTGAATATTTGGATTTGCTTGAATTTCTGAGATTGTTATTGGGAAAAATGCTCCTGGTGCCGTAGTAGCAACAGATGTTGGAATCCAATACTCAGAAGGGCTTGCAAATCTGTAATGATCAGAAAGTCTCCTTCCTTGTAAAAATAGATTAACTCTTCTTGTATGTAACAGCATTTCACTTGCATCAATTTGTCCTGAATATGGAGTTAATCCATCCATAGCTCTTATATGATTAATGTGGGTTGTAAAACCTGCATTATCACCATTTGCTAATGAATTTTCAGCTAATATCAAATGCATTTCTCTACCAGTAGCAACAGGATATTCTGGAAACCTACCAGCATTAGTAAATGCGGCAACATGTCTGTATAGAGCCGGATCAGCAATATCATCAATAGGATCTTTCAAACTAATAGTAGTTGAAGGATCTCCATCATTTGGCGAATCTGGTCTTTTCAAGTCTGTAGAAATAACATACGTATTGGAGAGTCTCATTTCAAGTCTGTCATTAACCTCACCAGCAATATCTAATTCACCAATAGTTTCAGGTGCGCTTGGATCAGTAATTAAATTGACACTAAAATCAGTTCCTAAATCGGCAAGGGCAGCCGCAGCTAATGTCGCAGCATCTGCAGAAGAAACAAGTGGAGAAGCTGTATTAACAGGGTTAACTTTTCCCCATATCCCTTTAGCAAAAGTAGCTCTTGCTTTAAGTGCGGTTAATTCTCCAGTTAGTCCTGCATTAAGTGCTAAAGCAGAATTGATGTATCCTAAAGCGGTGTCGTATAGAGAACTCATATTTGAAGCACCAACTGGTGGAGCAGCTTCAGTTTTAGCTGATCCAACAACAAAATCATCAAACATATCTGCAATAACTATATAAATTACTGCTCCATACATGTAAGCTCTTGCTAAATCTGCCTTATTTGATGCAGAAAATGCGTTTGATGCACTAAACTCTAGACCTCTAGCAATTACATCATCTGCCCAATAGCGAGCCTCATTGACGAAGAAATAAGCGGCATCGACAAATTCGTTACCTATATTTCCTAAGTTACCAAAGTTAAGCTGCTGCCATGCATCTCTAGATCCTATCCAAATCATCTCATCTGATGCTACTGAATAAGGCGCAAGAATGTTTCCGTATGCACGAACAAGTACACCTTCTAGGCCGTTAACCATAGGTCCAAAAGCCCTTATATCCAAACCTTCTTCAAGAAGATTATTAGGGTTATCAGCATCTAGGCTACAATTGTTGAATAGTAATATTGAAAAAACTATTCCAAAATATTTTATTATATTATTTTTCATAATTATTAATTTAAAATCCAACTTTAAGTGTTAATAATACTTGTGTAGGAATTGGCCATCCAAATGCAGCGATTCCCTGACCATAATTCTGGTCTAATGTTGAACCACCACCTCTACCAACAAAGTTTATTTCAGGATCAACTCCTGTGTAACTTGTAAATATTGCAATATTCCTTCCAGAAAGACCAACGGAAGCTGTATCTAAGCTAAATTGATCTAGAATAGAACCGGTAATATTGTAGTTTAAACTTAATTCTCTCCATCTCACAAAATCTGCCTTTTCTAGAGTATTAAGACCCGAAAAAGGTGCTAATGCGAGAGTATTATTTAACCATTCATCTAGTGCAGCAAGTCTTACATTACCATCTCCTTGAGGAGTAAATGAACCATCGACACCACCCGTAGCATAATCTCTAGCTACTTTGGCAGATCTTGGAAGGTTTCTCCCAATTGCACCATTTGCTTGTCTAAATGCGTCTGTTAAATTGTTAATTACAAAATTTCCAGCCTTAAACTCAAAAGTTGTATTTAAAGTCCAGTTTTTATAATTAACTGATCCTCCGAAAGCACCAGTCCAATCAGGTGTTGATTTTCCAAGATAATGGTCTAGATAATCACCATCCCCATCTTCGTCAGCTAGAAGAACGGATCCTGTTCCAATTGAAGTTGGAAGGCTATAACTGCCGTTTCCAGTTAAGAAAGCTATTAGCTGTTGTGAAGTATCAGGGAGACCGTCACCATTTGCAATGTCAACAGGTAGTGAACCTGAAGGAACGCTAGCTAATTGAGCTCCAAAGTTTGCACCAGGTGCAAAGCCTTCTTGTAAAAAATTTCTATATCTTGGATATGAACCACCAACTTTTAGTGGTGGAGCTCCTCCTAAACTTTTTACATTTTCTTGTAAATAAGCAGCATTTACATAAGCATTGACTGTTAAGTCACCTTTTCTTATAATGTTACCACTCAGGTTGATTTCAAGACCGTTAGCTTCAAGCTCACCAACATTGGTTAACTGCTGGTTTCTAAATCCACCCGACAAAGGAAACTGTCTAGCATACAATGCATCAGTTGTAATTCTATCCCAATAAGTAAATTCCAAATTAAACTTATTGTTAAATAAACCAGCGTTAAATCCAATTTCAAATTCCTTTGATATCTCAGGCTTTAGGTCTGGATCACCCAAATTGTTAGGTGCAATCCCTGCTCCATTAGCTGATGCAAGTGCTAAATACGAAGTAAAGGCATCAAAAGCTCCTGGTTGAAGACCAGCCATACCGTAAGCAGTTCTTAATTGTAAAGAACTTATTGGACCTAAACCACTCCAATTACCAGAATCAGAGGGTATGTATGAAACTGATACTTTAGGATAAAATTGACCATTAAAGTTGCTACCAAAAGCAGAGTGCGCATCAAATCTAGCACCAAGAGTTACAAATAAGAAATCATTATAACCGATTTGTTCTTGAACAAATGCACCAACATTAATAGTTTCTACAAACTGCTCAAAGTTAACTTGCTGTGCAGCAGCACCAACAACCTCAAAACCTGGTCCTGGAAATTCTGTTCCTTGAGCACCTACTAACTTTTCTTGTTGTCCAACAAACTGACCACCAACTATTAAATTAGAGGATAATGAACCGATTTTGTTATCCATTACTATTTTAATTTCAGCTGTTTTAGCCATAAAATCTCTTGTCCCAACAGATAATTGACCAGTTGGTCTACTACCTGAGAAACCATCAATATTCCATTGGAATGGCCAAAAATCCTCACTCACCTGTCCTGAGTAATCAATTCCAAAAGTACCGTCTAGCTTAAGCCAATCCGTTGCATAATAATTAAGTCCAACGCTTCCATTGTAGTGGTTTATTCTTGTGTTGTATCCTAACTGCAAAGTTTCATCAACTGTAGCAAAAGCAATTACTCCCGTTGTGTTATCCTCTGTTACCAGTTCAGGCTTACTAAACTGAGCTAGAGAACCTGTTCCATAAATATTATTATTATTTTGAAGTGTTGTTTGATATCTTGATGTGAAGCCTGAAGTTAGTCTTATATTAAATTTATCACTAGGATTAATATTTAAATTAATATTAAACTGACCCATTTCATTTATATCTGAAGCATTCGTTTTTTGCCCCTCTAAATAACCTTGTCTTTCTTTCCCTCCTACAGGACCATCTGAATATTGATATCTAGCAGAAGCAAAGTATGTCATAAACTCACTCCCTCCAGAAACATTTAAATTCACGATATTATTGAAACCTGTTTCAAACAAATCCTCTGTAGCGTTAAAGCTTACTAGTTCGTAGGGCGAAACAGATCTTCCGAGTACTGTACTCATTCGCGCTGCTGTAGCGGCACTTGATGTCCAACCCGTGTTATCAGCAAATTTTCCCTTTGGAAAATTAATCCATCCTTGCGTTGCTTTAAAATTGAATTTCGGTGCTCCAATTTGCCCTTTCTTTGTAAAAATTTGAATTACACCGTTACTTGCTTCTGTTCCAAATAATGTTGCTGCGGAGGCACCTTTTAAAATTTCTATTCTTTCAATTGATTCAGGGTTTATATCATCGAGTCTTGATCCAGCACCACCACCAGTATCGATGTATCCACCAAAACCACCACCTCTATCTACTCTAACTCCATCAACTATTATGATTGGTTCGTTTAACTGAGACAATGAAGCATTTCCTCGAATCCTAATCTGGGCACCTTCACCATTTAAACCACCCGAAGGAAAAGCAACCAAACCTGGTTCTCTACCTTGAAGAATGTCAGAGAATGAATTAATAGGTAAATTTTCTAATTTGGCTGTTGAAATAGAACCAATACTATTTCCTATTTTTTTTCTAGCGACTGGAGCTCCTGTTCCTGTAACTACAAGTTCATCAAGTTTAGAAGCTGAAAAAGTCATTGTAAAATCATATGTAGCGTCATCTCCTCCTACGGTAATTGTTTGAGAAATTCGACCATATCCTATATATGATAAGTCAATAGTGTAATCACCTGGTTCAACATTATTGATAATGTAATTACCATCAAAATCAGTAACTACTCCTTTGTTTGTATTTTTTAATACTATTGTTACCCCTAACAGTGGATCACCAGTTTCAGCGTCTGTTACAGTTCCAGAAATAGACTGAGAATACGCTGATAATGAAACAAATAGAGAAAGACAAAACGTTAAAAAATATTTTGAATTTTCTAAGATTAATTTTTTCATAACAGAGAATATTGTTAATTAAATGTTAATAAGTCGATAAATATAAGCAAAAACAGGAATATAAAAACAAATATTCAGAAAAAACAAACTTTTATTTTTTTGCAAGTTTGTAAGAATCCACATTAGTCTTAAGGTTTTCAGATATAAAATTCCCAACCTTTTCTCCCTGCGAAACTCCCTCTTCTATAGCCATCCTATAGTGTATACCACCATAAAGCCTTGAAATAGCTGCCTCTTCCGCAGCTTCAATAAAAGAATTGTATTTTCTTGAAGGAAGACCGTATGCAACTTCAGTTGTATCAACAAATTTAAAATTATCACCATATAAATTGGTGAGAGCTTTTGCAGCAGCTCGAGAAATTACTGAATGACCACTAGTGTACTCAGGGAACGGTGGAGTTTGTAAAAGAGGTAACCATTCTTCGTCATAATGTTGATTAATTAAAGTTTCTGGTCTAACCAATATAGACCTCCACTTTTCATCCCAGCAACTTATAAAAGAGTCAAATAATGAAATTGAAACATTGGCATAAGCATTTACAGCTTCGTCAAAGGTACTATTAGCTGTTCTGCCCGCAATAGCAGTAATACCAATCCAGTGTCCGCCTGGTGTTATTTTTTTAGTAGCAAACATTGCATGGCCTCTGTGATGAGTTACATAAGGATTGCAATCCCAAAATTTCGCAATCTGAATCTTTTCAGGATCCATTTTATTGCCTATCTCATATACTTCTTGCAGTTGTTTTTGAAAAGGACTACCTTTTGTTAAGTCAAACTTTAACGGTTCTTTTGGAACAAATTGGTTTGCCGAGTCTAAAACTAGCGTTCTTATTTTATTCCAGTGAGGCTCTATTCCATCCATGTAGTCCGGTGGTGTTGGTTTCCAGAAAACTTCCTCTTCCAAAATTGTGTATTTAGGAAATGTCCTAGTTTGATTGTAAAGATCATTTTTAGCCCAATTTAAAATATGATTCCCAACCTTCTCAGCGTATTTTTTGGATGCGATTCTAATATTTCTTGGAACACCAATTGAATTTAATTTATTGTTTAGTCTTTTTTCAAAATTATCCATTATTTCATCTGAAAAAATAAGAGCCTTACCTACTTTATTAAATGCATATAAAATAGTTATGTTTAAGTTGTAATTTTTGAAATCCTTTTCTGGTTCGGGAATTGGTTTGAGGTCTTTGACCTGCCCTACCAAAGATTTGTATTTAAAAGGCATATTTTTTGCCAACAATTCGTACGCCGCAATAGAAGGATACAGATAAACTCTTGAAGCTACAGGTGGAGAAAAAATATCGTATACAATTATATCGGATAAGTTCTGCATTGCCGAGTGGAAAAGGGAAGCATCATTTAGTTTATTCGGATCAAACCGTTTGTTTTCACAACTTAAAGCGACAACAGAGAAGACTAAATATATAAGTATTTTTTTCATCAGCAGAATGCAAATTTAATGAAAGTAAATTTTTTGTATAGTTAACATCTGATCTATTTTATTTATATAGTATAGTTTAAAAACAAAAACTACTAGCTTCCGCCAATAAGTTTAAGTTTTTCTTCCTTTCTATTAAATTCTTCTACTTCACTTCTAGATATGCTAGTTCCCCAAACATATGCCCTTTTTAAGTTCTTAAATTTTTTAAGGACCTCAATAGACTTACTCGTAATTTTTGTGTTATGGACATTAAGTATTTCAAGATTATCGAGTGCTTGAAGAATTTTAATGCTCTCATCATCAATTTTATTGTCTTGAATTTCAAGTTTTACTAAGTTTTCAAAACTGGATATACCTTTAATTAATTCGTTAGATAAATTTGAAGATTTTGCAGTGAAATAAGCAATGTATTTACTAATTTTTTTAAGCTTTTCAACGTCAGAGTTACTGACATTTTTCTGTAAGTATTTTACAGATAGAAATTTCTTATTATCAGAAATGTATTTTATTTGAAATATACTGCTGTCTATATTTTGAACCAATGACTCGTCTAAGTTATCTATTGAAATCTTTTCAAACCATTGTTTTTCCGAAAAATTTAAATTGTAAAGCATTTCAAGGGATTCTTTTACATCATCTTCAACTTCTAACGATACTAAATTTTCATCCGATTTGTCTAAATTATTAATCCACCATATCAAAGTTTTAATTTCATCAAAAGATACAGGCTCTCCATCTGGAGGCATGTATTTAAGTTCTGTGGTTGGCATGGTAATTCTTTTTATCAGCATGCTTTTTCTAGGATCAGATTTATTTACTGGAGTACCACTACTGCCTCCCTTTAAAAGATTAGTGTAGGAATCCATATTGAGATTTCCCCTGGATATTTCTTTGTTGTGACAAGAAACGCATTTTTGATTAAAAATTGGTTGTATAAGATCATCGTAAACTTTAACAGAATCAATTTCTAATTCCACATATTTATTTTTTTTAACAACCAATTCTTTTATATTTTCTGGAGCATAATCGACAAGATATGTTTCTCCATGGGTTAAATTACCACCATAATGACCCGTTAAGGTCAAAAGAACAATTATTGCAGTATTCGACAATGTCTTTAATGAAGTGGAAAATAAATTTGAAAAAATAGATAACCTCAAAAACCATGATATAAAGGAGATGGCGGTTAAAGACAAACCAAAAACTTTATGCATAAATAAATTTTCATCTATATAATGGCCAGTCTCTGCGACTAAAAGTCCCAAAATTGTTGTTAATACTGAGGAAAAGAAAGCAACAAACCAAGTAAAATTAATTATGCTCTGATTAATTCCTATTTTAAAAATAGAGCAATAAATTTCGATTAGAATAGCTAATATCAAAAATCCAATTGGTAAGTGAACTAGCAATGGATGAAATCTACCTAGAAAAAAAATAGCTTCCAAAAGAAAAAAGTTTAAACTCTATTTAATTTTAATGGTGTTGTTCTTCCAGAGTTCCATTGAGGAACATAGATGTTTTCATCATCGTCTATACAAACGTCATGCGGATTAAGGAAACTACTATCGTCATAAACAGGTTTATTAATTACTCCATTTTTGTATGATGGTTTTCCTCCTCCCGGGAGTGAAACTACTTTATTGTTTTTATCTAGAACTGCAATCATCCCGTCATAGTTCCACCAATTGTAGGTGTTAATAATAGCAAAATAAAGATTGTCTCCTTTAATAACCGGTCTACACATCCAATACCCAGGCAAAGAAACAGTTTCTAAATGTTTTCCACTCAAGGTAAATCTTTTGAACTCATTTTTTGTTCTAGACGAAATAAGAAGTGTTGGATTTTGATTAAATCTGCTATCAAGTGTTATTCCATGACAACAATCAAAATAATTTTCACCACTTCCTTTACCCCCAAAATGTCCTAAATAATTTCCTTTTTGATCATATTTAATAATAAAATCTTTACCATAACCATCTGCAACATAAATATCACCATTGGGTGCAATTGCAGTTTCAGTTGGCTTAAAATCATCCTGTGAATTATAATCATTAACTTCTTTTGGATAAAAAATTTCAAGAATTAGCTTTCCATTTAAGTCAGTTTTACAAACCCTATGCAAGTCTGGATCAGTAATGTATAAAAATTCAGTACCTCCTTCATTACTTAATGTCAAACCATGGGCACCATTAAAACCGACACTCCAACCATCTAAAACCTTTCCGTCTTTGTTGTATACCAAAACATTATTTTTTTTATGAGTTGTTGTCATGAACAATCTTCCCTTTTTATCCATAACCATTTCATGACAATGATGAATTGGATGAGTATTGACATTTTGTTTACTCCAGCTTTTATCAACTTTATAGGTAAATCCATTATGCCCAATGGTATTTCCTAAAGATTGGCTTTTACTTCCAATTGAAAATTTTTTGTTAGCTGAAGCAATACCTAGCCCAACAATAGCAGAGTTTTTTATAAAATTTCTTCTAGAATTATTGTTTTTTTTCATATAAGTATATCATTGACAATTTTTCCGTGAACATCGGTTAATCTATATCTTCTTCCCTGGTGCTTGAAAGTTAATCTTTCGTGATCGAGACCTAAAAGATGTAGGATTGTAGCTTGAAAATCATGAACATGTACAGGGTTTTCTTTTAAATTATAACCAAATTCATCTGTAGCTCCATAGGTGATTCCCTTTTTAACACCGGCTCCAGCCATAAAAATAGTAAAACATCTAGGATGATGATCTCTACCATAACCAGGATCTAGAATGTTTCCTTGAGTATAGTTTGTTCTTCCAAATTCTCCTCCCCATATCACTAGTGTATCTTCTAAAAGACCCCTTTGTTTTAGATCCATTATAAGTGCGGCGGACGGTTGATCAGTATCTTTACATTGTATTTTTAATTCTTTATTTAAATTTCCATGGTGATCCCATCCTTGGTGATAAAGTTGAACAAATTTGACATCTTTTTCAATTAGTTTTCTTGCAAGCAAGCAGTTAGCAGCAAATGTTCCAGGATTTTTACTGTCTTCCCCGTACATGTCAAAAATATAGTCTGGTTCGTTAGAAACGTCCATAACTTCAGGAACAGAAGTTTGCATTCTGTAAGCCATTTCATATTGAGACATCCTGGATAAAATTTCAGGATCACCTATGTCCCTGTAATTATCATCTTCCAATTTTTTTAAGTATTCAAGTTGTTCCCTTCTTAAATCACCTGTTACGCCAGGGGGGTTCTGCAAATAAAGAACAGCATCCTTTCCAGATCTAAATTGAACACCTTGATATTTAGATGGTAAAAATCCATTGCCCCAAGACCGGGCATAGAGGGGTTGACCTTGTTTATCTTTTGTAACTAATACTACAAACTCAGGTAAATTTTTATTATCGGAACCTAAACCATAACTAATCCATGATCCCATAGAGGGTCTTCCAGGTAGGTTCGAGCCTGTTTGAATAAATGTAACAGCTGGGTCATGATTGATTTCTTCTGTGTACATCGACTTTACAAAACATAATTCATCAACGATTTTTGATGTGTATGGCATTAACTCACTGATCCAAGCTCCACTTTGACCATACTGCTTAAAATCATAAATAGAGGAAACTAAAGGAAAAGAGGCCTGACCTGCACTCATTCCTGTCAACCTTTGATCGCCTCTAACACTAGGAGGTAACTCTTTACCATGCATCTTTGAAAGAAGAGGTTTGTGATCAAAGAGATCAATTTGAGAGGGAGCACCACTTTGAAATAAATATATTATTCTTTTTGCCTTGGCTGGAAAATGAGGTAATTGTGGAGGAAGATTTGGATTGCTGAAATTTGAAATTCCGTTAAAAGCTCTTGCTGGACTTATCAGGGAACCCAGAGTAAGAGCACCAAGTCCTAGTGAGGTCTTAGTTAAAAAATCTCTCCTAGAAAATTTTTCGTTATGATGATGGTGATTACAATTCATAATAAGTTTTATCTTCTCATATAGACTTCATCATGGTTTAACATAACATTAGCCACCATTGAAAGTGCCGCAGTTTTATATAAATTTAAGGTTTTATCTCTAGGTTTTTTTCCATTTTTGAAAATATTATACGCAAGTTTAGGATTTTGCTTGAATTTTTTAAGCTGCTCGTCATATAATTTTCTAAGTAACTCCATTTCCTTATCTCTAGGTTTTCTTGAGGTGCAAAGACGGAAACCATGCTTTATTGATTCATCAATAGAGGAAGGCTTTTCTTTTTGAATCCTTTCTGCAAGAATTCTGGATGCTTCCACAAACTGAGGATCATTCAATAAAACAAGTGCCTGCAAAGGTGTGTTAGTTATTTCTCTTTTTACCGTACAAACCTCTCTTGTTGGAGCATCAAAAGTAGACATTGATGGGGGTGGATTTGTTCGTCTTATAAATGTATACATACTTCTTCTATATAAACTATCACCAGTCGACTCTTTATAATTTAAAAGTTTAATTGAAAAATTAGATTTTTCTTTCCATAGACCTTTAGGCTGATAAGGTTTAACACTTTTTCCACCAACATGTTTTACAAGTAATCCACTAGCAGCTAATGCATTGTCTCTGATCATTTCAGCTGGAAGCCTGTAACTGTTACTTCTAGATAAGAGTATATTGTCGGGATCAATTTCGACTTGCCTTTGACTTGGTTTAGAAGATTGCATGTAGGAGTGTGATGTTACCATCAGTCTTAACAAATCCCTGATATCCCAATCCTTTTCCATAAAATAGTTGGAAAGATATTCAAGTAAATTAGGATGGGAGGGAAGTTGTCCTTGAACCCCAAAATCACCAGGAGTATTTACAATACCCCTGCCAAAAATCATCTGCCAATACCTGTTGACTGCAACTCTCGAAGTCAATGGATTTTTTTTATCGAATATCCATTTGGATAGACCTAGCCTATTTTTGGGTAAATCAGCAGACATTTTGGGAAGTTTAGATGGAACATCCGCCTCAACTTCATAACTAGGTGACTGGTAGCTTCCTCTATCATAAAGAAAAGTCTTTCTTTTATCTTTCATCTCCTCCATTACCATAACCGTCTTGACATCAGAGATATTTTTCAGCCACTGTTTTTTTAAATTTTTAATTTGATTTTTAATTTTTTTTATGGATAAGTCATTGGAAACTAAATGCTCAACTTTATCTTTATTATTTAAAAGTTTTTTATCTACGTTGTATTTGTTGTACAAGTTTTTTAACTCATAAGTGCTTATTGATTTATTAAAAATAAACAGTTCGT
>CACHSA010000020.1 GCA_902582405.1 uncultured Bacteroidota bacterium | reverse complement strand
GTAATATAGGCGCTGGGAAAACTACACTTACAAAATTGCTGTCCAAACATTACAGATGGCAAGCCCATTACGAAGAAGTTTTAGAAAACCCATATTTAGATGATTTTTATCATGAGATGGAGAGATGGTCATTTAATCTTCAAATTTATTTTTTACATAATAGATTTAGCCAAATTATTGATATTCAGAAAAGTGGTAAAAAAATTATTCAAGACAGATCAATATATGAAGATGCATACATATTTGCCCCTAACCTGCATTCAATGGGTTTGTTAACTAAGCGTGATTTTGAAAATTACAAAAATATATTTTCACTAATGGAGAAGTTAGTTAAAGGACCAGATTTAATGATTTATTTAAGGAGTAACATTTCCAATCTAGTGGAAAATATTCATCGAAGAGGAAGAGAGTTTGAAAACTCTATAAGTATAGATTACTTAAGTAGATTAAACGAACGATATGAGGCATGGATTCATAATTATGATAAAGGTAAAATTATCTCAATTGATGTAGGTGGTTTAAATTTTGTTGATGATCCGAAGGACTTTGGGGATGTTATAAACTTAATTGACAAGGAAATTAACGGTTTATTCTAATTCAAATAATTAGTCTAGGCAAAGTAATCTTCTAATAATATTTAATATTATATTTGCCAAAATTTAACACTATGAATCCAATTTACTTTATTCCTATATCCGGTATTATAGCACTAATTTTTGTTTATATAAAGAACAAATGGGTAACATCAAATGATGTTGGTTCAAAAAAAATGGAAAGAATTGCAAAAAACATTTCAGATGGTGCAATGGCTTTTCTTAAAGCTGAGTACAAGATTTTAGCTGTTTTCGTCTTCTTCACCTCTCTTTTGCTGGCACTAAAAGGAGAAAATGAGGGGACAAGCTGGTTAGTATCTATTTCTTTTTTACTTGGTGCTATGTGTTCTGCTCTGGCAGGTTTTATCGGAATGAAAGTTGCTACAAAAGCAAATGTTAGAACAACTGAAGCAGCTAGATATTCTCTGGGTAAAGCTCTTGAGATTGCTTTTTCTGGCGGAGCTGTAATGGGTTTAGGAGTAGTAGGTTTAGGTGTGCTTGGAATTGGTTCACTTTTTATTGTTTTTTCAGAGTTTTTTGAAAGTACCGATACTGTTATTAAATTAATTTCTGGTTTTTCTCTAGGTGCTTCTTCTATTGCCCTTTTTGCAAGGGTTGGTGGAGGTATTTATACTAAGGCTGCCGATGTTGGGGCGGATTTAGTTGGTAAAGTTGAAGCTGGTATTCCCGAAGATCATCCTTTAAATCCAGCAACTATTGCTGATAATGTTGGTGATAATGTTGGTGATGTTGCAGGAATGGGAGCAGATTTGTTTGAATCTTTTGTGGGTTCAATAATTGGAACAATGGTTTTAGGAGCTGCATTTATGAATGTTAATGAATTCCAGGGAATGGAAACTAACGCAGTAGTTTTACCTCTATTTATAGCCGCGACAGGAATAATTATGTCAATAATTGGAACTTTTTTTGTGAGAGTTAAGGAAGGTGGAAGCCCACACAAAGCTCTTAATACGGGGGAGTTTTTATCTGCTTTTTTTGTTTTGATTGCCACATATTTTTTAATTGACTTTTTCTTGCCAAACATGTGGGTTTTAGAAGGTAAAGAATACACATCAAATGGAGTTTTTATGGCAACAATTTCAGGATTAATTGTCGGTCTTTGTGTTGGGAAAATAACTGAATACTATACTGCAACTGGAAAATCTCCTGTTCTTTCGATTGTTAGACAATCTGAAACAGGACCAGCAACTACTATTATCGCAGGTCTTGGAGTAGGGATGATATCAACTGCTATCCCAATCTTATTAATTTCAATAGCAATTCTCTCATCGTACTATTTTGCAGGATTATATGGTATTGCCATATCTGCTGTAGGTATGCTTGCAAATACAGGAATTCAGTTAGCTGTAGATGCTTACGGCCCAATATCTGACAATGCTGGCGGAATTGCGGAAATGGCTGAATTACCTTCTGAGGTTAGAGAAAGAACAGATAAATTAGATGCGGTTGGAAATACAACTGCTGCAATTGGAAAGGGTTTTGCAATTGCGTCAGCAGCCCTGACTGCTCTAGCTCTATTTGCAGCATTTATGCAAACCGCAAAAATTAAAAGTATAGATATTTCAAATCCAACAGTTATGGTTGGTCTTTTAATCGGTGCTATGTTACCGTTTGTTTTTTCAGCTCTTTCTATGAATGCAGTTGGGAAAGCAGCTATGAGCATGATTGAGGAGGTAAGACGTCAATTTAAAGAACTCCCAAAACTTAAAGCTGCATTAGAAATAATGAAAAAATACAATTCTGATTTATCAAAAGCTAGCAAGGCAGATATGAAAATTTTTGAAGAAGCTGATGGTATTGCAGAGTATAGTAAATGCGTTGAAATTTCTACAAATGCAGCATTAAAGGAAATGATAATTCCTGGATTGATGGCGATATTGGTCCCTGTAATTGTTGGTTTCGGAGGAGGTGCAGAAATGTTAGGAGGTCTTCTAGCAGGTGTTACTTCGTCGGGCGTTTTAATGGCAATTTTTCAATCTAACTCAGGTGGTGCATGGGATAACGCAAAAAAAATGATAGAGGAAGACGGTAGAAAAGGAACTGAAGCTCACAAAGCTGCAGTAGTAGGTGATACAGTTGGTGACCCATTTAAAGACACTTCAGGACCTTCTTTAAATATACTATTAAAATTGATATCAGTAGTTGCTTTGGTTATTGCACCTCTTTTAGTATAGTATTAATAGTACATTACTTTTTTTACAGCTTTTATTACACTTTCAAAATCTGGTATCCACTCCTCTAATAATTTCGGAGAAAAAGGAGCTGGTGTATCAGCAGTATTAATTTTTTCAATTGGTGCGTCTAAATAGTCAAAAATTTGGTTCTGGACTTGATAACATATCTCTGTCGATACATTTCCAAATGGCCACGCCTCTTCTAGTATAACTAATCGGTTTGTTTTTTTTACCGATTCCAAGATAGTTTTATGGTCCATAGGGCGAATTGTCCTTAGATCTATAATTTCACAACTGATACCCTCACTTTCTAATTTTTCAGATGCTTTCAATGCTTCTTTAATTATTTTACCAAAAGATACAATGGTTACCTGATTTCCTGATTTTACAACTTCAGCTACACCAATAGGAAGAGTATATTCATTTTCTGGAATTTCTCCTTTATCTCCGTACATTTGCTCAGATTCCATAAAAATTACTGGATCATTGTCTCTTATTGCTGATTTGAGTAATCCCTTAGCATCGTAGGGATTTGAAGGTACAACTACCTTAAGACCAGGACAATTAGCATACCAGCTTTCAAAAGCCTGTGAATGAGTTGCGGCCAATTGACCTGCGGAACCTGTAGGCCCTCTGAATACTATAGGGCAAGGAAACTGACCTCCTGACATTTGTCTTATTTTGGCAGCATTGTTTATTATTTGATCAATTCCAACAAGTGCAAAATTAAAAGTCATAAATTCTATAATTGGTCTATTTCCAGTCATTGTAGAACCAACTCCTATCCCAGCAAATCCTAATTCTGAAATAGGGGTATCAATTACCCTTTTAGGCCCAAATTCATCTAGCATCCCTTTGGAGGCTTTATACGCACCATTATATTCGGCGACTTCCTCACCCATTAGATAAATACTTTCATCTCTTCTCATTTCTTCTGACATTGCTTCCGCAATGGCTTCTCTAAATTGAACTTCTCTCATTCCTCAAAAATTGAATTCAAATTTACAATATTTAAAAATCAAAATTGTTTGATTTTGCTTTCTGTTTCACTTTGTTGAAAATTATTTAATTTATAAATTAGATTTATATGGTATTAGTTGAAATGAAGATTAAAGGAATTTCATACAGTCAAGGACAAACTGGTGCGTATGCATTAATTCTTTCCGAAGTAAATGGTAACAGAAATCTTCCGATTATTATAGGAGCATTCGAAGCACAATCGATAGCAATCGGACTTGAAAAAGAAATAACCCCTCCTAGACCAATTACGCATGATTTGATGCATAATTGTTTTGTTAGGTATGGAATCACGTTAAAGCAAATTATCATTCACAAATTGGTAGATGGAGTCTTTTACTCCAGTTTAATATGTGTTAGAGATAAGATAGAGGAAATTATTGACGCTAGAACATCAGATGCAGTCGCATTATCCATTAGATTTGATTGCCCAATTTTTACTTATGAAAATATTTTAAAAAAAGCAGGTTTTACAGACAAAAAAAATACTCAAGGTGGTAATGGGAATAATGATGATCAGTGGATAAAAAACTTCATTAAAGAACAATCATCCGTGGATCAAGAAAGGGACTTTAATAAAATTAGCATAAGAGAGTTAAAAGCTTTACTAAAAAAATATGTGAAATATGAAAATTATGAGTTAGCCGCGAAAGTAAGGGATGAATTATCCAAAAGAAAAAAAGGTTAAGTAACTTATCAACTTATTCTTTTAATAAAAAACAATATAGGCTTTTATAAAAATAATAATACAAACATATCTTTGCGATATGCAACAATATTTAGATTTACTTAAAAAAATTAAAAACTCAGGAATTCAGAAGAAAGATAGAACTGGTACTGGAACGCTTAGCATATTTGGACACCAGATGCGTTTTGACTTGTCAAAAGGTTTTCCAATGGTGACTACAAAAAAACTTCATTTAAAATCAATAATCTACGAATTGCTTTGGTTTCTAAAAGGCGATACTAACATTTCTTATCTAAAAGAAAATGGAGTAAGGATTTGGAACGAATGGGCTAATGAAAATGGAGACTTGGGCCCTATTTATGGCCATCAGTGGAGAAATTGGAATAATGAGGGTATAGATCAAATTAAAGATGTTATTCATTCTCTAAAAAAAAATCCTTACAGTAGAAGAATGATTGTCACAGCTTGGAATCCAAGTGTACTCCCCAATAATAG
The DNA here is from genome assembly GCA_902582405.1 of uncultured Bacteroidota bacterium. Taxonomy (GTDB): domain Bacteria; phylum Bacteroidota; class Bacteroidia; order Flavobacteriales; family Flavobacteriaceae; genus TMED96. The sequence continues at coordinate 11,324 of CACHSA010000020.1, read as the reverse complement.
CCATACCTTTTCAGAAAATATTCAAAATGGAAAAGCAGCTTTACCTCCCTGTCATGCATTTTTTCAATTTTATGTCTCGGAATCGAAGCTTTCTTGCCAGCTGTATCAAAGAAGTGCAGACGTTTTTCTAGGGGTTCCATTTAATGTTGCATCTTATTCTCTTTTAACATTAATGATTGCTCAAGTATGCAATTTAGAAGCTGGTGAATTCATACACACATTTGGAGATGTACATATTTACTCAAATCACATCAATCAAGTAGACCTTCAACTTAAAAGGAAACCAAAAAAATTACCATCCATCAAAATTAATAGTGCTATTAATAATATTTTTGAATTTACATTTGATGACTTTGAACTTATTAATTATGACCCACATCCAGCAATAAAAGCACCTGTATCAATTTAATCCCAATTTTGTTATGTATTAAATCAATAATTTAAAATGGAAAAATCAAATCAAGAAATTACAATGATTGCCGCAGTATGCGAAGATAATGGATTGGGATTGGATAATAAACTTGTTTGGCACATTCCACGTGATTTAAAACATTTTAAAGATTTAACTTACGGTCATTGTATAATTATGGGGAGAAAAACCTTTGAATCATTACCTAAAGCATTACCTAACAGGAAAAATATCGTTTTATCTAGAAAAAAAAATCTGTCTTATAATAATGCTGTTGTTGTAGATACAATTGAAAAAGCAATTGAGGAAACAAAACATGACAATAAACCATACATAGTTGGCGGTGGTGAGATATATAAATTATTTATTAATTATTCATCTTATATAGAATTGACAAGGATTCATCATAAATTTAAAAGTGATACTTTTTTTCCGAGGATTGATTTAAAAAATTGGGAAATTATTAAAAGGAACGATGTAATAAAATCTGAAATAGAAAAATACAATTATTCATTTTTAACTTACAAAAAAAAAATATGAGATATGCTCAAGTTTTTCCGGGGCAGGGTTCACAATTTATTGGAATGGGGAAGGATTTGTTTGACCAATTCGAAGAAGCAAAAAAATATTTTTTGGAAGCAAATAGGGTTCTTGATTTTAAAATCACGGAAATTATGTTTGAAGGAAACCAAAGTGATTTGACACAGACAAACGTTGCTCAGCCTGCTATTTTCATTCATTCAATTGTTAAATCCAAATTAAGTCAAAAAAAGGGGGAAATTGCAGGTGTAGCTGGCCATTCACTCGGAGAGTTTTCAGCTTTAGTAGCCTCAAATTCAATTTCATTTAAAGATGGACTAGAACTTGTGAAAATTAGAGCTAACGAGATGAAAAGGGCATGCGAAGTAAATCCTGGAACAATGGCGGCTGTTATTGGACTTGGCAATCAGATTGTAGAAGATTGTTGCTTAAAAATTAAAAATATTGTGGTTCCAGCAAATTATAATTGTCCTGGACAAATTGTAGTTTCAGGAGAGAATTCAGCTATTAGCGATGTAACAAGACTTTTAAATGAAAAGGGGGCCAGAAAAGTTATTCCTTTAAATGTCGGAGGTGCGTTTCATTCTCCTCTAATGTTACCAGCCAAAAAAAAATTAGAAAAATATATTCAGAAAATTCAATTTAAAAAACCTTCTTGTCTGATTTATCAAAATTCTGTTGGAAAAGGTGTTTCAAATGTTGAAGAAATTAAAAAAAACTTAGTTCATCAATTGATTTCTCCTGTACTTTGGGCACAATCTATAAATCAAATGATTGCAGACGATATTAAAAATTTTGTTGAAATTGGACCAGGAAGAGTTCTACAGGGTCTGATAAAAAAAATAGACCCTAAAGTTAGCGTATCATAATTATTTTTTTAATTCAAAAACTGAATTATTTTTTCTGAAATAAAATCAATCTGGTCTATCGAAAGCTCTGTGTGCATTGGCAATGATATAACTTCTTTAACGGCCTTGTTTGTAACAGGGAATAAATTATTTTCTACCTCAGGATTATAGTAAGCTTTTTGCTTATGGAGAGGAACAGGGTAATAAATCCCAAAAGGAATTGAATTTTTAGTCAAATACTCTGCCAACAAATCTCTTTTAGAATCTAAAATTCTCAAAGTATACTGATGGAAAACGTGACCTTGGTGGTCGGAGGGAATATTCGGGGTAATTACGTTAGTAATTCCTTTAAGATTATTTGAATATCTTTCAGCAGAATTTCTTCTTTTTTCATTATAATTATCTAAATATTTAAGTTTTACATCCAACACTGCTGCTTGCATAGAATCCAGTCTAGAGTTTAATCCAACTAAGTCATGATAATATCTTTTATCCATACCGTGATTAGCTAAAACTCTCATTTTTTGTGCCAAAGAATCGTTATTTGTAAAAATTGCTCCTCCATCACCGTAAGCTCCCAAGTTTTTTGATGGAAAAAAAGATGTGGTCCCTATATCCCCAATTGTTCCTGTTTTTTTCTTTTTCCCATCTTTAAACATATATGTTGCCCCTAGCGCTTGTGCATTATCTTCGATAATTTGGAGTTTATATTTTTTTGCTATTTCAACTATTTCTTCCATTTCGGCAGATTGACCGAATAAATGAACTGGAATAATAGCTTTTGTCTTCGGTGTAACTGCTTTTTCTATAGATGAAGAATCGATATTAAATGTTTTCTCATTAATATCAACTAATTTAAGTTTCAAACCCATTAATAAGACTACTTCTGCGGTAGAAGCGAATGTAAAATTTGTTGTAATAATTTCGTCTTCAGGACTCAAATTTAAACTCATTAATGACAATTGAAGAGCATCTGTTCCGTTCGCACACGGAATTACATGCCTAACATTCAAATATTCTTGCAAATTACTTTGAAATTTCTTTACAGCTGGACCGTTGATAAAGCTAGTCGTATTTAGTACAGAATTTAATGAAGCATCTAATTCACCTTTGATTCCATCATACTGACCTTTAAGGTCAACCATCTTAATAGATTTCATTAAAAAATTTTAGTAAAGGTAAAAAACCTTTTATTCTAAGTATCACAAATAAACTATTTTTGTCTTTATGTTTTACTCTTTATTTTATGATTTTTGTTTAATAATAATTAGATTTTTAGGTCTTTTTGTACCAAAAATTAAAGAATTTTTAAAAACTCGTGATAGAATCTCAAACGACATTAGGGACTTTAATAATTCTAAAAACAATTTTGTGATTTGGGTTCACTGTTCTTCATTAGGTGAGTTTGAGCAAATAAAACCCCTTTTGAAAAAAATTAAGAAATCAAAACCCATTAGTGAGTTTGTAATTACCTTTTTTTCTGAATCAGGCTTTAGTTCCGCTAAAAATTTTCAGGATGCTAGAATAATCACATATTTACCCTTTGACAGAAAAAAAGATTTAAATCAATTTATATATAGGATTAAACCTAAAATATTACTACTAGTGAAAAATGAATTTTGGCCAAATCTTATACGATATGTTCATAAAGCAGATGTTAAAATTTTCTCAATATCTTCTAATTTCAGAAGGAAGCAGATTTTCTTCAGTTCATTTTCTTTTGGTATGTCGTCTATTTTAAACTTGATAGATTATTTCTTTGTTGTAAATAATAACGATAAGTTGCTTTTAGAAAGTATAAAAATTACTAATGTGAAAGTAACTGGTGACACAAGGTTTGACAGAGTTCTGGAGAACTCCAATAATTATATAAATGATAGAAAAATCAGAAAAGTTTTAAAAAATTCCAATAATTTTGTAATCGGGAGCAGTTGGATAGAAGACAACAAAATTTTACTAAGTTCTTGCGATAATAATACACCATTAAAATGGATAATAGCACCACACAAAATAGACTCAGAATCTATCTCGAGCTTAGAAAAATTAATTCCTATTGACTACGCTAAATGGTCGACTTTTGATTTTCAAAGTGATTTTAATAAAAAAGTTTTAATCGTAGATGAAATTGGGATTTTAAGTTCACTTTATAAATTTTCAAAATTTGCTTATGTAGGTGGAGGTATTGGAAATAGCGGTCTACACAATACTTTGGAAGCTGCCGTTTTCGGAATCCCAATAATTATAGGTAAAAAATTTCATAGGTATCCAGAAGCTTGTGAAATGCACAAATTAGGTGGTATTTTATCTATTTCTACAAAAAATGAATTCAAAGCCATTTGGAAAGAGCTAACCAAAAGTAAAAAAATGTGTCTCAAGATGGGAAAAATTAATTATGACTTTGTGAAAAGAGGAGTGGGTTCAACAGACAAAATAAATTCGTATCTCAGCAAATATTTAATGTAAATAAATAATTAGGATCATTTTTAATTCATAGTTTTACAAAAAATTATTAATTATTTAAATTTTTTCTGTTAGCTAAAATGATTTTCATGAGAATACCCTGCAGATTAAATGAAACTCTAAATTTTAGAACAATTTTTATAGTTTTCTTTTCGTCAACTTTAACTTTATTAGCACAAGGTAATTTTACAGGTTTAAAACACTGGGAAATTCCAAGTAAAAACCCTGATAGAATCATATTAACATTTCATGGTGACCCAACTTCTTCAAGAGCTGTTACATGGAGGACCAGCACCGAAATAGAAAATAGTGTGGCTCAGATTTCTGAGGCTACTGTAAATGCTAATATGGAGTACAACCCAAAAACCTATAAGGCATCTGTCGAAAAATTAAAATTAGGTCAATATCAAAGAAATAATTCTTTTTCTGTAAACTACCACAGCGTTATATTTAAAGATCTCAAACCTAATACCCTTTATGCCTATAGAGTTGGAGATGGTGATAAATTCTGGTCAGAATGGATACATTTCAAAACCGCAAAAAAAGGGTATTCAAAAACAGAATTTGTTTTTTTTGGTGACTCCCAAAATAGGCTCTTATCACACTGGAGTCGTGTAATTCGCATGGCGTACCAAACTGCTCCTAATGCCTCTTTTGCAATTCATGGAGGAGATTTAGTTGACGATGCCCACCGAGATTATGAGTGGGCAGAATGGTTCAAAGCGGGGGGGTTTATTCATAGCCAATGGACAAATATACCTGTCCTAGGAAATCATGAATACTGGCCATTAATGGCAGAAAGTGAACAGCAATTCACCTCAATTCACTGGCGTCCTCAATTTACGCTTCCAGTTGAAGACGATCTCAACAAAAATTTACACGAAACTGTTTACACAATAGATTACCAAGATGTCCGAATTATTGTTTTAAATTCAAACTTTAATCTCAATCCTCAAACAAAATATATTGAGGAAAAACTCAAAACCTCCACCGCCAAATGGAATATAATTACTTGCCATCATTCTATTTTTTCACCTGCCTTAGGACGTGATTTTAGGTATGGTCGTAAAAATTGGAAACCATTATTTGATAAATATAATGTAGATCTTGTGCTTAATGGACATGATCACACGTATGCCCGAGGACACGTTCCCAAATTATTTGAAAATGATATTGAATCAAATGAAATTAAAACGGTATATGTAACTTCAGTTAGTGGACCAAAATTTTATAGACTGGATCGTAAACAATTAAAGGAGGGATATATTAAAGATGGATATAAGTCAGATAAAATATCTCATCTTGTTCAATTTTTCCAAGTTATAACAATAGAGGGAGACAAGCTTACTTATGTTGCCTATACAGCTACTGGACAGGTATACGATAGAGCTGTAATTGTGAAGGACTTTAAAAGTGGTGAAAAAAAGTTTTATCAGAAAAGCCAAAATCCTAATTAATTTTAAATCAAAAATTCAAAAATGAGATTATTTTTCTTTTCAATCTATATTACTCTCTATTCATTAAATCTATCTTTCTCTCAGTCTTTAAAACTTGAATTATCAAAAAAAAATAAGGTTCCTACAAACATTATTTTAATGATTGCTGATGGAGCTGGATTGTCGCAAATAACAGTAGCAATGTATGAAAACGATAATAAATTAAATTTAGAAAATTTTAAGGTGGTTGGATTTCAGAAAACCCATTCAGCAAATTCTCTTATAACTGACTCTGCGGCCTCAGGAACTGCGATGGCGTGTGGAACAAAGACAACAAACGGAACTGTAGGAATAGATACAAAAAATAAATTCTATGAATCTATTTTAAAAATATGTGAAAAAAAAGGATATAACTCTGGGATGATCGTAACATCAAGTATTGTTCACGCTACACCTGCATCTTTCTACGCAAATGTTAATTCAAGGGCTGATTATCAAAAAATAGCATATCAATTAAGTAAAAGTGAAGTGGATTTTTTTATTGGAGGTGGTGAGAAACATTTTATAAAAAGAAATGATAAGAAAAATTTGATTGATGAAATGAAAGAGTGGGAATTTGTAAAAAGTATTGATCAATTTGATTCATCAACTTCAAAAAAAGTCGGTTATTTTACAAGTTATGAGGAACCCCCTAGTTTAACCGAGGGAAGAAAACCACTTCTTGATGTTGGATTAAAATCAATACTTCAAAAGTTGAATTCCAGGGATAAGCCCTTTTTTTTGTTAGTGGAGGGGTCGCAAGTTGATTGGGGAGGACATGACAATGACCTTGAATACGTTACAAGTGAATATATTGAATTTGATAAAGCAATCGGAGTTGCGTTAAAATTTGTTGATGAGAACCCAAACACATTGCTTGTTGTTACAGCTGATCACGAAACTGGTGGTTTGGGAATAACTTCTGGTAATGTCAAGAAATTTAATCCGAAAGCAAGGTTTTCTACGAAAGGCCATACTGCATCAATGGTTCCAGTTTTTTCCATAGGTTTAGGATCAGAAAAATTTTCTGGAATTTATGACAATACTGAAATCTTTAATAAAATGAAATCGCAGATAGAATAACTATTTAGTTCTAGCAGCCAATACAACATTATCTTTAAACTTTTTATCATCTTCAATAATATCAAAGAAACTCTCAATATATGAGTACGCTTCGTCATATTCAGATGAATTGTCAAAATCGGCCTCAAATGATTTTATTAAGGCAAGCATATCACTTTTTTTCTCTACGAAAATGTCTCTAACTTTATAAAATATATCATCGTCTCTTTTGAAACCTCGATATTTTCTTTGTCTAATATTAGCAATATTTAGGGTCTCGTTAACTACTGCATAGCTAGGATTTATAAATCCAGACATATCAAAATCGTAAGGGAGAGGAATAATCAATTTATCAATGTAAAGTAGTTTATTATTATGCTGGTAGGCAGTAGAAAAATCAGTGTTACCAATCATATATTGAAACATGGCATTTCTTACAGAAGCATCTGCATCCATGGCTAATGGAGGAATAAATCTTTCAAAAACTTTTCCATTATGATATTGAGCAACCTTTTTATCATCTTCAATCAAAAAAGCATTTAATTTTTCAACTACCGGTTTTTTCTTTTTAGTTAAATCAGTGAACTCAAGTGATAATCTTCTTGTTTTAAAATGGTAAGGATATACCATTTCAAAAAGTTTATAAACTATGAATTCCTTTAATATATTATCATTTTTATCTTTTTGCTTTAAGCAAGGCAAAACCAATTTCATTTTTTTATGTCCCTCAAAAACAGTTCCTTTAGTTTGTTTCTTTTTGAAATCAACTTTTACCGGAGGGTAGTAACAAGTAGATCTTCTAAAATTACCCCTAGCTCGAATACCAATTTCCATTTCCTGAAATGAATCGCCAATTTTATAAGCAAAATTTGTGTCAAAGTAAACTGTATCGACGATACTTTTTTTAAGGGTTTTCGGAGTGAAGGATATCTTTGCCTCTAATGTCTCATTAGATGTAAAGAATTTATCTTCGGTTTTCTGAGCGATTATTAGGGATGAAGTTAATAAAAGAATAAAAAATTGTTTCATATATTGCATTTAATTATATAAATATAAAAAAAATAAGTGAGTCAGTATTTTTCAATAATCAACGTTAGAACTCTATATACTATGATTATTTCAGTATTGGTCCCATTAATATGTTATGAGTATGATGTGATTTATGATATTGATTTAACTCTTATAAGTATAGCCATTATATTCCCTCTTGTGTTTGCTATCAGAGGGGCATTTAGAAGACGAGAAAAAGCTCTCGAACATTTAAGTAAAATAAGAAGTTCATTGATGTCAATTAAGTTTGCATTTATCACAAATGAAAAATTACTCAAAGAAGAGGTTGAAACTGGAAATACTTTGTTGATAAATATATTAAGTGAGTTAACATCTCACCTTCAAGGTGAGAATAAGACTAGATTAAAACTTGATAACTCTATTCAAGATTTAATAAACTTTGCGAATAGTAATCCGGAAACTATTTCGAGGAGTGTAAAAGGTAAAGTTGTAGGATACCTTCAAAAAGTACAAGAAGGCATTGAAAATTGTCTTGCTATTCATATCCACAGAACACCTATTAGTTTGAAAGCATACTGTAAAATATTTATTTATATTTTTCCTGTAATCTATACTCCATCAATAATAAATAAAATTGGTGTGGAAAATCCACAATGGTTAACATATTTCGTAATAATTTTAAGTGAATTCATATTAATTTCTTTGTATAACATACAGGACGACATGGAATATCCTTTTGACAAGCAAGGACTCGACGACATTAAACTTGAAGAATTTCTAATAAAAAAAGAAAAAAGACAGTAGAAGTTTTTTAATGAATTGTTGTTATTTAATTTTAAATTAACAAATAAGATTTTACTATAATTCAAATTTCAACCCCACTGTTGGAATCAATTCATTTAAAGGAATAGTGTAATTTAAGAAACCCCTAATTGTAATTTTTTGCTTTAACCTTATTTCTACAGTTTTTGCTAATCCATAAAGGCTGTCCTTGTCTAAGTAATATACTTGAAATAAATAAATTATTTTACTTGTTATGAACTTATTGTTCAACAAAAATAAATTAATTTCAAGGTCATTATTTCTACCCTTTCCATGAATGTAAAGGGAACTAATTCGATACCTTTCCGAGATTGGATAGCTCATAATTACCTCTTTCCCCCAATAGATTTGCATATTGAAATCTTCGCTTATCCAAACGTCTGGTAAAAAAGTTCCTAAAGAAAGTTTAAATTTTTTATCAATCGCTTTAAATCTCGTAATAAATGTTAAGGTTCTTGGTGAAGAGTTTTTCAATCTCAGACTTCCAAGGAGGTGGGCGGAAAACAGTTTGTTTGATTTTGTGCCAAGATTAAAATTTAAGTTAGGGTTTTTATCGATAAATGCAGGTATAAAACTAAAACCTCCGCTACTGATCTCAATATTAGCATATTGTGAAAAAGATTTTAACGAATAAAAGAAAAAAAGTATGATAAATTTTTTCATTTATAGATTGTTAATCAATTTTTTTGTTGATTTAATATTTATATAATATTCTTTGCTGTTAAAAATATTTGAATAAGTAAGATATTAATAATAGAAAAATAGAAAAATTTGAATCTATTAATTGAGAAACAGTGCGGGTGAAGGGACTCGAACCCCCACGCCGTGAAGCACTAGATCCTAAATCTAGCGTGTCTACCAATTTCACCACACCCGCAAAGATTGCAAATATAGATAAGTTTTATCAAATATTTTTTACTTTCACATTTCAAAATTTTATTTAAAACTCTTCAATTAATGATAAATTTTTCCGATAAAGAGAAAAACAAGTTTTTACATGAACTGTATGAATTTTTAAAAATTCCGTCCATTAGTGCAGACCCAAGTCATAAAAACGAAATGGTAAAATGTTCAAATTGGCTGAAAACTAATCTTAAAAATTCAGGGTGTGATAAGGTAAAAATAATAAAAACCAAGGGACACCCCATAGTTTATGGTGAAAAATTTATTGACAAAACTTTCCCTACCATTTTAGTATATGGACATTACGACGTCCAGCCACCTGATCCAATTTCTTTGTGGGATACTCCTCCATTTAAGCCAGTTCTAAAAAAGACAAAAATACATCCTCATGGAGCAGTTTTTGCAAGGGGAGCTTGTGACGACAAGGGTCAAATGTTTATGCATGTTAAAGCATTTGAATGGATAACTAAAAACACTAAGCTAAACTTTAATATAAAATTTTTAATTGAGGGTGAAGAAGAAGTTGGTAGCGATAATTTAGAAATTTTTATATCTAAAAATAAAGATTTGCTTAAGACTGATATAATTTTAATTTCTGACACGAGCATGAAAAGTAACACCATACCATCAATTACAACAGGGCTAAGGGGAATTTCATATATGGAAATTACATTAAAAGGTCCAAATAGAGACCTTCACTCTGGAACGTACGGTGGAGGAGTTGCAAACCCGATTAATATTATGTCGAAATTAATTGCAAGTATGCATGATGACAATATGAAGATTACAATTCCTGGCTTTTATGATAAAGTAATAGGTTTAAATATTAAAGACAAAAATGAAATTTTAAAAAGTGCTATAAATATCAGTGATTTTAAAAAATCAATAGGAATAAAGGAAATATATGGGGATACCGACTTTAGCCTCACTGAAAGAGTAGCTACACGTCCTACATTAGATGTCAATGGAATTTATGGTGGATATACTGGAGAAGGATCAAAAACGGTTCTCCCAAGCGAAGCTCATGCAAAAATTTCAATGAGACTTGTTCCTAAACAAGACTGGAAGGAGATTAGTGAATTATTTAAGCAGTATGTTCTAAATTTCATTCCAAATAGTGTAACAGCAACAATAAAAACCCACCACGGAGCAGAACCCTATGTTACCCCAACTAATAGCAAAGCTTATGAAGCTGCAATATTAGCGTATAAAAAAAGTTTCGGTGCAAATCCCTTTCAGCAAAGAGGGGGTGGAAGTATACCGATTGTTCCAATTTTTGAAAAAGAGTTAGGTGTAAAAAGCATTTTAATGGGTTTTGGATTGGATTCAGATTCAATCCATTCACCAAATGAACATTTTGGTTTATTTAATTTTTTCAAAGGTATCGAAACAATAATATATTTCTATGAATTCTACACGAATAAAATTAGTACTTAGTCTTTAAAAAAATCAGATACAATTTCATCTGTAGAGTATTTATACTTTTGATTGACCTTGACAAAATTTTTTTCTAAATAAATATTTTCAAGACACAAATGCTTTTTTACTTTACTCAGAAAATAGGAATTAAAAGATTTAAACTTTTTTTTGATTTCTTCTAAGGATAGGCCTTTAGAAACTGAAAGTCCTGTCATAATGGTTTCATTGTAAATATCCTTCTCGGATAAGTATTCTATATTAAGAGGTTTTTGACATTTATTTATTTCTAATAAGTAATCACTCGGGGCGGTAATATTTATACTTCTTGATTCATTGAAAAAACTACATGCTGAAGGCCCAAAGCCCAAATATGGT
>CACHSA010000019.1 GCA_902582405.1 uncultured Bacteroidota bacterium | reverse complement strand
GCGGACGCCAAAGTCGCATGACCGCATAAATCCATTTCAATATCAGGAGTAAACCATCTGATATGAAAACCATTTTTATTTTTTACAAAAAATGCTGTTTCAGAAACATTATTTTCTCTAGCTATTTTAATTAATAGTTTATCATCCAACCATTCATTTAATGGCACAACACATGCTGGATTTCCCTTAAAAACCTCAGAAGTAAATGCATCTATTTGATAAATTTCTAATTCCAAAACCAATTTTTAAATTAAAATAAAAGCACGGTTATATTTTTTAATTGCAAAAGTGATTTCAAAATCTTTATTTTTGTAAAAAAAAAATATGAATGCTACAAAAGCTAATTTAATAAATTCTATCTCTTTAATGATAATTGGATTATGGGGATACTTTGACGTTTTATCCCCTACCGCTCTTATTCCTGTATTAATAGGAGTTTTTTTAATTCTTTGCTATAGTGGTGTTAAAAATCAAAATAAAATTATTTCTCATATAGCTGTACTGCTAACATTATTAATTTTAATCGCGTTAGTTGGCATGAGATTGCCTAAATCAATCGATAAAGGCGGGGTTGGTTTGATAAGAGTAATTATAATGATCATTACTTCCACATTATCAATGATATTTTTTGTTAAAAGTTTTATTGCTGCAAGAAAAAATAAATAAACTTAAAATCCCGTATTGATTGAAATACGGGATTAAGGTGGTACCTCCAGGAATCGAACCAGGGACACAAGGATTTTCAGTCCTTTGCTCTACCAACTGAGCTAAGGTACCGTTGATTTGCAAATATATAATCTCTTTTTTTCTTAGCAAATGTTTTTAAATTTTTAAACTTAACTGAATTTTAATTTATTTTTAGGTATGAATTTGATTATAGATTGTGGAAATACAAACTTAAAATACTTTATCTTCAAAGACCAAACATTGGTACTTAGCAATTTTTTTAAATGGGAAGATAACTGGTCACTAAAAATAAAAGATAAAATTTCAGATTTAAAAAACATTTTGTTGTCTGATGTTACAGGAAAATACAATAGAGACGAATTAGAAAAAATATTTCCAAATAAAAAAATTCACGAAGTAAAATCTCTCCATTTTCCTTTTGAAACAGATTATAATAGAGAATGCCTCGGTGTAGATAGAATTGGTCTAATAACTGCAGCAATTAATAAATTCCCAAAAGAAGATTGTCTAGTAATTGACGCTGGAAGCTGCTTGACTTTTGATTTGATATCATCAAAATCAATTCATAAAGGAGGATTCATATCTCCTGGATTGTTAATTAGGTATAAGAGTTTATATGATTACACAACCTCACTTCCGCTTATTGAATTAGAAGATAAAAAAATGGAAATTGGAAAAGACACTAAAAATTCAATTCAATCAGGGACTTTAGAAGGATTTATTTTTGAAATTAACGGACAAATTCAAAAATTTAAAAGAAAAACACCAAATTTGAGAGTTATTTTAACAGGTGGGGATGCCAAATACTTGTATAAAAGAATTAAAAATAGCATCTTTGCCGAGCAAGAATTTTTAGCATCAGGGTTAAATAACTTATTGAAATGCAACAATCTATAATTTTAATTCGTTTAAAATTAGTTTTATTTTTATTCTTTTTGAAATATTCTTTCTCACAAAATAGTACAGCCTCTCCTTACTCATTGGGAGGATTAGGTGATATAACTTTTAAGGGGAATGTTATAAATAGGATGATGGGTGGAGTGAGTGTTTTTTCAGATTCAATTCATGCTAATCTAAATAATCCAGCAAGTTTAGGAGAATTAAAATTAACTACTTTTTCTGTAGGAATACATTATAAAAACACTGAAATAACATCAATTGATTCTACAGATGATAGCAGGACAGGATCACTAGATTACATAGCAGTTTCCATCCCAACGAAGTTTTTTTCATTTAGTTTTGGGGTTATTCCATTTTCATCTGTCGGATATAGAATACAAGCTAATGATCTAAGTATCCAAGATGAGGTTGTAGTTTCCAGGTATGAAGGAAGAGGAGGCACAAATAAATCCTTTTTAACTGTAGGATTTAAGCTATTTAAATTCATAAGTTTGGGGGGCACCGTAAATTACAATTTTGGAAAAATTTCAACCCAGGCTTCGAATCAAAATGAAAACATAGATTTTGGGACTTTTTTAACTAGTGAATCCTCTTTGTCAGGTCTTGATTATGAATTAGGAACTCACCTTAAATTTAATATCTCAAAAAAAATTATTATAGAAAGTTTTCTTACATACAAACCTGAAAATAAAATAAATTCTAGAAACAAAAGAGTATATTTTACTCGCTCATTACAAAATGAAAACATTGGAGATATTAAAGAAGTTGATTTAGCCTCTAATAATTTGGACCTAGTAAAATTAACAATTGGACAAAGTTACAAGTACGGTTTAAGTTTTAGCAAAGATAAAAAATGGTTTTTCGGAACTCAATATTCCTTTGCTCAATCGGAAAATTTTAAAAACGATTTTTTTAATCAAGGAAAAATATCTTACGAAAATGCAAATTCACTTTCATTCGGAGGGTATATATTACCAGATTACAGTTCCATTACTGATTATTGGAAAAGAATAGTTTATCGGGCTGGATTTAGAAGTGAAAATGCTGGTATAAAAATTGATAATAATTCCCTAAAACAAAATATTTTTTCTATTGGAGCAAGTTTTCCTTTGGGAGGATATTACAGTGCAAACAATGTATCTGGGTTTTCAAACTTAAATGTAGGACTTGAATTTGGTTCAAGAGGGATAAATTCTGGAAGTCTACTTAAAGAAAGTTTTTGGGCTTTAAGAATTGGATTATCTTTGAACGATTTATGGTTTATTAAAAGAAAGTATAATTAGAAATGAAAAGTAAAACATATATAATATATTTATTTTCCCTTACTCTGGGGATCAATCTAGTCGCACAAAACAACGAAGAATGTGCTCAAAATTTATCAATCTTTGTTGAAAATGCTAAAGTTAAAAATTATCAGGCTGCTTATGCACCTTGGGTTTCAGTTAGAAACGAATGCCCTAGTCTAAATTCAGCAATATATATTTATGGTGAAAGAATTCTTAAAGAAAGACTGAAAAATAGTCCAGATACTGAAAAAAAACAGCGTGAAACGGATTTACTTAACTTATATGACGACTGGGCAAAATTTTTTCCATCCAAAAAAGGAAAAAATGACATCGGAAATATTTTATCTTCAAAAGCTCAGTCAATGATTGATTTTAAAATCGGAACTAAAACTGAAATATACTTGATTTTTGATGATGCATTTAAAAGGGACTTGGAAAGCTTCTCAAATCCAAAACGACTGTATAATTATTTTAAAACTTTGTATGAAATTTATAAAAACAATAACAAAGACGTCACTCCAGAAATACTTTTTGAAAAGTATGAGGATGTATCTGAAAAGTTTGAGTTCGAAGGTGTTAAATTAGCTAAAAACTTAGACAGAATATTAAAAAAGGAGGAGAATGGAGAAGTTCTAACAACTAAAGATCTAAAACGCAAAAGAATATATGATATAAATTCCAACGCGATAAGTGTATTTTTAAAAAACTTGGATGCCATAATTGCCAAGGAATCAAGTTGTGAAAATCTCATTCCACTATATGAAAGAAATTTTGATCAAAACAGACAAAATATAATTTGGTTAAAAAGAGCTGCTAGCCGTATGGATGCAAAGGACTGCTCAGACAGTCAACTCTTTGTAGATCTTGTTGAAGCGCTGCATTCAATTCAACCCTCCGCCGATTCAGCATATTATCTGGGGTTACTAAATGATAAAAAGGGTGAAAATAAACAAGCATTATCTTATTATGAAGAATCAATTGAGCTAGAGGACGACCCATACAAAAAGGCTAAAATTTTATACAAAATAGCATTGAAATTTAAGGATAGAGGTAGAAAAAGATCTGCTAGAAGTTATGCTTTAAAGGCGTTGAGTTTCCAGCCGTCTTTGGGGAAAGCTTATTTAATGATTGCTAATCTATATGCTAACAGCGCGAATGATTGTGGTGATACTCAATTTAATAAAAGAGCAGTGTATTGGCTTGCTGCTAACACTGCTAAAAAAGCTGCAAATGTTGATGCTTCAATTAAAAAAGCAGCACTCAAAACTGCCGCTAGTTATAATGGAAGAGCTCCATCTAAAACAGATATTTTCACAGATGGTATGGAAGGTAAGGTTATTCAATTTTCGTGTTGGATTAATGATAAGGTCAAAGTACCAAAACTTTAAGTGAATATAAATCTTTTAAAATATCAGTTTCTTTATCACTTTATATTAGTAATTTTTAGCTCTTCGTGCGCGAATTGGGATAAAACTGAGTTAAAGTCTCCTTCGTTACTACAGCCAACTTCAACATCATTTGAAATTAGAATGGTTTATACAGATTCATTAAAAATTAATTCTATTTTGACTGCCCCTATCCATGAGGATTATAAAAATTTATTTTTAAAATATTCAATTTTTCCAAATGGATTAAAAATTATTTTTTATGATAATTTTGGTTGCCCTAATGTAGTAGAAGCCGACTATGGAACTATTTACAAAGATACTTCAATTTTAGATCTAGTTGGAAATGTTAAAATTGCTTCTAGTGACGGAGATTATCTTAGAACTAGTCAATTATATTGGGATGCCGAATCAGATTGGTTTTTCACTGATAAAAATTTTAAATTTTGGAATTCTGATTATAATGTAGCTGCTATAAGGCTAGACGCAAACAAACAATTTACCAAATTTAACACAGGTAGGTTAACTGGAACTATGAGTGTGGAAGAAAGATAAGATGATAAAATACCGAATTTCAGAATTAATTTATTTAGTTATATCAATAATATCTATAAGGGAAACCTGTTTATTGTGGAATTTGAATCCTAAAAGGGCTTATCTTTTTCTTGGTTTTTTTATAGTTTCGGTTTTTATGTTTCTCTTTAGAAGATATGTTAGAAAAAATAAAAATTATTAGATGAGCTTAGGCGATTTAGTTATTTTATTTTGTTTGATTATGTCAGCTTTTTTTTCAGGAATGGAAATAGCATTTATTTCGTGTAATAGAGTTTTTTTAGAAATTGAGAAAAATAAAAAAGGAATTATTCCTAAATTAATAAAGTATATATCATCAAGCCCCTCAAAATTCATCACAGCAATGTTAGTGGGTAATAATTTTTGTCTTGTTGTTTACGGTATTTTTATGGGTGAAAAATTAGTTCAAATTTTATTCTCTAATTTAAAAGCGGGCCCACTTCCTTTGGATGTATTATTCACTCAAACTCTAATATCAACTTTTATAATTTTAATTACCGCAGAGTTCCTCCCGAAAGTTTTTTTTCAATTATATGCCAATCAAATGATCAAGTATTTTGCTCTACCGTGTTCAATTTTTTACACTTTTTTTATGCCAATTAGCATGATCATTTTGAAGGTTACAGATAGTTTTTTAAGATTCTTTTCAAACTCTAAAACAGACAAAATCCAATTAACTTTTTCAAAAAACGAGTTAGGAGAATACATTGAGGAACAAGTAGAAGCCGTTGAAAATAAAGATCAACTAGATTCAGAAATAGAGTTTTTTCAAAATGCGTTAGAATTTTCTGAAACAAAAGTTAGAGAGGTAATGATACCTAGGGCAGAAATAATTGGAATCAATAAGTCATCAAGTGTATCAGAGTTATCATCTTTATTTGTTTCAACAGGATACTCTAAAATCCCTGTATATGATGAAAATATCGATGATATTATAGGCTTTGTTCATGCTTTTGAAATGCTTAAAAAACCAACAACTATTTCTGAAATTTTACTTCCGATTGAATATGTTCATGAACCAAATTTAATTACAGATTTATTAAAGAAATTAACTATAAAAAGAAAGACAATTGCTGTTGTATTAGATGAATATGGAGGGACTGCTGGTTTACTTACAGTTGAGGATATAATTGAAGAATTATTTGGAGAAATTGAAGACGAATACGATGTAATTGATCACCACGAAGAAAAAACTAGCTTAAATTCTTTTGAATTTTCAGCGAGATTAGAAATTGATTATTTAAACAAAAAATATAATTTAAACTTACCTCAAGATGAAAACTATGAAACTCTTGGAGGTTTGATTTTTCACATCACTGGTGAAATTCCGAAAAAAGGAACCAAGCTTTCAATAAATAACCTTGAATTAAAGGTTATAAGCGTATTGTCAAATAAAATTGAAAAAGTTTTTATTGAAAAAGTAAATTAGTTTTACATATTATTTTAAGAAATTGTAAATTCACATCCAAAATGTACATGTATGGCTCTTTTAGGTAAAATAAGAGAAAGGTCGATTTTTTTAATTATAGTTATTGGATTAGCTTTATTTGCTTTTGTGATTTCTGGTGCTCTTGGGAACGGAAATGCAGAGGGAGTTTCTGATGAACCAATTGGGAGGATAAATGGGAAAGAGATTCCGTTAGAGAATTTTCGTTTTATGGTTGAACAAACTGAAAGAAATTTTGGTTTAACAACAATTCAAGCTGTTCAAAGAGTCTGGAAGCAGTATGTTAGAAATTTTGTATTCGAAGACCAGTTTAACGTTTTAGGTATTGATGCAGGGATTGATCAAATAGAGCAGGTTGTTTCTTCAACAGAGTCAATTATTAGTGATGAAAGATTTACAAACGAAGCTGGTTTTTTTGATTTTGGATTATTTACAGATTTCATCATTCAAATGAAAAACTCTAACCCTCAGGCTTATGAATCATGGAAGCAACAGGAGCTTTCTATAATCTCTTCTGCTAAAGAAAATATATATTTTGATCTTATTAAATCAAGTATGGCTGTGACTGAAAAAAATGCAGAAATATATTATCGCTTGGAAAATGATAATGTAGATATAGAATATGTTAAGTATCCATATTCCAAAATTCCCGATACAATTTTCAAAATATCTGATTCAGATATAAAAGATTACATTAACAAAAATAAATCAAAGTACAAAAGAGATGAGTCTAGATCAGTGGAATACGTATCATTTTTTGAAAATGCTACAGAGGAAGACATTTCGAATATAAGGGAATCGATTTTGTCCTTAACACAAGATAGAATCGAATATAACGAAGTATCTAAGCTAACGGATACAATAAAGGGTTTTTATAACTCAAAAAATTTAAATGATTTCATAAGTAAAAATTCCGATGAGGAATTTGATTCAATTTACTTAACTAAAGGCAAGTTGCCTTCTGAATATGCGGAAATTTTATTTAATCTTAAAATTGGTGAATCTTTTGGTCCCTACAAAGACATTAATAGTTTTAAAATATCAAAATTAATTGACAGAAAGAAAAAAGGTTCGATAAGAGCTAGTCATATTTTAATATCACACAATGAATCAGCTAGAAAAATACCAAATGTAGATAGGACAAAAGCTGATGCGAGAAAACTAGCAAATAACTTATTTAAAAAAATTTTAAGGAATAAATCAAGATTTGAGGATTTTGCGAAAGAATTTTCGGATGGTCCATCTAGCTCTTTGGGAGGAGATCTAGGGTTTTTCACAGAATCGCAGATTGAGCCAGCTTTTTTTAATTTTGCAAATACAAATAGGGTAGGTAAAATTGGAATTGTTGAAACATCCTTTGGATTTCATGTTATAAAAATAGTGGACAAAGAGGACTTAGTTTTACTTGCTAACCTAACAAAAAGCATCATACCATCTGACCAAACGTCAAACGAGGTTTTCAAAAATGCTACTCAATTCGAAATGAACTCTCTAAATGATAATTTTGAAAATGCAGCCAAAAAAAATAATTTAAAAATAAGATCTGTCACAAATATTAATAGACTTGACGAGAACCTTCCTGGTTTACCAACACAAAGGTCAATCGTACAATGGATATTTGATGAAAGCAGAAAAGTAGAAGACATTAAAAGGTTTGATCTGTCTTTTGGAGGTTATGTTGTTTTAAAAATAAACGAAATAAATGACAAAGGAATCTTAGATATAGATGAAGTTAGAGATGAAGTTACTATAAACCTTTTAAATAAAAAGAAAGCGGAATATATTATAAATGAGAATAAAAATGTAAAAACTCTTAAGGAATATGCTGAAAAAAACGCATTAGAAATTATTACTGCAAGTGCAATTAATCAAAGAAGTGGAACTATTGTTGGTTCAGGAAATGAGCCTTTTATTGTAGGGAAAGCTTTTGCATTGGAAGAAGAAGAAATATCAAAATTGTTAGTTGGTAATAGTGGTATCTTTAAAATAAAAGTTGTTAAAAAAAATAATTCAGACGAATTAACTGATTATTCTGCCACTGCGTTAAAAATAGAATCCGAGACGAAAAAAGATTTACCAAACCTAATTATTTCTGCATTAGAGGAAGAAGCTGAAATTGAAGATAATAGATCAATTTTTTATTAATTTATAAAATCATATCCGAAAAAGGTATTATGGTATTATAACCTTTTTTTGAAAAATACTTAGGGGTCTCAGCGTCTCCAGATGCTAGAACAAAATCTCCACCCCAGGCACCTAAGCTTTTAATTTGCCCATCGTAATCCTTAAAAATAGTACTCTGTATTGGTTTCTTGTTGATGATTTTAGATATAATTTCTTCATGCTCTTTGATCATTTCGTTGAATGATTTTTGATTATTTTCTTTCACAATCATATTACCTAGGTGATCAATTTTTGAAATTTCCTTTTTAAAATTATTTTTAAGATTAAAGAATTTTTCTATCTCTTTTTGACTATTTACTTTTTTATTAAGATGAATAAAAAATAGATTATCCCTAAATGATGGAAAAAATTTTGTTTTAGTTATTTTGTTTAAGTTACCTTTCTTTTGAAAAAAAATTGATTTTTTTTCATTTGCAACGGCAACATCATATCCACTCCCTTTGTATGTTCTTTTTAATAATTCATATGGATTTATTTTAAGCCAATTGGAAACATTGCAAATAATTGTCGATGACGAACCTAAACCCCAATTCCTCTCAAATTCGAGAGTAGTAGATATATCCAGCCCCTGACCAGCGAAACCAGGTGAAATTTGATTTATATTTTTTAAAAGTTTAATTACTGAGTAGATGTGTTCCGTTTTTGTATTGTAAGATTTAATTAATTCAAAACTTAAGTCAAATTTACAATCTATCCATTTTTCTTTATTACATGTGTACGCTTTCCAAATAATATATTTTTCTGTGTTTTTTTTAACTGACAGTCTTTGACCATATTTTGTCGGTACCGCAAGTCCTTTTGCTCCCTTCAGAATAAGATATTCAGCTGTAATTAGTAATTTACCGCAGCTATGGAAATACATTCTATTTTTTATTTATAAATTCTCTAACATTTTTTTGCGTTATACTATTTGTTTTAAAATACTCAATAGCTTCTTTTTTTTGAATTTGATCAGCACCAAGTTGATTCAAAATATTTAGCAAATGCATTTTCATGTGACCTTTCTGAATTCCAGTAGTAACTAATGATTTTAAGGCAGCAAAGTTTTGTGCCAAACCTGCTACTGCTATAATTTGCATTAGTTCATTGGAATTTGGATTTCCAAGTAAATTGTGTGCCCAGTTCACCAGTGGGTGAAGTTTGGTTAAACCACCAATAGTACCAATAGATATAGGAATTGTTAAATCAAAATGAAAGCTACCATCTTGGATATACGCATTTGTTAAACCAGAGTAATTTCCATTTCTAGATGCATATGCATGAATTCCAGCTTCAACAGACCTGAAATCATTCCCTGTAGCAATCACGACAGAATCAACTCCATTCATTATTCCTTTATTATGAGTAACTGCTCTGAATGTGTCAACTTTGGATATATTGACTGCATTTATAAAATTTTCAACAAATTTTCTATCCTTTAAATCATTACTTTTTTCTAAATCTTCCACTTTACAACTAACACTTGCTTTGGCTAGACAATTTGGAGTATAATTAGATAAAATACTCATTACAAAATCAATTTTTTCGCCATTTTCGGTTAAAAATTTTTTTTCTTTAATAAAAAATTTAAATGTATCTGTTATTTTTTCAAGACAAGAGTTTATGAAATTCGCACCCATAGAGTCAGCTGTATTTAATTTCACAAAAATTTGATAATAATTATGAATTTTATCATTCATATCAACAAGTTTTAAGCTTGTAATCCCACCTCCTCTCTTTTCCATGTTAGATGTAATTGGTTTCAAATTTTTGAGTATGTTTTTTGTTATTTTCTTAAAAAAAGATTGAAGTTTAAAAAAGGAACCATTGTAAAAAAAATGAATTTGCCCAACTTTTTCTACCCCTAAAATTTCAGTTTTAAATCCACCACGGCTGGCCC
Source organism: uncultured Bacteroidota bacterium (assembly GCA_902582405.1). Lineage (GTDB taxonomy): Bacteria > Bacteroidota > Bacteroidia > Flavobacteriales > Flavobacteriaceae > TMED96. The sequence continues at coordinate 5,996 of CACHSA010000019.1, read as the reverse complement.
AAAATTTAGCGGTTTTAGAGGCTGCAGCGACAACACTGCTTTCTTCAGTTGCCATGGGTAGGGTATAGTATTTATGATTAATTAAAAAATTAGGAGCTACTGCGAAAGGAAGGTAAAAGTTTGATATTGTATTTTCTATAAATTCGTCATGAAGATTTTGAATTGATAAGTCATCATTCAAATATCTTAGAAGAATATCTTTTGCTTTTTTATTATTATGGAAATGGTTATTAATTATCCAATCAATTTTTTCTAGCTTATTTTTTTTTGAGAAGCCATTCACAAAATTGCTCATAGCGTTGGATTTTTGTTAAAGATACCATATTAGAAGAACAATTTTGGATGTTATATAAAAGAAATTAACTTTAACTAATATTTAAATATTATAAACTTGAGAATCCTGTTTTTTTTATTGTTTTTTAATTTTATTTTCTCTCAAAAGAGTTTACTTAGTAATGAAGACATATGGAATTTTGAATTTGAACAATTAACCTACAAATCAATTTACCATCTCAAAACAAAAAATTATTATTCAAACATTGAAATTGATAGTGACAAAAAGAAATCAAAAATTGTATTGCGAAGCTACGAAACTGGTGAAGTTGTTGATGTTATTTTAGACTCTACATCTTCTGCTAAGATACCTTTTTTTACTAATTATTTCTTTTCAACGAACGAGAGGAAAATAATATTGGAAACAAACTCATATCCACTTTACAGAAGGTCTAATTTAGCAGAGTATTACATTTATGATATCCAAAATGACGAAATCAGTTATCTTTTTAACGGCCTAATTCAAGAACCTTCTTTCTCTCCAGATGGTGAAAAAGTAGCATTTGTTTATAATAGAAATTTATATATAAAATTTCTTAAAGAGAATGTTATTAAGCAAATTACTTTTTCAGGAAATGAAAATATTCTCAATGGTATTGCAGATTGGGTGTATGAAGAAGAATTTGCTTTGGTTCGAGCTTTTGATTGGGACAAGGATAGTGATAATATAGCTTATATAGTTTTCGATCAAACTAACGTCCCGCATTATTCAATGAAAATTTTTGGTAGCAGCTTGTATCCATACGAGTATAAATTTAAATACCCAAAGGCAGGTGAAATAAACTCAAGTCTAAATTTAAAAATATATAATTTAGGAAGTGAAAGAACCAATTCAATTCATTTAAGTGAAAATAAAAATGATTATTACTACATCCCAAGACTCAAATTTAGTAAGTATTCAAATAAATTATTCATACAATCTTTAAATAGACTTCAAAATAAATTAACAATATCATCATATGACTTGCGTGAAGGATTAATCAAAAAAGTATTTGAAGAAAAAGATGAAAGTTATGTTGATATAAAGGACAAAATCTTTTTTTTAGAAAATGACAATTTCTTGTGTATAAGCGACAGAAGTGGTTTTGATCACATTTACTTAGTAGAAAGTAAAGAAAAAAAAATAAAACAAATAACGAAAGGGAGTTGGGATGTTGATAAGTTGTTGGGTGTAAATAAAAATACTGTTTATTATTCCTCCACTGAGGATAATCCTATCGAAAGAGTGATTTATAGGATAAGTTTAAGTGGTAAAAATAAAAAAGCTATCTCACCCAAAAATGGTTTTAATGGAGCTTCATTTACATCAAATTATGATTACTTTATTCACACTTTTGAAGACAGTAAAACTCCACTAGTTTATACTCTAAGAGATAGTAAAACTGGAAAACTAATAAGAAGAATAATGGATAATAAAAAACTTCTTAAAAAAATCGAACCTTATGACCTTCCTTCTAAAGATTTTTCAAAAGTAAGTATAAATGGTGAAGAGTTAAATATGTGGATTATTAAACCAAATAATTTTAATCCCAATAAAAAGTATCCATTATTAATTTATCAATATTCAGGACCTGGATCTCAAGAAGTTAAAAACAGATGGAATAGCAATCGAGATTTTTGGCATCAAATGTTAGCACAAAAAGGCTATGTAATTGCGTGTGTTGACGGACGAGGAACAGGATTCAAGGGTAAAGAATTTAAAAAAATCACCTATGGTCGGCTTGCTAAATATGAGACAGAAGACCAAATATCATTCGCAAAATATTTATCGAAATTCCCCTATATTGATGAGGATAGAATTGGAATTTGGGGATGGAGTTTTGGTGGTTTGATATCAACAAACTGCGTTTTAAAAGGGAATGAGACATTCTCACTTGCAATTGCAGTAGCTCCAGTTACCAGTTGGAGGTTTTATGACACAATTTACACTGAAAGGTTTATGGGATTACCGAAAGATAATCCTGAGGGTTATGATTTAAATTCACCTCTCAATTTCGCTCATTTATTGCTAGGGGACTATTTATTAGTCCATGGTTCTGCAGATGACAATGTTCATCTACAAAACACGATGCGTATGGTGGAAGAACTAATTCAAGCGGACAAACAATTTGAGTGGATGATTTACCCAGACAAAAACCACGGAATTTATGGAGGAAATACATCTATTCACCTATATAATAAAATGACTACTTTTATAGAAAATAAACTATGATAATTAATTCTAATTTATTTGAACGAAAGTAAATTTAACTTTAACGGTTCTCTTTTAAACCAAAGAACTATTTTTGATCACCCTACGGGTCTTTTTGTCCTTTTTTTCACTGAAATGTGGGAGAGATTCAGTTACTACGGAATGAGGGCAATTCTTGTCCTTTTTTTAACATCTTCTATCTTAAACGAAGGATGGGGATGGAAGAGGGAAGACGCCCTAGTATTGTATGGTTGGTATACAGGTTTGGTTTATTTTACTCCTCTTATCGGTGGAATTGTTGCTGATAAGCTTTTAGGTTACAGAAATGCAACTGTAATTGGAGCTTTTATTATGGCCATAGGACACGGTTTTATGGCATTAGAGTATTTTGAAAATAGTTTTTTCTTTCTTGGAATAGGATTCATAATTATTGGGAATGGTTTATTCAAACCAAATATTTCCTCAATGGTAGGACAACTATATAAAGACTCAGATATAAGAAAGGACGGAGCATATACTATATTTTATATGGGGATAAACTGTGGGGCATTTTTAGGGATTTTGTTATGCGGTTATTTAGGTGAAACCATTGGATGGCATTGGGGGTTCGGAGTTGCTGGGATATTTATGTTTTTCGGAATGCTACAATTTTATCTTACCCAAAATATTTTTGGTTCTATTGGATTAAAACCAGAAAAAAAAATAAATAAGGTTAATGAAATAAAAAACAATTCTTCGATAAATTCTATAGAAATGGATAGAATTTTAGTTATTTTAATTTTTTCAGCTGCTACAATTTTTTTTTGGTGGGCTTTTGAACAAGCTGGAGGGTCAATGACAATTTTTGCGAACGATTACACTGACAGAAATTTAACTGGCGAGGCGTCTCTTATATTTAAAACAGTTAATACTATAATCACAATAGTCCCAATGCTTGTTATAACCTATGTTTTGATTAAATTATTTCAAAATATCTTTCAAAAATATTTTTTGTCTAATATTTTTCTTGGGATTAGCTTTGTTATTATATGGTCAATAATTTCATTTATGCTAGGATTACTTCCTGATTTTGTCTCTGTTTTTTTTAGTACTTATTTTGATTTTTTTAAACATTATGTTCCATTTGTTTGGAGTATATCTGAAGTTGATGACACAGAAATACCTGCGTCTTGGTTTGCGGTTTTAAACTCTTTGTTTATTATAATTTTTGCTCCTATTTTTTCAATGCTCTGGGCTTCAAAATTTAACCCTAGTGGGCCAGTTAAATTTTCAATTGGATTAATCCTGCTTGGTTTAGGTTTTGGATTTCTAGCATATGGTTCAATGTCAATTCCATATGGAGCTCGAACTGCAGATGTAAGTATATTTTGGTTAGTATTTGCATATTTGTTCCATACACTTGGCGAATTGTGTGTATCACCCGTTGGTTTGTCTTACGTTAGTAAACTTGCACCTATGAGACTTGTTGGATTAATGATGGGTTTTTGGTTACTTGCGAACTTCTTCGCAAATCTTATAGGAGGTTTTACAGGGAGTTATATTGATAAAATATCTTCTAGTGTAGGCCTTACAGGATTCTTCTTGATTTTTACATTTATTCCAATATTAGCTGGATTTATAATTTTTTTATTTAGAAATAACTTAATTAAAAGGATGCATGGACATTATTAAAAAATTCATTTTATTGTTTTTTTTCATAATTAATATTTGCCATTCTCAAAAGATTAATTGGATTTCTTTAGATAAGGCTCTTGAAGCACAAAAGAATGAACCAAAAAAAATCATTATGGATGTTTATACAACCTGGTGTGGCCCTTGCAGATTGCTTGACAAGAAAACTTTTGGCAATCCAGATGTCTCTAGATATATTTCTCAAAATTTTTATGCTGTTAAGTTTAATGCAGAAGGAAACGAGGAAATATTTTTTTATGATAAAAAATTCTCCAATCCGAATTATAATCATGAAAGGAAAGGAAGAAATTCAACCCATGATTTTACAAAGTTTTTAGGAATTCGTGGTTATCCATCAATTGTTTTTTTTAGTGAGGAGGGAGATCCAATTATGCCCTTGACAGGTTATTTCAACGTTAGGCAAATAGAACCCTATTTAAAAATGATAAAAAAAGGGGACTATGCAGTTTTTAAAGACTCTGATGATCTTGAAAAGTATATTGAAAATTTCATATACCGATTTAGACAATAACAAATTTTTAAAATTTTGTAATTAATTTTGCTACTTTGAGACTTGTTTCTTCTTTTCCTAGCCTGTCTCTTAATAATTTATATTCTTTTTTAAGATTCAAAATGTTCTCTTTTTTGAGCAAATGTGATAATTCAGCAATAATATTTCTTTTGGAACAATCCTTTTGAATTAATTCCTTAACAATTTCTCTGCCCATAATAATGTTTACAAGAGATATAAATTTTAGTTTAATAAATAATTTACCAACCAAATATGAAATTAAACTACTTTTATAACATACAATTTGCGGAACGTTAAATAATGCAGTTTCAAGAGTTGCAGTCCCACTAGTAACGATTGCTGCAGTTGATTTTTTCAAAAGATTATAAGTCCTATTATATACTATTTTAACTTTATAATCCTTCAATATTTCATCATACCATTCTTTGCTTATACTTTGCACACCTGCAATTATAAACTCATAGTCAGAAAAATAATGAGTGATAGATTTAAAAACAGGTAACATTTTTTTTATCTCTTGTTTTCTACTCCCAGGTAAAAGGGCAATTACAGGTTTAGTTAATTTTATAGGCAATAAATCTTTATTTATTTTTTCTTCATTGATAATTTCAACTAGAGGATGGCCCACATAATGAACATCCAAATTATGTCTTTGTTTGTAATAATCCTTTTCAAAGGGTAATATTACATACATAGAGTCTATATCACGCTTAATTTTTTTAATTCGACTTTCCTTCCATGCCCATATTTGCGGACTTATATAAAAATGATTTTGAAAGCCTTTTTTTTTTGCCCATTTGGCTATTTCCATGTTAAAACCAGGATAATCTATATAAATTATTTTGTCTGGTTGGTAGGCATCAATGTCCCCCTTACAAAAACTGATATTTTTTAAAATTGTGTTTATATTTATTAAAACCTCCCAAAATCCCATAAAAGACAATTGCTTAACATTTCTAACTATTTCACCTCCAACTCTTTTCATTTTTTCTCCGCCCCAAAATCTAAATTTAGCATCCTTGTCCAGTTTTTTGATACTTTCCATAATTTTAGATCCATGTAAGTCACCTGAAGCTTCACCAGCTATAATATAGTATTTCATTTATATAAATTTTAATAGAGCAACAATTAAAGCTAAAAGTAAAAGTGAGGATATTAATCCATATACGAAATTTATTTTATTGAATTTTAATAAAACAAAAAATAAAGGAATATTTATTAAAGACCCTACGCTAATTAATGCCCCAATTTTTTTTTGAGCAAACAGAG
>CACHSA010000018.1 GCA_902582405.1 uncultured Bacteroidota bacterium | reverse complement strand
ATGCTATTATTGCCCATGAAAGACTTGCAATAGTGGATCCAACATCTGGAAAGCAACCACTTTTTTCAGATGACAATCGTTATGTACTAGCCGCTAATGGAGAAATTTACAATCATAGAGAAATAAGAAAAAAACTTAAAAGCAAATATATCTTTAAGACTAACTCGGATTGTGAAGTTATTCTCGCATTATATAAGGAAAAAGGAAAAAATTTTTTAGATGATTTGAATGGAATCTTTGCGTTTGCTATTTATGACACAGTTGAGGATTGTTATTTTATAGCTCGTGATCATATTGGAATTATCCCATTGTATATTGGATGGGACGCCAATGGAACTTTTTATGTTTCTTCTGAACTAAAATCATTAGAATCTTATTGTGAAAAAATTGAATTATTTCCTCCGGGGCACTATTTATCAAGTGTTGAAGAGGGATTTAAAAATTGGTATTCTAGAGATTGGAAATCTTTTGATAATGTAAAAAACAACTTTACAGATATTGATGAACTAGAAAAAGCATTATCAACTGCAGTACATAGGCAGTTAATGAGTGATGTTCCATACGGAGTACTTTTGTCCGGGGGTTTGGATTCTTCAATTACATCTGCCTTAGCTAAAAAATTTGCATCAAAAAGGGTCGAATCTAATGATACGAAAGGGGCATGGTGGCCTCAATTACACTCTTTTTCTGTTGGACTAGAAGGATCACCTGACCTAATGGCTGCGAGAAAAGTTGCTGACCACATAGGCACCATACATCATGAAATTAAATTCACACTTCAAGAGGGTTTGGATGCACTAAGCGATGTTATATATCATTTAGAAACCTATGATGTAACTACTGTGAGGGCGTCAACCCCAATGTATTTAATGGCAAGGGCAATAAAATCTTTGGGCATTAAAATGGTTTTATCCGGGGAAGGTGCAGATGAGTTATTTGGAGGTTACTTATACTTTCATAAAGCACCAAGTGCTAAAGATTTTCATGAAGAAACTGTGAGAAAATTAAACAAATTACATCAATACGATTGCTTAAGGGCTAACAAATCTCTAGCTGCCTGGGGAATTGAGGGTAGAGTTCCTTTCCTTGACAAAGAGTTTATTGATATTGCTATGAGAATCAACCCCAAAGATAAAATGATCACAAGAGAAAAAATGGAAAAATGGGTAATACGGAAGGCTTTTGAAAAATATTTACCTAAGTCAGTAACATGGAGACAAAAAGAACAATTTTCAGACGGTGTTGGGTATAGCTGGATTGATAAATTAAAAGAAATTACTGAAGAAAAAGTAACTGACAAGCAAATGAATAAAGCAAATAAATATTTTTCCATAAACCCACCTCAAAATAAAGAAGAGTTTTATTACAGATCAATTTTTGAAAAACATTTCCCTAGCAATGCTGCTGCAATGTCTGTTCCCTCGGTACCATCCGTTGCTTGTAGTACACCTGTTGCACTCGAATGGGACAAGGCTTTCAAAAATATGAATGATCCAAGCGGAAGGGCTATTTCAAATGTTCACAACAAATCTTACTAGTATTTGTTACAACTTTAACCGTGTTTAACCTTTATATTTATTCACATTTAGTGTTGATAACTTCGTTGGTTAACAGCCAATATTTCACAAATACAGACAGCTTATTTTCGTAAATTTATATTACTCCACAACTAAATAAATTCATATTATATAATGAGTGAAACCGTAGCAAACACAAAGTATTCTGCAGATAGCATCCAAGCATTAGAAGGTATGGAGCATGTCCGAAAAAGACCTTCAATGTACATAGGTGACATCGGCTCCCGAGGTCTTCATCACTTGGTATATGAAGTAGTTGATAATTCAATAGATGAAGCACTTGCAGGTCACTGTGATATCATAAGCGTTATCATTAATGATGATAATTCTATTACTACAAGGGATAATGGAAGAGGGATACCAGTTGGAATTCACAAAAAGGAGGGAGTCTCAGCTTTAGAAGTAGTCATGACAAAGATAGGTGCAGGAGGGAAATTTGATAAGGATTCTTACAAAGTTTCAGGAGGTTTGCATGGTGTTGGGGTGTCCTGTGTTAATGCTCTTTCAGAACATCTAAAAGCAACCATTTATAGAGATGGTTCTGTTTGGGAACAAGAGTATGAAAGAGGTAAACCCAAATACCAGGTAAAGGAAGTTGGCAAAACAAATGAAAGGGGAACAGAAGTTACATTTAAACCTGATCCTGAAATTTTCAAGCAAATACTTGAGTATGACTACGAAATTCTGTCAAGCAGAATGCGAGAACTATCATTTTTAAATAAGGGGGTTAAAATTTCTATTGAAGATAAAAGGAAAAAAGATCGGAATGGTAACTTTAAAAAAGAAATTTTTAAATCTAAAGAGGGGTTAAAAGAATTCGTTACATATTTAGACAAAACAAGAGAATCTATAATAAAAGATGTTATTTCAATGCAAGGGGAAAAAAACGGTATCCCGGTTGAAATTGCAATGGTTTATAATTCTTCATTCCTTGAAAATTTACATTCTTTCGTTAACAATATTAATACTCACGAAGGAGGGACGCACCTTTCTGGTTTTAGGAGAGGTATGACTGCTACACTTAAAAAATACGCTGAATCTTCAGGGATGTTAGATAAGTTGAAGTTTGAGATAAGTGGCGATGATTTTAGAGAAGGTTTGACAGCAATTGTTTCTGTGAAGGTTGCTGAGCCACAATTTGAAGGTCAAACTAAAACTAAATTGGGTAATAGAGATGTAACGTCTGCTGTTTCGCAGTCTGTATCTGAAATGTTGGAGTCATATTTGGAAGAAAACCCGAACGATGCAAAGATAATTGTTCAAAAGGTTATCCTCGCAGCCCAAGCCAGGCATGCTGCCCGGAAGGCAAGAGAAATGGTACAAAGAAAAACCGTATTGACTGGTGGAGGTCTTCCTGGAAAACTCTCTGATTGTTCAGAACAAGATCCCGCACAATGTGAAATTTTTCTTGTTGAGGGAGACTCTGCCGGGGGAACAGCAAAACAGGGTAGAGATAGAAAATTTCAGGCTATTCTTCCATTAAAAGGTAAAATTTTAAATGTTGAAAAATCAATGCAGCACAAAGTTTTCGAAAATGAAGAGATTCGTAACATGTACACTGCACTTGGGGTCACTATTGGAACGGAAGAAGATAGTAAAGCTTTAAATATTGACAAATTAAGATACCATAAAATTGTTGTAATGTGTGATGCAGATGTTGATGGAAGTCACATTTCTACATTAATTTTGACTTTTTTCTTTCGATATTTGAGGGAATTAATTGACTTGGGCTATGTTTACATTGCCACGCCACCCCTTTATTTAGTCAAAAAAGGTAATAAAAAGGAGTATGCATGGGATAATGATCAAAGGGATAAAATAATGCTTGACTTTGGCCAAGGGGCATCAGTGCAAAGATATAAAGGTTTAGGAGAAATGAATGCTGAACAATTATGGGATACTACAATGAATCCAGAATACAGAACTTTAAGAAAAATAGTTGTAGAGAATCAAGAGAGAGCTGATGAAACTTTTTCAATACTAATGGGAGACGACGTTCCTCCCAGAAGAGAGTTCATTGAGAATAACGCTGTTTATGCAAATATTGATGCCTAAGTTTATATGAAAGTAAGTATAATTGGAGCTGGAAATGTTGGCGCGTCGTGTGCTGAGTATATTGCGATAGGTAAAATCGCAAATGAAGTTATTTTATTAGACATTAAAAAGGGATTATCTGAAGGCAAAGCTTTGGATTTGACCCAAACCTCATCTACTCTTGGTTTTGACACATTCATTAAAGGTGTAACTGATGATTATCAAAGCACTAAAGACAGCGATGTTGTTGTAATAACTTCAGGGATCCCAAGGAAACCTGGAATGAGTAGGGAGGAATTGATTGGTATTAATGCGGATATAGTTAATTCAGTTACTGAAAACATATTAAAGTACTCTCCTAACACAATCATAGTGGTAGTTTCAAATCCAATGGACACTATGACCTATCTTGTATTGAAATCAAATAAATTAAATGAGAATAGGGTAATTGGAATGGGTGGAGCTCTAGATAGCTCAAGATTTAAAACTTATTTATCAAAAGCAATAAATAAACCACAATCTGATATTCATGCTATGGTTATCGGTGGTCATGGAGACACTACTATGATCCCCCTTATGAGGTTAGCCTCATATAACGGGATTCCTATTTCAAATTTTTTATCCTCCGAAAAACAAGAAGAAATTATCTCATCTACCATGATTGGTGGTGCTACACTTACCAAGCTTCTTGGAACATCTGCATGGTATGCACCTGGAGCTTCAGTTTCCTACTTAGTTGATAGTATTTTGAACAATAAAAAGAAAATCATTCCTTGTTCAGTTTATTTGGAAGGACAATATGGACTCAATGACATTTGTATAGGTGTCCCCTGTGTTATCGGTAAAAATGGAGTTGAAGAAATTATTGATTTAGAATTAAATTCCACAGAAAAGGATAAACTAAAAGAAAGTGCTAAAGCGATAACTTTAATGAATGAATCTCTTAAAAACTTCATTTGATTAATTTTTTTTAAAAAATAAAATTATAATCAAAAAGACTTTCAAATATCAAATCAAATCTAATTGTGTTTGTGTTTAGGTATTTAAACTTCTATATTTGCAGCCGCACAAATTTTTTTTGAATGCAAAACAACAGTCTTGTTAAATTATTTGGTTTCTTATTCTTAATTGTAAGTATTTATCAGCTTTCATTTACATTTATTTCTAGCAGTATAGAAGATAGCGCTAAAGCTTATGCTTTTAATAAAATTAGTAGTCAGGAGCAAAATTTTATCACTAAAAGAGAAAGCTTAGAAACACAATATTTAGACTCTATAGGAAATGTATCCCTTTTTGGTTTTACTTCATATAATGATGCAAAAAAAAGAGAATTAAATCGTGGTTTAGATCTTAAGGGAGGTATTAATGTTATTTTACAAATTTCCGTAAAAGATATTTTGAAAGGTTTAGCAAATAACAGCAGAAATCCAATCTTTAATAAAGCACTCAACAATGCAGATCAATTACAAAAGAATTCAGATCTACCATACGTTGAAACATTTTTTAGTTCTTTTGAAAGTATAAAAGGGACTTCCAAATTATCGGATCCTGACATTTTCTCAAACAGGAATTTAAGTGATTTAATCAATTTTAATATGGAAGATAGTGAAGTTAAACCGATTATCAGAAGAAAAATAGATGAGTCAATAACTTCTGCATTTGAAGTCCTTAGAAAAAGAATTGATAAATTTGGGGTCACACAACCTAATATTCAGAGGTTAGGTCAAACTGGCAGAATTCTAGTTGAATTACCTGGTGCTAAAGATGTTGAAAGGGTTAAAAATTTGTTGCAAAGTACAGCACAATTAGAATTTTGGGAAACTTTCAAAAATGATCAATTTTTTAATTTCTTAACTGAGGCAAACATACTATTAAGAGAAAAATTTAATAATGAAAAAAAGCAGCTAATTAAAAGTAAAGTTGATGAATCTGGAATTGATGACTTGTTGTCCGATGTGGAAGAAATTGACTCTTTAAGTAGTTCTAATATAAACCCAATAAATGATTTAATTAAAGGAGTTGGTTTTCAAGGAGGACCTATTTTAGCCCAGGTCTCAAAAAAAGATAAAAACGTATTTAAACAATACCTTGATCTTCCCGAAGTTAGGAGGCTTTTACCAAAAAATTTAAGGTATGTAAAATTCGTATGGGGTAAATCAACTCCAAATAATGACCTTCTAGATTTGTATATAATTAAATCTAATAGAGATAATGATCCTCCTCTAAGTGGTGGGGTAATAGTTGACGCTGTACAAACATACAGCCAAATAGGTCAACCAGCTGTATCAATGCAAATGGACTCAAAAGGTTCCAGGATATGGGAAAATATGACAGGTAAGGCATTTAAAGAGACTAGTAGTATTGCAATCGTACTAGATGATGTAGTTTACTCTGCTCCTGGAGTGAGCAATGGCGCAATTTCTGGAGGTAGATCTGAAATAACTGGCTCTTTTTCTTTGAATGAAGCCATTGATCTAGCCAATGTTCTTCGTGCGGGAAAATTACCTGCATCTGCAGATATTATTCAATCAGAAATAGTAGGTCCTTCTCTTGGAAAGGAAGCAATTCAAAGTGGATTATATTCATTCCTAATTGCATTAATAATTGTTTTAGCATGGATGATTTTTTATTATGGAAGTTCAGGTTTATATGCTGACCTAGCACTTTCTTTGAATATACTTTTAATTTTTGGAATTCTTGCAGGATTGGGAGCAGTCTTAACTCTTCCAGGAATTGCTGGAATTGTATTAACTATTGGAATATCTGTAGATGCCAACGTCTTGATATTTGAAAGGGTTAGAGAGGAATTAAGAAAGGGAAAAGGAGACAAAAAATCAGTTGATGATGGATTTAATAATGCACTTTCATCTATTTTAGACGCAAATATTACTACAGGACTAACTGCAATGATTTTGTTTATTTTTGGGACTGGGCCTATTAAGGGTTTTGCTACTACTCTTTTGATAGGTATCGCAACATCATTATTCACAGCAATTTTTGTTACCAGATTTTTTATTGAAAATAGAATTTCGAAAAAGAAAAGAGTTGGAGTTTCAACAAAATTGACAAAAAATCTATTAACAAATTTGAATTTTCAATTTTTAAAAAGTAGAAAAATAGCTTATTTGGTCTCTGGTATATCAATTTTATTAAGTTTAATATCTCTTGGCACTAAGGGTTTAAATCAGGGAGTTGATTTTGTTGGTGGGCGGTCTTATATAATTAGATTTGAAAAAGTTGTTAATCCAGCCGAAGTTGAAAAGTCAATTTCTAATTCATTGGGTAGTGCAGAGGTCAAAACATTTGGTGAAGCAAATCAATTAAAAATAACAACTAAATACAAAATTGATCAAGAAGGTAACCAAATTGATAATGAGATATATAAAAAACTTTTTTCATCTCTTTCAAATTCTTTTCCCAAAAACTTTACTATTGACGAATTTATAAATGGGTCAGAAACGAAAACAGTAGGTATAATGTCATCTATAAAAGTTGGGCCAACAATTGCTGATGATATTAAAAAGAATTCATACTTAGCAGTAATTGGATCACTCGTCATAGTTTTTATGTATATACTTTTAAGATTTAGAAAATGGCAGTTTTCTGCAGGGGCTGTCGCGGCAGTTTTTCATGATGTTTTAATTGTTTTAGGTATATTTTCATTACTCTACAATATTATGCCTTTTAATATGGAAATAAACCAAGCTTTTATTGCAGCTATACTAACAGTAATTGGATATTCATTAAATGATACTGTGGTAGTTTTTGATAGAATCAGAGAGTATACTAGAAATAACCCAAGTGAAGAATTGTCTCAAACTGTAAATCTAGCTCTCAACTCAACACTGAGTAGAACACTTAATACTTCGTTGACAACCCTATTAGTTTTGCTTGCTATCTTTTTATTTGGCGGAGAATCAATTCGCGGCTTTATGTTCGCTCTTATCGTGGGTGTAATTGTTGGAACCTATTCATCGGTTTTTATTGCTACCCCAGTAATGTTCGATACACAAAAAAAAATTAATTGAAAATTAATTTTCTAATCTACTCTTTGATCTAGTTAAAACTACAATTCCAGCCAAAATTAGTGGAATACTTAGCCATTGCCCTGTAGAAAATAATGGTAAAATGGTTTCAAAGCCTCCTTGACTCTCTTTTACAAACTCAATTAAAAATCTAATACTAAATAGTGTAACCATAAAAAAACCGAGTAAAAACCCTTTCCTGTTTTTAAATTCACTTTTATAAATTTGAGTTAAAATAAAAAAAAGAACAAAATAGCATATGGATTCATAAAGTTGAGCTGGATGACGAGGCAGTGTTTCACCGCGATTAACAAAAATGACTCCAAAATTATTTCCTGTATACTTTCCTACTATCTCTGAGTTAAAAAAGTTTCCTATTCTAACAAAGCCAGCTCCTAAGGTTGTTGGGATAATTAATCTATCTAGAATCCAGAGTAAAGTTTTTTCTTTGTAGATTTTTTGATAAATTATTATTCCAGTTAAAATACCTATTGCAGCCCCGTGACTCGCTAAACCTCTAAAACCAGTAAAAGTATATCCATCGGTTGTTTTTTCTATTGGTAAGAAAATTTCTAATAAGTGACTCTGGTAGTATTCCCAATCGTAAAAAATTACATGACCGAGTCGTGCACCAATTAAAGTTGAAAGGACAATATAAAAGAGCATTGTTTCTAGTCTTTCAGTTGCAACGTTCTCTTTTAAATACATTCTCTTCATTATGTTGAAACCAAAAAGAAAAGAGATTATAAACATTAGACTATAATAATGGATACCGAAGCTCCCAATAGAAAAAATTGTTGAACTAGGCTCCCAAATAATTTTATTTAATATAATCATGTGATTTTAATTTAAAAGTATAAAAATCTTTTTAAGGTATAGGGTCATATCCTCCTTTACTAAAAGGATTACACCTTAAAATCCTTTTAATTGTCATAGCCATTCCTTTAAAAGCTCCGTATTTATTAATAGCTTCAATTCCATATCTAGAACATGTGGGCGAAAATTTGCAACTTGATGGAAAAAGAGGAGAGATAAATCTCTGGTATATCTTTATAATACTTATAAATAAAGATTTAAATATGTTAGGAACAAGAGATTTAAAATTCATAAGTGGTGTTGTCTTCATTGTCATTTAGTGTAATCCCTATTTTATTCAATTCATCTCTTATTTTATCGGAGGTCTCAAAATCTCTATTTGCCCTCGATTTATTTCGAATCTTAATTAAAACATCCAGTGTTTTTCCAAGTAATTCATTAGAGCTAATATTTTTTTTATCATCTATTAAATTAAGCCCAAGGACTTCTGAGAAAAAAATAGTAGTTTTATTTAAAAGATGATTTTGATCTTTTTTAGAAATTTTTTCTTTGCCCATTAATACGGAATTAGAATAATGTATGGCGTCAAATAGCTTGGCTATTAATAAAGGTGTGTTAAAATCGTCATTCATAGCTTTGTAACAATTCTTTTCCCAATTTGAGATATCGAATCCAGAGGTAGATTTAGAGGTTTTAAGTTTTGAAATGTTTTTTATACCAATTTCAAGTCTTTTAAGACCTTTTTCTGAAGCCATTAAAGCTTCTTCACTGAGATCAAGGATACTCCTGTAGTGAGCCTGTAGGAAGAAAAAACGAAGAACATTAGGAGAAAATGATTTTGAAAAAACTTCATTATCACCATCAAATAACTCTCTAGGGAGAATACTATTGCCAGTTGATTTCGACATTTTTTTTCCATTTAGTGTTAACATATTTGCATGAAGCCAGTACTTGATTTTTGAATTTTGGTTCAATGCCTTTGATTGTGCAATTTCACAATCATGATGAGGAAATTTCAAATCGATACCACCACCATGAATATCAAATTTATTTCCCAAATACTTCATACTCATCGCACTACATTCAGAATGCCACCCAGGAAAACCCTCTCCCCAAGGAGAATTCCACTTCATTATATGTTTGGAGTCAGCTTTTTTCCATAATGCAAAGTCCTGTGGATTTAATTTATCACTCTGACCATCAAGTGTTCTAGAATTGTGAACCAATTCATCCAAATTTCTTCTGCTTAATTTTCCGTACTCAGAAATCTTATTAAATTTTAAAACATCAAAATAAACAGACCCATTTCTTGTGTATCCAAATCCATTTTCAATAATTTTTTTAATCAATTCAATTTGCTCTAAAATATGACCTGTTGCAGTTGGTTCAATATTTGGGGGAATCGTGTTTAGTTTTTTTAAATTTTCATGAAAGTCTATGGTGTATTTTTGAACTACCTCCATTGGTTCGAGATTTTCTTTATGAGCTTTTTTTACAATTGGATCATCCCCATCGTCGGAGTCGTTTTCTAAATGTCCAACATCTGTAATATTTCTTACGTATTTAACCCTATATCCCAAGTGGAGTAAATACCTATAAATTACATCAAATGAGATAAATGTTCTACAGTTACCTAAATGAACGTAGCTATAAACAGTTGGGCCACAAACATACATTTTAACCAAGTCTTTATTGAATGGGACGAAACTTTCTTTTTCTCCTGTTAAAGAATTGAATACGGATAAATTATCCATTAAAACTCTGTTTCAATTTTAATGTAATCTAAAAATTCTTTTTTATTAGCTTCACTTTTAAAAGCCCCACCAAACTCAGAAGTAACGGTACTTGA
Organism: uncultured Bacteroidota bacterium; assembly: GCA_902582405.1. Classification (GTDB taxonomy): domain Bacteria; phylum Bacteroidota; class Bacteroidia; order Flavobacteriales; family Flavobacteriaceae; genus TMED96. The sequence continues at coordinate 7,831 of CACHSA010000018.1, read as the reverse complement.
GTTTGGATCACAAATACCTCTTGAATTAACACAATGATGCTTTGCATCTATTACGCATGCAACATCTTTTGTTTTTAGAACATTTTGCATTTCCTCAACTATTTGTAAGGTTAATCTTTCTTGAACTTGTGGTCGTTGGGCGTAATATTGAACTATTCTATTCATTTTTGATAAACCAATAACGGTTCCATTTGAAATATACCCGACATGTGCTTTGCCAATAATTGGCAGCATATGATGTTCACAAGTTGAAAAAAGTGTGATGTTTTTTTCAACGAGCATTTCTCCATACTTATACTTGTTTTCAAAAGTTGACGCCTTAGGTTTGTTTATAGGATTTAATCCACTGAAAATCTCATTTACATACATTTCAGCTACTCTTTTAGGAGTTCCTTTTAAGCTGTCATCATTCAAATCCAACCCTAACGTATGAATAATATCGGTCACTTTTGATTTGATAATTTCTATTTTTTCTTTGTCGGATAAATCAAAAGCATCGTCTCTAAGAGGTGTTTTTAAATTAGAACTAAAATGATCAAACTGATTTGGATCTTCTTCGGTATAAATCTTCTTTTCGACTTTCATCTTTTGTAATTTCAATGCAAATATACTCAAATGATTATTAAAAGTGTCAGTGAATTAGTTCTTAAAGTTTTAACCTATAAGTAATAACATAATTATTTCTAGTTGTCGAAAGACCAACAGGATCTACGAGTCCCTCATTAAAAATTGGTCTCAAATTATTATACTCTGTATTCTGATAAGAGAAGTCAATAATTCCGTATGAGAACGTATAACCGATGCCTAGACTTAAATTAGATATACTATTGTCATATAATTTTGACGAGCTACTTTCAGTTAGATATCCAGCCCTAAGACTTATCTGAGGATTTATTCTAAATTCTCCTCCTACCTGAAAAGTATTATTACTTCTTAATTTGGATCTAATTTCGTTATTAAGACTTGTGTCTAGGTAATTATTTCCTCCAGGTCTATATCTTATACCAGAATAATTCTTTCTAGTAAAATCAAAACTGACTAGACCTTTTGAGTTTATAATATAAGCAAAACTTCCCCTTACTGATCCAGCTGTGTTGAGTTTATGTTCAGGAAAAAATATTTCAGTTTCAGGGTCTAAAACCAACTCGTCATTATTTGGGTTATCATCTAAATCAATAACTAAAAACTGGCTTAAACTTTCATTAATAGTAAAATAAATAGGACTATTAACAACTAAACCTAATCTAAGTTTGCTATTGAATTTATATATACCTCCAATCTGAAATGAACCACCTTCACCTAAACTTGTTAAATAATTATTAAATCTTAATGCTTTGATTCCTGATTCTATAGCATAATTACTTTCGTAGAAGTCAATTTTTTCAGTATAGTCAAATCTGTGAGAATTAAGGTTTAAACCAAAATAAAATTTATCTTTAAAAGAACCGCTGATATTAAAGGTGTAGAGTCTGTTTAACCCAAAACTACTTAGAAAATATTCATGATAAAATCCATTGTTTAATGGTACTGTATTTGAGGTGTAATTATAAACTAAATTAATAGGACTTAGTGGGTTGCTTGGATCGTTGGGATCTTCTGAAAAAACAGGATTTATAACATATCCCTCGTATCCAAAGAGTGCCTGTTGAGCTGAATAACCCAAATTGGGCTGTTCACCAATATTGACATAAGCTTCCCTAAAGCTTTCTCCATTTATTTGAGAAATATCATCTAAATTTCTATTCATTGCGTGGTATAAGAAGTATTTATCAATCCCATTATTGTTCGAGTTATTTCCACTTGCAAGAATATTATTATCAAAATCATTATTTACCTGATAATTGAATCCAAACGAAATTTTTGACCATTTGATATTTCCCTCATCTTTTAAAACCATCACAATTCCAGCTTGAGATAAATTTACACCATTAAATGAACTAATATTTTCATTATTAAAGTAGGAAGATGTCACCTCGTGATTGAAAGCATTTGCAGTTACTGAAAGTTCTGATGACAAAAAAACAGAAGAAGCAGCAGGGTTAATACTAATTGAACTAAGTTCCCCACCTAAAGCCCCAAAAGCACCAGATAACGCATTATATCTTGCGCTTCCTGACAATGATGTTTGACTATATCTTATTGCATCATCCAATGATTGAGCATTCAAGTTAAGACACAATAGACCTATAAATAAAAGTAAATGATTTCTCATAGGGTATTATTTATTACTGTTTTCTTCCAGAGGATCTCCCTGCAGAAGACCTCCCTGAGGATCTGTTTACTGAAGGCGAACCATATGAACTGCCTCTTGATGCGTTGTATGAACCCCTATTTGGAGAGCTATATGATCTGCTATTTGATGAGTTTGAATAGTTCCTAGAGTTGCTATTTGATTGATTATAATTCTGATTTGTCTTACCACTAGGATTATTTTGAGAAGATGATCTGTTAAAAATGGAATTACTGTTATTTTGGTAACTTCTTCCTTGGTATCCATAATTTTCAGAAACTCTTAACTTATAAATATCACTATTGCTTCCTGTAGGAATTAATTCAACGTTGTATCCCCTAGACTGATATTGTCTTATTATAGATTCAATTCTTCTTCGTTGAGCATCTGAATTAGAATTTACTCTTCTTTGTTCAGAATTATTATTTTGTGCTAATTTTCGACCTTCAGACACTAAATCAGGCATGGAACTATTTGCTGCAGAACGTACATTATTAGATTGTGCTTCACCTGAACGAGCCCTAAAATTACTATTTGTAGGACCAGTATTTTTTCCTCTATAAGTGGAGCTATAAGCCCAGCCTCTAATTCGATTGGATTGTAAAGAGCTTCTTACACCATAGTTACCTACATATGGACTTTGAAAATAGTTGTAAGGTGAAAATCCCCAATAAGGATTACCAAATAACCATGGGTCGTAAAAACCGAAATTACCATTCCAACCATAATTCCAGGCCCATCTATTCCACCCCCAAAAACCTAAACGATTCCATCTCATAGGATTTCCCCATCCCCAACCGTTCCAAAAGGGATTGTAAAAGCCTGAGTAAAATGGAGTATTAAAATTTTGAAAACCCCAAGGACCGTTATTAAACATAAAAATTTGTGTTGTTTTTTGACCACCCCCCCATTGTGGATTAGTCTTATAATTATCTATACTATTTGAATTTATAGAATCTATATCGGACAATACAACATCATTCCTCCTGTCATCCCAATCATATTGTCTTGCTACCTGATCAAAATATCTAGAATATGAGTAAGAATCATTATCTAAATCACTTTTTCTAATAACAATGACATTATCAGATGAATATATCCCGTCAGAATAATAGGATACAGGCTGGAAGCTTCCACAAGAAGCTTGAATAAGAACAAATATTATTAAAAAAGAAATTTTAAAAACATTAACAATAAAGCGATTCATAAAATTGTTATGTTTATTTTTGAGCAAACTTAATTTATTAGTTTTGTTCATGGTCTATATCTTTAAATAAATATAACCAAATTTTGTGCCAAACATGTATATAAAATGTTAACAAAAAGGTCGGACAATTTTTCAAAATGGTATAATGAACTTGTTTCAAAGGCTCAACTTGCTGAAAATTCGTCAGTTAGAGGGTGCATGGTAATTAAACCTTACGGTTTTTCTATATGGGAAAGCATGAAAAGTGAGCTTGATAAAAAGTTTAAAGCAACTGGACATCAAAATGCATATTTTCCACTGTTTGTTCCTAAAAGTCTCTTTGAGGCTGAAGAAAAAAATGCAGAAGGTTTTGCTAAAGAATGTGCTGTTGTTACTCACTATAGGTTAAAAAATAGTGGTAAAGAAGGAAAGTTAATTGTAGATCCAGAGGCTAAACTAGAGGAGGAATTAATTGTAAGACCAACAAGTGAAGCTATAATTTGGCGAACATACAAAAATTGGATCCAATCCTACAGAGACCTCCCACTTCTTATCAATCAATGGGCAAATGTTGTTCGATGGGAAATGAGACCAAGATTATTCCTTAGAACAGCTGAATTTTTGTGGCAGGAAGGTCATACCGCTCATGCAACTAAAAAAGAAGCGGAGGAAGAAGCACTTTTAATTAACGATTTGTATGCAGATTTTGTAGAAAATTATATGGCTATTCCAGTAATTAAAGGACTAAAATCTGAGAGCGAAAGATTTGCAGGTGCTGTTGAGACTCATTGTATAGAAGCACTTATGCAAGATGGTAAGGCACTTCAGGCAGGTACTTCTCATTTTCTAGGAGACAATTTCGCAAAAGCATTTGATGTTAAATTTGCAAATCAAAGCGGAAATCTAGATTATGTTTGGGCGACTTCTTGGGGTGTTTCTACACGTCTAATGGGGGCGCTCATAATGACTCACGGCGACGACAAAGGACTTGTTTTACCACCCAATCTTGCCCCAATACAAGTAGTTATTGTTCCAATTTTTAAAGGAAAAGAACAGCTTGAAGAAATTTCCATTGTTGCTAAAAAAATTAAAGATGAACTTGAATCAAAAAATGTAAGAGTTCAATTTGATAATAGAGAAAATCTTAAACCTGGTTTCAAGTTTGCTGAACACGAAATGAAAGGTATTCCAGTTCGTATTGCTATAGGACCAAAAGATATTGAAAAAAATCAGTTAGAATTAGCTAGAAGAGATACTGAAGAAAAAATATTTATTAAACAAAGTTTTGTTTTAAATGAAGTAGAGAAAATTTTAAAAGAGATTCATGTTAATCTATTTGAAAGGGCCAAAAAATTTCTTAAAGAAAACATTACAGAGGTTGATAATTATGAAGATTTCAAAAATACAATTAATCAAAAAGGAGGTTTTGTGCATGCATATTGGGATGGAACTAATGAAACTGAAGAAAAAATAAAAAAAGAAACTAAAGCTACTATCCGTTGTATTCCCTACGGTTCAAGTTCAAAAGGAAAATGTGTATTGACAGGAAAAGAATCAAATCAAAAAGTTTACTTTGCCAAATCTTATTAGCGATAGTTTTATAATATCTATTTTTCGTAGATTTCGCGTTGCACAATAGATTAATATATTTTACATTTGCATCCAAATTTATTGGCCCGTTCGTCTATCGGTTAGGACGCCAGGTTTTCATCCTGGAAAGAGGGGTTCGATTCCCCTACGGGCTACAAATATCCCTCTTAAGTCTATTTTTTTTCTTTTAATTTTACTTTATAATGCAAAAATCTATCCTTAAACTTTTATTTTTCCTTGCAATTAATATTACATACTGCCAATCAATTCTTTCTGAATCAGATAAGAACGAAATTATTTCGGTACTAAAACAACAAGAAAAGTTTTGGAATAAGGGAGATATAGATGGTTTTATGCAAGGATATATAAAATCTGACTTTTTAGTTTTTAACGGATCCAGTGGTCCTTTTTACGGATGGGATTCCGTCAAGGATAGATATATCAAAACATATCCTTCTAAAGAGAAAATGGGAACGCTTAACTTCAAAATTCATAATATATCTCTTATTACATCTTCAGTCGCACAACTTATTGGACAATTCTTTCTGTCATATCCAAAAAGTGAAGTTTCGGGATATTTTACACTAGTATTGATAAAATCAAAAGGAGAATGGTTGATTTTGAGTGATCATACTACAAGAAGTGAGTAAATGACTCAATTAAGAGAATTATTAGAAACTATCTACCCTTCATTTAAAAGTAGGCTATGCACCTATGAATAGACATTTTCTAGTGCATTTGCAAATATTTTTGTTTCCTCTAAAGTTCCAATGCTTATTCTGCACCAATCATAAAAAGGTGGAAAAGGTCTTCCGATTTTAACACCCTGTTCAAGCATTTGTTTGCCCAAATCATCTATATGTCTTTTGGAATGAAAGAAAACAAAATTAGTATTTGAGGGGGTATACTTTAATCCTATTTTGTCGAGTGTTGTGGTTATAACTTTTCTTCCCTCAATAATTTTGTTTAATGAAAAGTTGTAAAACTCTATATCGTCTAGTGCTTTATCGGCAGCAGCAATAGCAAGCACATTTGTCATTGCCACAATATTCTTTCTTATTTGTTTTGATAAGTGGGAAGGAGCTATCAAATAACCAATTCTGAAACCTGCAAGACCATATACTTTTGAAAATGTTTTGGAAACAACTACATTTTTGCCCTCTCGAACAAGAGAGTCCATTGAGGGATAATTAGGAGTCTGGATAAAATCATAATATGCCTCATCACTAAAAATAATTGTTTTATTACTTGCGGAGGAACAGAAATCAATTAAAGAATTTTTTCCTATTACAGTCCCAGTTGGATTATTTGGGTTGCACAAAAAAACAAGCTTTGTGTTATTATTAATTCTATTATTGATTGTGTTAAGATCATAGCCTTTGTCATCTCCAACAGGGATCCAGCTAATTTTTGCCCCCCATTGTTCTGCAAAATCCATCATAGCTAAAAATGTTGGTTTTGCAGCAATAATTTCTCCACCACCATTCGCGAAGGTCAAACCAGTTATTTTTAAACCTTCTGTGGAACCGCCAGTAATAATTATATTTTCTGGACTAACCCCGTGTAATTTTGCTAATTTTTTAGCAAGTGCACTTGAATAGACCCGAGGATATCTGCAACCATTATCAAAGGCTTTGATTACAGCTTTTTGAACTTTTTCTGACGGACCGTAGGGATTTTCATTAGAGCTAAGTTTGATTGTTTTAGAGAGTGGTCTAGGATTAAATTTTCTTATTTCCTCCTTTGAAAGGGCCAATTCAGGTGCAAGCAAAAGCCCTCCTAAACCAATTGATGAGCGAAGCCAGTTTCTTCTTGTTTGCATTTTTAAGTTTTAAATTGCAATTAAAAATAAAAAATATTTACAAAACCAGTTAAAAATTTAGCATCTTTTATGAAAAGGCCTAATGCAAACAATCAACCTGAATATTTTTCAAAAGTCTTCAAACAGTGTTTGTTTGTTTTTAACACCAATATCACTCAATATATTTCTGCAAGCTTTTATAATAATTGGTGGTCTACACAGATAAAATTCAATTTTCGAAAGATCTGCTATCGTGTTTAAATAATTTTCATTTACAACCTCGTGAATATATCCAATATAACCTTTCCACTGATCTTTGGGGAGAGGTTCGGAAAGGGCTATATTAAAATTGAAATTTTTATTTTTATCATTTAATGAATTATTTGAGAGTTACGCTTCTAATCGAGGGATTAAAAGGGCTATCTACTAATTCACCTTTGGAATTTATAAGTTCTAGTTTTATTTTTACTTCTCCTTTTGGAAGTCCTTGAAGATAATAGGGTGCCCACTCTGTAATAATGAACTCTGTATCATTAATTGTAGCTTTTACTTTATTTCCTCCGGGGGAAATTGTCGTGTTAATTAGGTAAAAATCTAAAAGTAATTTTTCGGTATCTTTTCCTTTGTATGTTCCTTTTGGTCTACTGTAAAAAAGGAACTCATTATTTAAGTCAATTTTGTTCTCACCGATTTGAGTCAAAATAAATGCATTTGGATTTTTTACCGATTCATGATAAGACCTTGATAAGAAAGCAAGTATCACATTGTTTTCATTATTCAGTTTTTTCTTAAAATTATTTATGTAGTGTGCAGAATAAGGTCCATTATTTACTATAAAATGAATATGTTGTCCTTTACCTGAATTAGCCAATTGACTTTCGACTTTATTGATGGTTTGTGCACCTAGCTCATAGTCACTTACATCAAAAGAAAATGCGTATTCATTTTCGTTACCAAGAGTTATTGATGCTGTACTTATTTTAGCATTCAAATAGGGTGGTGATCCTTCCAGTTTTGTAAGTGT
>CACHSA010000017.1 GCA_902582405.1 uncultured Bacteroidota bacterium | reverse complement strand
TAGTTGTAAGTCCAGTGGTTGGGGTGTATACCTCAGTTGTAACTGGAGGAATGGTATTTTCAAAATTTGTACCTGATGTACGAGTTTGCCAATTATATGATATTGTTCCAATTGTAGCTGTAGCCGACGTGACATTGGTGAATGCCGGGGGAATTTCATTTGGACAAAGCGTTGAAGAAACCTGTCCTATAGTGCCTTTAACATCTATGTCATTATAAAATAAATCAAGGGTGTCTGTAGCTACACAACCTGCTGGTGTCTGAACACGAACAGCCACCGATACAGTGGATGATAATGGAGTACCTGGAGTATAAGTATTAGAAGGACCTTCTTTCACTGCAGAACCCCCAACCATAAAAGTATAAGTTGCTATTGCGGAGGTGGAACTAGCTGTAAAGGTTATTGATTCTCCTTCACAAAATGTAGACGATGAGGCGGAAGAAGCATAGGCTGTTGAGGTTAAGAAAACGTCTGGATTCGCACCCACACTCATTGTTATACCTGATGACATTGAAGAACAACCTCCTGTTGTGGTTGTTGTAAATGATTCCACCGTAACAACTTGTCCATCTATAAGGGTATTAGTAACTAAGTTTTCATTTGTAGAGCGAGCACCTACTGGTTGACCATCGATGTAAAATCTCCATGAATTTCCGTTCGTAGCTGTAAAAGTAACCGTTTCACTTCCACATATAGCAACTGTTGCTGGGGCAGAAACTCCATCAACCTCAAGATTAGAAATTGGAGATTCATCTACTGTAATTTGGATAATATTACTGTATTCTTCACAAATTTTCCCTTGAGCAGACGTACTTATAGCAACCCTTCTAAAAAATGTTGTGGTATTAAGTCCCGAGGTTGGGGTGTATACCGCGGTTGTAACTGCAGGGAGTAGGCTTTCAAAGGGAGCTCCAATACTTCTTCCCTCCCATCTGTAGGTTATGCTCCCATTTCCAGTGGCGGAAACTAAATTTGTGAAGGGTGGTGGCGTTTCATTTTCACAAACTGTAGCAGATACCTGACCTATAGTTCCTTTGACTGTTATGTCATTATAAAACATGAAAAGGGTATTGCTTGTTGAACAACTGTCTGCAGTTAGTCCAACAACAGAGACAGAAACGGATGAAGATAAAACAGGATCTGGTGTAAATGTATTTGTGTTAGTTACGAATCCTGGAGAACTCCCTACGTAGAAAGTATATGTTACAATATCTGATGTAGAAGTAGCAGTAAAAGTTACAGACTCACCCTCACAGAAATCTGTATTGCTTAAAGCTGTTGAACTTAAATTTATCTGAGAGGGCTTGGCTAAATTGACTATTTCAAAGGTGATGCTATTATTAATGCTAGATGTATCAGTTACCCCTACTGGTTGGGCAAAAATGACTATTGTTGTGCTTCCAGCATTGGAAAATGATAAATCCTTAGGCCATATAAATTCAGCATAGCCACCTGATTGTATGGTGTTTGCGGCGGCAGGAATACCAGGGGAAGAAAAATGAGAACTATTAAATGTAGCTGTGGAAGTGCCAGTATTTGCACCGCTAAATGTTAAGGTTACATTCAAATTATTCGTTGTCAAGTCTAAAGTGTTTGTTGTACTTAAGTTATAAACTTGGAACTCTAGATCAAGAAGTTCATTATAACAATATCTAATATCTGAACCTTCCGCAGGCACTGTAACATAAGACCTGTTATTTAAATTTAAATCTAAAGTTGATTGAGAAAATATATTTTGAATTAAGAATAAAAATGCAAGAAAAAATAAATTCCTCAAAATATATCGATATGTAGATTTGGAATTAAACAAACTTGAACAATGGATATCTTTTCTTTAACGATAAAATTAAGCATTTATTATCAAATAATCACTGAAAATACTCAATCCTTAAGCTTTAGAACTAGATAAAATTTTTGGACTTCATCCATTCATCGTTATATATCTTGCCAAGGTATCTAGAGCCTGAATCATGAAGCAATACAACGATAACATCTTGAGGATTAAAATTATCTTTTAATTGAATTAATCCTTTAACTGCAGCACCACACGAGTTTCCTGCAAAAATTCCCTCATCTAGTGCTAATTTTCGAGTATAAATAGCCGCATCTTTATCGTTTACTTTCTCAAAGGAATCAATAAGTGAAAAATCTACATTCTTTGGAATAATATCTTCGCCAATACCCTCAGTTGAATACGGATAAATCTCATTTTTGTCAAAAACTCCTGTCTCATGAAATTTCTTAAACACGGAACCGTAGGTGTCAATACCCCAGATCTTAATTTTTCTATTTTTCTCCTTTAAATATTTAGCAACACCAGAAATAGTTCCTCCAGTTCCAACTCCAACAACAAAATGAGTTATTTTCCCGTCAGTTTGTTCCCATATTTCTGGTCCAGTTTTCTCGTAATGAGCAATTCCATTCGAAAGATTATTATATTGATCTGCATACCATGCATTTGGAATTTCTTTGGAAATCCTTTTAGCCGTTGAATAATAAGATTTTGGATCTTCAGGATCTACATCTGTAGGACAAATTGTGACCTTAGCTCCAATTGCTTTAAGAACGTCTATTTTTTCTTTTGATTGTTTGTCAGTTGTAACACAAATTAAGGAATAACCTTTAACTCTTGCAGCTAAGGCTAAACCCATTCCAGTATTGCCAGATGTTCCCTCCACGATTGTACCTCCCTTTTTCAACTTTCCGCTTGATTCTGCATCTTCAACCATTTTTAAAGCCATTCGATCTTTAATTGAATTTCCTGGGTTAAAGCTCTCTATTTTTGCGAGTACAAGACCTCTCACTCCTTCAGTTATTTTATTTAATTTAACAAGAGGAGTATTCCCAATTGTCCCCAAAATATTGTCATAATATTGCATATTGATAAAATTAATTCTATTTATAATTATTTAATTTTTAAAACCTTTACTATTTCCATCCTAGAAATCACTAACATAGGAGTAAAGAGAGCTAAAATCGAAAAAATAATTATTAAAGAGTTTACACCTAATATATTTGGTATTGAAATTTCAACTGGAACTTTATTAACGAAATAATTATCAGGGTTCAATTTAATTAAGTTAAATTGACGTTGTAAATAAATTAGAAATAAACCTATTGTATTCCCTAAAATTAAGCCTTTGGATATAACATTTAAAGTAACCAATAAAAATATTCTGCGTATTTTACCATTAGATAAGCCAAAAATTTTCAACATTCCAATCAATTTTGACTTTTCAATAACCAGGATTATTATAGCTATTGCTAAATTAAGTATAGCAACAAAAACAACTACAATCATAATTACAAGTATATTAAAATCAAACATGGAAATCCAACTAAAAATTTCACTATAAAGTTCATCTACACCTTGCAAGTCTATTATTGGGGGTAATAAGTTATATATAGTTTGTTTATAGTTAGATTTTTTAAACTGATCTTTCAATATTATTTCAATCCCTCCAACCTCTAAATTACTCCATCCATTGATTTTCTGCAATACACTAATATTTGTAAAAGAAAAATTTTGATCAAAATCCACGAAACCAGTGTTAAAAACTCCAACAACTTGAAATATTCTTTTTTTTGGAAATTTTGATTTGTTAAAATCATAAAAAAAAGAATCCACCATATCACCTACCTTAAGATTTAATTTTTCGGAAGTTTTTGAAGAAATTATAATTTCAAGACTTTCAGGTTTTGTTATATCTAAATATCTTCCACTTATTAAGAAATTTTCGATATTTTGAGGTGGAAAAGCAGAATCAAGACCTTTTAAAATTCCACCATCAAAGTTTTCTTTAGTTTTAAACAGGACAGCCTTATTCACATAGGTGTAAAAATTTTCAATTTTTTTTGAATCATACCATTTTTCTTTATTGATCAGTGAAGGATTTACCGGTTTAACCGAGATGTAAGAATTATTATTATCATAAAATGATATTTTTAAATCTCCACTCAAAGTTGTCAGTTTTTTTTTTATTTCTTTTTGAAGACCAAAACCAGTTGATATGGAAATCAAAATAATTATAGTTCCAAGTGATATTGCGGTAATTGCAATTTTTATTATTCGTGATGAAACGTTATTTTCGTTAAATATGGCTTTGTTAATTCTTTTAGAAATGAAAAGTTCAAAATTCAAATGAGAAGATTTTTGGCAATTATTAAATTTGTATTTTTTTTACAAGTTCATGTTTTATTTTCAAATTTTCAAGAAGAAACTAAAACTATAATTCCAGGTGCAGAGTCTCTAGAAGAATTTATCCCTTTTCTGGAGAATAAAAAAATTGGACTTGTATCAAATTCCTCAAGTATTATAATAACAGATAATAAACGTATACATTTATTAGACACATTGCTAAAGTTGAACCAAAAAATTAAAGCGGTTTTCGCTCCCGAACATGGATTTTTGAGTGACAAAGAAAATGGTGCCGTAATAAGAAATGATTTTGATGTTAAACGGCAAATAAATATTTATTCACTATACGGTAAATACAAAAAACCTAGTCCTAATCAGCTGAAAGATATTGATATAATGTTATTTGATCTACAGGACGTTGGAGCTAGATTTTATACTTATTTATCGACACTTTATTACACTATGAAGGCTTGTGCAGATAATAAAATACCTCTTATCATACTTGACAGACCAAACCCAAATGGACATTATATAGATGGTCCAATTTTAGAAAAAGAGTTTATAAGTTTTGTAGGGATACTTGAAATTCCTATTGTCCATGGAATGACACTAGGAGAGATAGCAAAAATGATTAACGGAGAAAACCTATTTAATTCTAAGTGTGAAGTCAAAGTGATTAAAGTAAAAAACTATATCCATGATATGCAATATGATTTACCTATACCACCCTCTCCAAACTTACCAAACAAAGTGTCTGTAAACTTATATCCCAGTTTATGTCTGTTTGAACAGACTCCTGTAAGTATAGGTAGAGGTACAAATTTTCAATTCCAAATATATGGTAATCCAAGATTTGAATCTTCCTTCTCTTTTGTACCCAAACCCAATTTAGGTTCTCAGAACCCAAAACATGAGGGTGTAACTTGTTATGGAAAAGATTTAAGAATGTTAGAAAGAGTGTCAAAAATCGAGATTAAATGGTTAATTGAAGCTTACACTCAATATCCAGAAAAAGATAAATTTTTCCATCCTGGATTTTCATTGTTAGCTGGAACAAAAAGCCTTGAGCTACAAATCAAAAATAATTGGACTGAAAAAGAAATTAGAAAAAGTTGGGAAAGTGGCTTAAAAAATTTCAAAAAAATAAGAGAAAAATATTTGCTATATCCTTAACACTTTATTTTATCCCTAGATACTTGTGTGTTTGAAGAGAAAGTCTCCAATTTCGATTCTTTAGCATAAACTTAGCTATTAAAGGCATAACCTTTTCCTTCATACTCCATTCAGGCTGTAAGAACAAAAGACAATCTTTTTCTACTTGCTTAGCATTTTTTTTTGCAAATATTAAATCATCTTTGTTGTAAACTATCACTTTTAGTTCATTTGCTTTTTTAAATAGATTTGGAATTGGTAATTTATTTTTTTTGGGAGATAAACAAATCCAGTCCCAGAAACCAGACAATTCATATGCTCCAGAAGTTTCAAGATGAATTTTTTTATCTTTTTTTTTGAGCGCATTTGTTAAAGGGGACATATTCCAAATAAGTGGTTCTCCACCAGAAATTACAACTAAATCTGTCAAGGAGTCAACAGTTTCTACAATTTTTGAAATCTGAACCGGTTGGTATAAGTCAGAATCCCAACTTTCCTTTATGTCGCACCAATGACATCCTATATCACATCCCCCAATTCTCAAAAAATGGGCTGACTTTCCTGAATGAAAACCCTCTCCTTGAATAGTTGTAAAGGTCTCCATGAGTGGTAAAATTTCACCATTAGAAAATTTAATTTTTTCAAGATTTTGATTCATACATCAAATATAACTTCTTCGATAAAAAAACGTAAATTTGAACAACTAAAAATATATTATGGATATAAGACCGTTTCACCTAGCCATCCCAGTTAAGAACTTAGATGAATCAATAGATTTCTATGAAAAAATTCTAGGGTGTAAAAGAGGGAGAAAAGATAAACATTGGGTTGATTATAATTTATTTGGACACCAGTTAGTTTTACATGAAGATAAAAATTTAACTAAACGGGAGCACTTTAATGAAGTTGACGGGAAATCCGTTCCAATCCCTCACTTTGGGGTTGTTTTAGAATGGAATGAATTCAAAAGCTTCAGTAATAAACTTGTAAAACAAAAAATTGATTTTCAAATTGCTCCGTATTTGCGCTTTGAAGGTGAGCCTGGAGAACAACTAACTATGTTTTTTTATGATCCTTCAGGCAATGCGCTTGAATTTAAAAGCTTTAAACATTCTGAACAACTTTTCGCAGTTTAATTGAAATGAGAAAGAAAGCTGACACTCTTTTTAATATTGTTTTTGCTGATACAATTAGGAAAAAAGTTGAAAATTTGATTTTAGTTTTGGCTGGTTTTGGTTTTATAATCCATCTATTATTTATCTTTTTAAAAGAATTAAATTTTATTTCAGCTAGCGATTTAAATAAAGAACTTCTTAATGATCCTATATCTGCCATCTATACTCCCTTTTCATTAATCCTTGTTTATGAGGTATATCTTCTCCTTTTTTACCTTCCAAGATCATTTACTTCTTGTATATCAAAACAATTTGAAATAATATCATTGATAGTAATTCGAAAAATCTTTAAAGATATTCCACTAATGGATCTAAATGAAAATTGGATTGTTAGTGAACATAACATTGAACTCATTGTTGATTTACTGGGGTTTTTAATTTTATTTTTTCTAATCTTTCTTTTTAATAAAGGAACCCAAAAATTATCAAAAAAAAATATAACTGACCCCTCATTAATTCGTTTTATTTCTTCAAAAAAAATAGTTAGTTTGTCTTTGTTAGTTGTAATGAGTTTCATGGCACTAAATACAATGTTTGAATGGATTTTTAATATTTATTCTAATCAGGCAATTACCCAAATCGACGGTCTTTTTTTTAATAAATTTTTTACACTTTTAATTTTAGCTGATGTAATTATTTTGTTAATATCATTTAGATACACCGAGGAATACAGTAAATTAATAAGGAATACAGGTTTTATAATTTCAACAATATTAATTAGATTATCGTTCTCTTCTTCAGGTTATCTAACTATGATTTTAATTTTAACAGGTGTTAGTTTTGCATATTTAATACTTAAAATTTACAATGCTATCGAAAACCCTAGGACAAACTTAGAAGCCTAGCATCTAAAGTATTCTGTAAAAGCATAGCAATTGTCATTGGTCCAACACCACCAGGTACAGGAGTTAAAAACTTAACTTTTTTCGATACGCTTTCAAAGTCTACATCTCCTTTTATGGCGTAACCTCTCTTTTGAGACTTATCCTCAACTCTTGTTATACCGACATCAATTATTGTTGAATCTTTTTTTACCATATCCGACTTTAAAAATTCGGGTATACCTAATGCCATGACAATAATATCAGCATTTAGTGTGAGTTCAGTTAAATTTTTACTTTTACTGTGTGCTAGAGTAACTGTTGAATTTCCGTATCTCCCTCTCAGACTCATCAAAATACTCATTGGTCTGCCAACAATGTTGCTTCTTCCAACAACAAGGCAACTCTTACCCTCAGTTTGAATATCATATTTTTCGATTAACTTCATTATCCCATAAGGGGTAGCTGGTACAAAACTTTTCAGTCCAAGAGCCATTTTTCCAAAATTAGTAGGGTGAAAACCATCAACATCTTTGTCAGGATTAATAGATAATAAAACTTTTTGCTCGTTTATATGTTTTGGGAGAGGTAGTTGAACTATAAATCCATCAATTTCAATGTCTAAATTCAAATCATTAATTTTTTTTATCAAATCAATTTCAGATATATTTGAATCATAACGAAAAAGAGAAGACTTAAAACCGACTTGGTCACATGAACGAATCTTATTCCCTATATAAGTTAAACTTGCACCATCATCCCCAACTAGAATAGCTGCCAAATGAGGGGGTCTTTTTTTATTAATAACTAAATTTTCAACAGAAGTTTTAATCTCGTTTTTTATTTCCTCTGAAATTTTTTTTCCATCTAATAAAATCATACTACTTGCCAAAATTTTGCATCATGTTTAACATATTTCTTCCTTTGCTTCCTTGCATTATTTTCATCATTTTACTCATTTGAAAAAATTGTTTGATCATTTTATTGACTTCGTTTATATCTTGACCAGAACCCAGGGCAATTCTCATTTTTCTACTCTGGTTCATTAGATTTGGGTTTTTTCTTTCTTCGAAAGTCATTGATTTAATCATAGCTTCAATATGTTTGAAGGAATCATTATCGATATCTAAATCTTTAATTTTACTGCTCATGCCAGGTACCATTCCAATTAGATCTTTTACATTACCCATTTTTTTAATTTGTTCTATCTGAGTCAAAAAATCATCAAATCCAAATTGATTTTTAGCTATTTTTTTACTTATTTTTCTGGCTTGTTGCTCATCAAACTGTTGTTGAGCCCTCTCTACTAAAGAAACCACATCTCCCATACCTAAAATTCTATCAGCCATCCTCTCTGGGTAGAAAATATCTAAAGCGTCCATTTTTTCTCCGGTACCTATAAACTTAATTGGTTTGTTAACAACTGTCCTAATTGATAATGCAGCTCCGCCTCTTGTATCACCATCTAATTTTGTTAGAACAACTCCGTCAAAGTTTAAAATATCATTAAATGCCTTTGCGGTATTTACGGCATCTTGACCAGTCATTGAATCAACCACAAAAAGGGTCTCATGAGGTTTAACATTTGAGTGAATCTTAGATATCTCTTCCATCATTTCATTATCAATTGCTAACCTTCCTGCAGTGTCAATTAAAATCACATCACAATTTTGTTTCTTTGCTTGTTTGATACCATCTAAAGCAATTTTAACAGGATCTTTTTTGTCTCGATTACTAAACACAGGAACTTTTAAATCTTCAGATAAAATTTCAAGTTGATCTATTGCGGCAGGTCTGTAGACATCGCAAGCAATTAAATAGGGCTTTTTATTTTTTTTATTTTTTAAAAAATGTGCTAGTTTCCCAGTTAAAGTAGTTTTTCCTGAACCCTGAAGTCCAGACATCAAAATAATTGAAGGTTTATTTTTTAAATTAAGTCCTACAGCCTTTTCGCCCATAAGCTCTGTTAGCTCATCTTTAACAATTTTTGTCATCAGCTGTCCGGGATTTATACTGTTTAAAACATCTCTCCCGAGGGCTTTGTTCTTTACCTTATTAGTAAAATCCTTTGCAATTTTGAAATTTACATCCGCATCCAATAGAGCTCTTCTAATTTCTTTTATTGTCTCAGCAACATTTATTTCCGATATTTTACCCTGCCCTTTTAAAACTTTAAAAGCTCTTTCCAGCTTTGAACTTAGATTATCAAACATTTTTAAATTTTAATAAATAAATTTATAAATATTCATTTAATTATTTTCTAATTTTTGTAAGAGGTTTATAAATTTTAAGCCATCCCATAACAATTGTGTGAGGAAAAGTTATAGCCGCTAAAAAGGAAAAAAATAAAGGTAGAAATGTTTCAGGTTTTGTATGGAAATAAAAATAAAATGCAAAAAGACCCAGGATAGACATAACCCAATACGGCAAAGAGGAAAACAAATATCTCATCTTTCTAGAATTATCTTTATCATACAAGAAATTTAACTGATCAAAAATGGATGGAATGCTATGCCAAAAAACAAAATAAACAGAAAACGATAGTAATAAAGAAGTCTTAGAAAAGAAAAACCCTAAAAAAATTATAAGAATAGTTTCAATCCATAAAATTTTTCTCAAATTTTTATCAATGAGAGAAATGATGAAAAAAATTGAAAAACCTGAGTAAAAATATAATTCCATTTTCTTCTTGGAAATAAATAGTTCTGAAATTTCATAAATAATCACATGCGTGTCTAGCCATTGAAGCGAAAATAGGAGACCTAATATTGTTGAACCATAAGAGGTGTACAAAAGACCTTTTATAAATATATTATTTGAAATTATTTTATGTGAACCTAAATGTTGTTCACCAAAATGAAAAGAACTGAATATAATAAAGAAAATTAGTCCAAACTTAGGAATATAAAAAAAAATCAAAATTCCTATAATAACAATAGAAACATATAGTAAAACTGAATAAATGAAGAAATTAACCTTATAATTAAGTGTTTTTTTTTGTATTAATTGAATATCATTAGCACCATGAATCAAACCAAATGTAAAAATTAAAAAAAAAGACACAATATGCTGATTTTCAATGCTTAAAAAAAAATTTGCTGTTAAAAAAACGAGTGTTGAAATAAAATGAAGTCTATATTTTTGTAAAATTGCTAACAATAAATTTGTTTTTAAATCAAAATTTTATCGATAAAAATTATGAGTAAGTTTAATTTTTTCTAAATTTACCTAAACAAAAACAAATAATTAATTCTAATATGGAAAAATTTTTAAGTTTATTTGCTATGGTCCCTGCAGTGGATAATAGCGATTATGTAGGGTTCACATTTTTTGTAGGTTGTATGGCAATGATGGCAGCATCAGCGTTTTTCTTCCTTTCAATGAACTCTCACGATAATAAGTGGAAAACATCAATTCTAGTTTCAGGATTGATTACATTCATTGCAGCTGTACATTATTGGTACATGCGTGAATATTGGATTACAAATCAAACATCACCTACTTTCTTCAGGTATGTCGACTGGATTCTTACTGTTCCTCTAATGTGTGTAGAATTTTATCTAATTCTTAAAGCTGCTGGAGCAACCACAAAATTAATGTGGAGAATGATCATGTTGTCAGTTGTAATGCTTGTTGCTGGATATCTCGGAGAAGCAGTATACACAACTGGTGTTGGGCCT
The DNA here is from genome assembly GCA_902582405.1 of uncultured Bacteroidota bacterium. GTDB lineage: Bacteria > Bacteroidota > Bacteroidia > Flavobacteriales > Flavobacteriaceae > TMED96. Next base: position 7,843 of record CACHSA010000017.1, on the reverse strand, counting down.
GCTGCCTGGGGATTAATCTCTGGTATAGCGTACTTTGTTATTGTATATGATATATGGATGGGTGAAGCAAAAAAATTAGCAACATCAGCCGGTGGAGCTACTTTATCTGCTCATAATATGCTATGTAAGTTTGTACTGATTGGATGGGCTATATATCCAATTGGATACATGGCTGGAACTGAAGGTTGGTACAGTGGTATATTTGGTGGTCTTGAAATGGACGTTATCTATAATGTAGGTGACGCAATAAACAAGATTGGTTTTGGTTTAGTTGTTTATAATTTAGCAGTTCAATCAAAATAAACCAATAATATTTTATAAAAAAAACCGCCATGTGGCGGTTTTTTTTTACATCCTATCTGGCAAATTAATACCTAACAATCCGCAAGAATTATTCAAATTCTTTGCAACATTTTTTAACAACATCAACCTAAAGTTCTTAATGGTAACATTTTCTGCCCCTAAAATTGATACATTTTGATAAAAGGAATTGAATCTTTTTACGAGTTCGTATATGTAATTTGAAATAATAGCTGGGCTGAGGCTATTTAATGAATGCTCAATAATTTCAGGATAAAGAATAAGTTGTTTAATAATTGAGATTTCTTTAGGATGTAGTTTCTCAGGTAATTTAGGATTCGAATGACATACATTACTTTTTAAAATTGATTGAATTCTAGCATATGTGTACTGAATGAAAGGACCAGTGTTTCCATTAAAATCTATCGATTTTTCTGGATCAAAGAGTATGGTTTTTTTTGGATCTACCTTCAAAATATAGTACTTAAGAGCCCCAAGACCTATTTTTTGATAAAGATCACTTTTTTCACTATTTGAATAGCCTTCGAGCTTACCAAGTTTACTTGATATTTCCTTTGCGGTGGTTTTCATTTTCGTCATTAAGTCATCAGCATCAACTACATTTCCTTCCCTACTTTTCATTTTTCCATCAGGTAAATTAACCATTCCATAACTCAAATGATGTAACATATTGGTCCATTTAATTCCTAGTTTTTTTAAAATTAAAAACAAGGTCTTAAAATGATACTCTTGCTCGTTACCAACTGTATAAATCATGCCTTTTATTTCAGGAAAATCTTCAAACCTTTGCATTGCTGTACCAATATCTTGGGTTATGTAAACAGAAGTTCCATCTGATCTAATTAGTACTTTTTCATCAAGACCATTTTCAGTCAAATCAACACATACTGAATGATCTCTCTTTTTGTAGAACATCCCCTGAGATATACCTTTTTCAATAATTTTTTTACCCTTTAAATATGTATTGCTCTCGTAATAATTTTTATCAAATTCAATCCCTAAAGACTTATATGTTTTATCAAAACCTTCATAAACCCAAGAGTTCATTTTTTTCCACAATTTGATTGTTTTTTTGTCTCCTGACTCCCATTTTTGTAGCATTTCTGTAGCTTCTAAAAAAATTGGTGCTTTTCTCTCTGCATCCTCTTTTTTATATCCTTCGTCAATAAGACGCCTTATTTGCTTTTGATACTCTTTCTCAAATAAAACATAAAAGTTACCAACAAATTTATCTGGCTTGACATTCACGGTCTTTGGAGTCAAATCTTTAGCAAATTTTAGCCATGAAATCATCGATTTACATATATGTATACCTCTATCGTTAATTATTTGAGTTTTAATAGTTTTGTATCCATTAGCTTTTAAAATTCTAGATATTGAATCACCTAACAAATTATTTCTAATATGTCCTAAGTGAAGTGGTTTATTTGTATTTGGTGAAGAAAACTCAACTAGAGTGACACCTTTTTCATTATCTATAGATTTATGACCATAATACGGATTTTTATCTACCCATCTAAGAAAATTTACGTAAAAAGTATCCATGATTTTTAAGTTGAGAAATCCTTTGACAATATTAAAACCGTATACAAAATCTACCTTGTTTACTAGAAAAGAGCCTAATTCGTTAGAAAGAGATTCTAAATCATTATTGACTTTATTTTTTAGTGGAAATACCAATAAAGTAATGTCACCTTCAAAACCGTCTCTGGTTGAAACAAAGTCAAAATTATCTATTTCTACACTATAATTATCTTTAAAGAACCCTTTTAAAAAAGGAGAAAATTTTTCTAAATAAAATTTCATTTTATTATTTATTTAAATATAGTTATAAAGAATAAATTCAAATACAGAAATAAATACATTAAAATAATTATTTTCATAAATCAAAATGAATAAAAAATTACTAAACATACTAATTACAGGAGCAAATGGTTACATAGGGATGCGTTTAATACCTAAATTAGTTGAAAACGGACATAGTGTTTATTGTGCAGTGAGAAACCCCGAAAGGTTGTCCTTAAATCCTGATCTACTAAAAAAAGTTAAAGTCATTACAGTTGATTTTCTGAATAACCCTAAAAAATATTCTATTCCAAAAGAAATAGATGTAGTTTACTATTTAATTCATTCCATGTCCTCAAAAATAGATAGCTTTTCTGAAATGGAAATTAATTGTGCAAAAAACTTTAATTATTTAATTAAAAAAACAAACGCAAGGCAAATAATTTTTTTAAGTGGAATTATTAACAATAAAAATCTTTCAAAACATTTAGAATCAAGAAAAAATGTAGAAAGAGTTCTTAGAAAAAACAAAATCAAGTTAACCGTTCTTAGAGCAGGTATTATAGTTGGATCCGGAAGTGCATCATTTGAAATCATAAGAGATTTATGCGAAAAACTACCGATTATGATAACTCCAAAATGGGTTAAAACGAAATCTCAACCAATAGCCATTAGAAATGTTATTGAATTTTTAACCGGTGTTATATTGCATCCCAAGTGTATCGGAAAATCTTTTGATATTGGTGGATTGAGTATTTTGACTTATAAAGAAATGCTTTACGGTTATGCTAAAAACAGGGGTTTAAAAAAACTAATTATCACTCTTCCAATCATGACTCCGAGATTATCTTCGTATTGGCTTTATTTTGTAACATCTACCTCATATCCTTTAGCTGTAAACTTAGTTAAAAGTATGAAATCAGAGGTATTAGTTAAAAGTGGTAAACTTCACGAAATACTAGGAGTAAAATTATACAGTTATGATGAGGCCATTAAAATGGCTTTTATAAAAATTGAACAAAACAGCGTAGTTAGTAGTTGGAAAGATAGTTTAATTAGTGGGCTAATAAATAGCGAACTAAAAAATTACATACAAGTACCTAAATTTGGAATACTTCAAGATAAAAAAATTGAAAGAAATATAGACACTGAGAAAACTTTAGAATCATTATGGAAAATTGGTGGAGACACAGGTTGGTACTATGCAAACTTTTTATGGAAAATAAGAGGGTATCTTGATCAATTGTCTGGAGGAGTGGGTTTGAGAAGAGGAAGAACTCATAATAATAAAATATTTACTGGAGATTCACTTGATTTTTGGAGAGTACTCTTGGCAGACAAAAAAAATATGAGATTATTGCTATTTGCAGAAATGAAATTACCAGGAGAGGCTTGGTTAGAATTTAAAATTGTTAAAAATAGCATTTTTCAAACTGCCACCTTTAGGCCCAAAGGATTATGGGGAAGAATTTATTGGTATCTTTTGAGTCCATTCCATTATTTTATTTTTAGAGGGATGTTAAGAAACCTATCAGTAAAAAGATCATCTCTTGCTGATAGGGATAAATTTTAAGTCCGTTTTACCAGTGAAAATTTGTCTTGGTCGGCCGATAGGTTCTTTATTTTTTCTCATTTCCCACCATTGAGCAATCCAACCTGGTAATCTACCCAATGCAAACATGACTGTAAACATCTCTGTAGGGATTCCAAGCGCTCTATATATAATTCCAGAATAAAAATCTACATTGGGATACAATTTTCTTTTTACGAAATACTCGTCTGTCAAAGCTAATTTTTCTAATGATTTTGCTATTTCTAAAACCGGATCAGATACACCTAAGTCGTTTAAAACTTCGTCTGCAGCTTTTTTAATAATTTTTGCTCGAGGATCAAAATTTTTGTAAACTCTGTGACCAAAACCCATTAATCTAAAGGTATCTTTTTTATCTTTTGCTTTTAGAATATACTTTCCTATATCACCACCATCATTTTTAATTTTCTCTAACATTTCAATTACTGCCTGATTGGCTCCACCGTGAAGTGGACCCCAAAGCGCTGAAATACCAGCGGACACGGAAGCAAATAGACCAGCATGGGAAGAACCCACAATTCTAACAGTTGATGTTGAACAATTTTGTTCATGATCAGCATGCAATATTAAAAGTTTATTTAATGCATTATTAACAATTTTGTTTGGCTTGTATTTCTCAGTTGGATGACGAAAAAACATTTGTGCGATATTGTCTTCAAAACTTAGAGATCTGTCAGCATAATTCAATGGTAACCCTTTAACTTTTCTGTAAGTCCACGCGCACAAAATAGGTAATTTTGCCATTAAATTAACTACTGCAGAGTATATTTCATCCTCTGACTCAACATCTACTGAATCTGGATCAAATGCTGTTAAAGCTGAGGTTAGAGAGGCAAGAGCTCCCATAGGATGCGCGCTTCGAGGGAAACTCTTTAAAATAACTTTCAAATCTTCATCGACAAGCGACTCTTTGTGTATATCAGTTTGAAATTTTTCTAATTGTTTTTTATTTGGCAGGAATCCAAAAATAAGTAAATAAGAAACTTCTAAAAAACCAGCATTTTGTGTTAAGTCTTCAATAGAGTAACCTCTATAACTTAATTCACCTTTTTCACCGTTCAAATAAGTAATTTCACTTAGGCATGATCCTGAGTTTTTATAGCCCGGATCAATAGTTATTAATCCAGTTTCGGCTCTTAGTGCGTTGATATTAATTGCACGCTCATTTTTAGAACCTTTAACAACTGGGAACTCATATGACTTATCTCCAACTAAAATCCTAACACTATCACTCATATACGTACTATAAAAGTAAATTTATTGAAAATAAAGCTATAATTGAAATTAATTCAAATATTAATCTTTAACTAGAAATTTATATTAAATGATTTTTTTTGAAGATAAACAGATTTGTTAGCAAGTTTTTCTTCTATTCTAAGTAATTGGTTGTATTTTGACATTCTATCACTTCTTGATGCAGAGCCCGTTTTAATTTGGCGTGTTCTCATTGCTACAGCTAAATCGGCAATGGTAGAGTCAGAAGTTTCTCCCGATCTATGAGACATAACAGCTGTATATCCTGCATTGTGAGCCATCTTTATTGCCTCCAATGTTTCCGATAGGGTTCCAATTTGATTAACTTTTATCAAAATAGAGTTTGCAATTGACATACTTATCCCTTTATGGAGTCTCTTAACATTTGTAACAAATAAGTCATCACCGACTAACTGAACTTTATCACCAATTTTTTTTGTTAATGTCTCCCAACCTTCCCAATCATTTTCATCCATTCCATCTTCAATGGATAAAATCGGATATTTTTGGGTTAGGCTTTCCAAATAACTGACTTGTTCATCTGAATTTCTTTTTTTACCGTTAACCCCTTCAAAAATAGAATAATCATATATTCCATTATTATAAAACTCAGATGATGCACAATCTAAAGCAAGTACGATTTCCTTTCCTGGTTCATAGCCTGCCATTTCAATTGAGGACAGTATAATTTCAATTGCATCTTCAGTTCCTTTTAATTTTGGTGCAAAACCACCTTCGTCACCAACAGCAGTACTTAATTTTTTTTTATTTAATATCTTTTTAAGACTATGAAAAACTTCAACACCCATATGAAAAGATTTGGAAAATGATTCTCCAGCAATGGGCATAATCATGAATTCTTGAAAAGCAATAGGAGAGTCCGAGTGCGAACCTCCATTAATTATATTCATCATCGGAACAGGTAAAATATTTGCATCTTTACCCCCTAAATGCTCATATAGTGGGATTTTTTTTTCATTGGCAGCAGCTTTTGCTAGTGCAAGAGATACTCCAAGGATTGCGTTTGCGCCAAGATTGGACTTATTAGGGGTCCCATCCAAATCAATCATTAGGGAATCGATTTCTTTTTGATTTTGTACGTTTTTTCCGATAATACTTTTAGCGATTGTATTGTTCACATTGTAAACCGCATTCATCACTCCTTTACCTGAAAATTTTTGATTTTTATCCCTAAGTTCAACCGCTTCATGCTGTCCTGTTGATGCTCCTGAGGGAACCGCTGCTCTTCCGAAACCATCTTCATCAGTAAATACTTCAACTTCTACAGTCGGGTTACCTCTAGAATCAAAAATTTGTCTTCCTTTAATGTTTTTAATTTTTCCCATCAAAATAATTAGTTAGATATCATTTTTTTAAAGTTTGTAAAAAGATAATGCGCGTCATTAGGACCTGGGGCTGCTTCAGGATGATACTGAACTGAAAAACATTTTTTGTGTTTCATTTTTAATCCTGCAACTGTGTTATCATTTAAATGTGAATGAGTTATAATGATATTCGTATTTGATTCTAATGCATTTCTGTCAACAGCAAATCCATGATTTTGTGATGTTATCTCGCCTTTTCCAGTTTCATGATTTATTACAGGATTATTAATGCCTCTATGTCCATTAAACATTTTAAATGTAGGTATATTGTTTGCTAAAGCAATAATTTGGTGACCTAAGCAAATTCCAAATAAAGGGTAATTTTTTTCTATTATCTTCTTCGCAAGTTCCTGAACCAAAACTAAAGGTTCAGGATCTCCTGGTCCGTTAGACAAAAAGTATCCGTCTGGTTTCCACTTTTCAATTTCATCAAAAGTAGTATTGTACGGAAAAACCTTAACATAAATTTCTTGATTAGCAAGATTCCTCAGGATATTAGTTTTAATTCCCAAATCTATTGCAGCAACCTTATATTTTGATTGAGGATTACCAAAGAAATACGGTTTTTTTGTTGAAACTTTTGAAACGAGTTCCATGCCTTTCATTGAGGGGATTTTTTTTAGTTTTTCCTTTAAACTATCTATTTTGTCTATCTCTGTTGTAATTAGTCCGTTCATAGCTCCATTTTCTCTAATATATTTTACCAAAGCTCGTGTGTCGACATTTGAAATAGCAAGCTTATTTTGATTTTTAAAAAAAGTTAATAGATCTGACGTTTGACCGTATCTGCTAAAATTAAAACTAAAATTTTTACAAATTAATCCAGCTATTTTAATTGTATTTGATTGATTATCATAGTTATGTGTACCATAATTACCAATATGAGAGTTAGTTGTAACCATTATTTGACCGAAATATGATGGGTCAGTAAAAATTTCTTGGTACCCAGTCATACCAGTATTAAAACAAATTTCTCCAAAAGTAGTTCCTGATATACCTACGGATTTACCAAAAAAAATTGTCCCATCTTCAAGTAAAACTAATGCTTTTGGCCTTTCAATATAACTCATAATAATTCCTACAAAGAAATATAAAAAAGGGTAAACATGAAATAGTTATTGTTTCATATTTAATTGAATTATTAACAATCTGAATTGCTTAAACATTTTACATCCGTGGACTAAAACTTTAATTTATGAAATTATTATGTGATAAATCTATAATATTCTCTATTGGCTTATGCTAAGTAGGGGGGAAGAAATCCAAAAGAATTAAAAGCAAAAGAAATTTGTAAATGGCATTTACGTAATTAATCTTTTAAAAAATGGTATAACCTATGGTGCTTTTTGAAATGTAGAAATTTGAAATTTCCGAAAATTATAAATAATTAGTTTTAAACAAGTATATAATTTATGGTCTAAGGATAATATACTAGCTGTAGTTGTAAAGTAAAACTGAAATTGCAATTTTATTTAAAAATAGTTTTAAAATTATTTATTCTATTGAT
>CACHSA010000016.1 GCA_902582405.1 uncultured Bacteroidota bacterium | reverse complement strand
AGTGGAATAATAAATATCAATGGCACGGGAGACTCATCAAATGCAGATTATATAAGTGTGGGTACGACAACTATTTTAGTTAACCAGGAAGAAAATGAGTATTATTCGGCCGGTTCAACAACCTTCCAGTTAGTAATAAATCCTGCTACTCCAGCTGTAAATGTGACTAGCCCGGTTAACAAAATATTTGGCGATTCACCTTTTAACTTTGGTTACTCATCAACTGGTGGTTCAAATAATTTTAGCTTTACGGTTGCGGACTCATCTGTGATTTCTATAACCTCAGACCAAGCTTCAATAACTGGAGTCGGAACAGCCATTGTTACTGTTACGCAAATTGAGCCTCCTGGTTCAAATTACATAAGTGTTTCAAATTTGATTACTGTAAACGTTGCAAAAGCACCTACAACATTTGATGTAATCGATCCAATAGTAGTGGATTACTCACCGGGTGGAACATTTACCCTTATTGCCACACCAACCTCAAGTAATACATCCAGTTTTACTTTTTCGGTACCCGATACAAGTGTCATCTCCATATCCGGAAATACAGCTACAATCAGTGCTGCGGGGACTACCACGGTTTCTGTAACCCAACCTGGAGATGCAAATCATTTACCCCTTACCAAAACTTTTACTGTTGTAGTTAATAAAGATTTAACTCACACTATATCTATATCTAATATAACTGGAGTTACATGTAATGATTCTCCAATTTTCTTAAATCCCACCTCAAGTAGTTCAGGTGCTTTTACCTTCTCTCTAACATCAGGTGACAGTGTATCTGTGACAGGTAGCAAAGTAACAATTGATAAACGAGGTATTTCCATCATTACGATCGACCAGGCAGCCACAGCAAATTATGGATCTGCCACAGCTTCAATGCGCATTACTGTAGATCCCCTCTCTCCTAATCTTTCGTCACCAAATTATACTGTTCGATATGGAGATCCACCATTTTCAATAATTAATAGTGTTACAACAAGCAGTTCAGGTACGTTCAATTTTCTTGGTTCATCAAGTAATTTTAACATTGATAATTCTTCTGGAGAAATTACTTTAACTGGTTCTGGAGTAGGCACAATTACAATTCTCCAGAATCAAACTCCCTGTTATGGTCCAGAATTTATTACTACATCTTTAACCATACTAAAAGCATACAATAATTTAATTGCTGGTAATGTTACAAAGACCTTCGGTGATCTAAATTTTGTATTAGATAATGCTACAACAAATAGCTCAGGCAGTTACGCTTTCACAACAAATCCTGCTGGTATTGTCTCTATCAACAATACGACTAGCAATACAACTATTAATAGAGCAGGAACTACCACGGTATCAGTTACCCAATTTGCAGATGGAAATTATGAATCATCCACAACGAGTTTTACCATTACAATTGAAAAGGCTGATCCTGTAATTTCAGCACCTGATATAACAAAACTTTTTACAGATTCAGATTTTTCCATATCTCTTGCCTCTAGCAGTACCGCTTCATTTACCTATTCCACTTTATCCTCTGGGGTTGTATCTTTAACCAGTACTGGGGATGTGTCTATTATCGGTGCTGGTTCCATTATTGTATCTGCCACACAGATACAGGATATCAATTATAACTCCAAAACCGTGACCTTTACCATAACAGTTGGTCAAGGTACACAGTCCGTTTCATGGACACCCACATCAATAACAAGGGTTTACGGTGATCCACAATTTTATGTCAGTTCACCTACCTACAATGGAGACTATGCAGGAGTAGCTTCAATTACCTACTCATCTTCAGACTCTTCGGTCGCAGCAATTGACGCTGCAACAGGTTTTGTAACGATTGGAGATGTTGGTAGTGCCATTTTTACAGCTACTTTACCTTCGGACGGAAATTATTTAGCCACTACTGTTTCAGTGACAATAAATATTTTAAAAGCATCTCAAGGAATTTATGTACAAAACCTACCAACAACCAAACCACTTAGAGACTTTAGTACGTTTTCTATTAATGCATATACTTTACCCTCTAATCATAATGTTTATGTATCAATGGATCTTGGTTCTGCTGCAACAATTTCAGGAATTAGTAATAATTTCACTTTGTCTAATATTGGCAGTACTGGGCTAGTTACACTCACCTTTTTCACAAAGCTTGTTGATCATCCTAATTTTAATGTAGTAACAGAGACACTTGTTATGGATGTAGTCAAATTAAATCAAAATATTTCTTCTCCATCTTCACCGATTGTCTATTTGAACTATATAGAAAACCTTACCTACACGCTAAATGCTTCCTCGGATTCAGGTCTCCCTATAAGTTACGCTTTAAATCCACTCTCCCAAGCTGCGGCAACGCTTAGTTCAAACGTCTTAAGTATAAGTGATGTTGGAACCGTAACCGTTGATGCTAATCAGCCGGGTGATGCACAATATAACCAGGCTCCTACATATAAGTTTTTGGTTAGAATCTTACCTGGAAATACTATCCTTACGGATTTTGATGTTCCAGACAAAATGTTTGATGATTCAAACTTTACCTTTACAGGTCCCACATCAAATAGACCTGGTGTAATAAGATATGAAAGCAGCAATCCATTGGTTGCAGAGGTGATTGGAAATGAAATTGTAATAAAGGGTCCAGGTACTTGTATAATTATAGCAATACAAGATGCTACTCGAAAATATACCCAAGGGATAGCTACGTCTATTTTTAAAGTAAGTGATCGTGATTCTGATGGCGATGGAGTAGGAGATAGCATTGACAACTGTCCTGACGTTGCAAACCCAGACCAGCTAGATACGGACTTTGATGGAATAGGGGATGCATGTGACCCAGATGACGATAACGACGGCTTCTCTGATGAGATTGAAATAGAATGTGGTAGTGATCCACTTGATGTAAACAGTAGTCCCCTGGATACTGACGCAGATGGAGTCCCAGACTGTAGAGATCCTGATGACGACAATGATGGATGGTCCGATCTACTTGAAATAGAATGTGGTTCTGACCCACTAGATGCTTCAAGTACCCTTCCTGATACCGACAAGGATCAGCTTGCCAACTGTGAAGATGAAGACGATGACGGAGATGGATACTTAGATGTAGATGAAATAGCCTGTGGTACAGACCCACTAGATGCACTGAGTGTTCCAATAGACACCGACAGCGATAAAATACCTGACTGTGTTGACACCGATGACGATGGAGACGGCTTTTCTGACCAACTAGAGCTTGACTGCGGTTCTGACCCGTTAGATGCCTCCAGTACACCACTTGATACGGATAACGATGGAGAACCAGACTGTATTGACACTGATGATGATGGAGATGGGTGGTCAGATGTAATTGAACTTAAATGTGGAACAGACCCACTAAATCCATTTAGTAAACCATTAGACAGAGATGGAGACGGCATCGCTAGTTGTGAGGACCCAGATGATGATGAAGTTTATGTATCACCACTTTTAACACCAGGTGTGAATGGTCCAGAGGCTACATGGAAGGTTAAACATATAGAACAGTACGGCACCTCATCGGTTAAAGTATACAACCGAAATGGCCAGTTGGTATTTAGTAAAAGAAATTACCAAAATGATTGGGGTGGTACCTATCAAGAGACAGGAGAATTATTACCTGCAGGATCATATTATTATCTAGTAGAAGTACAAGAGACAGGCAAGGTTAAGAAAGGATGGCTGTATTTGACTTATTAAAGTAATTTACTGAAGTCTTTAACTTTTGCTATGTAGTGATATTCGAAATTTTCCTCCTTTGTGTTTGTGTAACCATCAACAAATACAAAATCAAATTTATACTGATTAGCCGTAAAATTATCATACTGACTATCTCCAAAGAAAACAGTATCCCCGTCAAGGTTTAATTCTTTCAGATGCTGGATTTTAGATTTTGGTCCTCCTCCCAAATAAAATATGTAATCATTTAGATTTTTATCACTGACTAAAATTTTTACCTCCTTTTCATCAGCCCCAGTTAGAATAAATATTTTTTTAGAATTATGAAATTTTACAATAAATTCTTTAACACCATTTACAAGATCGCATTTAGGAAGAGTTGAAAGATTTAACTCATAGTATTCCCTTAAAACTTTATTTAAAACAAATTCGTCTTCAATAAATTTACCTAGCTTAACATTTCTGGAAACACCGGAATTTTTACAAAAATAGTCATATGCAAGGATAGACAATTCCTGATTTAAATTTTCATCTAAAACAAATTTCATATTTAATTTTCTCTGACTATTTGCATCAAGTATGACCCCGTCAAAGTCTAAAATTATATTTTTATATATGGATAAATCTATCATTTGAGGCAATACCAAAATATGAATACTTTTAAATTGAATCTTTGGTTATCTTTCCTTCCATGGGGTAATAGAGTAGTTCATGACTTATAATTCCATTGCAAATATTCACATAATATAGATTACTGTTGTTGTTATCTTCTATTTGATTGTAAATTTTATTTTTAATTAGGATGTTAGTTGTCTCTGGAATTGTATTGCTATGACCAACAATTAGTACTTTATTTCCTTTATTTTCTTTTAAGAAGGATTCATAGCTTATTTCTTCTGGCCTGTATATTTCAACTTTTAATTGTTTTTTATCTGAAGTCGGAATTACTGTAGATATAGTTCTTTTGGTATCTGTAGATAATATCTTGTCAATTTCAATTTTTTCAAAAACTTCAGACCATTTTATGGCTCTTAAAAAACCACTTTTATTTAACAATGGGTCACTTTCGTTTTCGTCAGTCCTGATTTTCTCAGCGTGTCTTATAAGGTAAATACTTGTACATTTATCATTGTCAAACGTATTGCACGATATCAAGCTCATAAATAAAACGAGCCTAAATGTTTTTTTTAGAATTATGATTTTGTAATGCTTAAAGTTGAGCCCATCACATTTGTTTCGTAACATTCTAAAACATCGTCGGTTGTACCAGGTGTTGTACAATCTGAGGGGTAGGAGTTATTGTGACTAGAACATACAAATCTTTCCTGATTGCTATTATATGACCAAGCATTTCTTGAACCTTGATGAGGGCAGCTATTTGTGAATGCTCTGTAGTTAGTATCACTGAGCTTAAGTATTAACATATTTTGTTGTGTAAAATTCATCCACCCCCTGGATTGGAGGATACTAAAAGAAGGATCATCTAAATCTATTGAAACAACATTACCCTGAACTGTTACTCCTGTAATAACTGAATCTGAATTTCCACTATATCCATCATCGTCGTCTCCTTTTGAGCAGGCTTCAATTAACGTTACACCAAACATGGCTAGGGCCACCTGTGGACAAACGTTTTCTAAAAATTCTCTTCTTTTGTATTTATTATTCATATTATAAATTATTGAGTTTCGGTTTTAATAATTCTCTAATTATCTCACATTCTTCGTCTGTCCATTCGATATAGTCAACACCTGTAAAAAAATCTTCAACCTCTCTTTGAAATAAAGTATATTCAACAGAACGGACATTCGGTGCCATAAGACCTCCACCGTCATGAGAAGCGTTGAATACGTCATGTCCAAATTCATGATACATTAAAAATAATTGTTCACCCAAAGTTAAATTTCGAAAAACAGTTTCATCAACTTGTATTTTAACATAATCATGACATGAACCTAAGGCTCTAGCAGCTGTACCTCCAGCTAAATCGGCCTCAGAAATAAATTCAATATCAGTAATATTTGACAAATCCTTACCATATAATGCTGCTGATTCCACAAAAATATCCCAAAAAGTAGGTAAATTTTTAGCGTTAGCTTTGCTGTAAATTGGGTCGTTATCATAATCAGGAACAATACTTTCCTCTTGAAGGTAACCTTTAAGTTCTTCATCCCCATCTCCACCTGAACAAGTAACAAGTAGCATAAAAGAAAAAATAGCTATTAAAAATCTAAATGCAATTTTTTTCATATGTTATAAAATTAAAAAAAATAAAAAAAAGCATCCTTGGTCAAGGATGCTTATTCAAATAGCACTATAGAATAATCAAATAGCTCCTTTAACAGTTTTAATTATTCTACCTGCGATCTTGTATGGATCTCCATTAGAAGCAGGTCTTCTATCTTCAAGCCATCCTTTCCATCCATTTTCAACCGTCATAATAGGAATTCGAATTGATGCACCTCTATCAGAAACACCATAGCTAAATTCGTTAATTGACTGAGTTTCGTGCTCTCCTGTAAGACGTTGATCGTTGTCCGCTCCGTAAACATCTATATGTTCTTTAACAACTGGTCTGAAAGCTTCACATATTTTTTCATATGTTTTTTGATCTCCACATGTCCTTAGAGTTGAGTTTGAAAAATTAGCATGCATCCCTGACCCATTCCAATCAGTAGCTCCAAGTGGTTTTGGGTGGTATTCAATAGCTAAGCCATAACTTTCCGCTGTTCTTTCAAGTAAATATCTAGCAATCCACATTTCATCACCAGCTTGTTTAGCTCCTTTTGCAAACGTTTGGAACTCCCATTGTCCCGCTGCAACTTCAGCATTGGTTCCTTCAACATTAATTCCTGCTTCTAAGCAAATATCTAAGTGTTCGTCCATAACATCTCTTCCGAAAGTATTTTTGCCGCCTACAGAGCAGTAAAATTGACCTTGAGGAGTTTGGTCTTTTGGAAAACCAAGAGGAAGGTTAGTTTCAGGGTCCCATAGGAAATACTCTTGCTCAAAACCAAACCAGAAGTCATTATCATCATCATCTATTGTTGCTCTTCCGTTTGATTCATGTGGTGAACCGTCTGCATTCAAAACCTCAGTCATAACCAGAAATGCATTTTTCCTTACAGGGTCTGGATAAACGGCTACAGGTTTTAACAGACAATCTGAAGATCCACCTTCGGCTTGTTGTGTTGAACTACCATCAAATGACCACATTGGGCAATCGCTTAATTTACCTCCAAATTTTTCAACTATTTTTGTTTTACTTCTTAAATTGGCTGTTGGTTTATAACCATCCAACCATATATATTCTAATTTTGTTTTACTCATAAGATTCGATTTTGAAACCCAAATGTATAATTTTGATTTTCAAGTTGTTGTTAATAACTACTATAGATATTAACAGTCTAAATTAATTATGAATTTTTTAAAAATTAATCAATAATATTAAAATTATACCAAAAAAAACAATTGAATTTTGTGTTAATCTTAAAAAAAAAATTAAAAAAAATACTATACTTTTAGAGTAAAGTACTATTACTTAAAAATGATCAATAATAAATATGAATCTAGGGGAGTTTCAGCTGATAAAACAGATGTTCATGATTCTATAAAAAATATTGATAAGGGTTTATTTCCAAGTGCATTTTGCAAAATCGTTCCTGATTATCTTTCAAACAGTGATGATCATTGCCTTGTCATGCATTCAGACGGAGCTGGTACAAAATCCTCACTTGCATATGCATATTGGAAAGAAACTGGAAATTTAGATGTTTGGAAAGGGATTGCCCAAGATGCTTTAGTAATGAATACAGATGACCTTTTGTGTGTTGGTGCTACAGATAATATAATGTACTCCTCTACCATTGGTAGAAACAAAAAACTAATTTCAGGTGATGTTATTTCATCTATCATAAACGGCACTGAAGAACTTATAGAAGAATTTAAAAGCTATGGAGTAAATATCTATAGTACTGGAGGAGAAACTGCTGATGTTGGAGATCTTGTAAAAACAATTATTGTAGATTCAACTGTTACCACAAGATTAAAAAAATCTAATGTAATTAACAATGCCAATATTTGTGATGGAAATGTTATTGTAGGTTTAGCTTCTTTTGGAAAAAGCACATATGAAAAAAATTATAATAGTGGTATTGGAAGTAACGGTTTAACATCAGCTAGACATGACATTTTTCATTCATCTATTGGAGATAAATTTCCTGAAACCTACGACAATAATGTCTCTAAAAACTTTATTTATTCAGGCAGTAAAGGGCTTTTAGACAAAATAGAAGGTATTAATTTAGATTTAGGAAAGTTAGTCTTATCTCCTACTAGAACGTACTTTCCTGTTGTAAAAAAGGTTTTTTCAGAGATAGATAGATCCAAAATTAATGGTATGATTCATTGTACCGGTGGTGGGCAAACTAAAATTTTACATTTTATTGATAAACTACATATAGTTAAAGATAATTTGTTTCCAACTCCGCCATTATTTAAATTAATTCAGAAGGAATCAAAAACTAACTGGAAAGAAATGTATAAGGTTTTTAATATGGGTCATAGATTAGAAATATATACGAATGAGAGTGATGCCGGTAAAATTATAGATATTGCGAATTCATTTGATATAGAAGCTCAAATTATTGGAAGAGTCGAGAGGGCAAGCCAAAAGGCTCTTACAATAGAAACCCAGGAGGGAAAGTTCCTTTATTAATTATTTATTTAGATTGAAAGCAAAAATATTCAGTTTAACTTTTTTAATTTTTCTTGGTCTTCACGGACAGGAGGACAAACTTTTATTAGAGTCACTTTTTGATAACGATGAAATCAAAGAAAGTGAAGAACTATTACCTGAAAGGATGGTTTTTACGCAAACCCTTTTGTGGGGTAAAAAAGGAATGTTTAGAAAAACTGGAATATCAAGTCTTAACAAAGAGCAAAGAATTAAAGAATTGAAAGTTAGAAAAGTAATGTTAAAATCACACCAAATCATAGGTTATCTAACCCTGGCAGGTATGATAGCTCAAGGAATATTAGGTGGTAAACTATACAAAAACTGGGAAAGAAACCTATACAACACCCACAAGACTATGGGTAATGTTGTTACAGCATCCTATTTTACCGGAGCTGGTTTATCTTTATTTGCACCACCACCCCTGGTAAACAAAAAAGTCGAAGGGTTTAATTCAATTAAATCTCACAAGATTCTAGCAACTGTTCACTTTTCAGGTATGCTTGCCACTAATTATTTTTCAAAAAAAAATACAGATTTTCACAAATATTCAGCCTACACAACTTTTGCCAGCTATTTCGCTGCTGTTGTTGTTTTTAAATTCAAATAAATGATTAGAATTCTATTATTATTTTCTTTTTTTTTCATAACAAATCAAATTTATTCCCAGTTAGTACAGTGGTCTTTGGATATTAATGAATCGTTTATAAGCTATGATGGCAAACACTTTCTTCATAGTTGGTCTGGTAAAAATGAAAAGATTAGAGGTGTTATTGTTGAAAACACTGAAGAAAAAAAATTTAAACAAATAGCCATTGCTATGCTTGTAAAAGATTTTGATAGTGGAAATGGCAATAGAGATTCAAATATGTTAGAGCTTTTGGAAATTATCAATTTCCCAAAAATAGAATTCTATTCTAATAATATTTCACAAGATAAAGATAAAATTTTGTTTTCAGGTAACCTTATTTTCCATGGTATATCAAGAAGTTTAAATATAAATTCTGCAATAAAAAAGTCAATTGAAAAAATAATTTTAAGTGGAGAATTTAAAGTATCCCTTGTAGACCACAAGGTTAAATTGCCAACTTTTATGATGAGAAGTATTGATAATGAAGTTTTGATTAAATATCAATTACTATTCAATAAAAGTGATAATAATAATTTATAAGTAAATTTGCATTTATTCAACTGAAATTAAATGCTAGACAAATTCGATGTAATTAAAAGTAGATTTGATGAGGTTTCAGAACTAATATCTAGTCCGGATATTGTTTCTGATAGAAAAAAATATATAGATTTAAGTAAAGAGTACAAAGAGTTAAACAAAATAATTGAGAAGTTTAAGGCTTATAAATTAACTCTATTAAATGAATCAGAAGCTCTAGATTTAATAAAAGATGAATCTGATCCTGAAATCCGGGATATGGCAAAAAAGCAATTAGAAGAGTCACGTATCTTAATACCAAAGCTTGAAGACGAATTAAAAATTCTTCTTATACCTAAAGATCCAGATGATTCTAAAAATGTTGTAGTCGAAATAAGAGCCGGAACAGGTGGTGATGAAGCTAGCATCTTTGCAGGGGATTTGTTTAGAATGTATACGAAATATTCCTTAGATAGAGGATGGTCTACAAGTACTGTTGATGTTAGTGAAGGTACTGCAGGAGGTTTTAAAGAGATTATTTTTGAAATTTCTGGAGAGGATGTTTATAGTTTTTTAAAATTTGAATCTGGTGTTCATAGAGTTCAACGTGTGCCTCAAACTGAAACTCAGGGTAGAGTTCACACCTCCGCTGCAACAGTAATGGTTCTTCCGGAAGCTGAGGAGTTTGATATAAAAATCGATATGAATGAAGTTAGAGTGGATTATTTTTGTTCTTCTGGACCAGGAGGACAGTCGGTAAATACAACTTATTCTGCAGTTCGATTAACTCATGAGCCTACAGGTATAATAGCTCAATGTCAAGATCAAAAGTCACAACACAAGAATAAAGAAAAAGCACTTAAAGTTTTAAGATCTAGACTTTACGAATTAGAGCTTTCTAAAAAAATGGAAGCTGATTCTGAAAAAAGGAATAGTCTTGTTTCTTCTGGAGACAGATCAGCTAAAATTAGAACTTACAATTATCCTCAAGGTAGAGTAACTGACCACAGAATAGGTCTTACCCTTTACGATTTGCAAAACATAGTTAATGGTGGTATAGATAAGCTAATTGAAGAATTAAAACTTTACCAAAATACTGAAAAACTTAAAAAAGCTGGAGAGGTTTTTAAAACATGAAACTAATTAGTCTAATTGAGCAAATCAAATTAAAAAAATCTTACTTATGTGTTGGTATAGATCCCGATTTGGAAAAAATTCCAAAACATATTAGAAATCAAGAAGATCCTATATACAGTTTCTCAAAATCAATAATTGATTCTACAGTAAAATTTGCTGTAGCATTTAAATTCAATATTGCTTTTTTCGAAGCATACGGCATTAAAGGTTTTATATCAATGGAAAAGCTCATTAAATACGTTAAAAACAAATATCCTAATGTTTTTACAATTGCAGATGCTAAAAGGGGAGATATAGGGAATTCCTCGGACAGATACGCTAAAGCATTTTTTGAAAATTTCGGTTTTGATTCTATTACTGTTTCTCCTTATATGGGAAGAGATTCTATTGAACCCTTTTTAAGTTTTGAAAATCGTCACACCATTATATTAGCACTTACTTCAAATTCTGGAGCTGAGGATTTCCAGTTTATTTCATCGGAAGGTAAGAAAGTTTATGAACACGTAATAGATGAATCCAAAAAATGGAGAGGTAATGAAAATATTATGTATGTCGTAGGCGCAACTAAAGCTAGATATATAGAAAAGATTAGAAAATTAACACCTGACACTTTCCTTCTTATTCCAGGAATAGGTGCGCAAGGTGGTAGCCTGGAAGAAGTTTCTTCTTTAGGCATAAATAAAAACATTGGGATTTTGATTAACTCCTCGAGGGCTATTATTTATGCCTCAAGTGATGAAGATTTTGCTAAAAAAGCCGCTGAAGAGGCAAAAAATATTCAAATAAGAATGGAAGTGATATTAAAAGAAAAATCAATCATTTGAAATTTAAAACCCCCCCAGAGCAAAACAAAATATCTGCAAAGGAGGGGAAACCAAACAATTAATCAAACACTAAAATGCATAAATAGCCGCAAGAATAAATGAGGCTAAATTATCAGTTGTTCCAGTTAAAGACTTTTGATAGAATTCAGCTGATCCAGAGTCAATTCTAAATTCAGGTTTTATTGTTAAATTACCGGAAGTGTAACTTCCTGTAATTGTAAAAGATGTATTATCTTGATCAGTACCACCCACACCATCTAATATACCAGTATCATCATTAAATATCTCACCTCTTAAACCTATGGAAAATGAGTCGCTTAATGCAAGTTGAGGGTAAAGTGCTACTCCTGAAAATTTAGCACCGTCTAAGTCAGCCGAGGTAGCATTAATTCCTAGGAAAAAAGAATCTGACAAATCAAAACCACCTGTAAAATCAATCTGTGTGTAACCATCACCAGCTAAAAGATTTAGATATTGTCCAGATATACCTAGTTGCGCTCCAAACATGTAAGAATCAAAAATAATTCCACCAAGAGATCCTTCACTATCAAAATTACCTTCAGTAAAATCAGTTTGATTCATTACGCCAAGCATTAATGAGGTCTTTTCACTTAAAGTAAAATCAGCTTTAATACCAGTATGTGAAAAAGGACCATAGGAGAACATATATGATGTTGAATAGTTAAAATTTGCAGTCGGTGATATAACTTCATAACCCAGGAAAGTGTTCCAGTTTCCTAAGGTAAGGGTGAAGTTATCACTAACATTCAAATACGCATAAAGCTGATTAACGATATTTGAAGACCCACTCGAGTTGAAGACAGCTTCAACACCTCTAGGTCCATAAACAAAATCAGCCACAAATCCTGATTTTTCTCCTTCATACGAAAGAATAACATTTGCCATACCAAGGGCAAAACCTGGTATATTAGCAAATGATGTTCCTGGAGCATAATCTGCACTTCTAAAGTAAGTGTCAATTGATCCAGCTACGGAAAATGTTGGCTTGTCTTCAGTTGTCTCTTCTTGTGCATTTATTGAAAAAGAAACGAGTACTAAAGTCAAATATAATATATTTTTAATATTTTTCATTTTATTGTAATTATAGGTTAATATTTATTTTTGGTCTACGCTAAAGTCAGCATAAGCACCCATAGAGTGTTCAGAGAGGTCAAGACCTTTAAGCTCTTCTTCTTCACTGACCCTTATCCCCGAGATTGTTTTAATCGCAAATATGATAATGGCCGCACTTACAACGCTAAATGCGCCAATAACTCCAACACCGATTAATTGTGTTATGAACTGGTCTATACCTGCCATTGCTCCAAATATTCCAACAGCTAGTGTTCCCCAAATGCCACAAATCAAATGTACAGCGATAGCTCCTACAGGATCGTCTAATTTCAACTTGTCAATTAGCGACACACCAAGCGGTAAAATAATTCCTGCAATTATACCAATAAGTGTCGCATCAGTTGGACTCATTTGGTCTGCACCTGCTGTGATTCCTACAAGACCACCGAGGACACCGTTCATAAACATCGTTAAATCATATGTTTTATAAAGAATGTTTGAGAAAATTGCAGCGGATACTCCACCTGCAGCAGCAGCAATACAGGTCGTAACTAGAGTTAAGGATGTTAATTCTGGATCCGCAGATAATACTGATCCTCCATTAAAACCAAACCATCCTAGCCAAAGTATTAAAACTCCAGCAGCTGAAAGTGGTAAATTGTGTCCGGGTATTGCTCTTGGTTTTCCATCATCACCAAACTTACCTATTCTAGCACCCAAGAAATAGACAACTACAAGCGCACCCCATCCACCAACTGAATGAACAAGAGTTGAACCCGCGAAATCATAAAATCCCATAGCATCTAAAAATCCGCCTCCCCATTTCCAAGAACCAATAATGGGATAAATTAGTCCTACGTAAAAGATTGTGAAGAGCATAAATGCACCCAATTTAATTCTCTCAGCTACAGCTCCAGAAACTATTGTCGCAGCAGTAGCTGCAAACATTCCTTGGAAAAGGAAATCTGTCCACCATGTGTAGCCTCCATCTGCATAACCAGGAGTCATTCCTCCTTCAGGAGCACCAATACCAAAACCTGCGAATTTGAAGAAGCCTGCTGAGCCTTCTTCAAACCCAGGATACATAAGGTTGAAACCGCCTATCATATATAATAACAAACCAATTGTTATTACAAAAAAGTTTTTAAATAAAATGTTTACAGTATTTTTTTGCCTTGTCAATCCTATTTCAAGGAAAGAAAAACCTAAATGCATAAAAAATACTAATCCAGTACAGATCATCATCCATACGTTATTTGCTGTAAATAAAGCTGTGTTTTCCATGTTTTATTAATTTAATGTGTTACCGCCACGTTCTCCAGTTCTAATCCTAACTGCATCTTCAATTGGAAGAATAAATATTTTTCCATCTCCAACTTTATCAGTGGCACCCGATTTTACTATTGCGTCTATCGTTTTTTCAACGTAGTCGTCATTTACTACTATTGACAAAAAACGCCTTTGAATATCAGAGGTAGAATAACTTATACCTCTGTAAACCTGCCCTTGCTTTTCGTTACCAATTCCAGTAACATCCCAGTAGCTGAAAAAATTTACATCTACATTATGAAGAGCATCTCTAACATCAGAAAACTTTGACTTTCTAATGATTGCTTCGATTTTTTTCATAGATATTTTGTTTATTATTTAATTAATGATTGCTCAAAAATATTAAACAACAAAAATCATTAAGAATGAAAAAAAAAGAATTTGTGAGAATTATGAAGTATGTAATTTCAGTAATATAAATTTTTACTTATACTTAAATTTTTGATATCAAAATTGAGAATTATTTAAAAAAACAGGAATCATTTAAAAATCAAAAATCCAAAATAAATAAAAAAAAGCCCCAAAAAGAAGTTTATGCTAAAATAGGTTAAAATATATTGAATATTTTCATTTTTAAGCATATAAAATATGTCTAGCATAAATGATGAAAATGTAGTTAAACCACCACATATTCCAACAGATAAAAATAAGAACATATCTTTTTTAGGAATACCATTTTTATCACAATAAGCAATCAACAAACCTATAACAAAACAACCAATAATATTTGAGATTGATGTTCCTGCTGGAAATGAAATAAAATTTTTGTCTGTATATTTTGAAATTGTATACCTAATTGAACTACCTATGCCACCACCAATGAAAACTAAAATAATTGATTTTATGTCCAACTTTAAAAATTATTTGAATTTAGACTAATCTATTAAAAAATATTTAATACAAAACAAAAGAGAGAAAAAAAGGATAAAAGCAAATAAAATTTTATAGCTATCTCTATAAAATAAGTTTATAGTTTTCTTATCCTGTTTGTATGCAAAAAAAACAATCACAACAAATGAAATAAAAAAAAATATACCAAAAACTATTTGACCAACTGTAAACATTGACTACTTTACTATTTAATTTCTAAACTAATAAATATTTTTATGATAAAAAAAGAGTTAGATGCAGTAAAGTTGTTCCATAAAAAATTTAATATTGACTATTTAGATAAACCTACTGCCAAAATTTCTGATGAGATCAAAGAATTAAGATTCAAATTAATGGAGGAAGAAAATTTAGAATATTTGAAAGCGGCAAAAGACAACGACATTGTTGAAATTGCAGATGCTTTAGGAGACATGCTTTATATTTTATGTGGCACAATAATAAGTCACGGTTTGCAAGAAAAAATTGAAGAAATTTTTCAGGAAATTCAAAATTCAAATATGAGCAAACTTGGAGAAAATGGAAAGCCCATTTATAGAGAAGATGGTAAGGTTCTTAAGGGTCCTAAATATTTTAAACCCAATATTAATAAAATTCTTAAACTTTAACCGCAGAGACTTCTGACCTCCATCCGTACGGATCTGTAGTCAAATTATATTGAATTTTTGTTAAGATTGATTTTAGGGTTGAAGAATAGCTATTTTTAATACTTTTTAAATCGTAATTCTTTCCTTTATACCCGAATCCTGAAATTTCACTTACAAGCACAGCTGTTCCTGAACCGAAAATTTCTTTAAGTTTTCCTGATGAGTGAGCCTTAACAATCTCATTAATAGAGATTGGCCTTACTTCAACATTAATATTGTTGTCTTTAGCAAGCTTGATGATACTTTTTCTAGTAATACCGTCAAGAATAGTATCCGTAGTTGGTGCTGTAATTAAAGTGTCTTCTATACGAATAAAAATATTCATTGTTCCGGCTTCTTCTAAAAATTCGTGATTTTTGGAGTCGGTCCAAATAATTTGATCATAACCTTCCTCTTGTGCTAATCTTGTTGGGTAAAATTGTGCTCCATAGTTGCCTGCAGCTTTTGCATATCCAACACCTCCATTAGTTGCTCTAGAATATTTTTCAGCTACTAAAACCCTGATGGGACTGCTATAGTAGCTTTGTACTGGAGAGAGTATGATCATAAATTTATATTTCTTTGAAGGAGATGCAGCTATACAGTGCTGGCTTCCAAATATAAAAGGTCTGACATATAAAGAATTTCCAATTCCAGGTTTTACCCATTCCTTGTCAAGGCTTAATAATTCATTTAGAGCTGGCAAAAAAATATTTTCTGAAAGTACGGGCATTGCTAGTCTTTCTGACGAAATAGATATTCTTCTGTAATTTTCAGTCGGTCTAAAAAGCCAAATTTTTCCTGATTTGTCTTTGTAAGCTTTCATGCCTTCAAACACAGCTTGTCCATAATGAAAAACATTTGCTGATGGATCTATTTGAATTGCTTTATAAGGTACGATTCTTGGATCGTTCCATTTTCCGTCTTCATAATCACAGACAAACATATGATCAGTAAATACCTCTCCAAATTTTAAATTGTTAAAATCGGTGTTTTTTAATTTTGAAACGGTAGTTTTTTCAATTCTCATATATTAATTTGCGACAACTAAAATAGTATTAAATTTAATATTTAGTTCTACAAATTTACATTTTGAAAGTTAATTAATGAAAAAATTTAAAAAATTGATTTGCGATACTGATGATGGTAGTTCTACGATTTTTTTACCTGACTTAAATGAATATTACCATTCTAAACACGGGGCTGTGAGTGAATCAGAACATGTTTTTATTAAAAATGGATTTTATTTTTGGATGAAAAATAACCCAAATAGAAGATGCTGTAATATTTTTGAGGTTGGGTTTGGTACAGGTTTGAACGCATTTTTAACTAACAGAGAATCTAAATTTATGCCAAAAATAAATTTTGATTATTCGTGCATAGAATCGCATCCCCTTGAATTAGCTGAAGTCGAGCAATTGAATTACGATACATATTTGTTTGATAAAGACAATATATTTAATTCAATACATAATTCGAAATGGAATTTACCGGTGAAATTGTCTAATAATTTTTCACTTTTAAAAATAAGTTCAGATATACAGAATTACAACTTTGAGTTAAATACAGATATAATTTATTTTGACGCATTTTGCTATCGAGTTCAACCTGAAATGTGGTCAATAGAAGTAATTGGACCAATTATAGATTCAATGAATAAATCTTCTGTTTTTGTAACTTATTCATCTATGAATATTTTATTTGAAATGCTAAAAGATCTAAAATTAGAAGTAGAAAAAATAAAAGGACCTAGTAATAAGAAAAAAATGATTAGAGCTATAAAAAATTATTAATCTTAAAAATTAAGGCTTGAAATTTAAATTTTTGATTACTGGTGGAACTGGAAATATTGGTTCATTTCTTATTAGGGAAATTTTGTCTAGGGGTTTTTCTGTTAATTACTTAACAAGCCAAAAAGTTAAAATTAAAAAATCATTATATCTCAATGGCTTTTTCTGGGATCCATATAAACAAATAATTGACGAGGAGTGTTTTGATGGTGTTACTCATATTGTTCATTTAGCAGGTGAAAGTATATCTAAAAGATGGACCAAAAAAAGAAAAAAAAATATTTTATTTAGCAGGCTATCAACGACTAAGATTCTTTTTAAATCATTATCAAAATACAGTGGTGTTTCAAAAGTTGAGCATATAATCTGCGCATCTGCTATAGGTATTTATGCATCTTCATATAAAAAAATTTATGACGAAGAATCGGTGTGTGAAGGAAAAACATTTTTACAACAAGTTGTTAAAAAATGGGAAGAAGAACTTTTAAATTTTAAGAAACTTGGGATGAGTGTAACAATTTTTAGAATAGGTCTAGTTTTGAGCAGGAAAGGTGGAATTTTAAAAACACTTCAAATTCCGACAAAATTTAATATTGCAGCACCTATCGGAAATGGAAATCAATATCAGTCATGGATTCATGAATATGATTTGTCAAATATGATAATGGAATCAATTTTTAATAAATGGTTTGGGGTTTACAATGCAGTTAGTCCAAATCCAGTCAAACAAAAAAAATTCATTAAGCTTTATGCTAAATCATTAAATAAAAAATCATTACCAATACCTATACCAAAGTTTATTATTAGACTATTTTTTGGAGAAATGAGTGTATTAATATTTAATAGTCAATATGTAAGCTCAAAAAAAATTATTGACTCTGGTTTTATTTTCAGATTTTTAGAAATCGAGGAAGCTTTCTTGAATTTGGCTAAAGATTAATGATGACAATTTGACAATTTTTATAATTTGGCAGAAAATTTGATAAAACATACATAAACAACACAAGTGACAAAAAAAAACTCTAATAAAAAACAACCAAAAACTAGATCAAATTCAAATAAGGTCGAAAACCAAATTAAAGAATTAAAAACTCAGCTAAAGGAAGAAGAGGATAAATATTTGAGGCTTTTCGCTGAATTTGAAAATTATAAAAAAAGGACAACAAAAGAAAGAATTGATTTATTTAAAACTGCTGGACAAGAAGTAATTAGTAGCCTTTTGCCTGTACTAGATGATTTTTCAAGAGCGATTAGGGAATCAAAAAAAATGAAAAATTCTATTGATTTTGTTGGTCTTGAGTTAATTTTTAACAAGTTTAATGATATTCTCAAAACGAATGGTTTGTTGGATTTAGAAGTAAATAAAGGAGATTTTTTTGATTCGGAGTTGCACGAGGCTATATCTCAAATAAAAACTGATAAAAAGCAATCTGGAAAGATAATCGATATCATTGAAAAAGGATATAAATTGGGAGATAAAATCATTCGTTTTCCTAAGGTCGTAGTTGGTCAATAAATATATTATGAAAGAAGATTATTATGACATTTTAGGTATTTCTAAAAATGCATCTGATGCAGAAATCAAAAAGGCATATAGAAAAAAAGCCATACAGTACCACCCAGATAAAAACCCAGGGGATAGTGAGGCTGAGTTAAACTTTAAAAAAGCTGCTGAGGCTTATGAAGTTCTTGGAAATCCAGACAAAAAAGCAAGATATGATCAATTTGGACATCAAGCATTTGAGGGAAGCCAAGGTTTTGGTTCAGGAGGTATGAATATGGAAGACATTTTCAGTCAGTTTGGCGATATTTTCGGAAGTGCTTTTGGAAGTGGTTTTGAAGGTTTTGGAGGAAGTAGCAGAGGTGTTTCTAAAGGTGCAAACTTAAGAATCAGAGTAAAATTATCGCTTGAAGAGATTTTTAATGGTGTTGATAAAAAAGTAAAGGTTAAAAGAAAAATTAAAGCTGAAGGGCTAAATTTTACAGGTTGTTCTCAATGTGGAGGAACTGGTCAAAGTGTAAGAATAGCAAATACCATTTTGGGTAGAATGCAAACAACTACCTCATGCTCAAGTTGTAACGGCACAGGCCAGGTAATTAAGAATAGACCTAAAGGAAGTGATTCAAATGGAATGATTTATTCCGAAGAAACGGTAAGCATTAAAATTCCACCTGGAGTTGAAGAAGGTATGCAATTAAAGGTCTCAGGAAAAGGAAACGAATCTTTAGGAAATGGAATATCAGGTGACTTGATTGTGCTCATTGAAGAATTAGTACATAATAAGTTTGTGAGAGATGGAAGTCATTTGCACTATGATTTATATGTATCTATATCTGAAGCCGTATTAGGTTGTTCAAAAGAAGTTCAACTTGTTCAAGGTAAAGTCAGGATTAAGTTAGAATCAGGTATTCAATCCGGAAAGACTTTACGTTTGAGAGGCAAAGGTTTACCTGACTTAAACTCATATGGCAAAGGGGATCTTTTGGTTCATATAAATGTGTGGACGCCGCAAGTCTTAAGCAGGGAACAAAAACAATTTTTCCAAAATATGATAGGAGATGAAAATTTTGAGCCAAGACCTGAAAAATCTGATAAATCATTTTTTGAAAAAGTAAAAGATATGTTTTCATAAAGTTATTTGATGAAAAAGATTTTAATTATTGAAGACGAAGAACCTATTAGGAGAGTTTTAAAAAGAATTTTAACTGAAGAAAACTCCGAGTTTAAACTTTCTGAGGCGATTGACGGAAATGATGCAATCGAAAAATTATCTAGAGATAAATTTGATCTGGCAGTTTGTGATATCAAAATGCCCAGAAAAGACGGTTTAGATGTTCTTAAGTTTGTAATCAATAAGGAAATACCTACGCCTTTCATTATGTTGACAGGTCACGGAAATGTTGAAACCGCAGTTGAAGCAATGAAAATAGGTGCTTATGATTTTATTGAAAAGCCACCTGATTTAAACAGATTGTTAATTTCTGTAAAAAACGCATTTAAAATAAGAACTCTGGAAAGCGAAAACAATAGACTTAAAAAAAAGCTTGTAAAAAAACATGAAATGATTGGAAGCTCTCCAAAATTTAAAAACGTTTTAAAACTTATTGATAAAGTTGCCCCTACCAATGCCAGAGTATTAATTACAGGAGAAAACGGAACAGGAAAAGAAATGGTTGCTCAACAAATACATGCTAAAAGTTTAAGAAATAAAAATCAATTGATAGAAGTTAATTGCGCGGCTATTCCCTCTGAATTAATCGAAAGTGAATTGTTTGGTCATGTAAAAGGTTCTTTCACATCAGCAATCAAGGATAGAGTTGGGAAGTTTGAATTAGCAAATGGTGGAAGCCTCTTTTTAGATGAAATTGGCGATTTAAGTCTTAATGCTCAAGCCAAAGTCTTAAGGGCATTACAAGAAGGCAAAATACAAAGAGTAGGTGGTGAAAAAGAAATTGAAGTAGATGTAAGAATAATTGCTGCTACCAATAAGAAAATAAATAAACTGATTGAATCAAATAACTTTAGGGAAGACCTTTTTCACAGGTTGGCTGTCATAGAAATAAAACTTCCTACTTTATCTGAAAGAAAATCAGATATTAAAAATTTATGTAATTATTTCATTGACCAAATATCAGAAGAGCAAGGTATTACCAAAAGAAGAATTAGTAAACAAGCTATAGAAACCTTAGAAAATTATCCATGGAGTGGTAATATAAGGGAATTAAGAAATGTTGTTGAAAGGCTAATGATTCTTGGTGATGACCCAATATCCATTGAAAATATAAAATCTTATGTACCAAAATAAAACAACTTATTTTACTTTTATTTTTCTTTTTTTTTCAATGGTATTAGTGTCTCAAACCGAAATCGAAAGTAACATACAGGCATTATTTAAAAAATCATTGACTGAAGGGAAAAGTTACGAATGGTTAGATCATTTATCAAATAAAATTGGTGGAAGGTTGTCGGGTTCTTTGAATTCACAAAGAGCCATTGAATGGTCAAAAAACGAACTAGAGAATTTAGGACTAGATAAGGTTTATCTTCAACCCGTAATGGTTCCTAAGTGGATAAGAGGCACATTTGAATACGCAAACATTGAAACCAGTCCAGGCAATACAATTAATGTTCCTGTTTGTGCTTTGGGAGGTTCAATCTCGACTCCATTAGGCGGTTTGAGGGCTAATGTAATTGAAGTAATGTCTTTCGATGAACTTTCAAAAAAGAAAAATGAAGTAAAGGGTAAGATAGTTTTTTTCAATAGGCCAATGCGTGAAGATTTAGTAAATACCTTCGAAGCCTACTCTGCAGCAGTTAACCAAAGAGTTCAAGGAGCAGAGATTGCAGCTAGATTTGGTGCTGTAGGGGTTATTATTCGTTCATTAAATCTAAAACTAGACGATCAACCTCACACGGGCAATATGAGTTATGGAACTCTGCCATTATCTAAAAGAATTCCAGCTGCATCAATTAGTACAAATGGAGCAGAACTCCTCAGCTCTATGCTTTCTTTAAATAAAAACCTTAAGTTTTATTTAAAACAAAATTGTAAAAATTTACCAGATGTAAAGTCATATAATGTTATTGGAGAAATTAAAGGAAGTAAATATCCAGATGAAATTATGGTTGTGGGAGCTCATATTGATTCTTGGGATATCGGAGACGGAGCTCACGATGATGGAGCAGGGGTAGTACAGTCAATGGAAGTTCCTAGGTTATTAGAAAAAATTAATTACAAACCAAAAAGAACATTACGAGTTGTGCTTTTTATCAATGAAGAAAATGGACAACGAGGTGCCATCAAGTATAGTGAAGAATCAAAAAATAACAAAGAAAACCATGTGTTTGCCATTGAGTCAGATGCGGGTGGGTTTACTCCAAGAGGTTTTAGTATTGATTCAAATGAAGAAAAATTTAAAATTATTCAAAATTGGAGTACTTTCTTTAAACCTTATTTTATTCATTACTTTGAAAAGGGTAGAAGTGGAGCTGATATTTCTTTTTTGAAAAATGAAAACAATGTTATGGTAGGATTTAAACCTGACTCACAAAGATATTTTGAGTATCACCATTCAGAAAATGATGTTTTTTCATCAATTAATAAAAGGGAATTAGAGCTTGGTTCAGCAAGTTTGGCATCTTTAATTTATTTAGTAGATTACTTTAAACTCTGATGTTTATCAAATTATCTGATTATACTAAAGAATTTAAATATAATTTGACCTTATCTTACCCTGTTACACTAGGACTTCTTGGTCACACTATTGTACAGTTGATTGACAACATAATGGTTGGCAAACTAGGTACTAGTGAGTTGGCGGCTGTATCACTAGGTAATAGTTTCATTCTTATTGCAATGTCTATTGGAATTGGATTTTCCACCGCAATAACACCGTTAGTATCTGAGTCAATTGGAAAAAAAAATTGTTCTGAGATAAATTTTCTAAACCATGGTTTTCTGCTGTGTTTCCTTTTAGGATTGGTTATGTTTATTAGTGTATACAGTTTAAAAGATTATCTTTTTAAAATGGGACAACCTTTAAATGTTGTTTCTTTGGCTTACCCTTATATAAAGTGGGTTTCAATATCCTTAATTCCACTTATTACATTTCAAGCTTTTAAACAATTCACAGATGGCCTATCAATGACACGTCCTGCAATGTATGCTACAGTTTTCTCAAATTTTGTTAATATAATTCTAAATTATATTTTGATTTTTGGAAAATATGGCTTCCCTTCATTAGGAGTTGAAGGTGCTGCAATAGGCACTTTAATAGCTAGATTCTCGTCTTTGGTATTTATTATTTTTTATTTTTATTTTAACTCAAATTTAAAAAGATACTTATCAATATTTAGTCGAATAAGTTTTAATTTTAAAATATTAAAAAAAATAATTTCTTTAGGTTTTCCTTCTGCATTTCAAATGTTTTTTGAAGTTATTTTCTTTATTGCGGCTATATGGATGTCAGGTTTATTGGGAAAAAACGAACAAGCTTCCAACCAAATAGCTCTGAATCTCTCTTCAATGACGTTCATGGTTGCTATGGGATTTTCAGTCGTAGCTATGATAAGGGTAGGAGAAATGCTTGGAAAAGGTGACATTGTAAATTTAAAGAGAGTAGCACACTCTTTATTTCTTATCATATTACTATTTGATTTATTCTTTTGTTTAATTTTCTTAATCTTCAATGAATATCTACCTTGGATCTACTTAAGCAATACCGGCGATAAATCAAAATCAGATGTCTTACAGGTAATTGAAATTTCTTCAAAACTCATCATGATATCAGGATTTTTTCAAATTTTTGATGGTTTGCAAGCAGTCGTTTTAGGAACATTGCGAGGTATTCAAGATGTTTTTATTCCAACTGTATTAATTTTTATTTCTTATATTTTAATTGGTTTACCCGTGTCCTATTATTTAGGACTTAACACTTACCTAGGTATTATTGGGATATGGCTTGGATTATTAATTGGTTTAATGTCATCTTCTTTTTTTTTAATTTTAAGATTTAGACATATTTTAAATTCTTTTTATAATAAAAAGTAATTCATCTTACATGATTGAGGAATTAATTGATTTTGATAAAGTTGTTTTTTTATTTTTAAACTCATTAGGTTCTAAAAGTTTTGACTTTTTTTGGTTACTTATAACAAATAAATTTTTAAACTTTATTATATATTTTACACTTCTTTTCGCTATTTATAGAAG
>CACHSA010000015.1 GCA_902582405.1 uncultured Bacteroidota bacterium | reverse complement strand
ATTAGCGCCTAGGTATTTATAAATGGCGCTGAGATTACTTTGCTGAAGTCCAAAACTGAATTGAACACCAAAAAAACCAAAATTCATGGTCATTATTTGAAAAAAGTTGAGAGATTTTTTTGATGTCATATCCCCTCATTTATTAGAAAAAGCAAAATTGATATTCCTCTTTATTCCTCTAAATCCAGTTCTTTTAATGGGACTATCTTTGAAGACCTTGTCAAATACTTCTTTTGTCAAATCTTCCCATTGTCTTTTTGTCATATTTGAAATATTTTTTTTATCCTCAAATGAAGGTTCGTTGTGGTTTTTTGAAAATCTGTTCCATGGACAAACATCTTGGCAAATATCGCAACCAAAAATCCATCCTTTCATATTATCCTTAAATGAATTTGGGATATTATTTTTTAACTCAATTGTAGCATAGGAGATGCATTTAGTAGCATCAATTTTGTAAGGTGTAGCTAAGGCATTTGTTGGACAAGAGTCTATACAAGCCGTGCAAGATCCACAATGGTTAGTAGTAGGATAGTCATATTCTAATTCTAGATCCAAAATAAGTTCAGCGATGAAAAAAAAAGAACCTGTTTTCTTATTTATCAAATTGGTATTTTTACCAATCCATCCAAGACCTGATTTTTTTGCCCAAGCCTTGTCCATAACAGGAGCTGAATCAACAAAAACTCTTCCATTAACGTCACCTACCAAATTTTTAATTCTCAAGAGTAATTCTCTTAATTTTTCTTTAATTACGAAATGATAATCTTTACCATAAGCATAAGAAGATATTTTGGGCTCGTTATCTTTCTTAGCTTTTTTTTCTGTATAGTAATTAAACAATAAACTAATGACACTTTTGCATCCAGGTACTAGCAATCTTGGATCAAGTCTTTTGTCAAAGTTTCTTTCCATATAACTCATCTCACCATTAAAACCAGATTTTAGCCAGCTCTCAAGTTTAGGTGCTTCTTCTGACAAAAATTCCGCTTTGGAAATACCACATGATAAAAATCCAATAGATGATGCTTCTGATTTAATTATTCCTGTTAATTTGTGTTTGTCTAACATTTTTAAAAAAGATTTTTTTGATTACCTCTAATCTTACCTAAATGCTTATATGCTAACTCAGTTACTTCTCTTCCTCTAGGAGTTCTTACAATAAATCCCTGTTGGATTAAAAAAGGTTCATAAACCTCCTCAATAGTTTCTCCGTTTTCTGAAACAGCCGTTGCCAAAGTTGTAATCCCTACTGGTCCTCCGTTAAATTTGTCAATCAAAGCATTTAAAATTTTGTTATCCATTTCATCTAGCCCATAATTGTCTACTTTTAATGCTTTTAATCCGTATTTGGTTATTTTCAGATCAATTTTTCCATCTCCCTTAATTTGGGCAAAGTCTCTTATTCTTCTTAGCAATCCATTAGCAATTCTTGGTGTACCTCTACTCCTACCTGCAATTTCAATTGCAGCATCTTTGGAAATTTCGATTTCTAAAATGGATGCACTTCTTTTAAGAATTGACGATAACAAATCCTTTGAATAATAATTAAGTCTGTTGCTAATTCCAAATCTAGCTCTCATTGGCGCAGTCAAAAGACCCGATCTTGTAGTAGCACCGACTAAGGTGAAAGGATTAAGTGTTATATTTACTGTTCTAGCATTAGGGCCACTCTCAATCATAATGTCTATTTTATAATCCTCCATTGCTGAGTATAGATACTCTTCAACTATTGGACTAAGTCTATGTATTTCGTCAATAAAAAGAATATCCCTAGGTTCCAAATTAGTCAAGAGACCAGCCAGATCTCCTGGTTTATCCAAAACTGGTCCTGAGGTTATTTTAATACCTACCTCTAACTCATTAGCAAGCACATTTGCTAGAGTTGTTTTACCTAATCCAGGAGGACCGTGAAATAGAGTGTGATCAAGTGCTTCTTCTCTTTTGTTTGCCGCCTCAACAAATACTTTTAAATTTTCTAAAATGGATTCTTGCCCTACAAAGTCAGAAAAATTTAAAGGCCTTAAAGACCGGTCAAATTCCTTCTCTTCATTTGATAAATTATTTATTTGAGGGTCAAGTGCTTCATTCATTTTAACAAATATATAAGAAAAAAGAGGCACCAACGCCCCTTTTTCAATTCATGTTCAAATTTGGATAAAATTAATGTTGTAGTTCCTCTTCTCCTTTTTCTAAGGGGACAGTTTGAGGAACATAATCGTCTTTTTTCCCTGGTTTTGAGTAATCATACGCCCATCTATAAACGTGAGGAATCTCCCCATCCCAATTCCCATGAATATGTTCAATGGGTGCTGTCCATTCTAATGTAGTGGACTTCCAAGGATTTTGAGTTGTTGGTTTTCCGTAATAAATACTATGTATGAAATTGTAAAGAAAAATAATTTGTGCTGCACCCGCGATGAAAGCAAAAACTGAAATAACAATATTTATATCTGCAATATCGTCAAAATAAGGAAAAGCCGTGTTAGTGTAATATCTTCTGGGTAGTCCTGCCATTCCAATAAAATGCATTGGGAAGAAAACACCATAGGCGCCTACTGCAGTAATCCAGAAATGGATGTATCCTAAATTTTTATTCATCATTCGTTTAAACATTTTTGGAAACCAATGATAAACTCCTGCAAAAAGACCATAAAGTGCAGATATTCCCATAACTAAATGAAAATGTGCAACAACAAAATATGTATCATGAACATTTATATCAAGAGTACTGTCTCCTAAAATAATTCCTGTTAATCCGCCTGATATAAATGTAGAAACTAGTGCAATAGAAAACAACATGGCTGGGTTGAGTTGTAAATTTCCTTTCCACAAAGTTGTTATATAATTAAAGGCTTTTACGGCTGAAGGTATTGCGATTAAAAGGGTAGTAAAGGTAAATACCGAGCCCAAGAAAGGATTCATACCACTGATAAACATATGGTGACCCCATACAATTGTGGAGAGAAAGGCTATAGCCAGTATAGATGCAACCATAGCTCGATAACCAAAAATTGGCTTTCTAGCATTGGTTGCTATAACCTCTGATGTGATTCCGAGAGCTGGAAGAAGAACAATATATACTTCCGGATGACCTAAAAACCAGAATAAATGTTCATACAAAACAGGAGAGCCACCTTGATAGTGCAATACTTCTCCTTGTATAAAAATATCTGAAAGGAAAAAGGATGTACCAAAACTTCTGTCCATTATTAGTAATAAAGCCGCGGAAAGTAAGACAGGAAAAGAAACTACCCCAATTATTGCAGTTATGAAAAAAGCCCATATTGTAAGGGGTAGCCTTGAGAAGCTCATCCCTTTAGTCCTTAAGTTAATTACAGTGACTATATAATTCAGTGACCCCAGAAGGGAGGAGGCAACAAAAATTGCCATAGAAACCAACCATAGCGTCATGCCAAGACCTGAACCCGGTTGAGCTTGAGGTAAGGCTGAAAGAGGTGGATATATAGTCCATCCAGCAGCAGCCGGCCCAGCTTCAACGAATAATGAGGCAATCATCAAAACTGATGAGAGAAAAAATAACCAGTAGGCGATCATATTTAAAAGCCCAGATGCCATATCGCGTGCACCGATCTGTAGAGGAATAAGTAAGTTACTAAATGTACCACTCAAACCTGCTGTAAGAACAAAAAATACCATTATTGTTCCGTGAATGGTAACCAAGGCAAGGTATACGTTTGGATCCATAACGCCTTCAGGAGCCCATTTCCCTAAAAATACTTCAAAAATTTTAAACGACTGCTCCGGCCAAGCTAACTGAACTCTAAAAAGTAGAGACATAGCTATTCCAATTATTCCCATAAACAAACCTGTTATAAGGTATTGCTTTGCAATCATTTTATGGTCTTGACTGAAAATATATTTTGTTATAAATGTTTCTTTGTGGTGATGTTCGTGAACCTCTTCCTCTGTAGTAATTACTGTTGACATATTCTTAATACTATTAATTATTGTATAAATTGAGCAAATGTTTGTTGACTGCCCATCCATTTTTTAAATTTATCTTCTGTTTCAACTATAATCTTCATTTGCATGTTGTAGTGAGAAGCCCCACAAATTTTATTACATAAAAGAATATAGTCGAAAATATATGGCTCTAAAGGTTCCTCACCTCTAGAAACTAAGTCTTCGCTATTCTTAGCTCTTATTTTATTTATTTTTTTAACCTTGGCTTTCATCTCTGGAGTCTGTCTCATTTGCTCTGTTGTCATTATTGGTGTAAATGCAAACTCTGTTATCATTCCTGGAACACAGTTCATTTGTGCTCTGAAATGAGGCATGTAAGCCGAATGTAAAACATCTTGAGATCTCATTTTAAATATAATTTCTCTTCCAACTGGGAGATGTAATTCTTGAACAACTACATCATCTAAACCATTAGGATCTGTAGCGTCAATACCAACAAGATTTTTACCATCAAAGTCGTTTAAAAATCTCACATTGGCATCTCCTAAAACTCCATCGTTACCAGCATATCTTGCTTTCCAATTGTATTGTTGGGCATAGAGTTCAACAATTAAAGCATCTTCATTTTCTTCGACTGTCATAATATCTGTCCATGTGTACAGTCCAAATAAAATTAGACCTGCTAAAACAATCATTGGAATTATAGTCCAAATTGCCTCTAATCGGTCATTATCAGCTAAGAAAAATGCTTTTTTGTTTTTCTCACCTCTATATTTGTATGCAAAGTAATGCAACAAAGCTTGGGTTATGGTTTGAACAAAGAAAATTACAGCAAATGTTGACCACATGAGTGAGTCATACAAATCCCCGTGATCTGAAGCTGCTTTAGGTAATAAAACATCTCCCCACTGATAAAACGAAAAAAGTGTTAGCAAATAGATAAATACAAGAAAAGCAAACATTATCTTTCCTTGGTAATCATTGTCTTTGTCATCTGCAATCTCTGTGTCATTGACTTTAGTTTGAGATAGTTCAAACATTTTCGATATTTGCCAAATTGATATGGAAATCAAAATTAAAATTGTAAATATTAATAATACTGTCATTTGCTTTCTAAATTATTTAATAATGAAAACGTTCGCTTTCCCCATAATACGGATCTCCTTTTGCTATTAACGGAGCCTTTGTTAGTTCGTTGAAAACCACATACATGAATAGTCCCATAAAAAACATAAACCCTCCTATTTCAGTTATACCAATAAACCACTGATCACCAACTGCAGAGGGCATAATCATGTTA
Organism: uncultured Bacteroidota bacterium; assembly: GCA_902582405.1. GTDB lineage: Bacteria > Bacteroidota > Bacteroidia > Flavobacteriales > Flavobacteriaceae > TMED96. Next base: position 23,165 of record CACHSA010000015.1, on the reverse strand, counting down.
AAAACGTCAATATAATGCCCAATAATAATTACAATACCCGTAGTTACAATAAATGTGTTCATTCTTTTGTAATCACTATTCATTAACATAAGAAATGGAAATATGAAGTTCAAAACTATCATTCCAAAAAAGGGCAATTTATAATCTTCTATTCTAGTTATAAAATAGGTGACTTCTTCCGGTATATTAGAATACCATATGAGCATAAACTGAGAGAACCACAAATAGGTCCAAAAGACACTAACACCAAACATAAATTTTCCTAAATCATGGATATGACTATCATTAACCTCTTTCAAATATCCTTTAGATTTTAAATAAATCGTTACCAGTGCAATTGTTGAAATACCACTAACAAACATGCTTGCAAAAACATACCATCCAAAAAGCGTACTGAACCAGTGCGGGTCAATTGACATTATCCAATCCCATGACATAATGGATTCAGTGACAATGTAAAAAACTAAAAAACCTGCAGAAATTCTAAAGTTTTTCTTGTGGTACTTGTTGTCCTTAGCCAAATCTTGAGCTAAAGAAAATTTCCTGGAAAAAAATCTATACAAGCTCCAGCCCCCGAGAAAAAACAAACCTCTGGCTATAACAAATGGAACATTTAAATAACCTTTTTTAGCAGCAATTATTTTATCATGTGCTACCACATCTGGATCCATCCAAATAAAAAGATGATTTAGGTGAAGACCCGACAAAAATAATATGAAAATAACAATTAATCCTCCTGGTAACAAGTAAGCTGTAATACCTTCCATTACTCTAAAGAGTATCGGAGACCAACCTACTTGGGCTGCTCGGTTAATAGCATAAAAAGCTAAAGTTCCCAACGAAATCATGAAGAAGAAAAAAGCAGCTACATAAAGTGCAGCCCACGGCTTATTGCTTAATTGATGAAAAACGTGTTCGTCATGCGAGCTGCCGTGTTCTTCACTTTCCTTTTTAAATCCAGACATTATACTCAAGGAATTGAGATCTATTTTATCTTTTTTAATCTTAGAATTGTCAGAGTGATCTTCTCCGTGATTATGATGAGATATAATTTCTTTAGCCTCTTGAATATTTTTTGGAGCCGTTATAAATCCAAAAGATAAACCCAATAGACCTAATATCATTAATGTAAACGATACTAATTTTAGTCTACGGTTAAATAAATATCTTTCCTCTGTCATCACTTTAGTTTACTTCTAAGTTCCATTACATATTGTGTTATTTGCCATCTCTCTATTTCGTTAACTTGGCTTGCATGCGATCCCATAGCATTCCTTCCATAGAAAATCACATGATAAATACTACCTTCAGTGATTTCTCTATCAGCATAACTTGGAACACCCAAATACTTTTCACGAGTCATTAAAATACCTTGTCCATTACCTTTATTACCATGACAAACCGCACAATAAACACCATACAACTCCTTGCCTTTTTCTAAGTTTTCATCATTAAATTCAATTGGGGATTTAAGATTTAATTTTGCAGTATCATATCCTTCATTTGAATTTGGATAATCATATGGGGTCCAGCCTCTAGAAATTGTTCCCTCTGCTGGGATTTGGGCTTCTATTCCATTGCGAAAAGCTTTAGATTCAGCGTATGATTCGTACCCTACTGGATCATACATATTTGGAAAATACTGGTAATTAGGTTGCGTTGAATCATAACATCCAAAAAGTGTTAAACCGAAAAATAAGCCTATAAATAAAATTTTTATTTTTTTCATCTACTCTTCTTTTTCATACATACTAATTTCCAAAGCACCCGTCTTTTTTAGAAGTGCTTTTATTTTTTTATCCTCGCCGTTTGAATGAATCTCAATTAAAAATTTGTCATCAGTAGTAGATGGTAAGGGATTTTCAGACTTTTTGAAAGGCCATAATTTACTTCTTAGATAAAAGGTAATAACCATCAAATGGGCTGCAAAGTAGACTGTCATTTCAAACAGTACTGGTACAAAAGAGGGCATATTTTCAAAAAAGGTAAAACTAGGTTTTCCCCCAATGTTTTGTGGCCAATCTTCAATCATAATAAAATTTATCATTAATACTGCTATGGAAAATCCAATACATCCATATATGAAAGACATTATTGAAATTCTTGTTTCATTTATTCCCATTACTTTATCAAGCCCATGGACTGGAAATGGTGTATACACTTCATCGATTCCAAAGTTCTTTTCACGAAGAGTTTTGACTGCACTCAGAAGAGTGTCATCATCGTCATAAACTGCATGAATATATTTACTATTTTCCACCATCTCTTAGTTTTTTGTAATTATCACCAGAGGATTTTAAGATTGTTTTCACCTCGGCCTGGGCAATCACAGGAAATGTTCTCGCATAAAGTAAAAATAGTACAAAGAAAAAACCTATAGTCCCAATAAATATTCCAATATCAACAAAGGTTGGAGAGAACATTGTCCATGAAGAAGGCAAATAGTCTCTGTGAAGTGAGGTCACAATAATGACAAAACGCTCAAACCACATTCCAATATTTACAACTATTGAAATTAGAAACGAAAAAATAATACTTGTTCTTAATTTCTTAAACCACATAAACTGAGGTGAGAAAACATTACAAGTCATCATTGACCAGTAAGCCCACCAGTAAGGACCAGTTGCTCTGTTTAAAAATGCATATTGTTCATACTCAACACCAGAGTACCAAGCAATAAATAATTCAGTTATATATGCAACACCAACTATAGACCCAGTAATCATAATAACAATATTCATAAGTTCTATATGCTGTACTGTAATATAGTTTTCTAGATTACACACCTTTCTGGTAATAATCAGCAATGTTTGTACCATTGCAAATCCAGAAAAAATTGCTCCAGCAACAAAATAAGGGGGGAATATTGTTGTATGCCATCCAGGTATCACAGAGGTAGCAAAGTCAAAAGATACGATGGTATGCACTGACAAAACTAATGGTGTAGCCAGACCAGCTAGAACAAGCGAGACTTCTTCAAACCTCTGCCAGTCTTTTGCTCTTCCAGACCATCCAAAACTAAGAATAGAATAAATTTTCTTTTGAAATGGTTTAATTGCTCTGTCTCTTATCATTGCAAAATCCGGAAGTAGTCCAGTCCACCAAAAGACTAAAGATACTGACAAATAAGTTGATATTGCGAACACATCCCAAAGAAGAGGAGAATTGAAATTTACCCACAAGGAGCCATATGTATTTGGAATAGGTAGCACCCAGTATCCTAGCCAAGGACGTCCCATATGTATAATTGGAAAAAGTCCTGCCTGAATAACAGAAAAAATTGTCATTGCCTCCGCAGATCTGTTGATAGCCATTCTCCATTTTTGACGAAAAAGCAAAAGCACCGCTGAAATTAGCGTCCCTGCATGACCAATGCCTACCCACCAAACAAAATTGGTAATATCCCAAGCCCAACCAACAGTTTTATTTAATCCCCAAACTCCTATACCTGTGGAGATAGTATATATAATACATCCAACTCCCCACAAAAATCCGACTAGGGCAATTGAAAACACAATCCACCACTGCAAATTTGCTTTTCCCTCAACTGGTGCTGCTATATCTTCCGTAACATCATGATATGATTTTTCACCTGTTACTAATGGTTTTCGAATAGCTGCTTCGTAGTGTGATGCCATAATTATATATTAAGTATTTCTAATTTTAGTCTGGTACATAACATTAGGTTTTGTTCCTACGCTTTCTAAAAGGTGATACATTCTTTCATCAGCTTTTAGTTTAGAAACTTTACTTTCATTATCATTTATATCTCCAAATACCATTGCCCCAGTTGTACAAGCAGAAGAACAAGCTACATTGAATTCACCATCCTTTATTTGCCTTGCCTCTAATTTAGCATCAAGGATGGTTTTCTGGGTCATTTGTATACACATTGAACACTTCTCCATTACACCTCGTGATCTCACAACAACATCAGGGTTTAAAACCATTCGCCCTAAATCGTTGTTCATGTGGTAATCAAACTCGTCGTTTTTGTTATAAAGAAACCAATTAAATCTTCTTACTTTGTAAGGGCAATTATTCGCACAGTATCTTGTTCCAACACATCTATTGTAGGCCATATGATTTTGCCCTTGGCGTCCGTGAGACGACGCAGCAACCGGGCAAACAGTTTCACAAGGAGCGTGGTTACAATGCTGACACATAACAGGTTGAAAAGCTACCTGAGGATTTTCAGAAGCCTTCTCCATTTTTCCAAAAGTTGTTAAAGAGTCACCAATTCCAGAAATTGCATCTTTCGTATCCACATCGTCTTCAAAAGAATCTTCGGAAGAATAATATCTATCAATTCTTAGCCAGTGCATATCTCTGGACTTTCGAATTTCTCTTTTGCCAACAACAGGTACATTATTTTCAGCATGACAAGCTATGACACAAGCTCCACAACCAGTACAAGCGTTTAAATCAATAGACAAATTAAAATGGTGTCCTATTGATCTATCAAAACTCTCCCAAATATCGACCTCCTTGGATGTAACAGCAGTTTCAATATGGTTTTTAGAAACCTTTGGAATTGGATTCCAGTACTCTTTATCTTTTGAATTAAAAATTTCCAAAGTAGTTTCTTTTATAATATCACCTCGACCCATAAGAGTGTTCTGGAGTTGAGTACAGGCGAATTCGTGAAAGCCGTCAGTCAATTCAACTTTTACATTTTGATTTTTCTGAAAATGTCTAAAGAAAACAAATGCATTTTCCCCAGTTTGCATCTCTTCTTGAATTCCCATTTTTCTACCATACCCTAAAGCTAATCCAACCGAACCTTTAGCCTGCCCTGGTTGAATTACAACTGGAATTTTCAAAAAGCTGTCACCATTGCTTATTTTAGCATAACTACCGTTTAAGGCGCCATTTGCAACATTTATGTTTTTTAAACCTATTCTTTTGGCATCAAAAGAAGAAATTGTCAAATAGTTATCCCAAGTTACTCTGGTTATTGGATCTGGAAATTCTTGCAGCCAAGGATTATTACTTTGTTGTCCGTCGCCCATACCTATTTTTGTGTATAAGACAAGTTCCATATCCAGCTTACTGTTGCTTTTGGAATCTTCAACGATATTTATATTTTTTTTAGGTTTAAACTTAAGTTTTTCATTTTTCTTTTTTTGATAAAATCCGTCATGTAAAACTTTATTCCAAGATTTTCCATTTAAAATGTTTTGCGACCAAAACTCTTTGATGCTTGCATAATAGTCTTTGTTTGAACCTATAATAGATAATACAAAATCCTGAAATTGCATTGTATTAAAAAGAGGTTTGATTGTTGGTTGAGCTAAAAAATAATATCCCTCTTTAAACTCGTAGTCTCCCCAGGATTCTAAATAATGTGGTGTAGCTGCGATATATTTACAAACCGACGATGTTTCATCTTTTTTCATTGAAAATGATAAAGAAAAGTCTAAATTTTTAATAGCGTCTTTTATCTTTTCTCCATTTGATAAACTATAGACTGGATTGACACCAACAGCGATTAACCCACTTATTTTGCCAGCTAACAGCTCTTCTATAAAGGCATCTACCTCGTTACCACTTTGGGTACGAGTTAGTCTTGCAGAATTGTCAATAGCAAAGCTTTTTATATAATTATTCAAATCTAATATCAGGTCTTGCACGCTCCTGTCGTCTAAACCAGAAACGATCACAGCTTTGGAACCGAATTTTTTTATTCCGTTTGCAGCAAATCTTGCTTTTTTTTCATGCTCTGGAGACAATTTAACTTTACTTTTTACTCCTTTCACCTCAGAATATATATAAGATAAAATCTTTTTTTGCTCGGATGGTGTCGCTGGCACTCTTATATCTGCGTTGGCTCCAGTTAGAGACATGTTTGCCTCAAACTGAATATGCTTTGACATTTTTCCTTTTCCGTTTTTCCTGTCCGGCACTCTGTTACTGACATATTTAGTATTATACCCTCCCCCTTGCCAGTCTCCTAAAAAGTCCGCATCAACAGAAACGATAAAATGGGATTTACTGAAATCATAATCAACAAGTCCTGTAAATCCATATGCATCTTTGAATGCCTGTACCGCGTAATTTGAAGGTACTGTGTCTAAGGTTATTTGTTCTATGTTGGGAAATTTAGTTACCAGTTCATTAATAATTTTGTTTGTGGTAGGGCTAGCAAATGTCTGAGTTAGTAAGACCACCTTCCCTTGTTTTTCAGACGCTGAATTTAAATCTAACAAAACCTGTGTTTTTAGAGAATCCCATGAAGAATCTTGGCCTTCAATTTTAGGAAGTTGAATTCTTTTCGAGTCATACAAAGACAAAACTGATGCATGTACTCTTGCATTTGCACTGCCGAAATCCGGTGCTTCTTTATTACTTTCAATCTTTATCGGTCTTCCTTCTCGTGTCTTTATCAAAATACTAGTAAAATCAAATCCGTCAGCAATAGTAGATGCATAATAGTTGGGAATTCCTGGTCTTATTTGTTCTGGTTGTACTACATAAGGTACAGATTTTATTACCGGTCCCTCACAGGCGGCTAGTGCTGCAGCAGTTGTACTAAACCCAACATATTTCAGAAAATCTCTTCTATTTGTATTTTCTAATTGAAAATCATCTTGATTCAACAAAATTTTATCTACTGGAAGTTGATTGGCAAACTCTTTGTTTTCAATATCATTTTTTAAAGGTGATTTTTTATCAATCTGTTCAATATTTTTCCAATATGTCTTTTTCTTCTTCACTGTAACTTATTTAATAATGACACTTTCCACATTCTAGTCCCCCCATTTGAGCAACAGTTAGCTTCTCAACTCCATACTTCTTAGATAAGGATTCATGTATCTTTTGATAATATTCATTATCCTCTAACTTTAAATTTGATTTTCTATGACAGTCTATGCACCACCCCATTGTTAGAGGTGAGTATTGGTACATAACTTCCATTTCCTCAACCGGTCCGTGACAATTTTGACAATCAACCTTACCTACACTAACGTGTTGAGAGTGATTGAAATAAGCAAAATCGGGAAGATTATGAATTCTAACCCACTTTACTGGTTCAATTTGCCCTGTGTATCTTTGATTATCTTCGTCCCAACCAACAGCAGCATATAGTTTTTTAATTTCATTTGTGTAGAAATCTTTAGTGTACCCATTTTCTAGATCTTCTTCACCATTATACTCAGCAATATTAACATGGCAATTCATACAAACGTTCAGGGATGGAATACCAGAATGCTTTGAGACTCTAGCAGAGGAATGACAATAATTGCAATCAATCTGATTTGCGCCAGAATGAATCTTGTGAGAATAGTGGATTGGCTGAACCGGCATGTAACCTTGATCCACTCCAATCTGCATTAAATATCCATAACCAAAATATGCACTTGAAAGAAGAAGAAAAACAACACTAACAAAAACTAAAAATTGATTTTTTACAAATGCCTCCCATACAGGTGTTATATTTTTTTTCTCTTTTTCCTCGACAAGAACCACTCCGTTAGCAACAGCAATTTTTTTAAGAGTCCTATTGACTAGAACCAGCATAGTGAGTAAAATTGTAAATATTAGAACTAATGCAAATAATATAAGCTGATTAGAGATAGAATTGTTTTGAACAGGCTGAACAGGAATATTCGAAACTGCAGCAACTGTTGGAGGTGGAACATAATCTGTGTAAGCCAAAATGTTGTCTATGTCTTGGTTAGACAATTGTGGAAAATTATTCATTACAGATTTATTGTATTCTTCCCATATTGCAATTGCTTGGGCATCTCCTGATTTAATCATGGCAGAACTGTTTTTTATCCAACTGTAAAGCCATTCTTTATCATATTTGGAAGTAACACCTTTTAGGGCAGGTCCGACTGCTTTTTTGTTAAGTTTGTGACATGCCGCGCAATTAGCATTAAAAAGTTTTTTCCCAACTAAAGGATCTGGATCTTGACCATAAAAAATCCCGCAAAAAATAAATGAAAATGGTAGTAAAATTTTCCTCAGCAACCTTTGTAATTTAAGCTCAATCTCCACTATAAAAATGTTATAACAAATTTAAATAAAATAATTAAAATTGCACCAATTTTAGCTCCAAAATTAATACATATACAGCAGTTGTAAAAAGCAAATATTGTCATTTAATTTAATTTATAATGAATCTAAATAAAGGGGGTTTTTGTTTAATTTTAAATTTTTTATTTTTATGTAAATTACTTTGTTATTATGTTTTTTTTCAGGGGTTTCGGTAATCTTATTTTTATAATGGTTATTTTTAATTGTTCAACAATATATGGGCAATCTAAAAATTTAGGTATAGAAAAAAGTGACGAAGTAGATAAACTTCTCTCATTAAAGATTTTAGTAAATAAAAAAAAGTTTGAAAATAATTACTATGCAATACAACTATACAACGGTGATTATGAAAGAGCTAAAATGATTTTATTAGATTTTGAAAAAAAATTTCCGGAATGGGAATCAAAATTATCATTTGAAACACCAAACTATAAAGTTAGGGTTGGAAATTTTAAAGAGTACTTGAAAGCAATTAAAAGATTAGATTTTATAAGAAAAATTTATCCCTCAGCATTTTTACTTAAACCTAACAATTTATAATTTTTTCTTCACTTCAACTTCTTGGAAAGCCTCTATTAAGTCGTTCGTTTTTAAATCATTAAAACCCTTAATTTGAATTCCACAATCATAACCTTTTGCAACCTCTTTAACATCATCCTTAAACCTTTTAAGTGAAAGTAAGACTCCGGTAAAAACAACGACCCCATTTCTTATTAATCTCACCCCAGAATTTTTGAAAATTTTTCCATTGGTAACCATACAGCCAGCAATAGTTCCAACTTTAGATATTTTATAGGTTTCTCTTATTTCTGCATTTCCAGTAATTTCCTCTTTAAGCTCGGGTGAAAGCATCCCTTCCATAGCGTCTTTTACATCATTAATAGCGTCATAAATTATGGAATAAGTCCGAATATCAATTTTTTCTTTGACAGATAAAGACCTCGCATTTCCCATTGGCCTGACATTAAAACCAATAACAATTGCGTCAGACGCGGAGGCAAGGATGATATCTGACTCAGTTATTGCCCCAACTCCTTTGTGAATAATTTTAACCTCAATTTCTTGTGTTGAGAGATTTTCTAAAGAATTAGAGAGTGCCTCTACAGAACCATCCACATCACCCTTCAAAATAATATTTAACTCTTTAAATTCCCCAAGAGCAATTCTTCTTCCAATTTCATCCAAAGTAACATGACGCTGGGTTCTAACATTTTGTTCTCTTTGCAATTGGGTCCTCTTCGCTGCTATTTGTTTTGCCTCTTTTTCATCTTTCAATATCAAAAAATTATCTCCGGCTTGTGGAGCTCCATCTAAACCAAGTATTGAAACAGGAGTTGAAGGTGGGGCTATTGACATATTTTTACCTCTTTCATCAAAAAGAGCTTTTACTTTTCCGCTATTTTTACCGGCTAGGATAAAATCTCCAATTTTTAAGGTCCCGCTTTGGACTAGTAGAGTTGAAATGAAACCACGTCCTTTATCAAGATATGCTTCAATTACAGTACCTTTTGCCGGTCTTACAAAATTTGCAGTTAATTCCAACAATTCAGCTTCTAATAAAATTTTCTCCAGAAGTTCTTTTACACCCTTCCCACCTGTAGCAGATATATCCTGTGACTGGATTTTACCTCCCCAGTCTTCGACCATAAGATTCATGTTAGCTAATCCCTCTTTAATTTTTTCTGGATTTGCAGTTTCCTTATCAACTTTATTTATAGCAAATACGATTGGAACACTAGCGGCTTGAGCGTGGCTTATTGCTTCTTTTGTTTGAGGCATAATGTCGTCATCTGCAGCAATTACAATAACTGCTATATCTGTTAGTTGGGCACCTCTGGCTCTCATAGAGGTAAATGCTTCGTGTCCGGGTGTATCAAGAAAAGTAATTTTTGATTGGTTTTCCAGAGTAACAGAATATGCACCTATATGCTGAGTAATACCTCCAGATTCACCAGCTATCACGTTTTCTTTTCTTATATAATCTAAAAGAGATGTTTTGCCGTGATCGACATGTCCCATTACAGTTACGATTGGAGCACGAGGTGAAAGTTCTGACTCATTATCTTCAATTTCAGAATCAAAATTATCATCAATTTCGGCTTTAGCAAATTCAACCTTAAATCCAAATTCCTCAGCAACTATTGTAAGAGTTTCTGCATCCAGCCTTTGATTCATTGTAACCATTATTCCTAAAGACATACATGCAGATATAATTTCGTTTCCTGCAACCTCCATCATGGTGGCAACATCCCCTACGGTTATAAACTCTGTAACTCTTAAGATTTTACTTTGGGCTTCCTGAATAGCTTGTTCTTCTTCACTTTTCTGTTTGTGTTGAACCCTTTTGTCTTTTCTATATTTAGCCCCCCTAGACTTTGAAGACTTACTTTGTAACTTTTCTAGAGTTTCTCGAACTTGTCTTTGAACTTCTTCTTCGGTGGGTTCAATTTTTAAAGATTGGTCTTTGGCTGAATTGCTCTTAGCTGACGTTTTATTTAAAGAATTATTAAAACTTTGGGAATTTTTCTTAGGATTTTCCTTGCTTGTAATTCTCTTTCTTTTTTTCTTTCTAGAGGCCTCAACGCTTTTTTCTTGTTGTTTAATTTTTTCTAAGTCAACAGTTTTTCCAGTTTTTACAGGAGCAATAATTTTTTTGTAATTAGTTAATACTTTATCATTTTCAGATGATGATTTTTCATCAGAAGAAATCTTTTTCTCATCTTTAACTAAATGTTCTTGATTTGTTTCTCCAATTTTGGGTTTGTCTGGCAATAAAGTATTCTTTGATTCTAAGTCAATTTTCCCAATTGGTTTAAATTTTCTTACGGAACTGCTAGCAGTTATTATATCAGTCTTTTTTTCATTACTGAAAGTTTTCTCCTGGTTTATTTTTTCCTGCTGTAATCTTAAATTTTCTTTTTCTTTTCGTTTTTCCTCACTTATTTCTGCAGATTCATCTTTTTTGGATTTATCAGTTTTAAAACCTTCTAGAAGAAGATTGTATGTCTTTTGAGAAATTTTTGTTGTTGGCCTTGCTTCAATCTCACATCCAATATTTGATAAATATTCAACAGCTCTATCCAAGGAGATATTTAGCTCTCTTAAAACCTTATTTAGTCGCAATGTTAGTCCATTATCTGCCATTAGTTAAATTTCCGTTGGTGCTTTTTTGCTGTAATTATTACTCAAATTCCTCTTTTAAAATTTTAATTACTTCATTTATGGTTTCTTCTTCGAGGTCAGTTCTTTTTATAAGCTCTGACTGATCTAATTCAATTATGCTTTTTGCGGTATCAAGTCCAACTTTTTTAAATTCTTCAATAACCCAGCCGTCAATTTCGTCTGAAAATTCGCTCAATTCAACATCTTCCTCCATCCCCTCTCGGTAGACATCAATCTCGTAACCAGTCAGCTGTCCAGCTAGGCGAATATTGTTACCACCTCTGCCAATTGCCTTTGAAACCTCTTCAGGATTTAAATAAACCTGAACTCTTTTGTTTTCTTCATCAATCTTTAAAGAATTTATCTTTGCAGGTGATAGAGATCGTGTAATGTAGAGTTGCAAATTATTAGTATAATTTATGACATCTATGTTTTCATTCCCAAGCTCTCGAACTATTCCATGAATTCTTGATCCTTTCATTCCAACACACGCACCTACAGGATCTATCCTGTCATCGTATGAATCAACTGAAACTTTCGCTTTATCCCCAGGAATTCTTACCGCCTTTTTTATATTGATTAGTCCATCAAAAACCTCAGGAATTTCTTGTTCAAATAATTTCTCTAAAAATTTAGGTGATGTTCTTGAAAAAATTATCCTTGGTTTGTTGCCTCTAAGTTCAACACTTTCAATTATACCTCTGACACTGTCACCTTTTCTGTAAAAGTCAGAACTGATCTGCCTATCTTTAGGGAGAATCATTTCGTTACCATCATCGTCTAACAAAATCACCTCTCTATTTCTGACATGGTGAACTTCAGCAGTGTAAAGTTCCCCCTCAAGTTCTTTAAATTGTTTAAAAACATTTGTGGAATCATGTTCATGAATTTTAGAAACTAAATTTTGTCTTAATGATAAAATAACCCTTCTGCCCAAGTCTATTAATTTGACTTCTTCGGAAACATCTTCACCCACCTCAAAATCAGGCTCAATTTTTCTTGCTTGAGTCAATTCAATTTCTTGATTAGGATCTTCGACTTTGCCATCATCAACAACAATTCTATTTCTCCAAATTTCTAAGTCTCCCTTATCTGGATTTATTATAATATCAAAATTTTCGTCAGATCCATATTTTCTTTTTAAAGTGTTCCTAAAAACCTCTTCTAAAATTACCATTAAAGTAACCCTATCAATGAGTTTTTCGTCTTTAAATTCTGAAAAAGATTCTATAAGAGCTAAATTTTCCATATTTGCTTAATTTAAAATTATCTGAGCTTTTTTATATTCACCGAAATTGAAGCTTTTTGAAAGATCTACAGTCACCTTTCCCTTGCCAATTTTTTTAGGCTGCCTCTCTTTCCAATTAATCATAAAACTGGTGTTTGAAACTTTTGCGAGGACTCCATTATATTTTCGATCATCGAAATCGGTTATTTCAATTTTTCTAAAAATATTTTTTTTGAATTGCCTCATTAATGTTAATGGATAATCAATTCCACAAGAGCCAATCTCAACGGAATAATTAGTTTCATCTTGGTTAATTTTTTTTTTTATATCGGAACTGATAAGCGCACAATCTTTCAGAGTAACACCGTTATCTCCGTCTAAAAAAACTTTAACATCATTATTAACACCAAAAGTTAATTCTATTAAAAATAGTGACTTATAATTATCAAGGATTTCACTCAAAACAATCTTAAATTTTTCTTCAAATTTCATATAAAAAAAAAGAAGACATTTAGTCTTCTGCTTTAACCAAAAACAACCCAAAATTAGTTTAAATTTTTTATTATAGCAAATATTATTTGAATCGCAGCAATAAATGATAAGGCATTGATTAAAAATATGATTAATTTTGAGAACAAATATCTATAATGATCAAAACCGATATTCTAATCATTGGAGCAGGGCCAGTAGGTTTATTTGCAGTTTTCGAAGCAGGACTGATGAAACTTAGATGTCATTTAATTGATATTGTTTCTGTTCCTGGAGGTCAATTGACAGAACTATATCCAAAAAAACCAATATATGATATTCCCGGATATCCAAAAATATTGGCTGGAAAACTAATTTCAAATTTGTTAAAACAAGCTAAACCTTTCAAGCCAGGATTTACACTAGGAGAAAGGGCGGAGTCTTTTAAAAAAGTTGGAGATTTTTTTGAAATTTCAACTAATATGGGTACAAAACTTCAAGGTAAAGTTATTTTTATTGCGGGAGGTCTTGGAAGTATGGAACCACGAAAACCTAAAATTAGTTTGATTGATAAATTTGAAAGAAAAGGTATTGAATTTTATGTGAAGGATCCCGATGCTTATTTAAATAAAAAAATATCAATATCTGGAGGAGGTGACTCTGCCCTTGATTGGGCGATTTATTTTTCAAAAAAATCTAAATATCCAATTAATTTAATCCATAGAAGTAAAAGTTTTAGAGCCAATAAAGATTCAGTGGATAAGATATTTGAATTGAGCAAAGCGGGTAAAATTAATTTATATCTCGATTCCGAGGTTTTTTCAATAAATGGTAGAAATAATCATTTAAAATCATTATCTGTTAAAGATAGAAATGAGATAAATTATACTCTCGAGACAGACTATTGGTTCCCACTTTTTGGTTTGGTTCCAAAGTTAGGTCCAATAGGAAACTGGGGTTTAGATATAGTAAAAAATGCCATTAAAGTTGATAATACAAATAATTATAGTACCAATATAAAAGGTATCTTCGCAATCGGAGATATAAACACATATGATGGGAAATTAAAGTTAATTCTGTGTGGATTTCATGAAGCTACCTTGGCGGTTCATGGTGCATATGAGATAATTTACCCTGATAAAAAGAAAACTCTAAAGTATACCACCATTCAAGGAGTATCAGGTTTCGACTAAATAAATTTTAACTATTTATTGGGAAAACATTATAAGAATCTTAACATAAAAATAAGTTTCATACAGTAATTTTAAGGTAATATTTTTTCATGTAATTGCGATAATGTTGTTAATAATTCCCCCAAGTTTATCTCGGGGGTTTTTTTATAACAGAAGTTGGCCCACTAGGGCTCGAACCTAGACTCTTCTGAACCAAAATCAGACGTGTTGCCAGTTACACCATGGGCCATTTGAAGGATTCAAATTTATAATAATATTATCATTTGACAAAAACTGAATTTCGATATTAGGGCTAATGTTTATTTAAAAATTATGTCTTTACATTTAATTTATTCTTCATAACAATTACTAAACCATTCAATATATAATGTTTATTTTCGTGTTCTAATATGAATAAATTAGGTTTCCGTTTTTTAAATAAAGTTATTGCTTTTGTAGTTTTTGTAATTGCTCTGTCTACATTTTCATTAACGGTTGAACCAACAGCTAGTTTTTGGGATGCGGGAGAGTACATTTCAACTTCTGCGAAACTTCAAATTGGACATCCCCCTGGAGCACCATTTTACCAAATGATGGGTGCTTTTTTTTCGTTATTTGCGGATGGGGATGAAAATATTGCTTTGATGGTAAATTTTATGTGGGTTTTATCTAGTTCATTTGCTATACTTTTCTTGTATTTATCTCTAGTAATCCTAATAAAAAAATTCACAAAATTAATGGGTTTAAACCGAGAAAATGAAAAGTTTTCAATTTTGGGTTCAGCAGCGATCGGGGCTCTTTCTTTATGTTTTTCAGACAGCTTTTGGTTTAATGCAGTTGAAGCAGAAGTTTATGCTATGGCAACTCTCATTTTATCAGTTTTATTTTGGCTAGCTCTAAAATGGGAAGAAGAAATGAATACAGAATATGGAGATAAATGGTTGTTAATTATATCTTTTGTGATAGGCCTTTCGTTTGGAGTACACTTTATGGGTCTTTTGACAATACCAGCCATAGGTATGATTTACTTTTTCAAAAACACAAAAAAAATTACATTTAAGAATTTTATATTATCAAATTTAGTTTCTGTTGCCATTCTACTCTTTATATTTAAACTCTTACTTCCATCTACTTTGGCAATTTTTGGAGAAGTCGAGGTTTTCTTCGTAAATAATTTAGATCTTCCCTTCAACACTGGGACCATTTTTACTGGAGTTGTTATTTTATTATTCTTTTATTACAGCTTAAAATTTACATCCCAAAAAAATTGGGTCAATATTAATACAGGTATACTTTGCTTATTTTTCGTTTTACTTGGATTTTCCTCATGGATAATGCTTCCTATTAGGGCTAACGCCAATACTGTAATAAACGAGAACTCGCCCACAGACGCGAGACAACTTTTAGCCTATTACAATTTGGAACAGTATCCAGAAACTAAACTTTTTTATGGCCCGATGTTCTCAGATATGTATGCTGGACAAGATGACATTGAACCTTACATAGATGATAAACCTAAATATGAAAGGGACTATACTTTAAAAAAATATGTTGTTGTCAATAATTGGGAAAGAGCAAAAGTGAATTCAAATCGAAACCATAGGGGAGTTCTTCCAAGGCTTTGGAGTCCAGAACACGCAGAAAACTACATAAACTTCACTGGCCCTTTAAATTTTAGATTGTCTTCCGAATATAAAAATAGTGATGAATTAAAATCGATTGTTAGTGAGTTTTATCAGCAACAATTAGATGGAGATTTAACAGGAAAAGACTATCATGATTTCTATAAAAATATGGCAAGATATATTGTTATCGAAAAACCATCTTTCTTGTCAAACTTGTACTTTTTTATTACTTATCAAGTAAATTATATGTATGTAAGATATTTCATGTGGAATTTTGTTGGAAGACAAGACGATGTTCAAGGGAATTACGACGTACTACACGGAAACTGGATTAGTGGAATAAATTTTATTGATGAAATTCGGTTAGGAAATCAGACCAAAATAACCGATGATGCGAAAAATAATAAAGCAAGAAATACATATTTTTTTCTTCCCTTAATTCTCGGTTTAATTGGTATTTTATTTACATACAAATATGACAAACGTATTTTTTGGATTTTATTAATTTTTTTCCTCTTTACCGGTCTAGCTTTAAAAGTTTATTTGAACGAACGGCCTTTTGAACCTAGAGAGCGTGATTATGCACTAGTCGGATCTTTTTATGTTTTTGCAATTTGGATTGGACTCGGCGCATATAATTTATGTTTAGAAATTAAAAAATATTGGAAATACAAGTTCGCTGACATTTTCACAATTTTTACCATTTTTTTATTAGTCCCTTTTTTAATGGGATTTCAAAATTGGGATGACCACGACCGTTCGAATAGATATACAGCTCAAGCTGTCGCCAAATCGTATTTAACTTCCATACAAAAAGATTCTGATGCAATGATATTCACAATTGGAGATAATGATACATTTGCTCTGTGGTATGCTCAAGACATTGAAGGATACCGAACCGATGTAAGACCAATAAATACCAGTTTATTGGCGACTGATTGGTATATCGATCAGATGAAAAGAAAAACATATGAGAGTAACCCGATCCCCTCACAGCTAACACATAATTTATATGCATATGGAGTTAGAGATTATATAAAGTATGAACCCGTGATTTCAGATTCGATAAGATGGGAAATAAAAGATTTTGTTAGATGGATAGCAAGTGACAGAAAGGAAACAAAGTATAGACACCTAATAGAGCAATCTGGGGGTAATCCAAATCAGTTCCCTACCGGTACTCAAGAAATGGTTTATTACCCTACCAATAAAATTAGAGTCCCGGTTAATATTAAAAATGTAATTGAAAACGGTATCGTCAAAAAAGAAGACGAGGATTTGATTGTTCCTTACATTGACATTGATCTCCCAACCTCTGGAATATATAAGAATCAAATGATGATGTTAGATATTTTAGCAAATAATGATTGGAAAAGACCCATTTATTTTACAGGAGGTAGTTTTTCAGATTCAGAATATATATGGATGAAAGATTATCTTCAACTTGAAGGCCTTGTATACAAATTAGTACCCATAAAAACACCTCCCAATAGAAACAATCCCTATGTTATGGGAAGAGTAGATTCTAATTTGATGTACAACATTGTAAAACAATGGGAATGGGGTAATTCTAATTCAGAAAATATTTATCATGATCCAGAAACTAGAAAAAATAGTATATCCTACAGAAGTAATATGGCTCGTTTGGCCGAAGAACTTATAAATACGGGACAATTCGAAAAAGCTGAAGAAATTTTGGATTTGGCAATGGAAAAAATGCCAATAGATTTCTTTGGTTATTATAGTCTATTATATCCAATAATTGATAGTTACTATAGAATTAAAAAAGTTAGTAAGGCGAGAGAAATTTTAGAAAAAGTAATGCATAAACATAAATCAAAATTAGCTTATTTCAGTAGTCTTTCAGATTTTTTAAAGATTGATCTTGCAGAAGAAATTTTGACAGAAGTAGAAAGATTTAGGTCATTAATTGAAACCTCCTTGAAAAACAAGGATGAAGAAAAAATGGCTGATTATATAAAAGCATTTCAAAAATCAAGTATCAACTTCTCATTTCTTTATGGTAAATACGACTTTTACACTTCTCAGGAAGAATTCATAGAAGGTTTTTACCTGTCAGGAGACACATTAAATGCCAGAAAGTTAGTTGACGAGATATCATTAGTTTATGAGGAAAGACTGAAACTAATTTCAAATTTTGATTCAACTAGACAAATAGAACTAGAGGAAAGAATTATGGACGAGGTAAACGGATACAGAAGAATTTTATTTTATACTAATTTATATGATAATAAAGTTAGAGAGGAATTACTAGAAGAGAGAATTTATAATTCTATTAAAGATCTAGAAGTGTTTCAAAACTTGATAAAAATTTAATCAAGATACTCGCTTATCAGGCCAATAAGAGTATTTGCATCTTGTTCACCGGTTTCTCTCCATACCATCTCTGATGACTTGTAAATTGTAAATGTCGGGGCAGCTTTAATTCGAAGTGCTTCGACTAACTTTGGGTTTTTTGATATATCTAATTTAATTACCTTACCCGCATCTGCAATTGCTTTGGCTACATCTAGTAATATAGGTTGTATTCTATCCTCTTCATTTTCAACACCCTCATAAAATGCTAAAAGAATAGGTTTTTCCCCCTCGATTAAGTCTCCAAACTTTGACATCTTTAATACTCTATGTCTTCTAATTTAGTTTTTTTCAAGCTTTTTTTATGCTTTTTTAAGAGTTATAACAGATATTTCAGGAAAAATACCAACTCTACCTGGATATCCTAAAAACCCTAGTCCTCTATTGACATTTATAACTTGTCCCTTTTCTTTATATATCCCTGCCCACTGTTTGTATCTCCATTTTGCAGGACTCCATTTTAAAAGTCCCGGAATTTCAATACCAAATTGAAAACCATGTGTGTGGCCACTAAGGGTTAAATTAAAATTATATGGATGTGTTAAAACTTGAGACTCCCAATGAGATGGATCATGTGAAAGTAAAATTTTAAAATCATTACTGTTAATACTTGTGATTGCTTTCTTTAAATTTCCAGCTTTTTTAAAAGATCCCGAACCCCAATTCTCAACACCAATAAGAGCAATACGGTCCTCACCCCTTTCTATAAAATAATTTTCATTTAATAATAAATTAAAACCCATTTCTTTTTGAGTTTTTAATAGGTTATTAAAATTTTTCGTTTTTTCATCACTTGAATTCCATCTTACATAATCACCATAGTCATGGTTACCTAAAATTGAAAATTTTCCGTCTTTGGCTTTTAAAGTTGAAATTATGTCTTTCCACCGATCAAGTTCATTAGCCCTGTTATTTACCATATCACCTGTGAAAACAATGATATCTGATTTTTGACGATTTATAAGTTTCATGCAATAGGAAATTTCTTTTTCATTGTCTAAACTTCCACAATGCAGGTCAGATATTTGAGTGATTTTATATCCATCAAAAGATTCAGGTAAATCTTCAAACTCTAAAGTATAATTTAGAACTTTAAAATTATACTTCCCCTTATACATACCAATAATCAAAGAGGCAAAAGGGATGGTGGCAATTCCAATTGCTAGTGTAGATAAAAATTTTCTTCTTTCAGCTATTTTAGTTGTTTGTTCACCACCAAAAATAGTTGATGCTAAATAATTTATAATTCTAAATATGTCTTCTGCAAAGAGAAAAATAATAACAATTAAATCAAAAAGTAAAAGTGCTAGAAAGCACCCTAATGAAATACTAAAATTGTAATTGAATCCAACTGCGCGATCTAAACTTAATGTTTGATAAACAAAATTTACTATTATCAAACTTGATAAAAACCAATAAATAAATGAGTAAACCTTAAGGTTAGAAATTGTTCGAAACGCCTGAAATGCATACCACTGAAACGATCCTATAAAAATTATGAAAACGAGCCATCTTGTGATCTGCATTATTTTTTTAATTTAATTTTTAAAATCTAAAATTAAATTAATTTTTGATTACTGGAAAGGATGATATCCTTAGTCGTGATGCGCCCATAGGAACCAGTTCGATAATTTCCTCTTTTTCATTTGATTCAACCGGACTATCCATTAACTCCCCAACTAATTTAGTTTCACCAATTTTCCATGATTCTATTTTTTTAGCTCTTGCCTTTATATAAATTGGAGAGGATTCATTGGTAAATGGAAAATTATCTTTTGGCCACTGTTTTTCTGCGATTTCAAACGTTTCATTTAAATCATCCTCTAAAATTAAACCGTAATTCCAAGCAGAGCCAGGATATATTTCATAAGTGGGCCAATTTTCTTTGTCAACATCGCTTTGCCATTTAGAATCAAAAATAGCAGTTTTATCACTTGGCTTATTAATATAATCTTCTTTAATCTTAAGAGAAAAAGTTAAAGGGCCATAATTTATGGAAACACTATTATGATTTTTCTCCCAAGTTCTTAAGCTTAATTTTTTTGGAAGATTTAAATTAACTAGATCACCATTTGACCACCTACGATTAATTCTTAAGTATTTTCCTTTCTGAGCTGTTACATTAATTTTTTTTCCATTTATAAGAATTTCTGAATTTTTAGCCCAAGATGGAATTCTAAAGTAAAGAGGAAAAACATCCGATTTATCCATTTTGAATTCAAATAATAGGTCATCATCGAATGGATATTTTGTTTTATTTTTTATTGAAATTTCCGTACCATCTCCAACTTTTGCATTCACAATTGATGGAGCATATACAACTGCGGCCAATCCATTATCAGGAGTAGCCATCCAAAGGTTTTCAGTAAAATAAGGCCATCCTTGTGTATGATTATGCTGACAACACCTTGAACTAAAGGGATTAAAGTTTAAATTTGCCACCCACCAATTTGCAATTCCTGGACCATGACTTTCTGAGTCACTTACAACCATATTTGGGCTTGTAATATATCTAACAGCCTTAAAATCAGGAGATACAGTGGCGGGATAAGAATTAAATGCTATATCTTCTAAATGGTCTGCCCAAAAAATATCTCCAGTTATTCTAAGTAAATGTTCATCAGAATTCATATGTTCAACAATTCCGCAAAGCTCAATTCCTTGCCTAGGATCGTCATAACCAGGTCTTGAATTTTCATCACCTCCAAACATCCCACCAGGAACTTGACCAAAATGATCTCTTACAATATTGAAATTTTCATACGTTGCATTCAAGTATTTCTCATCTCCGTTTAAAAGATAGTACTGAGCCGGAGTTCTAAATCCTTGGGCGATATTTACATTATGCCAATCAATTATATCTGTAAACCATTCTGGATATTCTACTCCTTCTCTTTTGTCTTTTGAACTTTCTATATCTTTTAAATCATGTCCTCTACTTGTCCATGAAGCGGTTCTTCTGTATATCTTTTCAGCAAGTTCCAACAACCATTTTTCTCCAGTCCTATTGTACAACCATATTACACTGTGTAAATTATCGCCACCACGAATTCTGTGCCAATAATGCTTGTCTGAAAGAAGTTCTTCTTCTTCAATATCAAGTTGAAACTTAAAATAGTTTGTCATAAGATCAATAACCCTCTGGTCATTAGAATATTCATAATAAGATTGAAGGCAATAGAGCATAATCATATTGGGCCAAAAATCGATCGCTTCTTTCTTTTTCTGTTCTTGCTCTTTAGTCCTGAACTCTTCGGAAATATAACTCTCCCATGCAAAAGAAGGTCCAAAATAACCATCTCCCCGCTGACTATTTAGAACCGATTCAATCCATATTTTAGCCTCATCAATCATTTCTTTATCCTCTGTGATATATCCAATATTTGCATAACCTTTTAACCAGTATGGTACTTCTTCCCATCCCCACTTACCTTCACCGCTTTTAGAGAGCCAAGCATTATCTTTTTTATCAAGCCAGGCACTTATTTTTCCTAAATTCCCCGTGAGACCATTTTTTTGTCTATTAAAATATTCTAAAAGCCAACCTTCAGGCTTTACCGACCCCACTGGTAATTTTATTAGTTTACTTGGTTGAAGAGGTGCTCTGTTGCTTACGTAATGACTATTTATAGATTTTGTATCCGGAGAATCAACTATAGAAATTTCATCATCGCATCCAATAAAAAATAAAATTGAGACTAGAAGTAATTTGTATTTCATCTAATAAATTTAGAGATAGATTTTGGAAATATAAAAAATAATTGTGCTTTATACATTTATTTAATTTAATCTTTAAAGAGTAAAAAAAGACTTTTCCAATTGCATTGCTCTACTGTCTGACAAACTAGCAACAAAACATGCACTATTAAGAAACGTTTTGTAAATACTTTTTTTATCAACAATTGGATGATTTTTTGGAATAAGCCTTAAAATTAGTTTATCATAAGAAGTCTCTTTGTTATGAAATTTATTTAACGCAGCTGAAGTGATATTTTTTAAAAGAGAGTTGATTATTTTGTATCCAATTATCTCTTTTTTTAGAACATTTTCAGAGCGATAAACTTTTTCTTTACTAATTGAAATAATGTCTTCCATCTGAGCCTTGTATTTGCTCTTATCAAGAAGGGCATGCGGATATTGCCCGGTCATAATATTTTGATAATTTTTTAAAAATTGATCTACCGAATCTACAATTAGATTATTAATTGCAAGTGACCTTAAATAAGCTATTCGCTGAGAAGTGTGGATTAAAGAGTTGTACTTTTTAGTATCTATGTTGTCCTTAACTAGTTTGATAAAATATTCTAGAGCATAGTCTTCGGATATCCATCCCAAATTTATTCCATCTTCAAAATCAATTATGGTATAGCAAATATCATCTGCAGCTTCAACCAAATAAGCAAGAGGGTGGCGTACAATTTCTCCACTAATTTTTAGTCCGAGATCGTCAATTATATCTTCAAAAATTCCTTCTTCGGATTTGAAAACTCCAAATTTTTTGTTCGCAACATGATTCGAATTTGCATTAGGATATGAAAACCTGGGATATTTTATATATGAGCCTAAAGATGCGTAGGTTAGTCTAAGTCCACCTTCATTTCCATTTATAGATTCGGTTAAAATTTTTAAACCATTTGCATTCCCCTCAAATAGACAAAGATCTTGGTACTGAACCTTAGTTAACATCGATTCAAATTCTTTTCCTTTTCCAGTTTTGAAAAATTGGCCAATCGCCTTTTCTCCACTATGCCCGAAGGGAGGGTTTCCAATATCGTGAGCGAGTGAAGCAGCTGCAATAATTGCCCCAAAATCATTAGCTTGATAACCATGTTCTTTTTGTAAATCAGGATTTACTTTTAAAATTTCAACTCCTGCCATTCTGCCCAGACTTCTTCCTACTACCGATACTTCCAAACTATGGGTAAGACGAGTATGAACGAAATCTGTTTTAGAAAATGGTATTACTTGCGTTTTATCTTGCAAAGACCTAAATGGAGAAGAAAAAACGATTCTATCGTAATCGACTTCAAATCCTAAACGTATTTCATTTTGTTGGTTTCTTATTCTTTTTTGCGTATCACCAAATCTTTT
>CACHSA010000014.1 GCA_902582405.1 uncultured Bacteroidota bacterium | reverse complement strand
TTAGGTTTAATGATGACATAATTTATCCAAACATACTCTTGACTCAAAGATACAAAAAGATGGATATTAAGCTTTTAGAAGGTTTTAACAAAATTGATTTTGTCGCATTAAATCAAGGAGAATCAGGACCCAATACTGCGGAGGTAAGAGTTTATGATGATAATGGAAATGTGATGATGTCAAATCTTTGGAACCTTGCAACTGGTTCAAAAGCCACCTTTATTGTTGTAAAACAAGATAATTAAAAGCTGTTAATTTTATAAATAAATTTTAAATTGTCTAAAACCTTAGATTTGGATAAGTTAACTCACATTATAAACCAATTGATAGCCCCTTTAGAATGGGTAATGCTTTTTTTGATTATTGGTGGTGGATTATTCCTTTTTTTTGATTCAAAAGGGTTTTCTCTAAAAAAAATCCCAAAAGGGTTTTCACTTTTATTAAAAAAAAATTCAGAAAAAGGAATATCCCGTTTTGAAGCACTATCTGCTGTTTTAGCTTCAACCGTAGGATTGGGCAATATCTCTGGTGTAGCCATTGCAATTCATATGGGAGGTCCAGGAGTTCTAGTTTGGATGTGGATAACAGCTCTTCTTGGATCTATAATAAAATTTTATAGCTGTACTCTATCTGTAAAATTAAGGAGGAAGGAGTTAAATGGTGAGCCATTAGGAGGACCAATGTACTATATGACAATTGGAATGCCTAGGTTAGGAAAATTTTTAGCAAACTGGTTTTGTATTGCAGCTTTATTTGGAGTTTTACCTGCTTTTACGGCAAACCAGCTAACTCAAACGGTGGTTCAGGTCATTTATCCATCAGCAAATAGTGCTATTGACAGCTTTATTTATGAAGGCTCTTTTGGGTTATTGTTAATTTTAGTCTCTGGGTGGGTGATTTTAGGAGGTTTAAAAAAGATTGTTAAAACAACATCCAAGCTAGTCCCTCTCATGGTTATACTGTATTTATTGATGGGTGGGTGGGTTTTAATAGATAATATAACTCAAATTCCATATGTTTTACAAACAATAATTTTTTCTGCATTTGATTTTAAAACTATTTATGTGGGTGGTTTTTGGGGTCTTGTCTTACTCGGTATAAGAAGGGCTGTTTTTTCTAACGAAAGTGGTATTGGTAATGCACCCATGTACCATGGACAGTCTCAGACAAAAGAGCCAATAAACGAAGGTTTAGTTGCAAGTTTAGGGCCACTATTGGATACAATATTGGTATGTTCAATTACAGGAATTGTAATTATAGTAAGTGGTTCATATCTAGATACAGAATTAAATGGAATTCTTTTAACTCTAGAGTCGTTTAATCGTCTTTTTTACGGGCTTGGAGATACATTTTTAGTGCTTATGGTAATTGTTTTTGGAATTACTACCCTATTTACCTATTCCTATTATGGTGTAAAGTGTTTAGACTTTTTGACTAAAAAAAAATATGGATTCATTTATAATTATGTTTACTTAACAAGTATCTTTTTTTCTGCTATTTCATCTGTGAATTTTGTGATAAGTCTTATTGATTTATCGTTTGCTTTAATGGCTATACCAAATATGATTTCAGTGATTTACTTGTCAAAACTTGTAAAGCAGGAAATAACTAAAACTGATCCTTTGGAAGTATTATAAACACCTTCTATTTTTTTAGTTTAAATTTAACTTTTTAAAGGAATTTGTCAATCTTAATGTATAAAAACTATATTTTAGTTAAATGGAAAATAGCTTTGTTTTTAAAGACATCAAAGGTAACATAATTGACCCTATTGCTCACACCAGAGAAATACTTAAAAAGAATCCTTTCGTTGAAGTTTATGTAGGAACTGATTCTCAAAGTTTAGCTAAAAAAACACAATATATAACCGTTATTGCTTATAGG
Source organism: uncultured Bacteroidota bacterium (assembly GCA_902582405.1). Taxonomy (GTDB): domain Bacteria; phylum Bacteroidota; class Bacteroidia; order Flavobacteriales; family Flavobacteriaceae; genus TMED96. Next base: position 26,830 of record CACHSA010000014.1, on the reverse strand, counting down.
TTCGGTAACAGAGGTGTTCATTATATCTTAAAAAAAAGCGGAGTCCCACAAATTAAGGATCTTTGGACACGCCTTTGGAAAGAAACTGAACTAAGTATTGATGTAGCCGAAAACATAAAAAAGTCGCTGAATATAACTCCAGAAATTGATTTGGATTATAATGAAAACGAAAATTTTAAATCAAATAAACTTGTTAATGCATCAAAAGGATTAGCTAATTCTCTTGGTTACAAGGTAAATATCAAACCTCATATCCAAATTGCAACAAGGGCTGCTGATTATCATTGCAAATAAATTTTTGATTTGAAAGCATTTATTTTTGATCTTGACGGAATTATTGTTGATACAGCTAAATACCATTTTAAATCCTGGAAAATAATTTCTAAGAACTTTGGGTTTGAATTATCAAAAACTCAAAATGAACTTTTAAAAGGTGTAAGTAGAGAAGAATCATTAGATAGGATATTATCTTGGAGTAGAATTTCAATTGAAAAATTTGAAAAGAAAATGTATTTGGAGAAAAAAAACCAATTATATAAAGACTTCATTAATAATCTTAGTCAAATGGATATATTGCCTGGAGTCAAAAAATTAATAGATTTTGCTGCGATTAAAGGTATTCCAATCGCATTGGGCTCTGCAAGTAAAAATGCACACCTTATTTTAAAAAAACTTGGAATAAAAAACAAGTTTAAAGTAATAATTGATGGGAATTTAACTTCAAAATCAAAACCCCATCCAGAGGTTTTTCTAAAAGGTGCACAAATCCTTGGAGTAAATCCAAAAGAAGTAATTGTGTTTGAAGACTCCATCGCGGGTGTAGAAGCTGCTAATAAGGCAAAAATGATTTCAGTTGCAATCTGTGCGAGTGGAGAAATTGAAAATGCAAGGTTTAATTTTAATTCTCTCGATGATATACCACTTGAATTTTTTGAAAACGTGATTTAAAATGGAAACAAATATCTATAAAATAGACCCTTGGGAAATAATTGAAGAAGGATGGGATCCAGAAAAAGTAATGGGATCTGAAAGTATCTTTAGCATTGGTAATGGTGCTATGGGTCAAAGAGCCAATTTTGAAGAAGATTTCAGTGGTAAAACTTTTAAAGGCAGTTATATAGGTGGTATATATTATCCTGATAAGACAAAAGTTGGGTGGTGGAAAAACGGCTACCCTGAATATTTCGCAAAAGTAATTAATGCTCCTAGTTGGATTGGAATTTCGATATTAATTGATGGCATTCCTCTTGACCTAAATAAGGTTGCTAAGATTGAAAAATTCGAGAGAAAATTAGATATGAAAAATGGTCTTTATGAGCGTTCGATTTCTATACACACAAATAATAATTTAAAGGTGGAAGTAGACTCCAAAAGATTTATATCTATGAAAAGAAAACCTGTAGGAGCAATTTCCTATAAAATTAGATGCAACAGAGATGTTAAAATAACATTGTCTCCCTATATTGATTTTGATGTCTCTAATGACGACAGCAATTGGGATGAAAAATTTTGGGAAACAATAGAAAAAGTAAATACCCTAAAAAAAATCACTAGTGAAAAGTAAGGTAAAAAAAACTGGTTTTAAAGTAATCACTTACATGAAAGCTGATTTATACGACAACAATGTTAAACTTGAAAAGCCTTTTATAGCAAAATCTAATTCAAAAAAAATACTGCTTGAATCTAAATATAAATTGAACAAAGGACACACTTTAAAATTAGTAAAATATGGAGGATATGTGACTTCTGAATGCAATGAGTGGAATAAAATTGAAAATAAAGCAAATGAGATTTTGAATTTTTTAAAAAATACCTCTTTTGAGAGTCTTTATCAAGAACATAAATTAGAGTGGGCTAAAATATGGGAACAATCGGACATTAAAATTAGCGGGGACGATAAATCTCAACAGGCCATTAGATTTAATATTTTTCAACTAAATCAAACTTACAGAGGTGACGACCCAAACCTAAATTTTGGGCCCAAAGGTTTTACTGGAGAAAAATATGGAGGAAGCACATATTGGGATACAGAGGCATATTGTGTTCCATTTTGTTTAGGAACAAAAGCTTCAGAAGTAACACTTAATCTTCTAAATTATAGATACAATCAATTAGAAAAGGCAATCGATAACGCAAAAAAGCTTGGATTTAAAAATGGTGCTGCTTTATTTCCAATGGTTACAATGAACGGGGAAGAATGTCATAACGAATGGGAAATTACTTTTGAAGAAATACACAGGAACAATGCGATAGCATACGCAATTTTTAACTATACTAGATACACCGGAAATTCTGAATATTTAATGGATAAGGGTATTGAAGTTTTAGTCGGAATTTGTAGGTTTTGGGCACAAAGAGTCTCTTATTCAGAAAAGAAAAATAAATACGTCATTTTAGGTGTTACAGGTCCAAACGAATATGAAAATAATGTCAACAATAATTGGTATACAAACTATAGTACCAAATGGTGTTTAAAGTTTACAACAGATTCAATAAAAATTTTTAAAAAAAACAATCCAAATTCATTTAAAGAATTGTGCGTAAAACTAAAACTTAAAGAGTCTGAAATAAATCTATGGTTAAAAATCTCTGAAAATATTTATTTAAATGATGACAAAAAACTTGGCATATTTGTCCAACAAGACGGATTCTTCGATAAAGATCTAAAAGAAGTTGATAAATTAGATAGTTCCATAAGACCATTAAATCAAAATTGGTCGTGGGATAGAATTTTAAGGTCTCCATATATAAAACAGGCGGATGTTCTTCAAGGAATATACTTTTTTGAAGATAAGTTTGACATGAAAAAAATTAAAAATAATTATGAGTTTTATGAAAAATTTACAGTTCATGAGTCCTCTCTATCTCCATGTATTCACTCAATAATTGCTTGTAAATTAGAAAAAACTAAATCAGCATACGAACTTTTTAAAAGAGCCTCTAGGTTAGACTTAGATGACTATAATAAGGAGATTGAAGAAGGGCTACACATTACCTCTATGGCAGGCAGTTGGCTGTCAATTGTTGAGGGTTTTGCTGGGATGCGAGTAAAAAACAACTCACTTCATTTTAGCCCGTGCTTACCTAAAAGTTGGAAAGGTTTGGCATTTAAAATCAATTTTAGACAAAATATTTATAAAATTGAATTCAGTAATAGCTTTTTTGAATGCTCTTTAAGTTTAAATCAGGATTGTTATATATATGTAAATAACCAAAAATTTACATTTAACAACAACCGGCCAGTTAGGATTTCCATCTAATTTAATGCCAACCTTAATAAACAAAATTGAAATATATTCTCTAAATGTTAATTTCAAATCAACTTGAGATTCTTAGTAACTTTGTTGAAAAGTAAAATTTTTACAAACTTTTTGGGAAACATAACTTCATAATTTTGTTTAACAATAGCGTAAATGGAATCAAAGTTATTCTTCCTTAAGATATTTTTTTTATTACTTGCTTTTTTGATCTTAATACTAAACAAAAATATGTTGGGCAGGAGCTTTTCATTTAAATTATTTTCAAAAAGAAAGTAATTCCGCTTCAAAGATATTTCTGATTTACTCTCCTATCAAATGAAATTTTTCTTGTCTATTATTTATATATCTGAAGCCGTCTTTTGAAAAAAACCCTGGCTCCTCAAGCATAATTCTAACATCCTTGCCCCATTCCTTTATATAAACCTTGGTGTTTAATTCAATGGCATAGGCTGTATTTGCATTTAACTTCCATTCCCCAGTGCCTTGAACAAACCCTTGATTGTCCCACATACCAATAATAGTGCCTGCAGAATGACCAAAAAGGCCAAGTGGGTGTGTATATATTTGCGGTCTCAAACCTTTTTCAATAGCGTCCTTTCTTGAAATTTTTAAAATTTCGTTTCCTGTAATTCCTTCTTTGAAGTTACTAGTTAGTATATCTTCTAATAAATTCCCAGCCTTAAGACCATCTTTTAAATATTTAGGTGCATCAACTTCATTTGGTTTTAAAACATATGCAAGCTGTTGACAGTCTGTATTAAGATTTAAATAAGTGATTCCAAAATCACAATGAACTAAATCGCCAGGTTGAATAATATCAAATTTTTGTTTTGCATCAAAAGCGTAAAGATCACTGTCATCAGCACGTTGAACATCAATTGTTGGATGAAACCAAGTTTTTAATCCCATTGATGAAACCTTTTCTCTCATCCACCATACCACGTCGTCAGTAGTTGTAACTCCAGGAGTAATCACGACTGTTGAGAAGGCCTCCTTAATTATATTGTGAGTTATTTCTGTTAAGTGGGAAAATAGTGTCATTTCTTTCTCTGTTCTCGTTTCCACCCATGAAACCGCTAGAGGTTCTGAGCTTATAACCCTTTTTTTAAGGGGTTTTGATAAATAGTTCATTAACAGTTTGTGATCTGTTACAGACAATCCATCAGCAATCCCATAGGTATCCGATATGTTAATACCAATTTTTTTTGGGTTCTTAAGTTTAAGATAATCCACAAGAGCCTTCATTTGATCAGGTTCTTTTTCTTTATCCCAAACACTTTTAATTAAGCTCCCAAAAGAATACCTAGTGATTGCAGCCATATCAACTTTATTTGAAGATTCATTATGTGTAAAAACAAGAATCGTCCTTCTTCTAGCATTCAACCATGTTGGAGGAAGAAGACTCTTAATTATTGGATCTTCATTGTATTCCCTTGTAATTATTACCCAACAGTCAATTTTTTCTCTTTCCATAAGCTGAGGTAAAAGGTTTTCCAGTCTATCTTTCTGTATTTCCTCTATAGCTCTAACCCTATCCTTTAAGGGTAAGACAGCTTGAGAAAAGCAATCGATTTTTGTAAAAGAAAGGAAAATAAATAATAAGTATTTGTACATAAAACTATTCTAATGAAGGGGGTCCAGGTAAAATCCTGGGGTTGTATTTGTCGTATTTTTTATTTTTCAAATAGTCTTCTTTTACAGCACTAATTAAAGAGGGGTTTTTGTATAGATCCGCCATAGTCATAGATAAAGCTTTTGCGGCATAAATCATACCTTTATGACCTATGGACATTCCAGTACAAGCAACTACAGCCCATGAATGCCAGGGGCCTCCACTTGCCGCAGTTGTAACACCTAAACTAATTGTAGGTACCACTTGGCTTACATCACCAACGTCTGTCGAACCACCTTGAGCTGGTAATGTTGGTTTAAGTGGATAAATTTTACCGTCTATACCATTTTGAGGCTTCCCAGTTTCCTTTAAAATGGTATTAGCATAATTTAATTCACTATCGCTGTAGGTAATCTCACCCAATGTTTCTAGGTTTTTTTGCAAAACTGCAGCACCTGTTCTGTTCACTTGTATTTCGTAAATTCCTGAGATTAACTTCGTTTCATAAGTGGTTCCTGTCATTAGGGCAGCTCCTTTTGCTATATCAAGTGCCCTTTCATATAAAACATCAACACCTGCTCTGTCGTTTTGTCTCAGCCTAGTCCAAATCTGGGCATAATCTGGAACAACATTTACCACATCTCCTGCCTTTTCAATTTGATAATGGATTCTAGCGGTTGGCTCAATATGTTCTCTGTAGTAATTTAATCCAGTTGTATATAATTCCATCGCGTCAGCTGCACTATTGCCATTCCATGGATCGGAAGACGCATGAGCTGAATTACCACGGAATTTTACTCTAAAATCAACAAGTGCCTTAGAGCTTTGTGTTCCAGCTTGAATTTCATCTCCTGGGTGCCAATCCATGCAAACATCCAATTTGTCAAATAAACCCTCCCTTACCATCCAAACCTTGGCAAAAATTATTTCTTCAGCTGGTGTCCCATAGAATATTACAGTTCCCTGTATATTTCCTTTCTCAATTTGCTCTTTGATAGCAATTGCAGCACCAAGACTTGCAGTACCAAAAAGATTATGACCACAACCGTGACCCGCTCCACCAGGAATTCTTGCTTCTTTAACTGGTTTCCTTTTTTGTGAGATTCCTGCATTAGCATCAAATTCTCCTAATATTCCAATAATTGGCCTACCAGATCCGTACGATGCTGTAAAAGCGGTTTTTATGCCGGCGACACCCTCTTCAACATCAAATCCATTTCTTTTGGCTTGGTCTATTAATATTTTTGAAGATTTAAATTCTAATAATGCTGTTTCAGCTGCCTCCCAAATTGCATCACTAGTTTTGATTAATTCTGTCTCATGTTTTTCAATTGATTGTTGGAGTTCTTTTTTAATCGTCCTAATACTCTGAGCTTCAATAGAATAAACAGCAGATATTAATGTTATTGAAAGTAATAAAATCCTTTTCCTCATAGTTTTTAATTATAAATAAATATACTTTTTAATTTTATTTTGAGTTAAATTAGAATAAAAATCATTAAAAATGCAATTAATTAAGTTTTTCAATTTGTCGCTTTGTGCCATTCTTTTATTTTCTTTTGAAACAGTTGCACAAAGAAAAAATAAAAGCCAAAAAAATAAAGTCAGTTATGATCAATCCTTGTACTCTTCACTTAAATTCAGAGAAATTGGCCCTTTTAGAGGTGGTAGATCTTGCGCTGTAACAGGCGTAGATGGTAATCCTAATTTATTTTATTTTGGTTCAACCGGAGGTGGAGTTTGGAAAACTAACGATGGAGGAAAAACTTATAAAAATATTTCAGATGGCTATTTTGGTGGAAGTATTGGTGCTGTAGCCGTTTCAAAAAGTGATCCAAACGTCATTTATGTTGGAGGAGGAGAGGTTACAGTTAGGGGTAATGTTTCCTCTGGATACGGAATTTGGAAGTCAGAAGATGCAGGAGAAACATGGAAAAGTTGTGGACTCCCAAAGTCTAGACATATCCCTAGAATTGTAATTGACCCTCAAAATCCAGACATTGTTTATGCCGCTGTTCTAGGAAATATTTACAAACCTACTTCGGAAAGAGGAGTTTATAAAAGTACCAATGGTGGTAAAACTTGGTCAAAAGTTCTTTTCGAAAGCAATCATGCTGGGGCAGTGGAACTAGTAATTGATCCTAATAATCCAAGAAATCTATATGCTGCAACTTGGAGAGTTAAGAGAACTCCTTACAGTCTTAGTAGCGGAGGCGAGGGATCTATACTCTGGAAAAGTACGGACAGGGGAAATAATTGGAGGAAAATAAGTAGCAACAAAGGGTTTGCGCAAGGAATATTAGGAATTATTGGTGTCACTGTTTCTCCTGTAAATTCAGATAGGGTTTGGGCAATTGTTGAAAATAAAGATAAGGGAGGAGTATATAGATCTGATGACGGCGGAGAAACTTGGTCACATGTAAATGATAGTAGAGCTTTAAGACAACGTGCATGGTATTATTCAAAAATCTATGCAGATACAAAAGACATAAATAAAGTCTATGTAATGAATGTTTCTTATCACAAATCAACAGATGGTGGTGAAACTTTTACATCTCACAATGCACCTCATGGTGATCATCACGACCTTTGGATTGCCCCGGAGGATAATAATAGAATGATTATAGGGGACGATGGTGGTGCGCAAGTGACTTATGATGGAGGTGAAACTTGGAGTACATATCATAACCAACCAACAGCTCAATTTTATCGTGTCACTACTGACAACTCTTTCCCTTACAGAATTTACGCTGCTCAGCAAGATAATTCCACTATAAGAATAAAACATAGAAGTAATGGATCATATATAGATGAAGGCGATTGGGAGCCTTCTGCGGGCGGTGAGTCAGCCCACATAGCTATAGATCCTAACGATAACGACATAGTGTATGGTGGAAGTTATGGTGGATATCTAACCAGAGTTAATCACAAAAACAATAGTGAAAGAGGAATTAATGTTTGGCCAGACAATCCCATGGGATACGGAGCTGAGGGAATGAAATACCGTTTTCAATGGAACTTCCCGATTTTTTTCAGTCCTCACAACGCTAAAAAAATGTATGCTTTTTCTAATCATGTCCATGTTACTGAAAACGAAGGTCAGAGTTGGGAGATAATTAGCCCAGATCTAACAAGAAACGTACCCGAAAAACTTAAATCTTCTGGAGGTCCTATCACTCAAGACAATACAGGTGTGGAATATTACTGTACACTTTTCGCTGGTGGAGAATCCAATTTAAAAAGTGGTTTAATTTGGGTTGGAAGTGATGACGGACTTATTCACTTAACAAAAGATGGTGGGAAAACATGGACAAACGTAACACCAAAAAATATGCCTGAATGGATGATGATTAACAGTATCGATCCGTCTCCATTCGATCCTGGAACTTGCTATGTTGCTGGAACAAAATACAAAACTGGTGATTTTAAACCTTATCTGTACCGTACAGAAAACTATGGTATGACTTGGGAACTAATTACCAACAATATAAAAAATGAAAACTTCACTAGGGTATTAAGAGCAGATCCGGCTAGAAAAGGTCTTTTATATGCAGGTACCGAATCGGGTTTATATATTTCTTTTGACGATGGTAATAGTTGGAAGCCTTTTCAGCAGAATTTGCCTATTGTCCCCATCACAGATTTGACAATTAAAGATAATAGCTTGATTGTAGCAACCCAAGGAAGAAGTTTATGGATGATTGATGATCTAACTGTTCTTCACCAGCTTCCAAACTCTAATAAGAATCCATATCTCTTTAAGCCAAAACCAACCTACAGATTAAGAGGTAGCGGGGGAAAGAGCTCACTAACTATGGGTACAAATAAACCAAATGGAGTAGAGGTTCATTTTTATATTCCATCTTACAATAAAGGTTCTGATAAAGTTGAATTGAGTTTTCACGATGAAAAAGGGAATGTAATTAGAAAGTTTAGTACATCAGACGATGATAATAAGTTGGAAGTAAAAGATGGTGGAAATATTTTTGTTTGGGATTACAAATACCCAGGAGCTGAAAAGTTCGATGGAATGATAATGTGGAGCGCATCTTTAAATGGGGCAAAGGCAGTACCTGGGACTTACCAGGTAAGACTTTCGGTAAACAATTTTGAATCTCAAAATTCATTTGAAATATTAAAGTCCCCAACTTCAGAAAGTACAGTTGACCAAATGAGAGATCAATTTAATTTTGTAAACCAAATAAATAAGACTATTTCTAAGGCGCATCAGTCCATAAAAAAAATTAGAAAAACAAAATTAAAATTAAATGAGTTTTTAGCTAATTTTTCTGACAATAAGGACGCTGAAAACATCATCAAGAAAGCTAATTTCTTAATTGATTCGCTTAGTACAGTAGAAAATTCATTATACCAAACCAAGAATCAAAGTAGGCAAGACCCCCTTAATTTTCCAATCAAATTAACCAATAAACTTGGACACATTGCTGATTTAGTAACTATGAATGATTTTCCTCCTACAGACCAGGACAAAAAACTGATGACTGAACTATCAGAAAAAATTGATAAGGAAATAGAAATATTTAATAAATTAATGACAAACGACGTTTCTGAGTTTAATTTATCTTTTAAAAAATTACAGCTGGACTATCTGATAAATTAATTAGACAATTCAAATAGAATTTCATTTCGTCTATTATAGAATTTATACGGTGCATCATAGGACAATAAAATAGGCTTTCCTACGACTATCCTATTTAATTTTTTTAATTTATTTAGAAGTCTTTTTGTATTAAGTAATTGTTTTTCGCTATTATTATAACCACTATAACGAATAGATGCATATGTTCCTTCTTTAGAAATGTAGACTTCTAAATTTTCATCGACTGGTATTGGAATTTCTTTATCATTAAACTTTTTGGGCAACACAAACTCCATAATTTGACTTTCTTTGTCGTTTTTCATATAAACGGGGGTTGTCATTGGAATTTTTTCATTGTTAGAGTTTGAGCCAGAAATGTAATTAAATAAATTTCTGAAATTTTTGTTATCGCTGATTTTTCCCTTTGACATAACTTTAGCAGCCGGAGGATAATATCTAATTTCAATATTATCATATTTTTCCATCACATCATATGATTGAGTTTCTGTATGCTGAGCCATGCTAATTGATATGGAAAATAAAATTAAAAAATATCTCAACTTAAAAAATTTTAGGAAAGAATTTAGGTGTTGTTTTTAAATATTTAACATATTCTGGGTTATTACCCCACTTTTCTTTGGCTCTCTCTTCCAGTAAATTTACCCCACTGATATAGTTGAGTAGAAAATATATGAAAATTGGAGTAATAAAAGCTAAATATTTAAATCCTGAAAAAACAGGAAAGCAAATTATCGTAATACCAGTCCAAATTAAAATTTCTCCAAAATAATTTGGGTGTCTTGATATAGACCAAAGTCCACTAGTTATAAATTTCTTATGCTTATTATTTTGTCTATTGTGAATTGTTTTTTGATAATCAGCGATTATTTCAGTCACCAGACCCACCAAATAAACTAATCCTCCAAAAATAAGATAGAAAATCTCATTATTAGTTGGAGAAGAAAAAACGATTAAAGTTGGAAATAAACATATGAAAACCCATAGACCCTGTGTCATCCATGCTAGGAGAAATTTAGAGAATGAAAATTTAAGATTATCAAATCTTACATCTTTACCTACCCTTTTGACTCTTTGAAACAGAAAAAAACTTAACCTAATTGTCCAAAGAAGTACACATGAAGCTAAAATTATTTCTCTAGTACTTAAGTTATTAGCTATCCTAATTTTTAAAAATAACATTAAAAAAATTGAAGATACAAATGTTAATCCACCAAATAAATCATAGTATTTTTCTGATTTTAAATAAAAAGAAGGAATGAAACCTATTAACTGTAATCCGAAAATTAAGGTAACCACCTTTATAAAAAAGGCAAGTACATTATTGTCAATAGAAATTAAAAACGATAAAAACAAAGTTACTAACGGTATAGTTAAAATGTAAAAAATTCTAATCATAATTTAAAAAAGCAAATATAGACAAATAAAAAAACCTCAAATGCAGGTAGATTTGAGGTTAAATTCTAAAAAGAATTAGTTTTGGTATAAAAGTAAATTTATAAAAATTATTTGCATTATGCAAGTAATAAGTTTTAATATGTTTTTTTTATAAAATCAATAAAAAACAGGGTGATATTTTAAGAGATTAATAAAAAAGAGGTTTTTGTTTTACAAATTATTTAATTTTGTTGGTAATAATTAAACATTTTTTTTTATTTTTAAATATGCTTTATAGAAGTGGGTGTCCTATGTGTAATGCTCTTGATATTGTCGGGGACAAATGGTCATTGATTGTTATTAGAGATTTATTAGGGGGCAAAACCACTTTTAAAGAATTTATGAATGGGCCTGAAAAAATTGCTTCAAATATTTTGTCACAAAGACTCAAATGGCTCAAAAATCATGAAATTTTGGATTTCAGGTTCCGAAAAGATAACAAAAAGGAAAAATGCTATTATTTAACCAATAAAGGTATTGGTCTATACCCTGTTATGAGTGAATTGATGTTGTGGAGCGCTAAAAACGTAAATAATGAATTTAACGATCGTGGAAAAGAAGTTATTAGAAAACTCAAAAAGAATAAAGAGGGTAGAATTGAGGAAGTGATTCAAAATTATAAGAAAATTAAATCCAAACTTCAGCTAAGTTAGTTTTGAATAGTTAGCTAACTAATTCAAAAACTTCGATGTTGTTTGAATCTGTTTATTTACAGCTTGAGAAAACTCTTTTTTTAATCTTGACACAAGATTGTTAACAGATAGGCTATCATCAATAGCCGTAACCCCTTGCCCAGCAGACCAAATTGTTTTCCATGCTTTTGCTTCTTCATTCGCAGCGTCTAGTTCGTTACCTAAATCCATCTTTTTTGTTTTCTTCCACATTTCTTCAGTTATTCCGACGGCCTCTAAGCTAGGGCGAAGAAAGTTGGCATTTACACCCGAAACAGCCGCAGTATATACAATATCTTCTGCTTTACTATTTATAATCATTTCTCTATATCCATCGTCTGCCCTACTTTCATCAGTATTTATAAATCTTGTCCCCATATATGCATAGTCTGCTCCCATTTGTAGCGCTGCTGCTATGTCAACACCGTTACTTATACAACCAGAAAGGATAATAGTTTTATCAAAAAAACTTTTAATTTCATTTATAAGAGCCATTGGATTAATAAATCCTGCGTGTCCTCCAGCACCTGCAGCAACAAGAATTAATCCGTCCACTCCAGCCTCAGAAGCTTTTTCAGCATGTCGTCTTTTAATAATATCGTGATAAACATATCCTCCGTAGCTATGAACAACATTAACTATATCAGGCACTGCTCCCAATGAAGTAATTATTAGCGGTACTTTGTGTTTAACACAAATCTGGAGATCTGGCTTAACCCGAATGTTAGTAGGGTGAACAATTAAATTTACTCCAAAAGGAGCTGCTTTTTTGCCTGTTTCTTTCTCAAAATCTGCAAGCTCTTCCTTTATTTTTATAATCCACTGTTCAAAACCCTCAGTGGTTCTGTTATTTAATGCTGGGAATGTTCCAATTATTCCATTTTTACAACACTCAATAACTAATTTAGGGCCAGAAATTAAAAATAGAGGCGCAGCAATTACTGGCAATTTTAAGTTTTTAGATAATTCTATATTCATTATTTATGGTTTATCTTTGAGAAAGATAGTCTCTTTTATCTAGTTTTTTAAATTTAAATTAATATTACGAAACTTATTTTTATTGACAAATGGAAACAAACTTAAATAAAATTGAAGCACGTGAGATCATGCCTGGTTGTCACGGAAAGATTATTCATGGAGAAAAAATGACATGGGCGTTTTGGGATATTGACCAAAATGCGGTCATCCCTGAACACAACCACCCTCATGAACAAATTATGCACGTGGTTGAAGGTACATTTGAGTTCATATTTAATGGAATGAAAAAAAACTATGGCCCGGGTAGCATAGTTCATATCCCTTCTAACATATATCATTCTGGAAAAGCTGTAACTAAGTGTAAAATAATGGATGTTTTTAGTCCTCCAAGAGAAGAATATTAAAATGAGAATAGATTTAAATGGAAAAAAAGCTCTAGTTGGTGGAAGTACTGGTGGAATTGGCAAAGCTATTGCTATAGAATTGTCCAGATGTGGTGCTGATGTTACCCTAATGGCAAGGGATAAAGAAAAATTAAAAAAAACCATAAGCGAATTATCAAAAAATGAAAATACAAATCACAATTACATAGAAGTAGACTTTAATAATTTCAATGATTTAAAATTAGTTACAGCAGATTTTTTTGAAAAAAACACAATTGATATTTTGGTAAATAATACCCAAGGTCCCCCTGCTGGAGGGTCACTGGAAAAAAAAATAGCAGATTACCAAAGCTCATTTGATTTGCTTTTCAAAACCCATGTATGGATAACATCACTAGCACTCAAAGGGATGACTTTTAAAAAATGGGGTAGAATAATTAATATCGCTTCTATATCGGTCAAGGAGCCTTTAAACTACCTAGTTCTTTCAAATAGTATGAGATCAGCTTTAGTTACCTGGGCGAAATCACTTTCAATAGATGTGGCCAAAGATAATATAACTGTGAACAACATATTAACAGGATATTTCGATACAGCTCGGATTCAGAAGTTGAATTTGGAAAAAGCAAAAAAAATGAAAATCAAACCTAGCGAAGTAAGAAAGGCAATGGAAAACATGGTTCCTATGAAGAGGATTGGTGATCCTGAGGAGTATGCTTACCTCGTCTGCTTTTTAGCATCAAATTTTTCAAGTTATATTACGGGTGCCAATATTCCAATAGATGGAGGACTTATAAAATCTCTTTAAAATTTTTATACCTTCTGTTTCTTTTTTTTTATTTTCGAAGCTAAAATCAAAAGCATAAAAAAAATTTCAATCCCTTTATTATTTTTTCTATTTGTCAGTTTATTTTCAATTGGACAAGAGGTAGAACACAATGCATGGAATGCAACTTTTTTTGACTTTTCACTATCAAGTTCTATAACAATACGGCCTGACTATATAAGATTAGAGTTACACAACAGAACCAAAAACTTTTATAATACTAACGATCAAATACTTATTAGACCATCTTATAATCTTAAAGTAAATGAATACTCAAATATTTCGATTGGTTATACTTACATCTCTACAAACCAAAACCAAGGAAGAATAAATGAAAATAATTTTTGGCAGCAATACAATTTCTCATTTCCTATAAATAGATTAAAGTATTTTGGTTGGATTAGGTTAGAGCAAAGATGGATAAAAAAACCAATTACATCTGATAATAAATTCTATTCCTTAAAGTATTCCAATGACTATAATACTAGAATAAGATTTAGAGCAGGTTTTGAATTCATCTTAGTTGATAACGTTACAAAAAATTTAAATTTCATAGTATTTAATGAAGTTTTCATGATTTTGAAGAATGTTTACCCATATAATTTTAATCAAAATTGGACATTTTTTGGTTTTAAAAAACGATTAAGTACCAAAGCAGTATTAATTTCTGGTTTTCAAAGAAATTCGATTTTTAGAGGTGGTGATTATCTTCATAAAAACATCTGGTCTTCAATCCTTTTTTACAAAATATAAAGACTGATTTTTATGATAAGTATGCCATATGACCTTATAGTGAATTGCGATTAAACTTTTATCTTCTATAAAATTTAATTGTATTAACATTGTAAAATCAACGTAATTTAATTATATGAAAGAATTTATAACAAACTCTTCTTCTAATGGAAGTAATGGAGTATCAAAAAATGGCAAATGTCCGTTTTCAAGTAACATAGTAAAACAAGCTGCGGGAGGTGGAACTAGAAACCACAATTGGTGGCCTAATCAAATCGATCTTAGTATTTTAAGGCAGCATTCATCTTTATCAAATCCGATGGAAGAAGACTTTGATTATGCCAGTGAATTCAATAAGATAGACTTAAATAAGTTGAAGAAAGAAATAAATGAGCTGATGACAGACTCTAAAGAATGGTGGCCGGCTGATTATGGTCATTATGGGCCTTTCTTTATCAGGATGGCATGGCATAGCGCAGGAACTTACAGAATTGCCGACGGTAGAGGCGGAGCTGGAACAGGTACATTAAGATTTGCACCTCTTAATAGTTGGCCTGATAATCAGAATCTTGACAAAGCAAGACTTCTGCTTTGGCCAATAAAACAAAAATATGGTAAAAAACTATCGTGGGCTGATTTAATGGTTTTAACAGGAAATTGCGCTCTTGAATCAATGGGTTTTAAAACCTTTGGATTTGCTGGAGGTAGAGAAGATACCTGGGAACCTGAAGAAGATATTTATTGGGGTTCAGAAAAAGAATGGTTAGCGGATGAAAGATACACCAAGGAAAGAGAATTAGAAAATCCTCTCGGTGCAGTACAAATGGGTTTAATATATGTTAACCCTGAAGGGCCTAACGGAAAGCCTGACCCTTTGGCAGCAGCGGTAGATATTAGAGAAACTTTTGGGAGAATGGCAATGAATGACGAAGAAACTGTTGCTTTAATTGCAGGGGGGCACACATTTGGTAAAACACATGGCGCTGCCGATCCTGAAAAATACGTAGGTGCAGAACCAGCCGGAGCCTCAATTGAGGAGCAGGGTCTTGGATGGAAAAATAACTTTAACAGTGGTCGCGGAGTGGATACAATTACAAGTGGTCTTGAGGGTGCTTGGACTACAACACCAATAAAATGGAGCAACAACTATTTTGAAAATTTATTCAATTATGATTGGGAACTCACAAAAAGTCCTGGAGGGGCTTTTCAATGGAAACCTGCAAATAATGAAGGCTTAGGTACCGTTCCAGATGCACATGACCCAGAGTTAAAACACGCTCCCATAATGCTTACAACAGACTTGGCGCTAAGAGAAGATCCTGCATACGAGAAAATTTCTAGAAGATTTTATGAAAACCCTGACCAACTTGCCGACTCATTTGCAAGAGCCTGGTTTAAGCTCACACACAGAGACATGGGCCCTGTAAGTCGATATTTAGGAAGCGATGTTCCAAAAGAAGAATTAATTTGGCAAGATCCTGTACCTATTGCTGAGTATGATCAAATAACTTCAGACGATATTAATTCTCTTAAAGATAAAATTATAAACTCTGAAATTAGTTTAAATAAACTGGTTTCTACAGCTTGGGCCTCTGCATCAACTTTTCGAGGTTCTGATAAAAGAGGAGGAGCTAATGGTGGTAGAATAAGACTATCTCCACAAAAATTTTGGGAAGTAAATAATCCTGTGGAGCTTGAAAAAATATTGTCTGTTTATGAAAATATAAAGTCTGATTTTGATAGCAGCAATGGAAAGAAAAAAGTTTCAATTGCAGACCTGATAGTTTTAGGTGGTTGTGCAGCAATAGAAAAAGCTTGCAAAAACGCTGGGGTTGACTATAAAGTCGAGTTTACTCCTGGAAGAACCGACTCAAGTCAAGACCAAACTGATGTAAGTTCTTTTGCGGTTTTAGAGCCAAATGCAGATGGATTTAGAAATTACCTGAAACATGATTTTATTGTTTCTTCAGAAAAACTACTGATTGATAGAGCACAGCTATTAAACTTAACTGCACCTGAAATGACTGCATTAATTGGTGGGATGAGGGTACTCAATACCAATTTCGATGGATCTGATATTGGTGTTTTAACTGAAAAGAGTGGCACACTTGATAACGCATTTTTTAGAAATTTGTTAGATCCAAACATCATTTGGAGTTCAAATGGTAGTAATTATGACGGTATTGACCGAAAAACCGGTGTTAAAAAATGGTCCGCTACTAGAGTTGATTTAATTTTTGGTTCAAATACAGAATTACGCGCACTATCAGAAGTCTACGCTTCAGATGATGGAAATGAACATTTTGTCAAGGACTTTATAAAAGCATGGACCAAAGTAATGAATCTAGATCGATTCGATTTAAAATAAATTTATTTTAAAATTTAAATCCCCCTTCAAGGGGGATTTTTTATTGATTAATTTCTAAATTCATATATTGTTTAAAATCATAGATATGAACAAATTACACTTTTTATTACTAATATTTTTTGTATCCTGTAGCTCTCCAAATTGCGATATTGTAATTCAAAACGGAACCGTCATAGACGGAACAGGAAGTCCAAGATTTATAGGAACTGTTGCAATAACGAACGATAAGGTTGTTTACGTGGGGACTAAAAAAAAATTTAGTGCTGAAAAAACAATAGACGCTAGAAATAAAATTGTAAGTCCTGGTTTTATAAATATGCTCAGTTGGGGTTATGATACTCTATTGGAAGATGGAAGATCACTAAGTGACTTAAAACAAGGGGTGACTTTAGAGATCTTTGGTGAAGGAAATTCCCCTGGCCCAGTAGGGAAAATTGGAGGCAAAGATTTTGTTGGATTTGGTGATGCAATGGAAAAACTTATAAAAAATGGTGTAAGTCCAAATATTGCTTCCTTTTTAGGCGCTACTAACGTAAGAAAACTAACTGTCGGTTACGAAAACAGAGATGCAACTGATTTTGAATTAAAAAATATGGAACAAATTGTTGAAACAGGGATGAAAGAAGGCGCTCTCGGTATAGGGTCATCTCTAATTTATGCTCCTGCTGATTATGCTAATACAAATGAATTAATCACAATTTGTAAAGTTGCATCAAAATTTAAAGGTAAATATATTTCCCATATGAGAAACGAGGGAAGAAATGTTCTTGAGGCCTTAGATGAATTAATTACAATTTCTAAAGAAGCGGAAATTCCAGCTGAAATCTACCATCTTAAAGCATCCAGAAAACCAAACTGGTTTTTGCTTGATAGTATAATAAATCGAGTAGAAAAAGCAAGAGAAAATGGACTGAAAATTACTGCGGACGTTTATACCTATCCTGCAAGTTCAACTGGTTTAACTGGAGTGATTCCTACCTGGGTTCAAGAGGGAGGTCATAGAGCTTGGATTGAGCGTATGAAAAGTAAAAAAGTGAGAAAAAGACTTCTCAAGGATATTAGAAAAGAATTATCTGAACAGCCTCCAGATGGAATTTTAATGGTGGGTTTTAAAAATGATTCATTGGACAAAATATATAGAGGTAAAACAATAGCTGAAGCGTCTTCAATGAGAAATCAAAGTCCTGAAGAAACAATAGTAGATTTAGTAATAGAGGATGATAGTAGAATTCAGTGTGTTTATTACAGCATGTCAGAAGAAAATTTAAGAAAGAAAATTTCTCTTCCATGGGTTTCTTTTTGTTCAGATGCTGGTTCTTACTCGGACATTGAAAAAGATTTCAGAACACACCCAAGAGCTTTTGGAAGCTTTATAAGAGTAATTGGAAAATTTTCACGTGATGAAGGGATCCTCACCCTCGAAGAGGCAATTAGAAAGCTTAGTGGATTCCCAGCTAAAACACTTGAATTAGATAGAAGAGGAACTATTGAAAATGAAAACTTTGCAGACATAGTAATTTTTGATCCTAAAAAAGTTAGAGATTTGGCCACTTTCAATGAACCTCTTCAATTTGCCGAAGGTGTAGAGACAGTATTAGTTAATGGTCAAGTCGTTTTAGAAAGTGGCGAACATACAGGAATATTTCCTGGTCGATTTATTAAGGGTATAGGTAAAGATTTATAAGTGAAAATAGAAAGCGGAGCTGTAATAAAGAAAAATAAAAGGTATAGTCTTTGGAGAATTTGGAATCAAGATCTTCCTAAAATTTTATATATAATGTTAAATCCGTCTATGGCTAACCATATTGAGGATGATAGTACGGTAAGAAGACTACATTATTTCACCAAAAAATTTGGTTTTGGAGGTTTTTACGTTGGTAATATATATCCCCATATCACTCCTTTCCCTAAGGTTCTAAATAGTCTAAATCTAACCTATAGCAAAAAAAACTATTTTTATTTAAATTCAATGATTGAAAAAAGCGCAAAGATTGTTTTCGCATGGGGAAATTGTCAGGAAAAACCATTATGGATTGAGAATATGGTAAAAGCTCCACTTTGTTTTGGACACAATAAAAATGGGTCTCCAAAGCATCCCCTCTATCTTTCAAAAAGCACTCGCCTTATTTCTTTCTTTTAAGACACAATTTTAAATCCAGATTAAAAAAATTAACTATAAAGATTAAATGATTGATTAAATTTGTTTTCAAAAAAAATGGCTGAACTAAATATAAAGCAACTAAAAAAAACTTACAGTGGCGATATTTTAGCTATGGATGACATATCTATCACTATCAAATCTGGTATGTTTGGCCTTTTAGGTCCTAATGGTGCGGGAAAATCGACTTTAATGAGAACCATCGCTACACTTCAAAAACCAGACTCAGGGACGATTAATTTTAATGATATGAACGTTCTTGAATCCCCCAAAGAATTTAGAAGTCAACTTGGTTATCTCCCTCAAGAATTTGGTGTTTATCCCCGAATAACAGCTGAACAACTTTTAAATCATCTTGCTACTCTAAAAGGAATAAACAACAAAAATGAAAGAAAGGAGTTGGTAGATTATCTTCTTGAAAGAACCAATCTTTATGACAAAAAAAATAAAAGTGTTAAAGGGTTTTCAGGAGGTATGAAACAACGTATTGGAATTGCTCAAGCCCTAATAGGTAATCCTAAAATACTAATTGTTGATGAACCAACAGCAGGTTTAGATCCTGGAGAAAGAAATAGATTTTATGACCTTCTCTCAGATGTTGGTGAAGACGTAATAGTAATATTATCTACCCATATAGTTGATGATGTCAGAGAGTTGTGTACGGAGATGGCAATTATGGATTTGGGTAAAATTGTTTTTCAAGGAAAACCTCAAGATGGGATTAGTGAACTCGATGGAAAAGTTTTTGAAAAGCACATTAAAAAAATTGAACTTGAAAAATATAAAAAAGAATTCAATGTCATTTCAAATAGATTAATTGGTGGAAACCCTGTAATTCATGTATTGGCAGAAAAAGCAGATAAAACATTTAAAAAAATTGAACCTACTCTTGAGGATGTGTTTTTTTCAAAATTATCTAAAAATAAAATTTAAATGTTTAACACATTTCTAAAGTCTGAACTTAAATACACCTTAAAACAACCCATGGTGTATTTGTTTTTTCTGATTGTTTTTATTTTAAGTTTTGCAGCAACTTCCTCTGATAATGTTACAATTGGAGGTTCAATTGGTAATGTAAAAAGAAATGCTCCTCATATCATATCAGTTTTCACAAGTACTTTAACAATATTTGGGTTGCTATTTGCTGCAGCTTTTTTTAACAATGCTGCCTTGAGAGATTTCAAATATAATTTTCATGAAATATTATTTGCAACTCCGATAGATAAGTTTGGATATTTTTTTGGAAGATTCACAGGAGCTCTAATTATCTCCACAATACCTATTTTAGCTGTTTTTTTTGGAATATCACTAGGCTCAACTCTATCGCCAGTTTTTGGTTGGATTAGTGAGGATAGATTCGGTGCAATACAAATACAAAGTTTTATCAGTAACTATTTAGTTTTTGTCCTCCCTAATATGTTTATATCAGGATCTATTATTTATGCTTTAGCCCAGCAATTCAAAAACAGCATAGTTTCTTTTGTTGGTGCTCTCATTATTATTGTTGCCTACTCCATATCTGGGGAGTTAGTTTCTGATTTGGAAAACGAAAATTTAGCTGCCTTGGCTGATATTTTTGGGATAAGAACCTACGGGTTAATTTCAAAATATTACACTCCTATTGAAAAAAATTCGATTAATCCCTCATATTCAGGCCTCATGCTTTTAAATAGAGTTATTTGGCTTTCTTTATCCTTGGTAATTCTTATTACTTCATACTTTAATTTTAATTTTGTAAAGAAAAAAATAGGAAGATTAATAAGGGTTAAATTATCAAAGGCTGAAATTAAAAAAAATTTACCTCTCCCCTCTATCAGCTTAATAAAGGAAAATCTAGTAACACAATTCTTAACTTTTTTTTCAATAAACTTCAAAAATATTTATCGTCACGTTACTTTCAAAATTCTTTTCCTCTTTAGTTTTATACTTTTACTAACAGATCTAATATCAGGTTATGAGTACTTTGGTTTGAAGTCGTATCCGCTAACATACAGAATGACCGATTCTATTTCTGGAACCTATCTGTTTGTAATGATAATTCTCGTTTTTTTTAGCGGAGAACTTATATGGCGTGATAGAGATGAGAAAATAAATGAGGTCATAGATTCAACCCCTCACAATTCAATGATTTCTCTTCTGTCAAAAACGATTTCACTTTTTTCTTTAACAATTATTCTTCACGCCTTCTTTGTATTTTGTGCAATTGTGTTTCAACTTATAAGTGGTTTTAATGACATACAACCTTCAGTTTATTTTTGGGATTTTGTCTATAGAGCTATGCCTCTTTATTTGTTGTTTTGTAGCAGTTCTATTGCTGTTCAGGTAATTATAAATAATAAATATTTTGGTTATCTAATATCTGTTGTATTAATTTTAGTGCTTGACATCATTTTACTCTTAGCCGACATCGGGTCAAACATGTTGAGTTTTGGCAGCACTCCTTTTTTGATATACTCAGATATGAACGGTTTCGGACCAAGTGAAAAAGGGGTTTTCTGGTTCAACCTATATTGGATTTTTACAGGTTTAATGCTTCTTATTTTCTCAAGCAATTTATGGGATAGAGGGACAAATAATAGATTTAAAGATCGATTTAAATTTCAAAAAGAAAATTTATCTAAAAAAGTGGTCCTCCCTTCTGCTTTAATTGGTATATGCTGGTTGATTATAACAGGCTATGTCTATTACAATACTCAAATTTTAAATCCTTACAAAAAAAGTAAAGAATTAGAAAAACTTGCTGTT
Organism: uncultured Bacteroidota bacterium; assembly: GCA_902582405.1. Lineage (GTDB taxonomy): Bacteria > Bacteroidota > Bacteroidia > Flavobacteriales > Flavobacteriaceae > TMED96. The sequence continues at coordinate 5,042 of CACHSA010000014.1, read as the reverse complement.
GAGTACGAAAATAAATATAAAAAGTATAAATCATTACCCTTACCAAAGGTCTTAAACGCAGAATACAAAATTGATTTATATCCCTATCAGAAAAAAATTGATGTCTTAGCAGAGATTATTATGACCAATTCCAAAAATATTGAAATTGATACTATTATTGTTGGAACTCAAAAAGCTTGGCAGGAAAAAGTAACATTTGAAGGTGCTTCACTTTTAAGTGAAGACAAAAAACATGATATTAAATTCTATCTCTTTAATCCGCCGCTTAAGCTAGGAGATACTATAAAAGTAATTATCGAAAACAAATTTGAAACTAAAGGTTTTTCAAACAGTGGAGAATCAACAAGGATAGTTAAAAACGGAACTTTTTTAAATAATTATGAAATTCTTCCTTCCCTTGGCTATAGTAGTGAAAAAGAATTAAGTGACATAAACAAAAGAAAAAAATATAACCTCCCTCCAAAAGAAAGAATGCCAAAACTAAAGTCAAATTGTAAAGATGATTGCACAAAAAATTACTTAACCCAAGGGCTTAGTGACTTTATTAATGTAGAAACAATAATATCAACTTCTAAAGATCAAATTGCTATAGCACCAGGAAGTTTAATTGACAGGTGGGAAGAAAATAATCGAAACTATTTTAAATATAAGGTTGATCATCCGTCTCAAAACTTTTACTCATTTATTTCTGCAGATTATAAAGTTGAGAGAAAAAAATGGAATGATGTGGATATAGAAATTTACTATGACAAAAAACACTCAGTAAATGTTAATAAAATGGTGAAAGCTGTAGAAAGATCATTGGAGTATTACACGAAAAACTTTGGGCCTTACACTCACAAACAGTGTAGGATAATTGAATTTCCAAGGTTCTCAACATTTGCTCAGGCTTTTCCTGGAACAATGCCCTATTCAGAGGCTTTTGGTTTTGTTATAGACCTTGAAGACGAAGAAAAAAATAATGTGATTGATGCTGTTATAGCTCACGAGATTGCACACCAGTGGTGGGCACATCAATTAGTTGGTGCAAACATGCAAGGAGCAACGTTGTTAAGCGAGAGCTTCTCAGAATATTCCTCTTTAATGACAATGAAAAGTATAGCTAAGACACCAATGGCCATGCGCGAATTTATTAAGTATGATCATGATAGATATCTAAGAGGGAGATCTGTGGAGGTTGAGAAAGAACTTCCTTTATTTAAAGTTGAAAACCAATCATACATTCATTATGGAAAAGGAAGTGTTATCTTGTATGCTCTGCAAGATTATATTGGAGAAGACAAAGTGAATGAAGCTCTTAAAGAATTTTTGGATAAATACAAGTATTCAAATTACTATCCTACTTCATTAGACTTTCTAAACGTTTTAGAAAAAAAAGTTCCCGATTCTCTGAATTACTTGATTGATGATTGGTTTAAGGAAATTACGATTTATGATAATAGACTTAAAACTGCTGAGGCAAGAAAACTAGAAAACGGAAAATACGAGATTAGTCTTGAAATAGAGTCAAGAAAATTCAGGGCTGATTCAATTGGAAATGAAAAAAGTGTCCCGTTGAATGAATGGGTAGATATAGGTTTTTTTAACGATGGTGATGAAAAAGAATTAATTGGCCAAAAAAGAATTAAAATTGCAGAAAATACGAGTATGCTATCTTTTCAATTAGATACTCTACCAGTGAAGGCAGCTATTGATCCTAGACATGTTCTAATTGACAAGGTTTATTCCGATAATACAAAAACAATTAATCTAAATTAAATATTGCTTTATTTGGCAATATTTTTATAAATTGAATTATAATCATAAATCAATTTAAAATGAAAAAAATATTGCTATTTATATTTTTTGCTTGCAATTTTGTAGTTGCTCAGCAAAATATAACTTTTGAACAGGTAGGGCTTAAAGTTGAAGCTGGAAGTGCAGGGTATGTACTTGACCTAGTTGATGAATTTTATTCAAGCATAGATTTACCTGATGGTGTATCGGTTGTACTTGACTATGTTGCTTTTAAATCTCATGAAGTTGAAGCTACACACTATTTATCTTTTGTTGGATCAGTTGAAGGGCTAGCTGAACTTAGAAAAATGAGGTCCGGTGCAGCTTACAGAGAGTATATTAATGAAATGGAAAAATTTGGTTCAATAACATCATCAAATGCTGGGAGTACGTTAATTAGAACCGGTCTTGACAAGAGAAAAGGTCACAAATTCTCACAAACTTGGCAGTGGAGAGTAGATAATCCAGCTGTTTTTGCTGCTGCTTTTCAAACTTTTATGAAAGGATACAACCACCCGGGATATGTATCCCTTGGGCAAATTTCTCATGGTCAAAGCTCAGATGGTGAATCTCACTATATTTACGCTTCACACAAAGACTACAGCGCTGCTTTAACAAACAATATTGACACCAAAAAAGAACAAGAAGCATTTGCTAAATTTCAACAGACAATAGCTCCAATCTCTACATATTTCGGATCTAGAACTCTTATGAATATTAAAACTTGGAATTAAAATATAATCAAATCAAACACTAAATTAAAAGCCCTCCTTTTGAGGGCTTTTTTTAAAATCTATACTTGGCAAATATTTCAAAACCACTTCGGTTATTTGATGCACTATTCCCGGCTCCAAAATCAGTAGCGTAACCAATATCTATTCCCATTTTTAACTTTACCATTCCCATCAAATAGGCATATCCAATACTTTTATATCCACCTCCAAACTCAAAAAAGTTTTTATAATCAAAGTTTCCTCCAACACTTATTTGATTTGTTGCATTGGGAATAATTTTTATTGAATAATAAGGGTTAAAGGAAAGACTTTGACTTCCAAGGTCTACCTTTCCCCCTAATACTGAATAAAATATTGGATTTTCATTTCTAACGAATGATGGATCACTTAAAAACTTTTCAGGGTTTAGAAAACTAGGTGTTCCAAAAGAAAAAAATAGTTTTTCGTATTTAAGTAAAAAACCTACTCCAAATATTGGATAGCTCCCTTGAGCTGTTGGAGTTATCGCAGGGTTAACCTCTTGAGTAATGCGTTGTAGTTCGTCAATATTTGAGTTTTTGGATGCCATTCCAACCTTAGCTCCTAGGAATAAGGAATTACCCTGCCCAATCTTTAATTTATAGCTAGCATCCAATGCATATTGTGTCCTTGTATCTATATAGACTTTGTTGGAAATCACAGATAATCCAAGAGTTAGATTTTTTTTAGGAGATCCAGAATAATATATATAATTAATTCTTGGGGCTTCTGAAACCCCTGACCATGTTGTTCTTGTAATTACAGCCAGAGATCTTTTAGCAGGTAATCCATCATCTGAATTTTCACCCTCAGATCCAACGTAAGCTGGGTTAAATGCGTTCATAAAAAATCTTTCCATTAAGAAATTTTCCTGTACCTGAGCATTTGTTGTAATAAAAGTTAAAAAAAATAGTATTGTTAATCTTTTCACATCACAAATTTAATTAAATATATATAGCCATCCTGTTATAGGTTCTTGTCCTTTTCCAGTATACACCTCATACAAATAAGGTCCTGTTGGTAATGGTCTACCTGTCTTGTAATGCGTTCCTCTCCAATCGTTCTTGTAATTAGTCTTTTTAAACACTACAGCTCCATCTGGACTGTATACCGTTACGATGGTGAAGTTGTCCTCATCGATGTTAATCACCTTCCATGTGCTCTCCAGTCCAGTACTTCCTGGTGTCAACACACCCGATACAAATACCTTGTCATCTGGGAACCCGTCATTGTTCTTGTCTGGATCCTTGTTGTCTCCTATGCCGTCTCCATCGGTGTCTTTCCACTCAGTTGGATCAAATGGGAAAGCATCTTTTGAATCCGGTACACCATCATTGTCTGAGTCCCAATCTGCATTGTCTCCTATACCGTCTCCATCGGTGTCTTTACACTCCTTTGGATTTAATGGGAAGGCATCCTCTGTATCTGGACATCCATCATTATCGTCATCTGGATCTATACAGTCTGGTAGCTTGTCTCTGTCAAAATCCTTAGGACGACTCTTGGTATCTAATGGATCACTATCACAAGCAATCTCGTCTTCATCTAAGTAACCATCTCCATCGTCATCAGTGTCAATACAATCTGGTTCTCCATCCTTGTCTGTATCTAACGGTTTGCTGGATGCATCTAGTGGATCAGAGTTGCAATCTAGCTCTAGCTCGTCTGAGAAGCCATCTCCATCGTCGTCGGGATCTACATTATTACCTATCCCATCTTTATCGGTATCCAACCACTCAGTTGGATCAAATGGGAAAGCATCCTTCCGGTTAAGATATCCATCTCCGTCAATATCGGTGTCACACACATCTCCCCTCCCATCTCCGTCAAAATCTAATTGCTCAAAGTTTGAACTGTCTGGACAATTATCGGCATCATTAAGGATCCCATCTCCATCGATATCTGGATCACAGGCATCACCGATACCGTCTCCATCAGTATCCTCCTGTCCTGGATTGGGTGTAGTGGGACAGTTATCGTTAAGACCTGTTACACCATCGTTGTCTGGATCCTTCTGGCTCTCTGCACATCCATCGGCATCTACTTGTGCTCCTTGTGGAGTATCGGGACATAGATCTACCGGATCATTTACACCATCTCCATCGGCATCACCGTTTAAGTTAATTGTGTTACTGGTCTGCGTGGTACTTGCTGTAGCTGCGCCTGCATCGTAAATAGAATTGGTAGCCGCTGGTAGTACCTTTAAAACTTCCGATCCATTTATATTACCTGTAACAGGGATACCCAATCCGTAGGTGTTACCTTGGTTGGATATACTCGATGGTGTAGAGGAAGACAGCGAGGCGGTTCCTCCCGTTAGAGTTAAACTAAAGTCATTGGCTTGTAGTGCACCTGAGCCTCCATTGCTATTAAATACCGGTTCACTAAAAGTTACAGAGACAACCGAATTGTCGGTAGCTAGCTCGGTGGATACAATCACAGGAGGCTCATTGATATCATTGACCTCTACCGTTAGTGCCTTCGAGTAAGTTGACTGTCCGTCCGTTGCTTGGA
>CACHSA010000013.1 GCA_902582405.1 uncultured Bacteroidota bacterium | reverse complement strand
AAATCATAACCCCAGGTATCACGCCAATCATCAATCATCGCTGAAAAGAGAATTTGGTATTCATTGTAATTAGATACATTTGATTCTCCTTGGTACCAAATCGTACCTTTGATTGTAAAGGGAACTACATTAGATAATATTCTGTTATATAATACTGAATAAGCATTGGGATCGTTAAAACCCATAGGCTCTAAAAATTTACTATTAATCTCATCCTGTTTTGTCAAAATTTCGTTCGCAGAATAATGATGTACCATGAAAAATTTTAGATCGTAAATAAATGCTTGATGCTTATATTTTAGTTTACTAAATGGGATTTCAATAATTTTATTTTCTCCAATAAGCTTAATTGGTCCCCTAAAACCGCCACCAAGCCTATAATCAGTGATTCTAATCGAAAGGTTGTTAAATCCTATGTTTAAAATTTCTTTTGGGATTTTGTACTCTCGTTCTTGAAATGAACTGAAGGTATTACCAATCATACTACCGTTTATAAATGTTTGATCTGCATCATCAATTCCTTTTTCAAACTTTAAGATATAATCATTATCAATCTCATTTAAATCGAAGTTGGCTCTAAACCATATTACACCGTCATGCAAAAGCTTATCATTCACATTAAAAACGCTTTCAAAAAGACCAGGGTAAATTGGATATTTGTATTCAATTTTGGATGGTTCCCAATATGGCCACAAAGAGTCGTCAAAATTTTTATTTTTAAATTTAACATCCTGCAAGTCCATATCAATCCATCCATTTTTGATTAAATCCCATTTATTTGGATCTTCTGACCACTCAGGAATCTTTACAAAATCGAAATCAAATCTTTCTTTGTTTAATATTAAAATTGAATCATTGTATTTTTTTATTCTAGTCTCCGAATTATTAAATTCATCGATTTTGTTTAGTTCATTAGTTTTATTTGGATAAATCTCTTTGAGTTTACTTACACTAGTCCAAGCCTCAACTCTAGTACCTCCCCAAGATGAACCGATTATTCCAATGGGAACATTTAATTTTTTGTATAATTCTCTAGCAAAAAAGTATCCAGTAGCACTAAAACTTTCCTTACTGTTTATTCCTTCTCTTTCCTTAGCATATTCAGATTTCACTTTTCTCCAACTTTGGTTTTTTACAACCTCCATACTTAAATCCATAGGATTATTAAAAAACCTTATCTCTTCATAATTAGCGTTTGCAATTTCTTCATCTTGATTATCAATACAATCTTTGCATTGATTTAGTTTCCATTGCATGTTTGACTGACCGGATGCAAGCCATACCTCCCCAATTAAAACATCTTTATAAATAATTGAATTTTTAGAATCATTTACTAAAACTTCATAGGGTCCTCCAGCTGACGGAGTGGCTAATTTTAATATCCATTCCCCATCATTATCAGCAATAACTGATGAAGATTTCCCCCAGCTACCTTTGACTTCAATTTTATCATTTGGATTAGATTTTCCCCAAAAAGAGACCACAGTCTCACGTTGTAACACCATATGGTCAGAAAAGACCGAAGGCAGAGATAAATTTTCGACTCGTGAGTTACAAGAAAAAAATAAAAAAACAATAAAAATTAAATTGGTTCTTAAAAACATAATTTTAAAATTAACTTACAACGGATGTGTTATGGCGAATTACAGTTGTAATTTCGGTAACTTCTGATACGATCCCGTTTGATCTTTTAGCGTGTTCATGAATTAAATCTTCACTTTCAGCATTATAGACACAAAAAACATTGTTACCAGCAACATAACTTTGTTCTTGTTGTATCATTTTGCCCTCATTTCTCATTTCTTCTAAAATAGCCTCTGATGCCTTACCGCCTTTATTAAATTCTGCCTTTGGTACATTTGAAGCACCTTCCATCTCTCTTCTAATTAAAAATTTTTTCATTATTTATTGTTTTAACTTTAAAAATCTAATTTATAAAGTATATAATTGTAAAGTATACATTAAATTGATTTTTTTAAATAAATAATGAGAATCAAAAAAATATTATTAGCGACAATAATAATTTTAGGGTGTAAATCAAAGCAAGTAGATTGTAATGAAATAAACCCACCATTAAATATTGCTTGCACAAAAGAGTATAGACCAGTTTGTGGTTGCAATGACAAAACATATTCTAATCCTTGTGTTGCTTCCTCCTTTGGAATTTCTGAATTTACTTATGGTGAGTGTAAATAAAAAAGGCCTAGGAAAACTAGACCTTTTACTTGAGAAAATTATTTATAAATAAGGCTATCTAACACTTTTAACAAGCCTCATAATATGTGCTCTTTTAAGATCTCTAATTTCATCCATAGCCTGTAAGTTTTTAACTTGATCATCACCAAGTGGATTTGTTTGATCCATATTGTTGTATACAGTTTCTAAAGAGTCATAAAAATCAGCAGTTATATAATTAAAGCCTTGTTCGGAACCATAATGATTTAAAACCTTATGTAAACCCCATCCTTTTCTTAAACCTAATTCTTTGTGAGCTGGCATAAAGACTTCTAGTTCCATTTTTTCATACTCAGCAGTCTTATAAGGCATTACATCCATATAATTAAGAACTACAACAGGAGGTGGTGTGCCATTTGCTTGAGGACCATAACCTCCTTTAAGTGATACTAAAACTTGGTAATTTCGGACATAATTTCTGTTAGCCTGAATTTGAGCAGCTCTCCAATCGCCGGCAGATATCCCCTCAAGTTTATCAATAGAAGGATTGTTCCCACCTGATAAACTAGTTGTAAGGTGTGCGTATACAAATGTTGTAGTCATGTCATTTGCAGAAGGATTTACTATTTGCCACATATCCCATCCTACAATGTCACCGTTCTTGATTCTTTCCTTGTGGTACTTTGAGAAAAATTTTTCTTCTAATTCTAAATGTTTTTCAACATTTTCATTTTTTACCTTTCCGTACCAGAGGTTTACATATAATTTGTCTTGTGCATTTGTAGAAATCACAAAACAAAATGTCATAATTAGTAATAAATAGTTTTTCATTATTTAGATATTTAATTGGTTAAAATTTAATCTTTTGATAAGTTGACCCATACGCCAGCAACAACCATAACCGCAAAAGTTATTATAAAAACAAGTGCTGCTGGTTCAGGCATGAAGGCTGGAGGCCAACCATCCGCTACTGAATATCCTGTAAAATCGATATAGCTTTTCGTTACTTCAGACAATTCTGCACCATTTGATAGTAATTCAGACAACCTGTATGATTGTGCAAGTTGAGAATTATACAAATAAGAAAAAACGTTGTATCCAAAAAAAACAGTGCAAAGTCCAAAAATTGTTACAAGCACCTTTCCTAAGGTGTTTGCATTTTTTTCTCTTTGAAATCTAATGAGTCTAAACGTTATAAATATTAGAGCAGCAAAAGTTAAGCAATAAATTGCGTTGGCAACAAATGATAATTGATAGTAATTTAAAATTTCTAATTCGTTCATGATTTTATTTATTTATTTATTTATTCTTTATTTAAAAAAATGAATTTCCTAAAAACAACTCTATGACTTAAATCACGAAGATTCATAAATTTTTTCCCTTGAGAAGTTGCACCCCAATCTACCGATGGTCCAGAACTTGTCTTCAAAAAGTCTTGATATGAATCAAACCAATCTACTGTGAAATGCGTCCATGAAACATCGGTACCAGGATTATCAATTCTTTTTGCTAAAGACCATCCTTTTCGAAGTGAATTAGAAGATATTGATTTAGTATTCAACTTTTCATAGTCCTCATAAGACTTGTAAAATCCGTGTTTAGCTTTCATGAAATTACAAACCGCAATATCTGGATAAGTTGTAACACCCTTTTGAAGTACTTCAGCAACATTTTTAACTTGAGTTGTAAAAACAATTTTTCTGTTTTCAGCATTTTTTTCTCCCCAATCTTCTAATTCCTCCTCAGTTAAATCAGGAAATAATTCAGTCCATTTTGGAGCCTCAAAATCCTCATCTGAATTTTCTAGATCATATATAGCAACAGCTAGGTGTGTATAAGGAAATTGTGGCCCATTTACTACTTTCCAAACATGCCATCCCAAAATTTGGCCCGCATCAATGTAAGCTTGATTTACCTTTTGGAATTTAGATTTTAAATTTCGGTCGTAAGCTCCTATATCTTCAGCTTTTATAAAAGAAAAATCGAAGGCTATGTTTTGCCCATAAGATGAAGTCATAAAGATAAAGCAAAGGAAAAGTATAAGTTTTTTCATAGTTTAATTCTTTTTTTGATTTATATAAATCTATAAAAATTAGTTTTAATTTGAAAGTAAATTAGTAATTATTAATTGTAATCTAATAATTGATATACCACATTATTTTTGCACCTAAACCCCTCCTTGATAAACCTACTTCGTATCCAAATCTTCCAAACCTGTAAAAACCTGCAATTTTGTAATTAAATAGAGTTGATTTTTTATTTCTGTTGATAAAAAACTCTACCGGACCCGTGTAGGAAGCAAAACGACTTAAACTTTCAATACCTAAAGAACCTATTAAATGAAATTTTTGACCAAATGAACGTCCTATTCTAATAGAAATTATGTTGTGGTTGTATAAGTAACCCTGTAAAACACTGAATTGATTAATAGAAGAAGTTGGTTCTTCATTTAACCTTGGAAGATTTATAACATATTCTAAACCAATTAGTAAATCTTTATCTGCTAATAGGTAATCAGCAGATAAAAGAATAGAACCATTTTTCACTTCATTTTTTGTAAGTGTATTGTACTGATAACCAAAACCAAAAATTAAGTCAGGTAATCTAGCCGACCTGGCAAATGGATCATGATTTTTTTGACCATTTAAATTGACAAAACAAATAAGTGCCAAAAAAACTGATTTAGTGATAGCACTGAGATTTACCATTTATAAAAATATTTGCAAATATACATTTAGGGAAATTAAAATAGTATCAAGTCTGAGCTTAAAGTAATTTAAAAAAAAATTGTCCATATTTTAAATTAAACATAACTTTAAAGAAAAAAATGGGCGTTGGTGGTATTGTTTTGGGTTCTTTTTTTCTTTGCTTGGCATTATTCATTCTAGCAGAAATTAAAGAACGTTTTTTTTAAAAAATTCTTAGTATTTATAATCCATCTTAAACTCAACTCTTAAAATTAATTAATTATGGATTGGTATTTTAAAAATAGATGGTGGATATGGTCGGTCACTGGAGTTTACCTTGCCTACAGAATTTTAATTTCAATTTATTTTTAGAATATCGATAATAAGAACTTAATATCTTGAAAAGACTTTTTTTTTTCTTTATCTCAGCTCATCTTGCATACTGTCAAATTAACCCTTTAGATGTTGAAATTGTAAGGGATAATTTTGGAATACCTCATATTTTTGGTATAACTGATGCAGATGTAGCCTATGGGCTTGCTTGGGCAAATGCGGAAGATGACTTTGAAACCATTCAAAGTGTCTACCTTGCTGGTAGTTCTATTTTAAGTAAAAGAATCGGTAACAAGGGAATCGGTGCAGATTTTTTAAGTCAATTTATTGGTTCCAGCGAACTATTCGATTCGCTTTATGAAAAAAAAATTAGTTTAAAATATAAAAAAATAATTGAAGCTTACGCTGATGGACTCAACAGTTATGCAAAAAAATATCCTGAAGAAATTTTAATCAGTGAACTTTTCCCAATTACACCTAAAAAGATGATGCTTTATGCACAATTGCAACTATTTATTTCTTCAAGAGGAGATTATTGGATAAAAAAAATATTGAATGATGATATTCGATATGAAGTAAACTTTTCAAATGACCGTGGTTCAAACGCATTTGCTTTTAATAGCACAAAAACAAAAGATGGGAAAATATATTTGGCAATAAACACTCACCAACCACTTGAAGGACCAGTGTCATGGTATGAAGCCCATTTGTGCAGTCAAGAAGGGACAAATATTATTGGCGCATTATTCCCAGGTTCGCCCAATATTTTGATTGGTGCCAATAAATTTTTAGGTTGGGCTCACACCGTAAATTACCCTGACAAAACTGACATTTTCAAACTAGAGATGGAAGGCAAAAAAAAGGGTTACTACAAATTTGATAACGAAGTTTTAAAGTTACAAACTTATAAAGCTAAACTTAATTACAAATTACTTGGGCTTTTTAATCTTAAAATAAAGAAAAAGTTTTATAAAAGTATATATGGTCCAACCTTAAGAAATAAAAATGGGTATTACTCTATTAGAACACCTTCTTTATTCAATATTGGTGCTCTAGAACAGTGGTGGAAAATGGGCAAATCGAAAAATTTTACTGAGTTTTATAATGTTTTAAAATCAAAGCAAATCCCAGGGTACAATATCGTCTATGCAGATAAAAATGATACCATTTTTTACATATCTAACGGTCTTATTCCAAAAAGAACGAAAGGTTTTGACTGGAAAGAAGCAGTTCCAGGAAATACCAGTAAAACACTGTGGAAGGAAACCTATGATATTGATGAGTTGCCACAAGTCATACAACCTTCGTCAGGATATGTTTATAATGCTAATCATAGTCCATTTCTATCCACTGACGAGCAAAATAATCCTAAAAAAAATCTGTTTTCAGATGAAATGAATTTTGAAACATACGATAATAATAGATCAAAAAGGTTAAAAATTTTAATAGATTCTTATGATAAAATTTCCTTCGATGACTTTAAAACAATAAAATATGATAATCAGTATCCCAGACCTTATCATTTTTCATGGATGGACATTAATCATTTGGACAAGCTAGATAGTAAGAATTTTCCAGATATTGCCACTCTAATTGAAAATCTACAAAATTGGGACCGGAAAGCTAATAGTAGTTCAATAGGAGCTGGTACATTTCTAATGCTTTATCACAGACTTTACAAATACTATATTAATATTCCAGAACCTAAAATAATTCCTCCATCTACCCTGATTCTTGCTCTTAGAGATACAAAAAACTATATGATAAAACATTTTGGGAAATTAAATGTAGAGCTAGGTGAGTATCAAAAATTAGTTCGAGGAAAAAATGAACTCCCTTCATTTGGATTACCAGATGTTGTTACAGCTATGCATTCAAAAAATTATAAAGACGGAAAAGTTAAAGTAGTTGCTGGTGAATCTTATATTGAGCTTGTTAAATTTTCAAAAAATGGGGTTGAAATAGAATCGGTTATATCATATGGAAATTCTGAAAAAAAAGAATCAATACATTTTGATGACCAAATGGAAATGTATTTAAATTTCAAGACAAAAAAAATGACTTTTGATACGGATAAGATTTACAAAGAGGCTAAGAGGATATATAATCCCAAATGATTATTTTGAAAAAAGCTTATAAACTTCCTCGTATTGAGGTATGATTTTTTTGATATCATATTTCTTGGCTGTGTTGTAGGCACCTTCTTTCATTTTTTTTAATAAAATGTCATCTTTTAAAATCTCAATTGCCTTTAATGACATTTTTTGAATATCACCTAGATCAAAAAGAAAACCAGAAACACCTTCCATATTCACTTCTGGGAGTCCACCTACATTGGTTGAAATAATTGGCACCTTTAGCATCATTGCCTCTAATGCTGAAAGTCCAAAACTTTCTATTTCAGATGGCAAGAGGAATAAATCGGAATAACTTAAAATATCATATACTTGATTGCTATTCCCGAGAAATTTTACTTTCTCAATTATACCTAGTTCTTTACATCTTTTCATGCATTTCAACCTGTCAGGTCCGTCACCAACCATAATTAGTTTTGATTTGACCTGCTTTTGAATATTATTAAAAATATCGATAACATCTAAAGTTCTTTTTACTTTTCTGAAATTACTTACATGAGATATTATTTTCTCATCACGACCGGCAATAAACTCTCTATCGAAATCTTGTTTGTAATCTAAATATTTTGAAAAATCAACAAAATTTGGAATTACTTTAATATTCTTTTGAACATCAAAAAGCTTTATTGTTTCTTTTTTTAAATCTTCGGATACAGACGTTACAAAATCTGAGTTATTAATACTAAACCTTACTGCAGGCTTATAAAAAGGATGCTTTCCAACAAGAGTTATGTCTGTTCCATGAAGTGTAGTAACTATTGGAATATTTATATTTTCTGACTGCAAAATTTGCTTTGTCATATATGCTGCATAGGCATGGGGAATTGCATAATGAACATGTAAAAGTTCAATACTATATTTTTTAACTGTATCTACTAATTTGCTCGACAGGGCAAGTTCATAAGGTTGGTAATGAAAAAGTGGATAATCTGGAACATTAACTTCATGAAAAAATAAGCTGCTGTTTATTATTTCTAACCTAACTGGTTGTTTATATGTAATGAAATGAACTTCATATTTAGACTTAGATAATTGCAAACCTAATTCAGTAGCAACCACACCGCTTCCTCCGAAAGTTGGATAACAAACAATACCTATTTTCATTTAATATATAATTGATTCATAAAGCAATTTCTGCATTCTTGTTCTAATATTTTGATCAATTAACTTCCTATTATCCATTGAAGGAAAAGTTCGGTTAGATAAAAAAACAAAAATTATTTCTGTTTCAGGATCAGCCCAGGTAAAAGTACCAGTGAAACCTGAATGACCAAAACTGTTTTCTGATATACCTTGAAATGTCATTCCTCCACCTTTTGGTTTAGGTTTATCAAATCCTACTGCTCTTCTATTTGCTTCTTCTTTGAAATAAGTTTTATTAAACTTATCAAATGTTTGGTTTGAAAAAAAGTTTAAACCAGAATATTCTCCTTTTTGAAGAAACATTTGCATTATTTTGGCAATATCAAATGCATTAGAAAATAAACCAGCATGACCACTTACCCCACCTTTGATAGAAGCCGTCATGTCATGTACATAACCTGTAAGTTTATTTTGTCTAAAATAAGTGTCAATTTCGGAGGGAACAATTTCACTTTTATCTCTATATTTAAGTGGTAAATAAAATGTAGATTGAAGATTTAAGGGATTGGAAATCCTTTCAATAAACAAATTCTCAAGAGTTGTTTTATATTTTTCTTCAAGTATATGTTGCATAAATATAGTTGGTAAATCAGAATACTTCTCGCCTTTACTAAGAAGCTTGGAATCAATAAGACTTTGCAACTGAAGTTTTTCTAAATTATATTTTCCATATAATTTATCTGAAACCTGGATATTAAATTTTTTTGATTCTTTGGATCTATAATATTTTCTTGAAGGTCTTTGGTCTCTTCTCTTTAAAGTTTTTTTATAAAATGGGACCCATGGAATAATTCCTGATTGATATGACATAACCTCCAAAAAGGTTAAATTTTCCTTATTAGTGTTTTCAAATTTTGATGACAATGAACCTAGGGTACTGTTAAATGAAAGATTACCTTTGTCAAATTCCTGCATTAAAATTGGCAAAGTAGACAAGATCTTAGTTAATGAAGCGACGTCGTAAACGTCAGACAATTTTACCTTTCTTTTTTTATCATATGTGTGATATCCAAATGCCTTGTGATAAAAAATTTTTCCATATCTGAGAGCGAGAATTTGCATACCGGGTGTTATCATTGAATCTATAGCAACATTGGCTAAATAATCAATTTCTTTTAATTTAATTTTATCTATTCCAACATCGAACGGATTAACAACAGGAAATAAACTGTCCGTTTTTAAAGTTATCCCTGAACCATATTTGTATTTTGATGAAATACTTACGGGAAGCTTCCCAGTAATTTTATTTTTACCGACAATTGATTGAGTAGCTGAATATTTAGCGTCCATGTTATTCTGGTATGCTAATAGAACAGCAGAAATTTTTTCTAAATTAATTTCTGATAGATTATAAGGTTTGGTAAAAGTAACTAGGATAACTTTTCTTTTTGATGACAATGTTTCTATAATTTTTATATCACTTTTTGAAAATTCAGAATTTACCCAGGGAGATTTGTTAGATTTTAAAAATGATATTATGAGAAATTCAAAGTCATCAACATCAGCTTGATTGTAATTATTACTTTTATTGATCTTAGAAATATTTAATTCACTGCTAAGCAAATTGTAGAAATCATTGTCGTTATCACCTAGATTTAAGTATCCTATTTTTTGTTGTTTACTTAGCGGAATTGAACTATCATTTTTCAACAATGTAATTGCATCCTGCATGGATTTTCTTATCAAATAGTCATTTGACATTGAGTTTATTTTTAATGCCACATCGCCCTCTTCTAAAGTTTTATAATCATTTAATCCTAATTTATATTTCGCTTTAAGTATTTTTTTTACCGAGACAGAAAGCCTCTCTTCTGTAATTACTTTTTTATTATATGCCCTTTTGAATGCTTTTAAATCTTTTTCTAGATTTTCTGGGATGAGCAATATGTCATTTCCAGCTAAAAATGCACTAAGAGAAATATTTTTATATTTCTTAAATTCGGATACACCCTTCATTTCTAGCGCATCCGTTATAACTAATCCCTTGAAGCCTAATTTTTTTATCAGCAAACTATCTACAATCTTTTTTGATAATGAGGAAGGAATTCCTTCATCTAAAGCTGGATAATTTAAATGTCCTACCATTACAGAGCGTATTCCTTGAGGGATCAGTTTTTTGTAAGGATAAAGTTCAACCGAATCAATACGATTTTTTTTAAAATTAACCGAAGGAAGATCGTAATGAGAATCTTTTATAGTTTCTCCATGACCTGGAAAATGTTTAGCACAAGTTAAAATGCCCGCTCTATGCATTCCCTTCATCATTTTTAATGATTTTTGGAAAACTTCGACCTTATTTTCTCCAAATGATCGGTTACCAATAATTGGGTTTAGAGGGTTGGTATTTATGTCGACAACAGGTGAGAAATTAATATTTATACCAAGAGCCTTCAGCTGAATTCCAATTTTATATCCTATTTCTTCAATTAATTCATCATCTTGAATAGCACCCAATGTCATATTCCAAGGAAATTTTCTTATTGAGTCATACCTCATACTGGCCCCCCATTCCGCATCCATACCTGTTATGAGTGGTAATTTAGATTTTTTTTGAAGAGCATTGATCCAACTATTTGATATCGAAGGTGATCCTTTAGATAAAATTAATCCACCAATGTGATTTTGAGAAATATTTTTCTCTATTATGTCAAATGATTTTTGACCAGCGGCAGAAGAAATTCTAAGCATAAATAATTGACCAATTTTTTCATCAACATTCATGCTATTGTATATACTATCTACCCATTTTAATTGTCCTTTGTAATTTATATCTAATAAAGGATCATTTAAATTTTGACCATTAACTACATATAAAACAAAAATGAAAACATAAAAAAAACGCATCTATTTTTTAATTTTAAAATATCTAGAATGCCAACTATCTATTGCTGGTACTTCCCACAAATTCATATATTCTTCTTTGTTTGTTACCAAATTATTAAATACTGTTGTTTTTGAGTTTATGGATTTAGACTTTACCATTTTAACAAAATCTTTTAAAGTCAAATAATTTATGTTTTTAGATTTATCTCTGTATAAAACGTTCATTCTATCCAACAAAATTAAATCGAACTCCTTTTCAAGAATTTGAATAAGATTCATAAGAGCATCAATAGAGCAACCAGAAGCATTTTGAACGTTTTCATTAAGAGCAACAACAACAAACCTATTGTAAGGCAATTCAAAACTTGCTTGAAGATTTTTATTATGTGAAGTCCAATCTGAAATGAATTTAATGAGTCTTTCTTTAATTTTTGCTTTTTTTTGAATATCTATCTCCTCAGAGGAAGGGAATATCCAAATTCTGGAATCTTTAGGTAAAGATTTAAATGGAACTAACATTATAATCCTTTTGCTTTTTCAATTATTTGAGATATATCCATGACTGAGGTACTGTCATTTGAAACTTTATCCTTTAATCCATCTGACAGCATAGTATTGCAAAATGGACAAGCAGCAGCAATAATATCAGTATTGGTTTCAAGAGCTTGTTTAATTCTTATATCTTTTACATCTTCGTTACCTTTTTCAGGTTCCTTAAACATTTGTGCTCCACCAGCACCACAACATAATCCTTTTGACTTGCAGCTTTTCATTTCAACCAATTCTGCATCAAGTTTTTTTAGGATATCTCTGGGAATCTCATAAATGTTATTCGCGCGTCCAAGATAACAGGGGTCATGATAGGTTATTTTTTTTCCTTTAAAACTTCCGTTTGGAATTTTTAGTTTTCCATTTTCAATTAAACTTTTTAAAAACTCTGTATGATGCAAAACCTCGTATTTTCCACCAAGTCCTGGGTATTCATTTTTAATTGTATTGAAACAATGGGGGCAAGCAGTAACAATTTTTTTTATATTATAAGAATTCATAATTTCGATATTTCCAATTGCTTGCATTTGGAAGAGAAATTCATTACCAGATCTTTTTGCCGGGTCTCCAGAACAACTTTCTTCATTGCCCAAAATAGCGAAATCTATATTAGCATCATTTAGAATTTTTACAAAAGCTTTTGTTATTTTTTTTGCTCGCTCGTCGAAACTACCAGAACAACCAACCCAAAAAAGAATTTCTGGATGTTTTCCCTCTTTTACACAGTCGGAAAAAATTTTGACCTTCATACAATTCTAGTTATCACTATCGTCGAAAACTTCTATTTTAACTTCCTTTTCAATCAAATCAGTAAATTTTCCATTATATCTTGTAGCCTTTACTAGATGATTATCTATCCAATGATAATTACCTCCCCTGGGTTTTCCCATAAGAAGACTATGGAATTTAAAACCATGTTTATTTAGCCATTCTTCAGTTACTTTTCTGTGACTTTCTATTCTAGATGTAAAAAAACAAATGATATGCCCCTCCTTGTACCAATTATTAATTGTTTTAAGTGCATCAGGATAATGTTTTGCTGTAATCATTCTTTCGGGCTCTTCGTTAGGGATATCGTCACCAATTGTACCATCGATGTCTATTAAATAATTTTTAACACCCTCCGGTAAGACCGGACTAACAATCTTTCCATTTTCTACTTTTTTCTTTAAATCAGTGTCTTTTTCTTTTTTTTTCATTTTGTTTATTTAGTTAATCCAATTGGTTCTATCTTGTTGGTTAAATGGCCAGGGTGCTCCATTGTTTTCAATGTTGTTCATCATATTATTTAAGTCCTGGGGTGCTGCAGATTTTTCTAGTACTAAATATTGTCGCATGCTCATGATAATTGACAATGGGTCAATATCAATTGGGCAAGCTTCAACACACGCATTACAAGAAGTACAGGCCCATATTTCTTCATTTGAGATGTAATCGCCCAATAATTTTTTTCCATCTCCTGAATATTCTTCTGAATTTCCTTTTATATTCTTTGAAAATTCAGCTAAACGATCTCTCGTGTCCATCATAATTTTTCTAGGGGATAATTTTTTTCCACTCAAATTTGCTGGACATTCACTTGTACAACGTCCGCATTCTGTACAGCTGTATGCATTAAGTAACTGAATCCAAGAAAGTTCAGTAACATCACTTGCCCCAAAAGTTTCTATTTCTGAATCATCATTGTCCTCGTAATTATTATTGTCATCCAACATTAATTTTACTTCGGAGGTGATGCTATTGATATTTTTAAATTTTCCTTTTGATTCAAGATTTGCGTAGTATGTATTTGGGAAAGCTAACAAAATGTGAAGATGTTTTGAATAATAAAGGTAATTTAAGAAAATAAAAATACCTAAAATATGTAACCACCATGAGATCCTCTCTATTAACATAAGATGGTTGAGGTTAAAATCTTGAAAAATTGGGACCAAAAATTGGCTCACTGGAAAGCTCCCTGCTCTAACATAAATATCATTTTCTGGATAATTCAATTGGATAGTGTAATCTGCTCCATTCATAGTTAGAAATAATGACATCAAAATAATTTCAAAGTATAAAATAAGATCAGCGTCTAGTTTAGGCCATCCTCTCATTTCGTCCTTAAGGAATCTTTTAATTTTTAAAATATTTCGTCTGATCCAAAAAATAATAACTGAAATCAAAACTAAAAGCGCTAAAATTTCAAAACTTCCAATAAGGATGTTGTAAAGTCCAGGAAAATATTGAGAAAATATCCTATGTGTTCCAAAAATACCATCAACAATGATTTCTAGAAGTTCAATATTTATAATTATAAATCCAATGTAAACAATTAAATGAAGAATTCCTGCAATTGGACGACGAATCATTTTACCTTGGCCAAAGGCAACTCTGAACATATTTTTTAATCTAAGTATAGTTTTATCTGAGCGATTTTCTGCTCTTCCCAACCTTATGTTATTTAATATTTTTTTAAAATTATTCGAGAATAAGAATATTGTTAATACAAGAAATGTAACAAATAAAATATTGTCTATATAGCTTATCATTTATACAAATATACTAATTATACTATGCAGGAATAATAAAATTTACTCCAATTGTAAAATTATTCTTTTGGCTTTTCCCTCTTACCAAATAAAGAAAAATGGACGTATCTTTTTGGATTGGATTTTAGATCATTTAATAATATTTCAATTGCTTTAGAACTATTTTTTAGGTTTTGATATAAACTATCTTGATATATGAGTTTATTTATAGTACCATCTCCATTTTGAATTTCAGTGAGAACTTTATCAAAATTAGAAGATAATTTTTGGAAATTATAAATTGTTTGTTTTAAGTTGGACTCTGATAATGAGTCTGATATTTTATTTAAACTTTCGGTTATCATTGATAGGTTTTCTATGGTTTTGTTAATGTTTTTATTTTGGTTTTTAGAAATAGAATTAAATCTAGAAACAAACTCATCAATGTTTTTAACTGCTGACGAAAAATTTCCTATAGTACTAGAAAGATTATTTTTTCCTTCACTATTTAAAACATTGTTAACCCCTGAAAAAAGGGAATCCGCATTAGTAAGAACTTTTTCTAGTTTTTGTTGTAAAGGAGCTATTTGTTGATTTACAACATCAGTTAAACCAGGTTTGACTGACGATTTTAAAGTATCGCCTGATTTAAATTTTGTATAATTATCGTAAACAGGGTGGATAGCTATAGACTTTCCACCAATTAATCCGGCTTCATAAAGTTCAGCAACACTATTTTTTGAAAAAACCACGTCGTTTCTGATAGTAAAAGAAACGAGTATTTTTGTTGTGTTAGGTAAAAAATCAATTTTAGCAACTTTCCCAACAGAAAGCCCGTTAACTGTTACTTTAGTTCCAACTTGTAAACCTTCAACATTGTTATACAAAGCGAACAAACTGTTTTCTTTTTTAAATAAAGATGTAGCATTGAGAAAATTATAACCCAATAAAAAGAGAAAAATTCCAGAAAATATAATTAGTACAGCCTTTATTTCCTTTGAAAGCACCAAATCTTTAATTTCTATTAAAATTAAGTATTATTTTGTTTAAAATTCAATAATTTGGATTAATAACTTCTGAAATATTTATTTTTATTCCATTTTCAAAAGCTACTATAAACGAATCTTTAAATCCAACCTTCTTAGCTTTGTTTTTAAGATTTCGAGCTTCATCATAATTTTTTGTATTCCCATAATAATATTTATGGATTTTTCCTTCTTTGGTCTTGGTGATGTTTTTTAGACCTTTAAAATTACTTTTTCTTATTACTTTTGATTTTGAACTTGCTAAAATTTGTATTTTAAAGGTAACATCACTTCGTTTTTTATTCAGATCATTATTTATTTTTCGTGATTGTCCCATTTCAACCAATCCAGCTTTTTCTTTAAAAACTGATCTAACTAATTTGTTTCTATAATTAATTATTCCCTTTGCTATTGTCTCACTCATTTCTTTTTGACCTTTCTTTGAATTTAGGTATGCTCCCTCCTTCTTATTTGTTAAAAAACCAAGCTCCACAAGAACACTCGGCATATATGTTTCTCTAAGAACTTGAAAACCGGCTTGTTTAACAGTACGATCCTTTCTGCCTAAGTTTGTTACAAAACTTCTTTGAATAGTATTTGCAGCCTCTATACTTTGGTCAAGATAAGTTTCTTGCATTAAAACTAAACTTATAACTGATTCTGGATTGTTGGGATCAAACCCTTCATAATTTGATTGATAATTTTCTTCTAAAAATATTACCGAATTTTCTTTTTGAGCAATTCTTAAATTATCAGCATTTCTGTGTAAACCTAGAACAAAAGTTCCTGCACCATATACTTTTGATGATGTAAATGCATCGCAATGAATAGAAATAAACAGATCAGCGTCAGAACGGTTAGCTATTCCAGCTCTCTCATTCAAACTAATAAATCTATCTTTCTTTCTTGTATAGATTACCTTAATATTTGAATTATTTTTTATGTACTGCCCTATTTGAATCGCGGTTTGTAAAGCTATTTTTTTTTCTAGATATCCGTTTCCCGTATTACCCGAGTCATGCCCTCCGTGTCCTGCATCAAGGACAACGACGAATTCAGACAAATTTTCCTGAGAAAAACTTCTCTTTAAAATAAAAGATAGAGTTATAAAAAAAACTGTAAATATTATTTTTTTATTGGTTTTAAACATTTATAAATAAAAGTTAAAAGGCATAATTTACACCAAAAATATAGTAATTTTAACCCTTAGATAAACAAAGTATTTATCAATTTGCAAACAAATCTCAATTATTTCTCATTCAATATTCTAATATTCATTTCAATTTCTTTAACTGTCCATTCTCAAAAAAATGAGAGTGAATCAATCAAAGAAATAAAAAGTGACAGTATAATTGATACTATTTCTAAAAGTAAAGATTCAATAACAGATAAAAAAACATTGATTCTTGACTTAATTCAATATTCAGCAAAGGATTCAGTTAAAATTAATAAAGAGAAAAATGAAATATTTCTTTATAATGAAGCTGTATTGGAATACCAGGATATGACACTTAAATCAGGAGTTATTCTATTGAATTATTTAGATAATCAAGTATATGCTGGGAGAATACCTGACCCCGACAGTATAAATATATTAAGACAAAAACCGGTTTTTACACAAGGTAGAGACGAAGTTAATCCAGACTCAATTATTTTTAATTTTGATACCAAAAAAGCTCTAATTTGGAATTCAAAAACTCAACAAAGCGATATGAATATTTTTTCAAACTACACAAAAAAGGAAAATGATTCGCTTTACTATATAAGAGACGCCAAAGTAACAACATCATCAAATCCAGATGATCCAGAATACTATATTAGAATAAGAAAGGGGAAACTTGTTCCTGGAAGCAAAATTATCGCTAGTCTAAGCAATCTATATGTAGCGAACGTACCTACGCCTGTGTTTGTGCCTTTTGCCTATTTCCCAGCCGGAGATACTAAAGAGTCAGGTTTCATTTTTCCTACATTTGGAGAAAGCAATCAAAGAGGTTATTACTTACAGAACATGGGTTATTACCTGCCGTTTGGGGATTTTTTAGATGTGAATTTAACGGGGGACTACTATACAAACGGAAGTTATGGGTTCAGATGGGACAGCGGATATAAACTTAGATATAAATTTTCAGGTAGCTTTAGTTTTAGATATGAAAAGGTTGTGGATGGAGAAAGAGGATTTAGTGATTTTTCTAAATCCACTGTTTTCAATGCAAGATGGTCACACAGACAAGATTCGAAATCGAGTCCCTATTCAAATTTCTCGGCATCAGTCAATATTGGAAGTAGTGATTATTTTAGACAATCAATCAATCAACTCAATAATTCAAACTTTTTAAATAATAATATGAGTTCATCGGTGTCGTATCAAAAAACATTTCCCAAGTACCCGAGGGTTAATATTTCTTTAACATCTGGTCTTACTCAAAATAATAATACAAAAACTGCAAATCTTACACTTCCAACATTTCAGGGAAATATGGAGCGGATTTTTCCATTTGGAAAAAAAGATAGTCCAAAAAAAGGAATCATTCAAAATATCAATTTTCAGATTACCACCTTGGCTGAAAATAGAATTCAAACCACTGAGGACAAACTATTTAAAAAAGAGATGTTTAAAGATGCAGTTGCAGGAGTGAAACACAATATTCCTATATCAACAAATTTTAAGGTTGCAAAGTATTTTAGTATTAGTGCTGGAGGGAACTATCAAGAAATTTGGACGCCATATACTGTAAAGTATAATGATTACGTAAATGGAATTGAAGCTTCTAAAGATACAATTAGAAAATTTGATGCTTTTAGAACCTATAATTATAGTGCAAGTGCTGGAACTACTCTTTATGGGATTGTAAATTTTAAAAAAGGAAAAAAAATCGAATCTATTAGACATACAATTAGACCTTCGATAAGTTATAGTAACCAGCCAAGTTTCGAAAGATATTATGATACTTACATCATTGATGCTAGGGGAAATACTGCCGAATACACTAGATTTGAAAATGCTCTTTTCGGAGCTCCAAGTAAAGGGTATTCCAGTGGAGTTGGAATCAGTATCAATAACTCCTTAGAGGCAAAAGTAAAAAGTAAAGACTCTACATCTATGGAACCCAAGAAAATTACAATTTTTAGTAATTTAAATATTGCTACCTCATATAGTATTTCTTCAGAAGAATTCAAATGGTCACCGGTAAGAATGAGTACGGCTTTGAGTTTTTTCGAAAATAAATTAGCTACGAATCTGAATGCTACATTTGATCCATACGCCTTAGATGAAAATCTAAATCGTATAAATGTGCTCAATATCAAAAACGGAGGTCGATTATTAAGACTTACCAGTGCAAATATGAATATGAATTTTAGCTTAGATAATGATACATTTAAAAAAGCAAGTAAAAAAAGTGATAAGAAAAAGAATGAAGAAGAAGAACAAGATATATTAGATCTTTCAGAAATAGAAAGGCTCTCAGGGGGAGGAAGAGACGATGATTTGTTTGGGAGATCAAATGATTTTTCAAATTCAAGGATAAATAAAAATCAAGAAAATAAAACTGTCAATGATAAATTATATTTTACCAAAATTGACTGGAATATGAAGCTGGCGTATCAATTGACCTACAATAATTCCAGGGGTCAAAATGATTTTAGTAATAATTCCCTTATGGTTTCGGGAGACGTCGATCTTACCCCAAAGTGGAAAGTAGGTGTATCATCTGGTTATGATTTCAAAGGAAAAGGTGTAACTTATACTCAATTTGTAATCGATAGAGACTTGAAAAGCTGGAAATTAAATTTTAGTTGGGTGCCTTTCGGTCAAAGAGCATCTTGGTATTTTTTTATAGGTATAAAATCTGGACTACTGAGCGACCTCAAGTATGACAAAAGAAGAGAGCCAGACAGAAACTTTAAATAAAATGAAAAAAGAAATTATATATACGAAAGATGCTCCTGAACCAATTGGACCCTATAATCAAGCAATCAAAATAGATAGAACACTTTACGTGTCTGGACAAATTCCGCTAATACCTGGTAAAATGGAACTGGTTAATAATGATCTTGAAAAAGAGACCATTCAAGTGATGAAAAACCTTGAAGCGATACTTTTGAAAGCAAATATGACATTTGATAATGTTATAAAAACAACAATTTTCCTGTCTGATATGAGCAATTTTGAAAAGATAAATAAAGTCTATGGTAGATACTTTAATCCAGAACGGGCTCCCGCTAGAGAAACTGTTGAGGTGAGTAATTTACCTAAATACGTAAGATTAGAAATTTCAGTAATTGCATTTCAGTTTGACTAGAAGCTTTTATTTTCTGAATGAAATTTAACTAAATTATCAATAGGCCTCTTCACAACATTACCTAGCTTTAACCCATAACTTTCAAGCTTTGTGTTTATTTCATCTTTTAAAAAGTAGGATATTGAACCAACAAAATGAATTGGAATTTCTTTGGCGTCCTTAAATTGAAGAATTTGATGTCTAATAAATCTATCTAATCCATTATCAATTAAAGTTCTCATGTAGTTATCATTTTTATTATCAATCAAAAATTGGGCAAACTTTGCCAAATAAGCGTTTGGCGATTCTTTTTTATACAAATACTCTTTGACGTGATCTGGATCTAAATTGTATAAATTTTCAAATTTTTTTGATAATTCAGGAGGCATTTCATGAAAATAATATCCTCTTAGTAGCTGTTTACCAAAAAAATTTCCACTCGCTTCGTCCATTAGTATATACCCTAATGAAATTATAAACTGCGTAGCATTTTTTCCATCAAAAAAGGTACAATTTGAGCCAGTCCCAAGAATACAAACAATTGATTTTTCTCCAATCTTAGCTGAAGCATAAACAGCTGCGTAAGTATCTTCTTTAATAATAAATTTACAATTTTCAAAAATGTCATCAAAAACTCTATACATTCTATCAATTGAAGTTTTCACACCACAACCTGCCCCGTAAAAATAAATATTTTTAAAGTTTCTCCTATTTTTAAAAATCTCAAAATTATTTATTATTCTTTCCCTTAATATAGACGTTGTTAAAACGTGTGGATTCAAACCCAAAGTTTGAGTAGAGAAAGCTATTTTACCATCATCGTCTAACGCAATCCAATCAGCTTTTGTTGCTCCACTATCAACAATTAAATCCATTTTAAATGTTGTTAACAAGCTGAGCTAATGAGATTAATTTTGAAGAATATCCACATTCATTATCATACCAGCTAATTATTTTAAAAAAATTATTATTTAGTTTTATACCTGCATTAGCATCAAAGATCGAAGTTCTTTCATCTCCAATAAAATCCTGAGAAACAACTGGCTCGTCTTCATATCCCAAGACATTCTTCATAGAAGTTTCACTTGCTTTTTTCATAACCATTTTTATTCCCTCGTAATCTGTAGATTTTTCCAATTCAACCGTAAGATCAACCACAGATACATTAGCTGTTGGAATTCGAAATGCCATCCCTGTTAATTTTCCCTCTAGACTTGGAATAACCTTTGTAACTGCTTTCGCAGCTCCAGTAGATGCTGGAATTATATTCAATAGAGCACTTCGTCCTCCTCTAAAATCTTTTTTTGATGGTCCATCGACGGTAAACTGTGTTGCTGTAGTTGCGTGAACTGTAGTCATTAAAGCTTGTTTTATAGTGAAATTGTCGTTTAAAATCTTTGCTATAGGAGCAAGGCAATTGGTTGTACAAGAAGCATTAGATACTATTTTATCACTTGCTTTTAAATCCATTTGATTGACACCAACCACAAACATAGGAGCGTCTGGAGAAGGAGCTGATATAACAACTTTTTTTGCTCCTCCGTTAATATGAAGATTTGCTTTATCTTTTGATGTGAAAAATCCTGTACATTCAGCAACGACGTTGGCGTCTGATTTATCCCATCCAATCTTTTCGGGATTTGACTCACTTGTTATTCTAATCTTTTTGCGACCAACAATAAGAAAATCATTTTCTATTTTAATTTCCTCTTTGAAAAGCCCATGGACAGAATCATATTTTAGCAAATATGCTAGATGTTTTACATCAAGTAGATCATTAATTGCAACAACTTCAACATCGGGTTTTTCCATTGCTAGTCTAAAAACCATTCTTCCAATTCTTCCAAACCCGTTAATACCTATTTTTAATGACATTTTATTTAATTTTAAATTGATAATATATCTGTCAAACGAAGCAAATCCTCATTCGTTGCAGACTTTATTTTAGTTACGTTTTGAAGTGGAGTAAGCTTCAATTGGTTATTTTCGATTCCTACCATGACAGAAGACCTGCCTGCTATCAAAGATTCAACAGCAAAAACACCCATTCTTGAGGCTAATACACGATCAAAACAAGTTGGGGCTCCCCCTCTTTGCATATGCCCTAAGACGGAAACCCTAACCTCGTAATCTGGAAGGTTTTTTTCAACATAAGATGCAAGTTCAAAAACATTCTTACCAGTTTTGTCACCTTCAGCGACAACAACAATACTTGACGCCTTCCCGGTTTTCTCACTTTTTTTAAGTGACTTTAAAAGTTTTTTTAGTCCTCTGTCTTCCTCCGGTATTAAGATTTCTTCTGCTCCTGCACCAATTCCAGAATGTAAAGCAATATGACCTGCATCCCTCCCCATAACTTCAATAAAAAAAAGTCTATTGTGAGATATCGCCGTGTCTCTTATTTTATCGATTACTTGTATAACAGTATTTATGGCAGTATCATAGCCTATAGTATATTGGGTTCCTGAAATGTCATTATCTATTGTCCCCGGTATACCTATCACAGGGAAACTAAATTCCTTTTGAAATATTCTTGCTCCATTAAAAGAACCGTCTCCTCCAATTACCACCAAGGATTCAATTTTATTTTTTGTTAAATTACTAAAGGCTATTTTCCTGCCTGACGAAGTTCTAAAGTCAGAGGACCTAGCCGATTTAAGAATTGTCCCTCCCTTGTTTATAATATTATTTACTCTTCTTGCATTTGCTTTATCTATTAAGTTTTCAATTAAACCTTGATAGCCTTTATAAACAATAAAACAATCCACTTTATAGAAAGCGCAGGCTCTGACAACTGCTCTAACAGCTGCATTCATGCCAGGGGCATCTCCACCAGAAGTAAGAACAGCAATTCTTTTCATATTTTTTTTATACAGAAAATTTGTCTTTGGGTTGACTAAAATAAAGATTTAATGGAAAATAACATATTATTTCTTTTTTAAAGATTCTGATTTTATTTTATTAATCAAATTTTTAAAAGTATTAAAATCCACTTGATAAGATAATCCCATCCCTTGAGTGTATCCAAATTCATCTCCTAAGTATCTAAAATCATTCTCTCTATTGAAAATTTTCGCTCTTAAATTCCCATTATCATTTAAAATGAAATCTATTTGGACATCTCCTACAATAACTGTTTGCTGCATTCCGTCAATTGGAACACCAATCTTTCCATTAATTAAAATTTTATCACTTAACTGAGTGCTTAATGAGAGGCCTATTCTATCCTCAGTTTGCAAATCATATAAAGGATTATTTTCGCCCTGTAAATAATTTAAACCAACATTTAATTTTGATTCTCCTGACCCACCTATTAGTGTACTTATCACATCCGAGGCTTTTTCATATAAATTATTTGTGATTCCCTGAAAAGAAACTGAAACTTGACTGATAAAAATTCCCTGGGATAATAAGGAGAGAGCTTGTGTTTGTCTTATTTCTTCATCAGACAAACGATAATTTATTTCTGATGAGATAACGCCGGTTGTATTTGGAAAAGTTATATCAAATATAGGATCATTTGGTTTTAGCAAATTACCAATTAACTGAATTGAAACATTTGTTGGGATTTTTCTGTTAAAATTTGGGTTATCAACTAATAAGGCTGGATTTGCTCCTCCAGGAACTTCATAGGAGGCTAATATATTTAGCTGTGCATCTCTAGGGTCTCCGTTCCATAATATTGATCCACCAGGTTTCACAATAAATTTTTTGTCAATTAAACCCAAATTTTTAAAGTTATATATACCATCATAAGTTATGTAATCTCCAAAAATATTAAACTTTCCATCCATATTGGTTTCAATTAAAATTTTTCCATTACCTCTCCCAGATAAGGTACTACCAGATTTTTGATCTACGACGATTTCTAATTGGGCATCTCTAGTTATATCAAGATCAAATACCATTTCGAATCCACGAAACTGTTCATCAAAAGATGATACTGCATTTGCAGGTTCTTTCACTTTATTTTTTGATTTTGGAAAAAAATCAATAAAAGATGTATCTGACAAACCTTTATTTTCTTGCCACGGTATAACTATATTTGTTCCATCAGCAGTAACACCTGAAACAGACAAATTTACTGATTTAAAAGGTCCTTTAAATGAAGCTCTACCATTAAGAAAGCCCTTGCCATAAAAACGAGATTCTAAGTTTTTCGTTCTATTAAATAATAATAGTCTTTTAGAGGTTACATCTAAATCAATACCCCAATCTTTAAAATTTTTGTGAAAAATATTTCCATTAGCAGTAGCAACAGTGTTTTCGTAATTATCAATTAACTCTGTATTAATAAATCTTATAGATTGGTCTTGAAAAAATATTGGGGTTCTATCTTTAATTTTATACTCTGTATTTGTAATTGGTAAATACAGGTTTCCATCATTTATGATGGTTTGACCTTTTAATTTAATATCAGACAATGATCCCCATAAATTTATCTTACCACTTACGATCCCATATATTCTGTTTACCTTGTTTTTTCCAAAAGACGATAAAAAAGATAAATCAAAGTCATCAAGGTTAAAGTCAATGTCAAGATTTATATTTTTATCAATTATAAAAATATTCCCAAGACCAAAAATATTTTTTTTACCATCATTTATAATTGAAGTATTTATTTTATAGGTTTTATAAATAGGGCTTCCATTCAGTGTAAAATCAAAATCACCAATTAAATTTTGATTAAAAACAAGATTTTTAGTTGTTAAATTGGCAGTTGCATTTTGGAATTCTTCATTTTGATTTATAATTATTTCGGATGACAAAAAACCACTCAAATCAACTTTTCTATTTTTTGGTAAAAATTGATTGATTTTTAAATTTTTCGTTGTCAATTTTAAATCGAAATCGTCGGTAGATCTGTATCTAAGATCTGAATTAATAGATTGATTGTAGCTTTGAAGGAAAAGATTTGTCAGTTTAAATTCTTTTGTGTTTTGGTCATATGAAATTGAAGAAGTGGAATCCTTTGATTTCCATAGTTTTCTATCCAAATAAAAAGAAATATCATTTAGATTAACAGTGATTTTATTATTAAAGATTTTATTATCAAATACAATTTCAAACTTCTCTTGTTTTTCTCCATAGAAACCCTTTAGTAAGGCCCTATTTGTCTTCTCAAGGTTCGTGGTTAATTTTAATTTTTTGAATAAAAAGTTATTGTTTTTAAAAGTCCCAACATCGAATTTGAACAATTCATTATTGCTGTCAATTTTTAGAGATAATGATTCAATTTTATATGTGTCAGTGGACAAAAAAGGTACATCCAACTCAACATATGAATTATTAAATTTGTCTTTTAATCCTAGATCAAATTTTATTGCAGACGGATTGTTAAGTTCTGGATAAAGTGCCTTAATTAACTTCTCTTTTAAAAAAACACTTAAACTTAGAGATGAATTAGATCTTTTTCTTTGGTTTTGATTAAAAAAAAGTTCGAAATTTTCTACAAGAAAACTGGAAAGATTACTGTACTTAACATTAGAAAATAGTGAGAGGTTAAAGGCTTCATTATTAGAAAATATTTGATTCTCTTTATTTGATGATGTTTTGAAATTTAAAATAAATGGACTAAATGGAGTTTCATTTATATTTATATTATTTAATAAAATACTACCTGGACTTTTACTGCCATTATAATCAATATCAAAAAATACATTTTTTCTCTTGTTATTGGGAGAATTTAAGGAATACGGAAAATTTGAAACAGATAATGAGGATTTTAGATTGAGAATTTTATCAAACTGATCCGAAAGTGATGAGGATAATGCTAATTTTAAATTATCATCATTAATATTTGTTTTCAAATTATATCTTCCATTTAATTTTTTATTCAGGAGGATGTTTATATCGCTAAAATTTTGGTTATTAAATTCAAATGTTTCTAAAGAGACATTTAAATCTAAAGAGTTAATATTTTTAAAATCTGAAACTAAAATATTAAATGCGGAAATTCCATTGAAATTCAATTTACCCAACTTTTGATAAAAACTATAAAAGGAAAAGTCATGAAAAGAGTTTGTATTCTTTATTTTCCACTTGCTATCAAATTTTTCTAAGCCAATGTTTGACTTGATATATCCATTTTCAGTATTAAGTTTTGAATCAATTATAATAAAAGAATTTAATTGAGCTTTAAAATCTGTGGTTAGCTGAACATTATTTAAAAGTTTAAGCTCTCCAGATAGAAAGTTAGGTGCATTTGTTTTGACAAACTCATTTACATCTTCCTTTTGAAGAATGGTATAAATTTTTTCTCCCTCTAAACTTACATCATCAATCGAATTAAATTTTACCGTAAAGTATCCCTCAGAAAAGGATTTATTTGAAAAAGTAATTTTAAACTTTGAAAATAGATTTTTTATCGAACCTGAAAATCTATTTTTAATTTTTATATCCTGATGAAAGTAAAAATTGGAAAAAGATTTTTTTAAGATAGTAGCTTCAAAAGAAAAATCATTAAAAATAATTTTTTCAAGGGCGTCAAAGGAATTATCTGAGCAGTAACTTAAGTCCCCTTTACCATTGATCAAATGGTTATTATATATTATATCTAAGCTGTTTACATAAAATTTGTCGTAGACTTTATTTAGTTTTAAACTAGCATTATTTAAATTTCCTATTTCTTTTGATTCAAAGCTAGCAGATTGAAGGCTAATATTTAGTGAATCTGAATTGATTGCTATTTCATCAAATACAAAATTCAGATTTTTTACTATTGAATTTTGTTCTTTATTATTGAGTCTGTAATCTATGCTAGAATTTGAAACAATTAAATTTTGAATTTTTAATTTTTCAAGGAGTCCTTTTATTTTAATTGATTTTAAAAATAATTCAAGATTTGTAATGTTTTCATCAGAATATTTCTCTAAATATAATTTTGGATCTACTAGTTCAATTGATTTAATATTTATTTTTTTAGATTTTAACTGCCTGTAACTTTGAAGTTTTATATTTAAATTATTTATATAAAAAAGTTCATTCCCTTTTAAATCTAAAATCTTAACACCAGAAAAAAATAACGCTTGATCAGTTATACTTAAATCATCAAAAAATAATTTATTATTAAGGAAAGTAAATTGAGATTCAAGAACATTTTTAGCTAATTTTACTTTGACATTCTTATTTTGGACAATCAAATAGGAGGAAATCAAAAAAATAGTAATTCCTGAAAAAACAAAAAACAATATCTTTAAGTATATCTTGATGATCGATTAATTTTACTTCATAAAAATAACAAATGATATGCAAAAACCGTGCTACATTTTAGGAATTGAATCTTCATGTGATGATACAGCAGCAGCAATTTTAGAAAATGATACTGTTTTATCAAATATTGTTGCAAAGCAAGAGATACACACAGAATACGGAGGCGTTGTTCCTGAACTTGCTTCACGTGCTCATCAGATTAATATTATTCCTGTTGTAGAAATGGCTTTAAAGAAAGCTGGGATTGAAAAAAAAGAGTTAAATGCAATAGCTTATACAAGAGGTCCTGGCCTTTTAGGTTCATTATTAGTTGGTTCATCATTTGCCAAATCGTTGAGTATGGGCCTAAAAATTCCTTTAATTGAAGTAAACCATATGCATGGACACATACTTTGTCATTTTATTGATGAAAGTCAAAATAAACCAGAATTTCCTTTTCTAGGAATAACAGTGTCAGGAGGTCATACTCAAATTGTGATGGTAGAAGATTATTTTACAATGCATGAAATTGGACGAACACTTGATGATGCGATCGGTGAAGCCTTCGATAAATGTGGGAAGGCAATGGGTTTTAATTATCCAGCTGGCCCAATAATAGATAAATATTCAAAAAATGGAAATCCAAAAAAATTTAAATTCCCTATACCTAAGGTCAAGGGTTTGGACTTTAGTTTTAGTGGATTTAAAACAGCCGTTTTAAATTTTATAAATAAAAATATAAACCTAGACGAAAATTTTATTAAAAATAATGTTGAGGATCTATGTGCCTCTATCCAATTTACCTTAATTGAAATACTAATGCAAAAAATTAATTTAGCTGTTAGAAAAACTGGTATCACTCAAATAGCTGTTGGTGGTGGAGTTGCAGCCAATTCTGAGCTAAGAAAAAGGATAATTGATGAAGGGCGGAGGGATGACTGGAAGACTTATATACCAAAAATAAATTATACCACTGATAATGCTGCAATGATCGCTATAGTTGGATATTTGAAGTATAAAAATTCTCATTTAGGAAATTTAAGACAAAAAGCATTATCAAATTATAAAATATAACCTATGAATCTTTTTTATGATCCAAATTTAAATTCAGATTCAAGTGAGGTATTTATTGATAAAAGTGAAATTAAACACATTGAAAAGGTTTTAAGAAAAAAAAAGGGTGATTTTTTAAATTTTACAAATGGAAAAGGTTTAGAAGCTTTGGTAGAAGTTTGTTCAAATAGAAAGGACTTCAACTTCAAAGTAAAAGATATAATTCATCACACAATCAAAAAACAAAATACTCATATAGCCATGTCACCTTTAAAAAAATCGAATCTTTTTGAATTGGTAGTTAGCAAAGCAACTGAATTGGGTATTAGGGAAATAACTCCTATAATATGTGAAAACTCTTTGAAAAAATCTATAAATTTTGAAAGATGTGATAAAATTATAATTTCCTCTTTAAAACAATCACTTCAATATCATCTCCCCCAGTTAAATAAAACAACTAGTTTTAAGGATTTTATTTTGATGCACAAGTCTGGTTTGATTGCACACTGTAATGAAGGAAAAAAAACAACAATTCCAAAAGCTATAAAAAGAGCTAAAAAAAGAGTAATTATTATTGGTCCAGAAGGTGATTTTAGTTTAGAGGAAATAAATTTTGCAAGGGAAAACAATTACAATGAGGTAACATTAGGATCAAATAGATTAAGAGCTGAAACAGCGGCAATAGTAGCCTGTTCGTTAATGTTAGCAAGTGAATAATGATTAATTTATATCTTTGAACAATGAATGAAAATATAATAGCCAGAGGAGTTTTAAGAGGAGCATTATATGTTTTTTTGCTCTCATTAATTTTGTATTCAATTTATCTTTTGAAATCTATTATTTTATATATTTTTTTGGCAGCTGTTGTATCATTAATCGGAAGACCATTTGTAATATTTTTTGTTAAAAAGTTAAAATTAAATAAAAATTTAGCCTCAGTATTTACTATATCATTTATAATTACTTTAATATCAGGTTTTTTTTCTTTACTGGTACCACTTATCGTACAACAAACTAAAAATCTATCGCTTCTTGATATTAATTTACTAGAAAAAAGAATAAACAGATTATTTAACGAAATTGCCATTTACATTGATTTAAACAAATATAACATTCATGATTTGTTAACTAATCTGAATCTTTTTGAATTTTTGAATTTATCTTCTATCCCAATTTTTTTAAATAATTTTGTTGATATTCTGGGGGGGGGTTACAATTGGGTTGTTCTCAATTATATTTATATCTTTTTTCTTTTTAAAAGACTCTGATCTGCTCGAGAATAGTATTTTCCTTTTCTTTAATAAAAAAACTCATTCTAGGTTAAAAAAGTCATTTGAAGAAATTAAAAACCTGCTATCAAGGTATTTTATAGGTTTAATAATTCAAATATCTATTCTATTTTTTATATACAGTGCATTTTTGTTAATATTTCAAATTAAAAATGCTTTAATAATAGCCTTTTTGTCTGCAATCTTAAATTTGATTCCATACATAGGGCCTTTGATCAGCGGATTTTTAATGTTAATACTATGCATGTCTTCAAATCTTGATCAAGATTTTAGCTCTGTTGTTGTTCCAAATACAATATATGTAATGATTGGTTTTATAATTGGTCAATTAATTGATAATTTTTTCAGCCAACCTTTTATATTTTCAAAATCAGTAAAGTCCCATCCTCTTGAAATATTTATAGTAATAATAATCTCTGGAACCCTATTCGGGTTGCTGGGCTTGGTTTTTGCTATACCCTTTTATACTTCTATTAAAGTCATTTTTAGAGAATTTTATTCAAAAAATGTTTCTTTTAAGTCACTAATTGGATAATATAGATTAAATTATTTTTTGAAAAGAATTGACCAGTTAAACTTAAATTTAGAAACCTCTTGTCCAGTTTCGTCAATACCTATAGAATCAATCCACATTGTAATTTTTTTCTTTTGAGAATTTAAAGAACCTACTTTTTCTTTAATCATATTACCCTTGTCACATTTAAAGGATATTTTTCCTATTGCCTTTTTTGTAAACTTTGCTTCTACATCAACGAGCAACATAGATATATTTTTGTTGCTCAATTCAATTTCTCTCATCAACAAAACTCCCGTTGCAAATTCTGCAGCCATCCCTTGTGCAGCCCAGAAAATTGATTTAAATGGATTTTGATTAATCCATCTATACTTTAATGTGCAAATACAATCGGAATTATTTATCATACTTACTTTTACTCCCATTAACCAAGCTGCAGGGAGTTTGAATAACATAAAAATCCTATACTTATAATTACTCATTAAAGAATTAAAGTGATGGCGGCAGGATTCGAACCTGCGACCGTCTGCTTAGAAGGCAGATGCTCTATCCAGCTGAGCTACGCCACCAAATGCTATAAAGTCGGGGTGGCAGGATTCGAACCTGCGACCTCCTGCTCCCAAAGCAGGCGCGATGACCGGGCTACGCTACACCCCGATTTATTAGCACATTAAACATTGTGCAGCAAAAGTAATTTATTTGTCATTGTTTACAAAAACCTCTAGGAGATAAATTGTTTTTTAAAAGAGCAAAAATTTTTATTTTAACGTTATAAAATTTATGCAATGAAAAAAAAATTGAT
This sequence comes from uncultured Bacteroidota bacterium, assembly GCA_902582405.1. GTDB lineage: Bacteria > Bacteroidota > Bacteroidia > Flavobacteriales > Flavobacteriaceae > TMED96. The sequence continues at coordinate 30 of CACHSA010000013.1, read as the reverse complement.
ACCATGCTTGATTCTTTTATTAGGTTATGT
>CACHSA010000012.1 GCA_902582405.1 uncultured Bacteroidota bacterium | reverse complement strand
AGCTAATATCTCGAGGCAAGAATTTAGTAACAAATAAATTCTGGAGCGTTGGTATTGAGAAACCTATTGAGTCAACTTTACCAAGAAAAATATTTGATATTATTGAATTAAATAATCAAGCTCTAGCAACATCTGGGAATTACAGAAAGTATAGAATTGATAAAGAAACAAAACAAAAGTATGTTCACTCAATTAATCCATTAAATGGAAAGCCAGCAAGGTCAAATATATTAAGTGTTTCGGTCAAGGCTTTAGATTGCATGTCTGCTGACGCCTTTGCAACTGCACTAATGGTAATGCCTTTAAATATGGGTAAGAAATTGATTAATGAGACACCCGACGTGGATGCGTTTTGGATTATTTCTGAAAGTCAAAAACTTGTTACCCATTCTTCAGAAAATTGGTAATTTATTTTACCGCAATTCCAATAGGTATTTCTTCATCTTCGGGCAAGCAATATTTTATTTTTTCCTCTTTTGACATTTTTTTCAGAATATCAATTTTCTTAGATGTAAAACCTGATTTTGCAAGTCTAGAGTAAAAATCTAATCCATAAACTCTTACATGGTCATACTGACCAAAAAATTTGTTTCTGTCCCTAGGATTCGTAATTTTTTTGTTTTCAAAAGTTTTTTTAAGATTTGTATCAAGAGGAACCTGCGCAATTAAGATTCCTTTATTTTTGATTACTCTGTGAAGTTCATTTAAAGCTTTATAATCATCTTCGATGTGTTCTAAAACATGATTGCATAAAATAAGATCAAAGCAGTTTTCTTTAAATGGTAAGTCATATAAATTTGCTTTTATATCGGCTAGTGGGGAATTAAGGTCAATCGAAACGTAATTCCAATTCGAAATTTTTTTAAACTTTTCTAAAAAAATTATTTCAGGTGCAACATGTAATACTGAAATGTTCTTTTCAAAAAGCTTGTTTTTTCTTTTAAGATACAACCACAGTAATCTGTGCCTTTCAAGAGATAGGGTCCCTGGACATAAGGCGTTTTTTCTGAGCTTATTATACCCATAGGGTAAGAAAGTTCTGTATGAACTTCCGTCAATTGGATCTATATATTTTGTACCCTTATATAGGATTCTTAAAACAGGTCTTAAAATTAAACTTACCCGTATTAAAAATTGTCTTGAAAAAAAATTAAGAATTAATCTCACGACTTTTTTTAAAGGGTTTTTCTTCATCACTTAGAATGCCCATAGCCTCATATATAAAACTAAAAGTTGAAAGTAGTTCAGGTTTACCATTTATTAATGCTACGTTGTGCTCAAAGTGCGCAGAAACTTTATTGTCGAAGGTTGTTACTGTCCAGCCGTCATCTAACTGTTTTAATTTTTTGCTTCCAAGATTAATCATAGGCTCAATAGCTATAACCATTCCGTTAGTAAATTTTTTCCCTGTTCCTCTTACTCCATAGTTTGGAATTTCTGGCCCCTCGTGCATATTTTTCCCGATCCCGTGACCTACTAGTTCTCTAACTACACTGTATCCATTTTTTTCACAATGATTTTGAATTGAATAGCCAAGATCGCCTACTCTGTTTCCTTCTTTAAAGCATTCAATACCAATATATAATGATTCTTTTGTTGTTTTTAAAAGAGCCTTTATTTCATTACTAATTTCTCCAACAGGGAAGGTATATGCATGGTCACCGTAAAAACCATTTTTGTACACACCACAATCTATAGATATTACATCTCCTTCTTCAAGGATATTTTTATTAGGTATTCCATGTACAACTTGTGCGTTAGGGCTCGCACACAATGTATTTGGAAAATCATATAAACCCAAAAAACCAGGCTCTGCGTTATTATCTCTAATATATTCTTCAGCTTTTTTATCTAATTCAAGTGAAGTAACACCAGGTTTAATCTCTTTGGCTAACATTCCAAGAGTTTTAGAGACAAGAAGCGAGCTTTCCCTAATTAACTCAATTTCGTCTCTCGATTTTAATATTATTTTACTCATTAATAATATGCATGTTTATATTCACTTCCATTTAGAATATCTAAAATATCCTCTTCAATACTTTTAATTGGAAACTCAACAATTCTATTAATTTCATTTTCATTATCATAAAAAATTATCGTTGGAATATTAATTAATTCATAATCTTTTTCAATAAGATTTGGTGTTGTTTTATCCTCGTCAACTGCAATGATTCTCATTTTTGTAGTGTCATAATTTATAGATTCTAAAATCTTAATAAATCCTGGTATTTCTCTCTCGCTGTCTTCACACCATGTGCCCATAATTAAAACTATATCTATTTTTTTAATTAAGGGTTTTATTTTTGTAAGTAGGTCAGAATTGGGATTATAGCTTTCTGACCAATCTTTTGTATATTCTTTAAGCTGATCAATATTTATCTCACCTAAAAGAATTTCATTTCCTTCTAGATCTTTTCCCTTCAAACTGTCAGGGATTTGTTTTTTTTTCAAGTAAACGCTCTTTTTTTGAGTTAGATTTGAATCACAACTTATTTGGGTGAGTGTCAGAAAAAATATAAAAAACAATTTAATTTTCATTTTTTTAAAATTAATAAAACTCAATTTGATAATAATGATTTTTGATCCATTTCATTTGGTTTTTCAATGCCCATGATTTCTAGTATAGTAGGCGCGACATTCGCTAGGATACCACTAATTATTTTTCTTTTTTCCTTTTCTACTAATATTATTGGAACAGGGTTAGTCGTGTGAGCTGTGTTAGGTGTCCCATCTGAATTTTTCATTTTTTCACAATTTCCATGATCAGAAATAATAACTATTGAATAGTCTTTTCTAATACCTTCTGAAACTATTTTATTAGTGCAATGGTCAACAGTTTCACAAGCTTTAATTGCTGCATTGAAGTCGCCCGTATGTCCTACCATGTCAGGATTTGCAAAGTTTACGCATATAAAATCAAATTTATTTTTTAAAATAGATTTGACAACTGCATCCTTAACTTCAAAAGCACTCATTTCAGGTTTTAAGTCATATGTTGCTACCGAGGGTGATTGGCATAATATTCGTTTTTCATTTTTAAAAGGAGTTTCTCTCCCACCATTAAAAAAATATGTTACATGAGGATATTTTTCTGTTTCAGCTGCTCTGAGTTGTTTTTTACCATTTTTTGAAATTACTTCCCCAAGAGTATTTATAATATTTTTTTTTTCAAAGAGTATTCTAATACCTTTCAGGGTATCATCATAGTTAGTCATAGTCAAATAATAAAGATTGAGAGCCTTTGAGCTACCGTAAGAAAAATCCTTCTGTGATAACATTCTTGTAATTTGTCTCATCCTATCAGATCTAAAATTGAATGAAATAACAACATCTCCTTCTTTAATTAAACAACTTTTTTCTCCTACAAATAAAGGTTCTAAAAACTCGTCTGTTAGGTTTTTATTATATGATAATTCAATTTCTTTTATGAAGTCATTTGTTTTTTTTCCAACACCATCAACAATCAATTTATATGCTTTTCTTGTCCTATCAAAATTCAAATCTCTGTCCATTGAATAGTAACGACCGATGATTGAGACTATTTTTCCTGTAGTCTTTTTTAAATAAGCGTCTAGTCTTTTTAAATACTTGACACCTGACTTCGGATCAACATCTCTTCCATCTGTGAATAGATGTAAATAAATATTTTTGCAAGAATTTTCGCTAAGAATTAATAATAATTCTTCTAGGTGACTAATATGTGAGTGAACACCACCGTCTGACAACAAACCCATTAAATGTATAGATTTATTTTTTTTCTTGGAATAATCAATAGCACTAATAATGAGCTTATTTTTTCTAAATGATTTATCATAAATAGATTTATCTATTTTTAATAAATCTTGATATACGATTCTTCCTGCGGATATATTTAGGTGTCCTACCTCACTATTTCCCATTTGATTACCCGGGAGACCAACAAGATTTCCATTAGTAATTAATTCTGCGCTAGAATATTTATCTAGAAGTTTATCTATAAAAGGTGTTTTTGCACTTGCTATGGCTGATTCATTTAGATTTGAGGATTTACCCCAGCCATCCAAAATCAATAGAATTACTTTTTTTGCAAGCAATATTTTTCTTTTAAACAAATATAGCAATTCAAGGTTTAATTGTTTGTTTTAAATAACTAGACTATATTTAATATAAAAGATAGGTAATTAAGGGAATTGTATATAAGTCAACTGGCAACAGCTACATTGTAAAAAGTGTAGTAGAGAATAAAATTTACAAATGCATAGCGAGGGGTAAATTAAGATTGCTTAATATAAAGCATACCAATCCAATTTCTGTTGGTGATTATGTAAAATTTATAAAATCCCAAGAGGAGAGTAAAGGAGAAATTCTGAAAATTTTTCCTCGAAAAAATTATATAATAAGAAAATCAGTAAACCTTTCGAAAGAAACCCACATTCTGGCAAGTAATTTAGACCAAGCAATTTTAGTGATTACATTGAAAAAACCTACAATCTATTATGAGTTTATTGATCGTTTTTTAATTACCGCAGATGCGTATCAAATCCCCACTACAATTGTTTTTAGTAAATCCGATACATACCTTAAGGAAGAACTCGATGAAATTGAAATGCTAACAAAAATCTACTTTAATTTAAATATTAATTGTCATTTAATTTCTTGTCACAAAAAAAAGGATATTTTAAAAATCTTAGATTTAATAAAAAATAAGACTACTCTTTTTTCAGGTAACAGTGGTGTTGGAAAATCAACCTTGATTAATTATTTAAATCCAAAATTAAATCTCAAAACGCAGTCAGTTTCTAAATCAACCAATAAAGGTCAACATACCACAACATTTGCTCAAATGTATGACATAGACGAAAACACTCGTGTAATTGATTCCCCGGGTATAAAAGGATTTGGACTAGTAGATATGAAAAAAAATGAAATTTATAGATACTTTCCTGAATTGCTTGAAGCTAGTAAAAAATGTAGATTTAAGAATTGCATTCATATCGATGAACCTGGATGTGAGGTAAAAAAAAGATTGTTAACTGGTGAAATTTCAAGACATAGGTATGAAAGCTACATTAATTTGATACAGGATAAAAAAATATTTAGATAACAAATGAGGGCAGTAATACAAAGGGTTTCAAACGGATCTGTAAAGGTACAAGATAAAAAAATTGGAGAAATAAATCATGGTTTGGTTGTCCTGTTGGGTGTTGATGTTAATGATAATGAAGAAGATATTTCATGGTTGGCTAACAAAATAGCTAATTTGAGAATTTTTGGAGATGAAAAAAAATTAATGAATAATTCTTTAATTGATGTAAATGGTGACTTGATGATAATAAGCCAATTTACATTATTTGCTAAAACCAAAAAAGGCAACAGGCCATCCTATATAAATGCAGCTAAGTCTCCAAAAGCAATTAATTATTACAATTCTTTTTGTGATCAGATAGAATTAATATTATGTAAAAAAGTTGTAAGGGGAATTTTTGGTGCAGATATGATCTTAAATATCGTGAACGAGGGGCCGGTAACAATTCAAATAGATTCAAAAAATAAAGATTAATTATAATATTTCAACTTCAGGTTGTAAGGTTATTTTAAAATTATAATAAACCTCCGAAGTTATTTTGTTTGCTAGAGATAATAACTCTTTTCCAGTGGCACCTCCTAAATTTACTAAAACCAAAGCTTGATTTTTGTAAACACCTACATTTCCAATTGATCTTCCCTTATATTTAAGAAATTCTATAAGCCAAGCTGCTGATATTTTGTATTGATTTTTTTCAACTTTAAACGCAGATAAAGATGGAAATTTTTTTTTAAGCTCAAAATATTTTGATTCGTTAATCACTGGATTTTTAAAAAAACTCCCGCAATTGCCTAAAATATTTGTATCAGGTAATTTACTTTTTCTAATTTTAATTATCGCATTAGAAATCGATTCTAAGTTTATTTCCCTATTACCAATTTCCTGTTTTACAGATCCATATGAGATGTTGTATTTGTGTTTTTCTTTTGTTAGTCTTAATTTGATGGATGTAATTATATAAATATTTTTATCTATGGTTTTAAAACGTGACGTTCTATAACCAAATAAACAATTTTTTTTATCAAATTCTTTTTCTGTTTGGTCTTTAATATTTACTGTGTTGCAACTTATAAAAACATCTTTTAATTCAACACCATAGGCTCCAATGTTTTGTATTGGTGCGGCACCCACAAGACCTGGAATTAGAGACAAATTTTCAACACCTCCAAAACCCTTATTGACACACCATTGAACAAAATCATGCCAATTCTCACCGGCCATTATATTAATAACAACATTGTTTTTGTTTTCTTCAATAATATCTATCCCTTTTAAATCAATTTTTAAACATAGCCCATCTAAAAATTTTGTGAATAAAATATTGCTACCCCCACCAAGAACAGTTATTTTTTTTGTTTTGTTATCCGATAAAATATTTTTTAAATCTTTTAAATTTTTAACAATGAAAAAGGATTCAGAAGCTATATCTAAACCAAAAGTATTCGATTTTTCAAGAGAATAATTGCTTTTAATATCCAAGTCAAAATTTCTATTCAACATTTCCCGTAATCTTTAGGGACACTGTTGGAGAGTTAGTAGCATTAGATAAAACAGTTATTGTTTTCCTTATGGCCCCAACTCTGTTAGTATCATATTTTACTTGAATTTCATCATCCTGTCCAGGATTAATTGGTGAAGTGGGCTTTTTTGGAATGGTACAACCACAAGAAGAATATACTTTATTGATAATTAATGGCTCTGACCCAAAGTTGGTAAATTTAAAAACCCTTACTCCGTTATCACCCTTTGATATTTGACCATAGTTGATTTCAAGAGATTCAAATTCTATTTTTGGACCAACTTCTTGAGAAAAGATATAGCCACTAGTTAAAACAATAAAAAAAAACAATAAATTCTTCATAACCTTTAATTGAATAAACAAGATACGAATTTTGATATTTTTATCAGATGATGATATAGAGTGTTATTTTTTTTTTAATTAAACTAAAAGTATTTTTGTAACAAATTATTTAAAGAACTATAATTTAATGCCCTTATCCACAAAGTTTGACCCTTCCGAAATTGAAGAAAAATGGTATAATTATTGGCTAGAAAAAAAATTTTTTCTGTCAAAACCTAATTCAAAGAAACCTTACACTATTGTTATTCCTCCTCCAAATGTAACGGGAGTTTTACATATGGGACATATGCTTAACAATACTATTCAAGATATATTAATAAGGCGATCTAGAATGAGTGGTATGAATTCCTGCTGGGTTCCTGGCACAGATCATGCATCAATAGCAACTGAGGCTAAGGTTGTTTCTTATCTAAAAGAAAAAGGTATTGAAAAGAAATCTCTTTCAAGAGATGAATTTTTAAAACATGCTTGGGATTGGACTGATAAATACGGAGGTATAATTTTAGAGCAACTAAAAAAAATAGGGTGTTCATGCGATTGGGATAGAACCAAATTCACCTTAGATGATGATTTATACAAAGCTGTAATAAAAGTTTTCATCCAACTTCATGAAAAGAAATTAATTTATAGAGAAAATAAAATGGTCAATTGGGACCCCAAAGCTGAAACGACATTGTCAGATGAAGAGGTGATTTATGAAGAAAAGCAAGGTTTATTGTTTTATATTTCCTATCAAATTGAGAATACTAGCAATCAAATTGCTATTGCTACAACTAGGCCAGAAACAATTTTTGGAGATACGGCAGTTTGTGTTAATCCGACCGATGAAAGATATAAAAATCTCATCGGTAAAAAAGTTTTCGTACCAATTTCAAACAGGTTGATACCTATTATTGGAGATGAATACGTTGATTCAGCATTTGGTACAGGTATCCTAAAAATAACACCTGCCCATGATTTTAATGATAATCTTATTGGTAAAAAACATAAATTAAAAAGTATAAATATTTTTAATTCAAATGGAACCTTAAATGAAAATGGTATGCATTATCAGGGAATGGATAGGTTTGACGTTAGAAAAAAAATCCATAAGGAATTGAAAAAAAAAGGTTATCTAATTAAGGTTGAAAATTATAATCACAATGTTGGGGTTTCAGAAAGAACAAAAGTTGTAATCGAGCCAAGAATTTCAAAGCAGTGGTTTTTAAAGATGAAAGATATTTCAAAACCAGCACTAGATGCTGTTTTTAAATCAAAAAAAGTAAAGCTACATCCAAAAAAATTTCAAAATACCTATAAGCATTGGCTTGAAAATATTAGAGATTGGAATATTTCTAGACAGTTATGGTGGGGTCATAGAATACCTGTTTTCTATTATGGAAAAGAGGAGGAAGATTTTGTTGTTGCAGAAAATATGGACAAGGCTCTCGTTAAAATCAGAAAAATCTCTGGTCTTGAAAACATTGACTTTAATCAAGTCACACAAGATCCAGATGTATTAGATACATGGTTTTCATCTTGGTTGTGGCCAATATCAGTTTTCAATGGAATTTGTGAACCTGAAAATTCAGAGTTTAAATATTATTATCCCACCCAGGATCTTGTAACTGGACCAGATATAATATTCTTTTGGGTTATTAGAATGATAATTTCAGGTTATGAATTTACGGGCAAGGCACCATTTAAAAATATTTATTTTACTGGATTAGTGAGAGATAAAAAAAGACAAAAAATGTCAAAGCAACTAGGAAATTCTCCTGACCCTTTAAAATTAATAAGCAAATATGGTGCTGATGCTGTAAGAGTAGGGCTTATGTTAAGTTCTTCTGCAGGCAATGATTTATTATTTGATGAATCTCTTTGCAAGCAAGGGAAAAACTTCGCAAATAAAATTTGGAATTCGTATAGGTTGATTTCTTCATGGGAAGTAGACGAAAAAAATCAAAATTTTGACAAAAATTCTAAGATTATAAATTGGTATGAAAATAATCTTAGCCATACAATAAATCAAGTAAATAAAAATCTTGACAATTTCAGAATCTCAGATTCATTAATGCTCATTTATAAATTAATTTGGGATGACTTTTGTTCATGGTTTTTAGAAACAATAAAACCTGACTATGGTAAACCTATTAGTAGACAATCTTCGGATAAAATAAAAAAATTATTTTTGATTAATCTTGAACTACTCCACCCTTTTATGCCATTTATCACTGAGGAATTGTGGCAAAAAATAAAGGACAAAAAAGAAGAATCTATAATGGTTACTAGTTGGCCAATTGAAAAAAAGTTTGACCTTAAAATTTTAAATCATTTTGATCGAGCAAAAAAAATCATTTCAGAAATTCGAAAATTTAGAAAGGAAAAACTTATAAAAGGAAGCACATTGCTAAATTTAAAATTTATTGGTAGTGATGAAAAGTTACCCTATTCTGAAGTTTTGAAAAAATTAGGAAATTTAGAAAGTATAAAATCAATGAACTCAGGAAAAGACATTACAGACTATACTTTTATAGTAGGCGATATGGAATTTGCGATTCCAGTAAATTTTGATTTAGATTCTAAGTTAGAGCAAGAAAAGCTTGAAAATGAATTATCTTATACCGAAGGATTTTTAAAATCAATAAGAAAAAAATTAAATAACAAAAAATTTACGGATAATGCTCCAAAAAATGTAATTGAAAAAGAAATAAAAAAAGAATCTGATGCAATTAAAAAGATCAAAATATTAAAAAAAAATATTGCATCAAAATAATCTAAGCTATCTCGCTTATCCCACCCTTTACAATTTGATTTATACTTACATTCACTTTAGTTTTTAGTGGTAAAAAAATATCTAATCTTGACCCAAACTTGATAAATCCCGACTCATCACCTTGCTTAATTTCCATTCCCTCAGATGCATAATTTACTATTCTTCTAGCTAATGCACCAGCTATTTGCCTGTAAAGAATATTTCCAAAAACTTTATTTTTAATTACTACACTAGTTCTTTCATTTAATTCTGACGACTTCGGATGCCACGCAAATAGATATTTACCTGGGTGGTATTTGCTAAAAATAATTTCACCACCTACGGGGTATCTTGTAACATGTACATTAAAAGGAGACATAAAGATTGAAACCTGCAATCTTTTTTCCTTATAAAATTCTTTTTCAAAAGCCTCTTTAATTATTATAATTTTTCCATCTGCAGGGGCTAGTATTGTTTTATCGTTAGTCTTAATTTTTCTTTTTGGATTTCGAAAAAACTGAAGGATTAAGACAAAAAATATTAAGCACAACAATTGTAATAAAAATTTCAGTTCAACGGCGTTTATTGAATATTCTAAAGTGATGATTAAGCAAGATGTTATTAATAACGAAATAATTATTATTCTATGGCCTTCTTTGTGGAACATACCTATATTATTTTTAGAAAAAGATAGTAATAAATAGCTGAATAAATTACACTATCCATTCTATCATAAACGCCTCCATGACCAGGTATTAAATTTCCACTATCCTTTATTTTTGCTCTTCTTTTGTAAAATGATTGTAGAAGGTCACCAATTAATGACACTACAGGTATTATTAGTACTAAAACAATCCAATAGACATCAAATAAGTTAAAATTAAGCTCCATAAAATATATAAAAGTGAATGATGCAAAAAGTCCTCCAAAAAACCCCTCCCAAGTTTTATTTGGGGAAATTTTCTCTAAAATTTTATTCTTGCCAAATTTAGAACCTATCAAATAAGCAAAAATATTATTTATCCATGTCGAGGAAAAAAATAAAAACAAGTATAATGGACTAAAAACGTTTCCGTGTTCATGAATTTGTACCATGAAAAAGAAAGAAGAAGTTATCTGTAACAATGAAAAGAAAAAATTAATTTCTGAAAATTTAAAACTCCTTTTCAAAAAAAGTAAACTTGTACAATATATACTGGAAATTAAAGAAACAACACAAATAATTATAATTAGATAATTATTTATCAGAAAATTTTTAGGAGTCCAAACAAAAAATAAAACAAGTATTAAAAAAAAATAATTTTTGGAGTTGATTAGATTAAAATATTCTTTAAGAACTATAATTGAAAAAATTGTGATTAATGCTTTAAAAGAAAGTTTAGAATAAAAAACTGATATTGTTATTAATAAAGCATATAGTATTCCAGAAAAAAAACGAGTCCAAAAATTTTTCATTTATTGACATCCCTTAGGAGCAAATATAACTCTTTTGATGTTCTTTTGTAGGAGATAAAATTTGATTTTTTTTCTCTGTTTGTAGGATGAATATTTGTAATGTTTGACGGGATGGATTCATCATATTTATTTTTAATTCCACTCATGGCTTCACTAACATCATATTTAAATTCTGAAGTTTTAGCTTTTATAATTAAAATATCTGGTAGTTGGTTTAGTCTTTTATCCAAAATTTGATGATTGGAAACCATAATGGAACCTTGATTCGATATTAAAAATTCGCAGTTCATTACCAAGGCCTTTGGGTTTATGCTATTATTATCAATATTAAAATATTCTATAATAGAGTTTTCGTTAGATAAAAGCTCAGAAAAAGAAATTTCATTCTCAATTAGAATATTTTGAAAATTATTTTTTAATTCTTTCTCATTCTCGCAGTAAAGAAATTTACCACCATTTGAGGTAAATTTTTTCACAAATAAAATTTCAAGAGGTTCTCTTTCTTCAGATAGATATTTACTTTTTTTAGGTTTATTTTTCCGAAAAAAATTACCTAAAAAATTCATTTTGATACTATTTTTTTTTTACAGTAGTAATAGTTTCTTTTTTTTCTGCAAAAGGTCTATTACCTAAAATATTCTCGAGGTCATCCTTAAAAATCACCTCTTTTTCCAACAACCTTGAAGCCAACGTTTTCAATTTACTTTTATGGGACCTAATTAGTTTACAAGCTCTAGAATATTGTTTTTCAACAATCTTCGAAATTTCTTTATCTATAGTTTGAGCTGTTTCTTCGGAGTATGGTTTAGAAAAACTATATTCATTCTGCCCACTAGAGTCATAATAAGTTATATTTCCAATCTCATCATTTAACCCATAGACCGTTACCATTGCTTTGGCTTGTTGAGTTACCTTTTCAAGATCACTCAAAGCACCTGTAGAAATTTTATTGAAAATAATTTTTTCAGCAGCTCTCCCGCCTAAAGTCGCACACATTTCATCTAACATTTGTTCAGTTCTCATTATCATTCTTTCCTCCGGTAAATACCAAGCCGCACCTAAAGACCTGCCCCTTGGAACAATAGTAACTTTAACTAATGGTGCTGCAAATTCTAAAAACCAACTCACTAAAGCATGACCAGCCTCATGAAATGCGATAGTTTTTTTCTCTTCTTGGGAAATAATTTTATTTTTCTTTTCTAATCCACCTACTATTCTATCTACAGCATCTAAAAAATCTTGCTTTCCGACATTTTTTCTATTTTTTCTTGCAGCTATTAAAGCAGCTTCGTTACACACATTTGCAATATCGGCTCCTGAAAAGCCAGGAGTTTGTTTAGCAAGAAAGTCAACATCCAATGTTTTTGACTTTTTTAAAGGTTTAAGATGAACGTTAAATATTTCTTTTCTTTCTCTCAAATCGGGTAAATCGACATAAATTTGTCTGTCAAATCTTCCTGCTCTCATTAGTGCTTTGTCTAGAACGTCAGCTCTATTGGTTGCAGCTATGACTATTACATTAGTGTTTGTTCCGAAGCCGTCCATCTCGGTTAGTAGCTGATTTAGGGTATTTTCTCTTTCATCGTTTGAACCTGTGAAATTATTTTTCCCCCTTGCTCTTCCAATAGCGTCTATTTCGTCAATAAAAATAATTGAAGGGGATTTATCCTTAGCTTGTTTGAAAAGATCTCTAACCCTTGAGGCGCCAACTCCAACAAACATCTCAACAAAATCTGAACCCGATAATGAGAAAAACGGAACTTTTGCTTCACCTGCTACAGCTTTTGCCAATAAAGTTTTTCCTGTTCCTGGTTGCCCAACTAATAGAGCACCCTTAGGAATTTTACCACCAAGAATAGTATATTTTTTTGGATTTTTAAGAAAATCAACGATTTCTTGAACTTCTTCTTTTGCACCTTCAAGTCCTGCAACGTCTTTAAATGTAGTTTTGATATCTTTTTTTTCATCAAATAATTTAGCTTTTGATTTTCCGATATTAAAAATTTGACCACCAGCTCCGCCCCCAGCATTTCCTGACATTCTTCTCATTATAAAAATCCAAACAGCTATTATTATTATTATAGGAAGAAAACTTAATATAATGTCAAAGAATTTATTTTCAACTGTAACAAATTCGTATTGGAAGTCTAAATTTCTTGTTTTAGCTTTTTCAAGTTTTTCTTGAAAAAGTTTCAAATCACCAAATTCAAAAGAATAATGCGGGCCATTTACGTTAACTTGACCTAAAAAATTTTTTTTGGATGCTAATCTATGCTCGTTCCTTTCTAAAGCCTCCCTCTTAAGGAAAATTTTAGCAATTTTTTCATTTTGAATTACAACTCTTTCAATGTCACCGTTTAAAAGATATTTTTCAAAATCCGAAGTATTTGTTTTATTCGAACTTTGTACACTACTCTCACCAAAAAAACTGATGCTAAGTAATACGAATATTATGGCACCATATATCCAGTAAGTATTAAACTTAGGAGTTTTATTAATTTTTTTTGACATATCAATTTTTATTTGAAGGGTTTATGTTTCCTTTACAATCTCCCCAAAGTTCTTCAATATTATAAAATTCTCTAATATGACTTTGAAAAATGTGAACAACAACATCTATGTAATCTAATAATACCCATTCTGCACTATCGACACCTTCTGTGTGTGATGGTTTTTCTTTTAAACATTTACTAACCTTTTTTTTTATCGACTCAAATATAGCTGAAACATGTATATTTGAAGTACCAGAACAAATAATATAAAAATCACAAATTCTATTCTCAATTGATCTTAAATCTAACATTTCTATATTTTGTCCTTTAACATCTGAAATACCAGTTACAATCTTGTCTATTAATTTTTTAACATTATTAGACTTATTTATCATAGATTTTTTTTTCAACAAAAATATCATATTATTATGTAAACAAAATTGTGTTGCTCTACAAAATAATCAAAATTAATGCCATTGACTCTTCTAATAACGAAATAAAAAGATTGTATCGTCAAAAATTGGCTACAAATGGTTTAGTCGTTTGGGTATTAGAGCAAAAGAATGGAAGAGGACAAGGTGAAAAAAAATGGCTATCTGAAACTAACAAAAACCTAACTTTTTCAGTTTTTTTAGATAGTAATATTTTGTCTTATCATTCACAAATAAGCTTAAATTTGATTACATCATTAACTGTAAAAAAAGTTTTAAACTTTTATGGAATATCAAACTTGGCAATTAAATGGCCAAACGACATTTTGTCAGTAAATAAAAAAATTTCAGGAATATTAATTGAAAATTTGTATTCAGGCCAAAAGTTAAATGGTTCAATAGTAGGTGTTGGTATTAATATTAATCAATTAGAATTTCCATCTCATTTAAATGCAACTTCAATGAAAATTTTGTTAAAAAAAGAATTAAAGCTGGAAAAGGTTCTGGATTGTTTTTTACGTTTTTTCAGTTCTAATTTAGAAACTTATAAGGATTTTAATTTTTTGAAGAAAAATTTTAATAAGAATTTATATGGAATAGATAAGATAATTGAAATTAAAATAAAAGGGAAAGTTGTTAAAGGTCGTGTAATAGGCCTTGTCGATGACAAAAGGTTTAAAATTTTTGAATCAAATGGAGCGATCAAATTACTAAAATTAACAGATTTTAAAATAATTGGTTAATTGTTCCAGTTGAGTGGATCTTTTTTCCAACCCTCCAATTTACAAAAATCGTTTTTTGATAAACCAACGGAGTTTTTTAGAAATTTAATAAGTATTGAAAAATCGCTTAGTGAGTAAAATTTTTGGCCAGCATTATTAAAGTTAGTTTCTGCAACTTCTAAACCGTAGGAGAAAATTGAAAAAACACCCGATACATCTATACCATTTTTTTGAAGTGCTTGCACTGCATTTAAAGAACTTTTACCAGTACTGACGAGATCTTCAATAACAACAACAGGAACTTTTTTTAAAACCATACCTTCAATTTGCTTACCAGTTCCGTGTTTTTTTGGTTCTGGTCGTACATATACAAAGGGTTTTTTTAAACTTTCAGCAATAAGCATACCTATTGCAATCGAACCAGTTGCGATACCAGCTACGTAGAAATCATTTTGAATCTTAAATTTTATAAATTTTGAAATTTCAGTTGAAATAAATTTTCTGACTTTTGGATATGAGAGAATTAATCTGTTATCGCAATAGATAGGAGATTTTATTCCACTTGACCAAGTGAAAGGATTTTCAATATTTAATTTAATTGCATTAACTTGTAGGAGTAATTTAGCTGTTTGAACTGCTAATTTTTCATTGATAATCATACACAAATGTATAAAGTATTTTTTAATCAAAAGCCTATAGTTTTAACAACTAATATTCCACCAATTAAAGAGGACTCGCCTTTTTTTTATGTGAAATTCACAAATAAAAAATTCATTGTACAAGTATTAAAATCAAAAAAAGTGAAAATGCTTTATTTGTATCATCCCAATGAAGACAAACTTTTCCACTATTTTTTTTGCATATTTAAATTAGTTGAGGCTGCAGGAGGTTTAGTTAGAAATTTAAAAACAAATCATTTCTTATTTATATTTCGAAATAAAAAATGGGATTTACCTAAAGGAAGAATAAATAAAAATGAAGAGGTTCAAAAAGCAGCGATTAGAGAAGTAGAGGAAGAAACAGGAGTAGAAAATTTGTCAATAACAAAATCTTTAAATACTACTTACCATATATTTAAAAGGAACAGGAAATATCGTTTAAAAAAAACTTTTTGGTATTTAATGGAAACTAATTATAGTGGAGAACTCACTCCTGAAACGAAAGAAGGAATTGAGAAGGCGGTTTGGATTGATAAGAAAATAATTGTTTCTCTAAAAAGTGAAATGTATAAGAATATTGATCTTGTAATTTCGAATTACTTTAATAAATAAAATGTTAGTTTTTTAATTCGAAAGGCAATAGGTGGTCATATTTTCCGCTAAATTTTATGAGGTCCCTCACCAAAGTGCTGCTTACGTAAGAAAGGTTTCTACCAGATATGAAATATACAGTTTTTATACTCGAAAAGGTTTGTTGAATATCTTTAGTATCTTTTTCAAACACAAAATCGTTAACATTTCTTAATCCACGAATTAAAAATTTTACATCTCTTGATTCACAAAAGCTAGTTGTTAAATCTGAATAAGATTCAATTGTAATTTTTGAATTATTTTCAAATGATCTTTCGATAAAACTTATCCTATCACTCAAACTGAACATGCATAACTTAGATGAATTTTCACCAACAGCGATAATTATTTCATCAAAAACGTTTAATGCTTGATTTACAATATCTTTATGGCCAATTGTAAAAGGATCAAAACTACCAGCAAAAACAGCTTTTTTCATTTTAATCCTTCATTTATCATAGCTAAAATAATTTTTTTTAAGTTTTTATTTGCAGCTTTAAATTGTTGTGGTATGATGCTTTTTTCTGTCATCCCCGGAATTGTGTTTGTTTCCAAAAAGTAAGGAATATTTTTTTTAAAAATGAATTCAGTCCTCGTAATTCCCTTTAAATTTAAATTAGTATATAAATTTAATGCATCTTTTTTAACATTAATTTCAAGATCTATTGGAAGTTTTGCGGGTGTTATTTCGTCTGACTCTCCCTCGTATTTCGCTTTATAATCAAAAAAATCGTTCTCACTAACAATTTCCGTAATTGGAAGTACTTCAACTTTTCCGTTGAGTTTGTATACTCCAACTGTAACTTCTCTACCACTTAAATATGATTCTATGAGAATTTCATTGTCTTCTTTTAAAGCTTTTTCAAGGGCGGGTTTTAATTCTTTTTTAGAGTAAACTTTACTGATTCCAAAACTACTACCAGATTGATTAGGTTTTACAAAACAGGGAAATCCAATTTCATCTTTAATTTCTTTCTCATTAACATTTTGCCCCTTTTTGATTAGTCGATTTTTAGCAGTCTTTATCCCAATTTTTTCCACCAGTTCTAAACATTTTTTTTTGTTGAATGTCAATTCTGCTATTGATGAATTGCACGTGGAGTGAGAAATACCCAGATCTTCTAACTTTTTAGTAATTTTTCCGTCCTCTCCAGGACTCCCATGAATTAAATTTATAATGTAATCGAATGAAACGCAAACATCATTTTTAAAAAATTGGAAGTTTTTTTCATTTAATGAATAACTATTTTCAAATTTATCAATTACTTTAAAATCGCCTTTACTTACGTCTATTTTAAAACATTCAAATTTTGAATCCTTAATCAAATTAAAAATGAGATTTCCACTTTTCAGAGAGATTTCTCTTTCAGAAGTGAATCCACCGTAAGCTATTCCAACTATTTTCATTTTTAAATAATCATAAAGGTAACAATTGAATTGATGAATTTGTTCGCTTTAATTAAATTATTATAGTTTTGAGAAATGAATTTAATTAAGTTTCTATTGAGTAGTGTTTTCTTCAAGAATATATTTTATATTATTATTCTCACTATAATTGTTGTTTTTGGTGTTTTTTTTGGACTTGGCTTTGCGACCCAACATAACAAATACGTTAAAGTTCCTGAATTGTTTGGTCTCAATATCTCTAAAGCTATTGAAACTTTAAAAAATAAATCTTTAAATATTAAAATTCTAGACTCAGCAAAATTTAATCCAAATTATCCACCTTCAACTGTTTTAGAACAGTTTCCAAATCCTAACAACGAAGTAAAAAAAGGCAGAAAAATTTATTTAACATTAAATCCAGTTGGATATAAAAAAATGAAAGTTCCAAATGTCATACAGATTACTCTTAGAAACGCCGAAACTTTGTTAAATGCTGTCGGGTTTGAAGTTGGAGAATTAATTTATAAAGACAATATAGGTAAAGATATGGTTCTTGAGATACGTCATGAGGGAGAAAAGATTGAACCGGGTCACGCTCTTCAACAAAGAAAAAAAATAGATTTGGTTTTAGGCAATGGAAAAAAATAGAATTGTCGAAGAGGGGAGTTTATACGAGCACTTTACTTTCGAAGCAGATGCCGGACAAAAACCCCTGAGGGTAGATAAGTTTCTAATAAACAGAATTGAAAACTTGTCAAGAAATAAAATTCAAATGGCAGCAAAGTCTGGTTTTATTTTCGTTAATGAAACTTCTGTAAAACCCAACTTTAAAATTAAGCCAAAAGATGTAGTTAAAGTAACATTGCCTCACCCTCCTTTCGAAAATTTATTAAAACCAGAAAAAATACCTTTAAATGTTGTTTTTGAGGATGAACATCTCATAGTCATAGATAAACAAGCGGGATTGGTCGTTCATCCAGGACATGGAAATTATTCAGGAACATTAGTAAACGCAATACTATACCATTTCAAAAATCTACCTATTAATTCAAACGAAAGACCCGGACTCGTTCATCGTTTAGATAAGGATACAAGTGGTCTAATTTTGGTTGCTAAAAGTGACATAGCTATGAAAAGTCTAGCTGATCAATTTTATAGAAAAACGGTTGATAGAACTTATCAAGCCTTGGTATGGGGTAATGTACATCAAGATAATGGAATTATAAATGCTAATATTGCACGGGACAAAAAAAATAGATTAAGAATGTTTGTTTATGCAGATAATGAAATAGGCAAAAAAGCAATTACCCATTATAAAGTTCTCGAAAGATTCGGATATGTTACTTTGATAGAGTGTAATTTGGAAACGGGAAGGACTCACCAAATTCGTGTTCATATGAAACATATTGGCCATACATTATTTAATGACGAACGGTACGGTGGAAATACTATTTTAAAAGGAACAAAATTTTCTAAATATAAACAGTTTGTTGACAACTGTTTTAAAATTCTACCAAGGCAAGCCCTCCATGCTAAAACGATCGGTTTTATTCACCCAGAAAATAAAAAAAAAATGAAATTTAATTCTGATTTACCAGAAGATATTTCAGAAGTTTTAAAAAAATGGAGGATATATTCCAAGCATAGAGATTTACTTTAAGGAATCAGTTTTTGGATTTTGATTTTTAAAAAAAGCTCTTAAATTTGAGAATAAAATTAAATGATGAAAATTCTTATTTCTCCAGCAAAGTCTTTAAACTTAACTTCCGAAATACCTTTTGATAGATTTACAAATCCAATTTTTTCAAAACAAACTAGTGTAATTATTTCTAAACTTAAAGAAATGTCAGTAAATTCTTTAGGAAGTTTACTCGGTGTTTCAGAAAAATTAGCTAAGCTAAATTGGAATAGAAACCAAAATTTCAATCTTACATATAATATAGAATCTGACTCTAGTTTTAGACCATGTATTTATACATTTGATGGTGATGTGTATTCTGGTTTTGATGCTTACTCGCTTTCAACTTCAAAAATAAAAACCATGCAAAATAATTTAAGAATACTTTCTGGATTATATGGGATTTTAAAACCTCTTGATTTGATCCAACCATATCGACTTGAAATGGGAACAAAAATCAAACTAGGAAAGACAAATCACCTTCATGAATTTTGGATTGATCTAGTCACTCATCACCTAAATTCTGAATTATCAGGGGATGATATTTTGCTTAATCTAGCTAGTAAAGAATATTTTAATGCTGTGAATTCAAATAAAATAGAAGCTCAAATAATAAGTCCAATATTTAAGGATTATAAAAACGGAAAACTAAAAATAATTTCTTTTTATGCTAAGAAAGCTAGGGGACTCATGGCTAGATATATTATTGATAATAATTCGAAAAATTTAGAACACATACTTGGATTTAATTCAGCTGGATATGCTTTCAGTGAAAATGAAACAAAGAATTCTAGTGAACCTGTTTTCATAAGATAGTCATCTAAATTTTTTAACAAATTCCCCTATATACTCTATACCATTTTGTTCGATAAAATTTATAAAGGCTGATCCTATAATTGCGCCTTTACTCTTTTCTATGACTTTTTGATAGGTTTCACGATTACTTATACCAAATCCAACTATTGAAGGATTATTTAAATTCATATTTGAAATTTTATCAAAATATTTAAAACTGTTATCTTCTAAATTCTTCTTTGATCCTGTTATTGACGAACTGCTAACCATATAAATAAACCCATTTGAATTTCTATCTATCAATTTAATTCTTTCTTCAGATGTTTGAGGGGTTATTAAAAAAATATTTAATAAATTATTTTTGTTAAAGAGACTTTTGTACTCTTCAATATATATCTCAACAGGTAGGTCTGGGATAATTAATCCATCTATACCGATTTCTTTACATTTGATGCAGAATTTTTCAATACCAAATTGAATGATCGGATTTAAATAACCCATAAGTATGACTGGAATTTTCACTTTTTTCCTTAAATCTTTTAATTGAGAAAAAAGTGTATGAATTGTCATACCATTTTCAATTGCTTTTTTTGAACTTTTTTGAATAGTTTCACCGTCAGCCAGTGGGTCTGAGAATGGAATTCCTATTTCAACTAAATCTACATTATGCTTTTCTAGTCTGGATATAATTTTTTTTGTGTCATCCAATTCAGGAAAGCCAGCAGTAAAATAAACAGAAAGTATTTTTTTTTCTTCTTTTAATTTTTTCTGTATTCGATTCATTAAAGTTTAAAATATTTAATATAGGTTTCTAAATCCTTGTCACCTCTTCCAGAACAATTAAAAACAAGTATGTCATCTTTTTTGAAACTCATTGTATCCAATATAGAAAAGGCATGGGCAGTTTCAATTGCAGGTATAATTCCTTCTATCTGAGATAAAGCTAGACCCCAATCCATCGCCTCACTGTCATTAACTGAAACAAATTTTGCTCTTTTTGTCTCATACAAATGAGAATGAAGAGGGCCTATCCCTGGATAATCTAAACCTGCTGAAATTGAATAAGGTTCAATTATTTGTCCGTCGTCATTTTGCATAAGTAATGTTTTACTACCATGCATAATTCCAATTTTACCCAATTTAATTGTTGCTGCACTTTCACCAGAATTAATTCCTTTGCCAGCTGCTTCAACTGCTATTATTTTCACTTTTTCATTATTCAAATAATGATAATATAAACCTGCCGCATTACTTCCACCACCAACACATGCAACAAGATAGTCTGGATAATCCCTACCTTCCCTTTCTAAAAGTTGTGTTTTGACTTCTTTGCTAATTACAGATTGTAAACGAGTAACCATATCAGGATAAGGATGTGGACCTACAACTGAACCAATAATATAATGAGTATCTATAGGATTGTTAATCCAATCTCTCATTGCTTCATTGGTTGCATCTTTGAGGGTTTTGCTTCCAGACTTTGCTTCCCTCACCTGTGCACCGAGCATTTTCATGCGTGCTACATTTGGTGCTTGACGTTTAATATCAACCTCACCCATGTATATTACACAATCAATACCCATTAATGCACACACTGTTGCTGTGGCAACTCCATGTTGTCCAGCTCCTGTTTCAGCAATAATTCTCTTTTTATTTAAGTTTTTGGCCAATAAAATTTGTCCAATAGTATTATTTATTTTGTGAGCTCCAGTATGACATAGGTCCTCTCTTTTTAAGTAAATTTTTGTATTGTATTTTTTAGAAAGTCTTTGAGCAAAGTAAAGAGGAGTAGGTCTCCCTACGTATTCGGATAATAATTTTTCAAAATCTTTTTTAAAGTTTTCTGAATTAATTATTTCAAGATAATTCCTTTTTAATTCATCAATGTTTGGATATAACATCTCAGGAATGTATGCTCCTCCAAAATTGCCATAAAAACCATTTTCGTCAACTTTATATTTCATTTTCTAAACTATTTTTAAAAGATTTAATCAATTCTATATTTTTTTTTCCTGGATTTAGTTCGAATCTGCTGTTAATATCAACGCAGAACAGGGGTAGACCTAGATTTTTTATTTTTTTTATAACATCTATACTTTCAATACCTATTCCTCCACTAAGAAAAAATTTTTTTTCGTATTCATAGTTTCTTAAAACTTTCCAGTCAAAAGAAATCCCATTTCCCCCAGGATATTTTCCTTTAGTGTCAAATAAAAAATAGTCACTACAAAATTCATACTTTTCTAGAATATTAAAACTAAAATTTTCATCTACACTGAAAGCTTTAATAATTTCAACTCCTAAACCTTTTATTTTTCTACAAAATTCAGGGGATTCAAGACCATGGAGCTGAATAGCCTTTAATTTATGGACAAGAACCGTATTCTTAATTTCTTCAAAATCAGCATTTACAAAAACTCCTGTTTTTTTTATTTTGGTTTGTGAGAGATTAGGAGTCAAACCCGTGACAAATCTTTTTGATTTTTCCCAAAAAATAAAACCCATGTATTCTGGTTCTAATGTAGAAAGACCCAAAATATTTGATTTAAATTTTAATCCACAAATTTTAATTTTCATAAGTTAAATTTTCTAAAGTTTTTTTTAACTCTTTACCTGGATCATTAGATGCCATAAATTTTTCTCCTATCAAAAATCCTTGATAACCAATTTTCTTTAACTTTTTTATAGAATTATCGTTATATAATCCACTTTCTGAAATTTTTAAAAATTCATTGGGTATTTCATTGAAAAGTTTTTCACTTATTTTTAAATCAGTTTTAAAGGATTTAAGATTTCGATTATTTACTCCGATAATATCGACGTTTTCAACTAACCCTTTTTTTAGTTCATCATTATTATGGACTTCTAAAAGAACCTCTAATTTCAAGTCTTTTGCTTTATTTGATAAATTGACTATTTCGTCTCTTGTAAGTATTGAAGATATAAGTAAAATAATGTCAGCTCCGTAGGCTTTAGCCTCATAAATTTGATATTCATCTATTATAAAATCCTTTCTTAATATTGGCAAAGTACATGTAGATCTAGCTAAGACCAAATCTTCTAAACTCCCACCAAAATACTTTAAATTAGTTAGTACTGATAATCCGCTTGCACCAAAAACTTGATAACTTCTACAAACTTCGTTAACAGATAATTTATTGTTAATTTCATTTTTTGATGGAGAACGTCTTTTAAATTCTGCTATAATTCCAAAATTATCCTTTTTAATTGAATCACTCATTGAAATTGTATTTCTTTTAAAAAGAGACATTTTTTCGTACTCCGATATAGGAATAATACTTTTTTTAAGTTTAAGTTCTTTCTTTATGTCAATTACAATATTTTTTAGAATAGACATGTTTAAATTTTAACTAGTTTTTCAAAAGACTTGAGAGCTTTTTTATTATGTAATGAATCCTCAGCTATTTTTATAGATTCATCAATATTTAATTTTTTAGATGTGGATATTGCCATCGCCGCGTTAGCACAAACAACATTATTTTGTTCCTCTGAACCATTTCCTTCTAATATGGATTTAAAAATAAAGGCGGATTCTTTTACACTATTTCCTCCACTGATTGAATCTTTCGTTACACTATTATATCCAAAATGACGAGGCTCGAAAATAAATTCTCCAGAATTTCTAATCAATTTTGTTGGACCAGTTAGAGAAATTTCGTCATAGCCATCTAACGAATAAGTAATTGTATAGTTTTTATTTGTTTTTTGGAAAAGATAGCCATATAATCTTGCAGTTTCCAAATTATAAACGCCAGTAAGTTGATTCTTAGGATTAACAGGATTTACAAGCGGCCCCAAAATATTAAAAAAGGTTTTAACCCCTAATTTTTTTCTAACAGAAGCTACATTTTTCATAGCTGGGTGAAATAATGGAGCGTGTAGAAAACATATTCCAGCTTTATCGATACAACTTTTTAAAAAACTTTCATCATTCGAAAAATTGATCCCCAAAAATTCCAAAACATTACTTGAACCGCAATTGGAGGAAACTCCATAGTTTCCGTGCTTTGCAACTTTAATTCCAGAACCAGCAGTAACGAAAGAGGATAAAGTTGAAATATTGAAAGTATTTTTTTCATCTCCTCCTGTACCGCACAAATCAATTGTATCGTAATCTGACAAATCTATCTTAACACATAAATTAAGTAAAGCATTTCTAAAACCATTTAATTCATCAATAGAAATAGTTCTCATCATGAAAATGGTTAAAAAAGAAGATATTATAATATCATCATGTTTTCCTTCAGTTATTTCAATAAGAGATTTTTCCGCCTCTGATGCAGTCAAATATTCTTTAGCAATTAATTTTTCTAAAATATTTTTTATACTAATCATTTATCCAATTTTGAAGAATTTTTTTTCCGTATTTCGTCAATATTGATTCGGGATGAAATTGAACTCCAAATACTTTATAATTTTTGTGTCTTAAAGACATTAGGTGACCTTTTTTATCGAATGATGTCGCTTTAAGACAAATTGGCAAGGGTTGCTTAACAACCCATGAATGATATCTTCCTACCATTATGTTTTTTGGAATATCTAGAAATAATTTTTCGTGATCAATAATTTTAATGCTTGTTTCAACTCCATGATATACGTTTTTTAAATTCTCAATTTCACCACTAAATACTTCGCCTATTGCTTGCATCCCAAGACACACTCCCAAAATACTTTTAGTTTTATGATATTTTTTAATTACTTCATTTAATAATCCCGATTCTCTTGGTATTCCTGGACCAGGTGACAAAAGGATGTATTCATAACTATCAATTTCATCTATATTAAAGTCATCATTTCTTTTAACATCGAGAGTACATTTTAACTCCCTAAGTATATGGACTAGGTTGTAAGTGAAAGAATCGTAATTATCAACGACAAATATTTTTTTCATGTTATTTTCTCAGCCATTTCTAGAGCCTTTTCTAAAGCTCCTAATTTATTATACACTTCTTCTAACTCTTTTTTCGGTATCGACTTTGCTACAACACCAGCTCCTGCTTGATAATGAATAACCTGATTCTTACTTAAAAAAGACCTTATAATAATGCAATGATTAAAATTTCCTTCGAAATCAAAAAACCCTAAAGCGCCTCCATAAAAATTTCTTGAAATATTTTCATATTTATCAATAAGTTTTAAAGCCATATGTTTAGGGGCACCCGACAAAGTACCTGCAGGAAAAGTATCTGCAACAACCTGAAAATTATTAGTTAAAGGATTTAGTTTTCCTGTCACCTTTGATACAAGATGAATTACATGTGAAAAAAATTGTATTTGTCTATTTTTTTCAACTTTAACTTCACTTCCATTTCTACTCAAATCATTTCTAGCAAGGTCAACAAGCATAACATGCTCACTATTTTCCTTAGGGTCTTTTTCCAACTTTTCTGCTAATTCCCTGTCTTTTGAGTCATCTCCTGTTCTTTTGAATGTTCCTGCTATTGGGTGTATTTCTGCTTTTCCATTTTCAATTATTATTTGTGCTTCTGGAGAACTACCAAAAATTTTAAAATTCCCATAATCAAAGAAAAAAAGATATGGAGATGGATTAATTGACCTTAATGCTCTATAAACATTAAATTCATCTCCATAAAACCTTTGAGAAAATCGTCTTGATAAAACTATCTGGAAAACATCTCCCCGAAAACAATGATTTTTTCCTTTTTTTACAAGATTGGTAAATTCTTCATCCGTGAAATTTGAATTTTTTTCACCCTTTTTACTAAAATTATAATTTGTCGGCATGTCTTTTTTTAATAGTTTATCAATAATTTCTACATCGTTTTTATTATTGGTTGAATGACAAAAAATGTGCGCCTCGTGATTAAATAAACTTACACTAATTATGTATTTATATACAGCATAATATAATTCTGGTATTTCTAAATCTTCTTTGTTTTTGTCTAAATCTAAATCTTCAAAATGTGCTACAGCTTCGTGTGCAATATATCCAAAAAGACCATTAGTTATGAAGTTGTATTTTTTGTGTTTGTAATCAAATTTTTTAGAAAAGTTTTTAATAATGTTAGGGAGGCTTTCATTTTTTTTAATTTTTGTTGTAATCTTTTTTTGGCCTGGATATGTATAAGTTATTTTTCCATCTTTAACTTTAATGGATGCAATAGCATCACAACATATGTAGGAAAAGTTTTTATTATTTACATCATAATCGCTGCTTTCAAGAAGTAAACTATTTGCAAACTTATCTCTAAGCTTCAAATAAATACTAACAGGAGTCAATTTATCCGAAAGTATTTTTTTATGATATGTTTTAAATTTTATTTTTTCCAAATCGTATTAAAATAAAAAAGCTTGTCGTGATGACAAGCCAAATGTTAATAATAGGAATTGTTTACACGAATCTATAAATCCATATAAGTCCACCAATATTTACTAATAAAAAATTTCATTTGACAAATATATATTAAAAATTTTTACAATTTAACTTTTTAATTAAAAGTTAATTGAGCTTCTATTTCTATATCATCGTAAATTAACTTATCACCAAGATTTTGAAAAAAATTTCCTGATCTAAAAGTGACATTATGTTTTGTTCTATCAAAGGTCAGCTTGGCTTTTGCTTCGTTATTTTTAAATGATATCTCGAAACTCACTGGTTGGGTAATTCCTTTTATTGTTATATCACCATCTGCAAGATAATTACCATTTTTTGAAAGCCTTGAGGATTTAATTGTTAAAGCAGCCTCAGGATAGCTATCAACCCAGAAAAAATCTTCAGATTTAAGGTGTGACTCGAGATAGTTTTTAGATTTTCCTGTAAGATCTTGACAATTTATTGACTTCATGTCAACAACGAACATCCCGTTTATAATATTATCATCTTTCATGTTGATCTTTCCCTCCTTAAACTTTAATGAACCGTAGTGAGTCTTTGTAGTTATTTCCTTACCAGTCCATTTAATTGTACTATTTGTATTATTAAGTATGAGCTCCTGTGCGAAAACATTACTAGAAAGAAATAGAATAAATAATAATATGTAAGTTGAATTTATTGATTTCATTTTTATTTTTTTTGTAAAAATAAAAAACTTCACAGAAGTATAAGAAAAATTTTCATACATATGTTATTTTTGATTTATGGAAAATCTCGAATACGAAGACTGGGTCAAAAATATTGATTCAGTACAGAAGCCAATAATTTTGGACGTAAGGACATACGAAGAATTTGTGGAAAAGTCTATACCTGGTGCTGTATTAGCAAATATTCTTGAACCTAGCCAATTTATGGATATAATTGAAAAAATTGAAAAAGATTTAAAAATCCTTGTTTACTGTCGCTCTGGTGTAAGAAGTGAAAAGGCATGTAGTATCCTTGATCAAATGGGCTTTAAGGAAACATATAACTTAAAGGGAGGAATATTGGAATGGGAAAAAAGAGAAAATAAAAGATGACTAACCGTTTAAGGATTTTACTTGAAAAATATGGTTTTGCTGTATGTTCAAGATTAGCAGATTTCCTTGGGATGAAAGTAAAATCAGTTCGTTTATTTTTTATATACGCTTCTTTTGCAACTGTTTTTGGTGGTTTTGTTATTTATTTAGTATTAGCTTTTTGGTTAAAAATGAAAGATCTTTTATATGGAAGAAGGACTTCTGTTTTTGATTTATAAAACCAAACCACATTTAAATTTGTATTTCGAGAATATTTTTTAATATTAGCATCTATTTAATTAAATCCGTCAATATGTTCAAAATTAGATTATTATTTTTCTCTTTATTTTCTAAATCTCTTTTTTCACAGGAAAAGGGTGTCGACGAAATTATAAATGAAGCATTTCAACCAATATCTAGTTTTTGGGAAAGTTTAATTTTTCATGAGTTTTTTGGAACAGGGATACCAACAATAATTTTTTTGTTAGTCGGTGGAGCAGGCTTCTTCACATTATATTTTGGATTTATAAACATTAGAGGTTTTGGTATATCATTGAATACAGTAATGGGTAAATATGATAAGCTAGATACTGAAAGGTCTAATAATGGAGAGGTTAGCCACTTCCAGGCCTTAGCAACGGCTATGTCAGGTACAGTCGGTAACGGAAATATTGCTGGTGTTGCAATAGCTATTGCAATTGGAGGTCCTGGGGCAACATTTTGGATGATACTCTGTGGTATTCTAGGAATGTCTTCAAAATTTGTAGAATGTACATTAGGTGTTAAGTACCGAGAAATCGGATCTGACGGAACAGTTTATGGTGGTCCAATGTATTATCTTAAGAAAGGATTAAAGGAGATTGGTTATGAAAAGCTTGGAAAAATTCTAGGAATTACATTTGCAATCTTATGTATTGGTGCTTCTTTCGGAGGTGGTAATGCAGCTCAATCTAACCAAGCAGCTATGCAGTTAGTGAACTATTTTGGAATGTCAGGAGGAAGTGCGAGAACAATTATTGGTATCATTATGATGATTGTTGTTGGAATTATAATAATTGGTGGTATAAAAAGAATTGCATCAGTAACTGAAAAAATTGTCCCTTTTATGGCAGGAATTTATGTTTTAGCTTGCTTGTATATAATTATTTCCAATTTTACTTTCATTGATGACGCCTTTGGATTAATTTTTTCTCAAGCTTTTTCACCAACTGCCGGGGTTGGAGGTTTTATTGGGGTTTTAATACAAGGTTTTAGAAGAGGTGCTTTTTCCAATGAGGCTGGATCCGGTGCTGCATCTATCGCTCATTCAGCTGTAATTACTAGTTATCCGGCCTCCGAAGGACTTGTAGCTCTGTTAGAGCCCTTTATTGATACTGTAGTTATCTGTACAATGACTGCACTTGTAATTATTATTTTTAACGGTGACAACACAATATTTACATATGGTAATACTGTAGGAGATGGAACAGCAGTTATGATACAAGGACAGCAATTAAGTGGCTCAGGAATAACATCAGCTGCTTTTTCTGAGTATATTTCCTTTTCTGGTCCTTTCTTGACAGTAGCTGTAGTCCTTTTTGCACTTTCAACAATGATATCTTGGTCATATTATGGTTTACAATCATGGATGTATGTTTTTGGTAAAAGCAGAGTCGCAGATTTAACTTATAAAATCATCTTTCTTGTATTTATTGTGATTGGAGCTGCAGGAGACGTGTCTTCGGTATGGGCGTTTTCTGATGCAATGATTCTTGCATTAGTTTTCCCGAATATGATCGGCTTATTTCTCTTATATCCTAAAGTTAAAAATGAACTTTCATCCTATATTGACAAAATAAAAAGTAAAACAAACTGAAATTAAATTTCATAGCTTATTATAAACCCTTATATTTGCACTTCAATATTCCAACATGTTAATTATACCAATAAAAGAAGGTGAGAACATAGATAGAGCACTAAAGCGTTTCAAAAGAAAATTTGACAAAACAGGTGCTATGCGCGAGTTGCGTACTAGAAAACAGTTTATTAAGCCCTCCGTGATAAATAGATCAAGGATTCAAAAAGCACAACATGTTCAAAAGTTAAAAGACAACGCTCTTCTTCAATAGCTTCTCATTTCTTTCAATCTATAATAAAAAAAGTTTATTATCTTATATGAGTTATGTCTTTAAATAGCTTTATAGATTATTTAATTAAAGAAAGAAATTATTCAAATAATACCATAATTGCATATAGAAATGATCTAAATGTGTTTAAAAATTATTGTTTGAAAGAATTTAATCACGAAAATTTAAATACATCCGATTACAGTTTTATTAGATCTTGGATTGTAAGTTTAGTTGAATCTGGTTTGACCAACAGATCAGTTAACAGAAAAATCTCAGTATTAAGATCGTATTTTAATTTTTTATTAAAAATAGGAGAAATTGAAAAAAACCCCTTAAAAAATCATAAACCATTAAAGGAAGAAAAAAAAGTTCAAGTTCCATTTTCTGAAAATGAAATAAACCTTTTGCTTGACGGAAATTTTTTTAAAAAAGATTATGAAGGAACAATGATAAAAACCTTAATAGAACTTTTTTATTCCACAGGATTAAGACTTTCGGAAGTAACAAATCTTAAAACATCATCTGTTGATTTAATAAATAAAAAAATAAAAGTTTTGGGAAAAAGAAATAAAGAAAGGATTATCCCAATCATTGATCCTCTAAAAAGTCAATTATTTAAATTTAAAGAATTAAAAAGAGAAATAGTTGATGAGACTAAAAATGAATTTTTTTTTGTAGATAAAAAAAATTTAAAACTCAAAAATATTTATGTTTATAAGGTGGTAAATAATTATTTAAATAAAGTATCAACAAAATCTAAAAGAAGTCCACATATGCTTCGCCACAGTTTTGCTACACACCTTCTTAACAATGGTGCCGACATCAATAGTGTCAAAGAACTTCTTGGACATGCATCACTTGCCGCAACTCAAGTATATACACATACCAGTATGGAAAAAATAAAATCTATTTACAAAAAATCTCATCCTAGAAACTAAATCTATGAAAATAAAAAAAATAATCTCTGCAGTATTTTTTATTATCATTACAGTTTCGTGTGATGGAAAAATTGATTTAAACCTGCCAAGCGTTTTTTCTGACTTTATGATTTTACAGCGTGAGACTGAAGTCACTTTTTGGGGAAAATCTAGTCCAAATGAGAAAATTGAACTCAAAGGTAGCTGGGGGAAATATTCTTCTACTAAGGCAGATAAAAGTGGAAATTGGGAATTGAAGTTAGTCACTCCATCTGCTGGTGGACCTTATGAGGTTGTCGTAAATGATTCCAAAAATTCAATTGTATATAAGGATGTTTTAATTGGTGAGGTTTGGCTCGCATCTGGTCAGTCAAACATGCAATGGAAGCTAAATCAATGTAAAGACTGTATAGATAACCAAGATGAAGAAATTAAAAATGCAAATTATAATGAGATAAGATTTTTTAATAATCCAATGGATCTATCTGGGACAATTGTAAATTCTCAGAAATGGAAAACTGTAAACCCAAAAGCTGCTTCCGAAATGGAGGGCTCTTTTAGTACGGAAAATTACAGTGCTGTAGGTTATTTTTTTGCAAAAAAATTGTATTCAGAACTTAATGTTCCTATAGGAATAATAGGTTCATATTGGGGAGGTACCAGGGTTGAAGCTTGGACTAGTCGCACAAAGCTCAATGAAATCACATCAGTTAAACTCCCAAATGAAGAAATTAAAAAAGTATTAAAGATGAATCGTGAGGAGTTGGAATTATTTTATAAAAATTACAATGATTCTGTAGCACAAATAAACAAAGTACTTTTTGGTTTTGAAACTTTTGGTCTACCTAAGATAACCCACGAGAGAAGCATTGAGCAAAATTGGGAACTACTTTCGCTTGCCGACAAAAATTTTTCTAAAGTAGATTTTGATGATTCGAAATGGCAAAATTGGGTTAAAAAATATGATGTAGCTGGTTATTATAATCTTTCATCAAGATTTGAAAATATTTATGATCCTAAAGACTTTTTATTAAATAATGGAGTTCTTTGGCTAAGAACCAAAGTTAATATTAAAAATATTTCTTCTGACTATCAATTGATTTATGAAGAGGGTGCAGACGATACTGACCAAACTTATTTTAATGGAGAACTGGTTGGAAACACATTTAGTTGGAGTAAAGAAAGAAACTATACAATAAAAAAATCACTTCTCAAAAAAGGAGAAAATATATTAGCTATCAGACTATCCGATTTGGACGGACCTGGTGGTTTTAATGGCAAGATTTTTATGAGGAATAGTTCAGATGAAATTGAAATACCAATAGAATCTTTTAAATATAAGCATCATGCTTTTTTACTTGATGGAAGACTTATTGTTCATAATTTGGAGAACAAAGAGCTACTTGAAAAATCGAATTTTTTCAAAGAAAATATAGTTCGTGGATTTGCCAGCGGTACCCCAAATGAATACTCAATTTTATTCGATAGGGTATTGTCAAACGTTATTCCATACACTATTAAAGGTACGATTTGGTATCAAGGCGAAGCTAATACTATAAATTACAATGAATACCAAACCCTCTTTTCTGCTATGATCGAAGATTGGCGTGATACCTGGGGTTATGATTT
>CACHSA010000011.1 GCA_902582405.1 uncultured Bacteroidota bacterium | reverse complement strand
TTTGAGTCTCTGGTTGATAGTTTCTATAATTTCTCTTTTGGATCTTATAACTAATTGAAGTAGAAATTCTTTTTTTAATTACGTATTCTATTCCTGTAAAAACCCCAGTAGAGTTTACAAAGACTCCATTGATAATTTCAACTTTTTCAGCATTTTTGTCAAGCTGATTAAACCCCTTTTCAAAAAAATTGTATGTCCCGCCAAGGAAGAAATTAATTTTTTTCAACGGGTAAAGTTTAAGGAAAAATGGGATTGTGATAAATTTTAAATTATCAATACTTTTGTTTGTTTCCATATTATTTTGATAACCAATTTTATTTATATAAACTCCCGTTGACAAACCAAAGGTTCTTGTAAAACGGTAGTGAATGTTAGTCCCAAAATTTAAATTTATTTTTCCGAAAGTCTCTCTATCAAACGTATTAGTCAAGCAAGGTTCTAAAAAAATCTCAAAATTTAATTTTCTATAAAACTCGAGATCAATTGAGTTTTTGTCGTATTGTTGGATTAGCAGATCTCCATCTTGCGCGTAAAAAAAACCTGCAGATAAAAGCATGACTAAACAAATAAAATTTATAGACTTACTATAAAATTTAAAAGTAAAAATCAAGAAGCCAGTTTTTTTATTGCATCAATAAAAATTTCAATTTCATCGATTGAATTATATATGTTTGGAGTAATTCTGCACCCTTTTACATTTGCATAGTCGATAGCAACGGTAAAAATTTTAAACCTTTTTAAAAGTTGCTCGGCCATAATCTTTGGACTAATATTCTTAATACCAACGTTTCCAATGCCAAAACTTTTACTGAAAGGTAAAGGTGTATTTATTTCAACATTCGGGACATTTTTCAAGTTTTGTATCCAATGCTTTTGAAGTTCTTTGAGTCTTTTTTCTTTTTTTTTGATTCCCACCCAATCTATGTAATCAAGAGCATTGTTTATAGCTAAATGTACATGTACTGGATTTGTTCCTAAATGATTCAATCTTTTTATTCCATTGAAACCGATTGAATGTCCAGCTAGTAAAGGCCAAACTTTTGCAACATGTTTTTCTTTAATAAAAAGTAAACCGGCACCTAATGGAGCTGATAACCACTTATGCAAACTTGAACCATAGTAATCACAATTCAAATCCTCAATAGAAAAATCAAAATGACCAATACAGTGTGCTCCATCTACCATTACCTCAACACCATAGCTGTGAGCCATCTCACAAATTTTTTTTATAGGAAGTACCTGACCAGTTATGTTGATCATATGACAGACCATCAGTAATTTAGTTTTTTTTGTAATCTGACTTTCATACAGACGAATAATTTCCTCGTCTGAGGATGGATGATTAGGAATTGAAATCACTTTGGTCTTAATATTATATCTTTTAGAGACCTGCTCAAACATTAACTTCATGGAGCCATAGTCCTGTAGTGCATAAATTGCCTCGTCCCCTTTTTCCCACGGATAACCTCCTATTATTAAGTCTAATGATTCAGTTGTATTTCGCGTAATAACAATATTTTTTTCTTCACACGACAACCACTTTGAAATCCTTTTTCTAAGTTTTAGATTATCATCTTCAAGACTATTTCTCATATAGTAGGAACCTTCAAAATTTATAGTTTTAACATGTTCAATGTATTTATATAGAGTTGGATTGGGGATGATATTATAATAACCGTTTTCTAAATTTATATAATCTGGTTTTAGAGAGTAATGACCCCTTACGGTTTTCCACAAATCATCTTCAGTCTTAAAGGGAGGCAAATTAAATTTATTCTTATCAGAAACAATATCATCCGTTAAAGAATAAGTAGCTAAACCCAGCAAACCAAAATTTTGAATAAATTCTCTTTTATTCATAATATTTTTAAAGTTATGATTTTAAATACAAAATAAATAACCCAAAATAAATAACTAAATAAATGATGTAATTCCTTCTAATTTTTAAATACGCTTCATCATTTGGATATATTTTAAAAATCAATGCCTTTATCTCTTTTATAAAAAGGGGCTTGATGTTAATTTTCCAGTCATTTGTCTGATAAACGATTTTTCTGAATTTGCTTCTAAAGTAAAAGCTTGGTAAGCTCCAGATAAATAAAACTATGAGAAGGATTTCTTTAGAAAACACTAATTAATTTTTAATAAAGTAGGAGGCAACTAATATGATTATTCCAAATATAAAAACAATACCACTGTTATCTAATAAAAACTCAAAAATGCTTAGAGTAATTCCCAATCCAACAATGAAAAATCCAAAATTTCTAACAAAATATTTCATCACATTTTCCTAAAAAGATAAAGGATCAGAGAAAGAACTACACTTATTAAAATTGATGATCCAAGTGGGAAATAAAATTTTGTATTTCCTTTTTCGAATTTAAAATCTAATGGATTATTGTAATTGATTCCATTTTTTTCAATAATTAAGTAAACTCCACCCACAATAATTAAAAAAAATCCAATTAAAATTATCTGCTTACCCATTATAAATATCCTTACTATAAATATAATCTTAAAATTTCTGACAATTTTAATTTAAATATTAAATCAACTATAAAAGTTTAAAATTTTAGAAATATCTCTGTAATAGCTTCTACCAAATAAAACAAGATGAACCAAAAGTGGGTATAATTGATATATCTTTTCTCTTTCAAAATAATTGTTTTCTAAGGGAATAATATTGCTGTAACTTCTCATTGCAGCCTCTGGGTAACTTCCAAATAAAGAAAGCATGGCCCAGTCCATTTCTGGATGTCCATAATAAATAGCAGGATCTATAAATACTGGTTTTCCTTGCTCGTCAAAAATTAAATTTCCTGACCATAGATCTCCATGAATTAGCGAAGGTTCTGTAAAAGGTGTAT
Source organism: uncultured Bacteroidota bacterium (assembly GCA_902582405.1). Taxonomy (GTDB): domain Bacteria; phylum Bacteroidota; class Bacteroidia; order Flavobacteriales; family Flavobacteriaceae; genus TMED96. Next base: position 40,331 of record CACHSA010000011.1, on the reverse strand, counting down.
ACGTGTCCAATTTATAGCAAAGTTCCTCCATTTTTTTTGAATCGGCTTTGCTTAGCAAGTCTCTATCAAATGCAAATTTCGTTAGATGTAGAAGTCTTTGATTCGAATAGAAATCTTTCCAATTATTCTCCTTCTTATTGATTTGTTTCATAGAGCCAATGTAATTGTCATAATCAAGCCCAAAAAACTCGTTTTTATTCATGTGAAGAACAGCTAGCTTTTCTCCAAAAAGTTCCCAATCACTCAAGTTTCCTTTTGGGATGTAGTCTAGAGCTAAAAAAGCTACGTTGCCCTTTGCTATTTCGAAAATCACCTTTGGTGTTTGAACTCCACATGTATTTAATTTTAATAAGCCTTTTTTTTCATTCTCAAACATTTTTGGGAATTTAAGCGAATCATTAATTTTGAGAACAATTTTTGATTTTTCCAATTCAACTAAGAATACAGAATTTATAGTACCTCCACCCAGTTGAGATAATTTTTTTATGTTGGAATTTAATTCTTCCCTAATTATTTGTTTACCAATTTCTATTTGATTCATAGAAAACTAAGGAAGGGATTTGTACCCCATGTTGTATAAAATAAATCCGTAAATATCAGCATACTGTTCAATTCGCTTGCTAATCGGTGTACCTGCTCCGTGGCCAGCTCTATTTTCAATTCTGATTAAAACTGGAGAATTACCTATATGTTTTTTTTGGAGTTCAGATATAAACTTATAAGAATGAGCAGGGACAACTCTGTCGTCATGGTCAGCTGTTGTGACTAACGTAGCTGGGTAATTGGAGTTATCTTTTACATTGTGAACGGGTGAATATCTTTTCAAATATTTGTACATTTCCTCAGACTCCTCAGATGTCCCGTAATCATATGCCCATCCAGCTCCAGCTGTAAATTTATGGTATCTTAACATATCTAAAACCCCTACAGCTGGAATAGCCACTTTCATTAATTCGGGACGCTGGGTCATGGTAGCACCAACTAACAACCCACCATTTGAACCACCTCGAATTGCTAAATAATCCGAGGTTGTAATATTTCTTGAAATTAAATATTCTGCAGCGGCAATAAAATCATCAAATACATTTTGTTTATTCATTTTTACACCCTGTAGATGCCAATTCTTTCCATACTCTCCACCACCTCTGAGATTCGGAACAGCGTAAACCCCACCTAATTCCATCCATATTGCATTGGAAATGCTAAATGATGGTAATATACTGATATTAAACCCACCATACGCGTAAAGAATGGTAGGGTTTTTACCGTTATACACAATGTTTTTTTTGTGAGTTATTGTCATAGGTATTTGTGTTCCATCTTTTGATTTATAAAAAATCTGTTTTGAAACATATTTTTCTGGATCAAAATTAATATCTGGTTTCCAATATATTTGAGTTTGATTATTTTTAGGATTGAGTGAATAAATTATACTTGGAGAATTATAGTTGGTAAAGGTAAAGAAGACCTCTTTATCATCCTTTTTACCGCTAAACCCTCTAACAGTCCCAATACTTGGAAGTTCAATTTCACCCAAGTTTTTACCATACAAATCAAACTTTAAAACTTTAGACTTCACATCAACAATATATTTGGCAAAAAAATAACCTGCAGAATATGATATACTTAATACACTTTCTCCTTCAGGAATAAAGTCATTCCAAAACTTTTCGTTTGGACTATTAACCTTTGCTAATACAACTTTATTATTTGGAGCATTTTTGTTTGTAACAAAAAACAATCTATCCTTTTCACTGTGTACAAGATAGCTGTCTGTACTATAGTCTTCGTCAATGGGTATCAAAGGGGATTTTTCATCTTTTAAGGATTTTAAAAAACTTATATTTCCCTTAGTAAATTTTGAAGCATCTATAATCAAATACTTGTCGTCTTCTGTAACTGTAGCACCTACGTATCGGTGTTTTTCATTATCCTTTCCACCAAAAATAACTTTATCATCTTTTTGTTTTGTTCCTAGTTTATGATAATAAAGTTTGTGCTGATCGGTTTTGCCACTTAACTCACTTTTTTTTGGTCTATCGTAACTTGAATAGAAGAAACCCTCATTTTCTTTCCAGTTAATACCACTAAATTTTATATTAACAAGGGTGTCTTCAATTATCTCTTTTGACTCTGTATCCATTATAATCAGCTTTCTCCAATCACTCCCTCCATCACTAATTAAATAACAAACTTTGCTACCATCTTTGGAAAAACTCAGTCCGGAAAGAGATATCGTACCATCATCAGAGAATTTATTTGGATCTAAGAAAACCTCTTCAATATCATTTTTTTTTCTGTATAAAACATATTGATTTTGAAGGCCGTTATTTCTATAATAGTATACATAATTACCTTCAAAAAAAGGAGAAGAAAGTTTCTCATAGTTCCATATTTTTTCAAATCTTCCTTTTAAATCTTCTATGAACTTTATTTGACTAAGATATGTAAATGTGGTTCTATTTTGTCTTTCCACCCAGTCTTTTGTCTTTTCACTTGTATCATCTTCAAGCCACCTATAATTGTCCAAAATTTCGTCACCATAATAACTCTCAGCCACAGGAATAATTTCTGTTTCTGGGTATATTATTTTATTACTTGTACAAGAAGAATTCAACAAAAGGGTAATTAACAGAAAAAAAATATATCTTTTCATATTTAAGGCTATAAGTGAAATAATCTACTTAAACTACTCAATATATCCATTAATATCAAATTTTGAAACAAATTCCCATATCAGTTCATTAGTGCTGGTATTATTTGACAATAAAGAGTTATAGTCCCAAGTATGTGAACCGTTAATTATCTTAAAATGGGATACCAAAGGAATCCCCAATGAGTCTTTATATACATATTGCTCAACCCCTTGAAAAAAGTTGGTCTCCAAGTTTTTTGCATAATTTAGTTCTGACCAAAAATCTATAACAGTATCAATTGAAATTAGATCTGCACTACCTTGGTATGGTACAATAGGATCTTTAGCTCCGTGAATATTTATCATTGGCTTTGGCACCTTTGCCATGCAGTTTTCGTAAGTATCAGTCAGCATAGTCCCTGCAACAGAGCCTATCGCTGCAATTTGATTAGTTAAATTGCACGCTAGTGAATAAGATAAGAAACCTCCGTTTGAATAGCCGCAAGCATAAATCCTAGAACTATCAATATTTATTTTTTCTGGAAGAATAGTTAAAAGTTCATCTATAAACCCTAAGTCGTCAGTACTACTTTTATTACCTTCTCCAATTGGGCTTGGATTCCAATGAGGATAGTTTCCAAGCAGAGTTCCTTGAGGATATATTAAAATAAATCCTTTGGATTCAGAAAGTGTTCTCATATCAGCATTTCGTAAATGCCTTTCTGCTGTTCCCCCAAAACCATGGAAGTTTAGCACTAAAGGAAGGGGGGTATTTTCGCTGTAAGACTGAGGGATGTAGAGTAAATATTCCCTAATTTGGTTTTGATAAATTAAACTGCGATTTAGTAATCCTTTCCTGATTTCTTGGTTTGGTATAAAACTAGTGTCATTATTATTACAAGAATTTAAAAGAAGGATTAAAGTTGAAATTTTTAGATAAGATAAATCAAATATTAATTCAAGAACATTTCTCATTTGGATATGATCAATTGCATTTGGCAGATTTACCTGAAGCCCAAATGATACCGGATTTTATTAAATCCATATGCAAAGGCTCTAAGAAATATTTTCCTTTATGTCCCATTGCAGAATAAAATGATCTTCCCTTTCCAACACAATTTGTCCACACAACTGGATGATCTTCGCCCATTTTTGATATAGGAATTCCATTTTCATTTATATCTTCTACAAATAAACTTTTTTCATTCAAATTATAAATAATATTAGAACCATTTTTTTGAGGGCTTTCATCAAAAAAGTACCATTCGTCTTCTCTTTCCCACGTAGAGGGCATTTTTTGGCAATTTGTAAAACTAGAGGTACATTTTTTTTCTAAAACCCCATTTTGAAATTGAAATTCCGTGTTTAGGTGATGAGTAAATTTTGCTTTTAAAAGAACCTCATAATACCATCCCCAGTCTTTCGAATCATCACCTGCACCATGAATTCCAACATATCCACCACCATTTTCAATATAATTCTCAAAAGATCTCATCTGGCTTTTATTTAAAGTATTTCCCGTGGAATTATTCCATATTACAACATCAAAATTTTTTAAACCCTCAGTATTAAACAGGGAGGGGTTATTGCTAAATTCAATATCCCAATTGTTTATGATGCCTAACTTTTTAATCTCAACTTTAAATGCTTTAATAGCATCTGTATGATTAAAATCACCCACTGCCGAGTAAACTAGTGCAGAAAGGACTTCATCATTTTTTAAATTAATGTTAATTTTTCCTTCATTATTGCTTTTTCTGTTTTTTAAAAATTTGTTGTAGATAGTAGATACGCCTTTGTAGCCAAAAAACCCTACCAGGAACAATAATAAATATGTGACCCCTTTTTTCATTTAAATATTTAACTTTTAACTCTTGAAAAGGTTATTATAGCGGCCTCTCTTGACCATAAGAATAATAATCTTCTTTTCTCGACCAATTGAAATTCTACATCCCAACCGTCTTCTCCGTATTTGTTCATTACTTCCTCCATTTTCTTTAAAGGCATTTTACTAGAGCCTAAGAAAATAGTTCCTAATGCTCCTTCTTTAACAACCTCTACCTTGTATTCTTTTTTCATACATCTAAGATAAAAATACTTAAGCAAAGTGTCCAGCTTGGACATTGACACCAAAATATGTTTCATATTTATTCAAAGATTATCAATAATCTGATGCCTCTAAATCAATATTATGTAATTTATTATGTATATTTTAGATTTATGGGCATTTCAAAAAAAGGTCAAATTCTTTGGGAAGTGTCTTTATAACTAAAAATGGGGATGTAGCTCAGTTGGCTAGAGCGTTTGACTGGCAGTCAAGAGGTCGTGGGTTCGAGTCCTAATAATTACGTTGGTTTACAATTAGACATAATTGTCTACTGTAAATTAACTGTCAGATGAACTATCCAAAAGTTTGCCTTGATAACAAAGGAAACTACTTTATTACTTTCTATCTAAACCATAAAAGATTTAGACTCTACAGTGGAGATAAAATTGGTATTGATTTAAAACCAAATAGTTTTCCCTTTTCTCAAAGAAAAGCAAAAGCAAAAATTCTTGCAGCAGAAATTTATAAATACATCTACAATGGAAATAAACTTCTAAAGCCTGCTTTTTTTGTAAAACAAAACAATGCTAGGTGGTTTATTCAAAATGCCTTAGAGATTAAACTAAAATCAGAGCTATCAGATTCCTATAAATCCACCTTAAAACTTGTTGCCAATAAACTAATAGAAATTGTAAAACAGGAAGATCAATTAAAAAATGATCACTTGCAAACTCTTTTAAAAAGTTATTCTGGCACTTCCTACAATACCATTAGAAAACATCTAATAGTAATAATTAACCAAGCAATTAAATTAAAAATGCCAAAAGAAAATTTACAGTTCCCAGAATCTATAAAACAAGAAGAAAAACTACATAAACCAATTAAAAATATGCCTGAGTTAATACAATCTGTAAAGGAATTTAATTATAATCTATACCTGTGCTGTCTTTTTACTTACTGCTGTTTACTAAGACCTCATAGAGAGGTTAGATTGCTCAAATGGGGAGATTTTACAAGTGATTTTAGATTTGTATCCATTGATGGTTCAAGAGTAAAATCAAAGAAAAATAGAGTAGTACCTGTGCCAAAAATTATAGTAGAAAATCTTAATCCTTCAAATCCTAACTACAATATATTTTCTAATTCTTCTTTGCCGTACAATAAAGATTATTTTAAAAAACTTTGGAGTCGATTTAAACAAAATCATTCTATTGAAAACAACATAACATTATATTCATTTAGGCATTCTGCTGCTATAGAATTATTTTCTAGAACAGAAAGTATCACTAAACTTCAAAAGGCAATGGGACACTCATCAGTAAATGTTAGTTTAACTTATTTAAGGGGATTAGAAGTACCTCAACTGAGTGAGCAAGATATGCCAAATATTGGCAAGTAAAAAACCTTAATTCAAGGCAATTACTAAAGTGGCGGGAAAATGTGTCATTTAAGTGTAATATATATATAGTGTGCAGCTAAATGACACAAAAACCCGCCACCTTAAATGATATTAATTGAATTAAATAGGAATCCTTTTATAATGCTATTTTAACTAGGCATATAGCTTTAGTTGCATAGATTCAAACGACTCTTTTATTTCGTCTGGAGGACCTAGCTTATCAACAGCATCATTAATGCCTCCATATCTTAATTCCATTAATTTGGGCAATTTCTTTAAAGAAAGCTCTGTATATCCTTCTTCTACATATTGAGACAAGATAAAATCTAGAAACTCTTTCTGTTCACTAGAGTAACTATTAATTGAAATTGTAGCTTTTTGAGCCCTTGCAACCCGTGGTATTAGATCTGCCTTAAATGACAGATGAGAGAGCACGTCGTATAAATCACAGTCATCAGCCCTAACTAAAGAACGAAGCTCGTCAAGGTGTTTATCGGTATAACCCATTTGCTCTAATTCATTGAGTAAATTCTCTCTTGTCTTGGGGTTTGACCACTGTTTTTTAAGTGCTACTTGGTCTTTAAATAACTTTGGCAGCTCTCCATAGAGTTTAGACAAAAACTTTTCTGAATTTATAACCTTGCCATCTTCAGCCACGAAAGTTGTTTCAACAGAGGTATCAATTTCTAAAATGTGTTTTTCTGAAAGTTTTACTCGAGCCATCTTTTTTGTCGGCTCACATATACAAGGGTCATTATCACATTTTTTACAAACTTTAAATTCACCTTTTGGTGGTGTTTTACTTTTTGGTTTTTTTACCTGTGGAGGTCCGTCCCACTCTGGGTCATTAAAATGGTCATGAGCTTTGACAAAATCATAAACTGTAAAATAATCCTTTCCATCCGCTAATCTTGTACCCCTTCCAACAATCTGTTTAAACTCTACCATAGACTTAACTGGGCGCATTAGAATAATATTTCTCACCTCTGGAGCATCAACTCCGGTAGACAGTTTTCTCGAGGTAGTGAGAATTGTTGGAATTGTTTTTTCATTGTCCTGAAAATCCCTTAAATGTTTTTCTCCAAGTTCACCATCTTCAGCAGTTACCCTATGACAATAATTGGGATTTTTTGAATCGTTATTTTGGTTTATCAAATCTCTAACCATGGCAGCGTGACGTTGAGTAGCACAAAAGACTAATGTCTTTTGATTTTGGTTGATCATAGATAAAAAGAGTTTTACTCGATAAGCTTCCCTCTCTTCTATTTCAATTTTTCTATTAAAATCCTTTTCTCCATAGATTCCTTCATTCTCAATCTCTCCATCAATTAATTTGTCGTTAGACGAATAAGTATATTCATCTATAGTTGATTCAATTTGCTCAACTCTAAACGGAGTTAAATATCCATCCTGTATTCCTCTTTTCAAAGAGTACTCATAAGCAGGTTCTCCAAAGTATTTATATGTGTCTCTATTTTCTTCCCTTTTGGGAGTTGCAGTCAAACCAATCTGTACAGCACTCTCAAAATAATTCATGATGTCACGCCAGTTAGACTCGTCATTCGCTCCTCCTCTATGGCACTCATCAATTATTACCAGATCAAAAAAGTCTTTGGGATATTCTCCAAAATAAGGCTTATCCGACTCTCCATCCTCACCAGACATGAAGGTTTGGAATATGGTAAAGAAAATACTTCCATTTAGCGGAACATGACCTTTTTTTCTAATTTCACTCGGACGTATTCTAATCAAAGCCTCCTCTTCAAAAGAATGGCTAAAAGAATTGAATGCCTGGTCAGCGAGAATATTCCTGTCAGCTAAAAAAAGTATACGTGGTTTTCGTTTACCGAAATCAGTTAAGTTCCATCCAGACTTGTATAATTTCCAGGCAATTTGAAAGGCTATAGCAGTCTTTCCTGTTCCTGTGGCAAGAGTTAATAAGATTCTGTTTTTATCCTCACAAATAGCCTCTAAGGCAGTTTCAATGGCTCTGTGTTGATAGTAACGTAGTTGCCAACCACCTTTCAGTTCAAATGGAATAGATAAAATAGAATCTCGGACAGAACTTTCCTTTTCAAATGTCATTTTCCAGAGCTCTTCTGGGGAGTAAAAATCTTGAACTTCACCCTCATCACCCTTCATATCAATGAGGTAATGTCTATCTCCGTTAGTTGAATATGTGAAGCGTATATCTAAGTGATCTGCGTAGTTTTTTGCTTGTGCCACACCATCTGTAAACTCCTTTTCATCAGATTTGGCTTCTACAACAGCCAAACGCTTCCCTCTATATTCCAATACGTAGTCAGCATGAATAGTCTTTTTCCTTTTACCACCAGAGCCTAAAAGCATACCTTGATTCATAGGGAACTCACGCCAGACTTTGATCCCTTTTGAAGGATCAGTTTCCCAGCCTACTTTCCTTAGAATAGGATCTATTTTTTCCGCCCTTGTGGATGCTTCATTCATGCAGCACTGGATAGTTCTCCCTTAAATGCTTTTTCAAGGATTGATTTTTTTAGTTCTTCTAAGTTCTTGAGCTCTTCTCTATAATTTGACATAAGTGATTGAATATGTTCACTTAAACCATCAATAGTGCCTACAAGTCTTATTTGCTCACTTAAATTAGGGTATCGAATAGGAAAATCTCTAACAGATTTTACATTTAAGTTAGGAACACCTGAACTTGTAATACTTGATTTTGCTAACGACTTTATAGATGGGGAATTAAGTAAATGCTTCAAATAATAATTGTATAGTTTTTCAGCCTTAGGTCTTATTAACGTGAGACTGACATAAACACTAAACTCAAAGTCATGCTCTACAACTGCAGCTTCTCCAAACTTTGCACCAACTCTTGAGTATAAAATATCTCCTTTAGAAGGCTTATTTTTTTTAGTTAAATGCTCATGTAGTTTTTTTGAAATATATCTGTATTTATGAAGCACCACTTTTCCATTTCTAACATTTTGTGCTGAAAGAAATGGAATGCCAATACTTTCATCAACATATTTTGGAGTTGAAGCAACACCACAGGTGAGAATATCACATAAATCAACCATTTTTGTTTCTGACCAATCATCACAACTATTGGAGAATATTTCATTTAGTTTTGATTCATACATCTCCTTAGCATTCTCAATATTCCTCTCAATATTAGCTATGGCTTTATCAATCTTATCGAAAGCTTTGTCAAGGATTTCAACGATTTGTTTTTGTTCTGAGAGAGGTGGGATTAGTATTTCTATTTGCTGAAACTTTTTCTTTGATAAATATTTTATAGTAGCACCGCTTGCCATATTATTTAATTTGACAGACATTGAGGTCATTAAATGATAAAGAAAATCTGAATCTATTTTATTTGAAGGTACCAAACCAATAAATGTTTGATTTGTAACTAAAGGCTTTTTTATAATAGCACACCTACCAAGATCTGCACTACAAGAGACAATAACAGTGTCAACTGGAAAAACTCTTAAGGGCATTGACTTAATTAATTGATCAGAAACTTTAAGTCCTGATTTAGACTTTACAAGGTATCTTCCGTCAAAATCTTCTATTCTACACCACGGTACATTCCCATCAAACACTTTGGGTTTGTCTCTTTGTGGAACGATAAATTGGTCAATTACTTCTGAAAGTTTATTTGATTGCCAACCCGGTTTCATATAATATCTTTGAGTGAATTTAGTATAGAGTTGGTTTCAGCATCTAAACTTTTTATCTCTGATAAGATCTCAGAAGGTGAACGAAGAGGTGCTTCTTCTGGAAGGTTTGGATTCTTTACACTAAGATCACATGTCTTTTCATCCACATCTGAAACTTTTAAGTTCCATGACTTTTCAGACTCTGGCATTTCTCTACAAATACTTACAAACTCATCAAGGTCTTTATCATTTAGTGGGTTTGTTTTTCCAAGAGACCGTCCTGGATCAAACTGATAATACCATATGGATTTTGTAGGCTCTCCTTTTGTGAAAAACAATACTACAGTCTTCACTCCAGCCCCTTGAAATGTTCCTCCAGGCATATCAAGAACAGTATGAAGATTACAGGATTCCAAAAGATATTGTCTAAGAGCTACAGAGGCATTGTCTGTATTACTTAGAAAAGTGTTTTTAATTACAATGGCTGCCCTACCTCCTGCCTTTAAACTTTTAATGAAATGCTGCATGAAAAGAAAAGCTGTTTCCCCGGTTTTGATATCAAAGTTCTGTTGAACCTCAAAACGTTCCTTTCCTCCAAATGGTGGATTAGCAAGTATTACATCATGACGATCTTTTTCTTGTATGTTCCTGATCGTTTCACCTAATGTATTTGTGTGCTCAATATTTGGAGCCTCAATACCATGAAGGATCATATTCATTACTCCAATGACGTAGGCAAGGTTCTTCTTCTCTTTACCAAAAAAGGTTTTCTCCTCAAGGATTTGCATGTTTTCAGTAGTCTCATCCATGCGCTTTTTCATATAGTCAAATGCCTCACACAAAAACCCTGCTGAGCCCACTGCTGGGTCATAAACCGTTTCTCCAACTTTTGGATCAATTACCCTAACCATTGCGCGAATAAGAGCTCTTGGCGTGTAATACTGACCTCCATTTCTTCCAGCATTCCCCATGTTCTTGATCTTCGTTTCATAAAGATCACTGAGCTCATGTTTATCCTCTCGAGATTTAAAGGGAAGAGTGTCAACATGCTGAATTATTTCTCTTAAATTATATCCACTTTTTATCTTATTATCAAGCTCATCGAATATTTCTCCAATCTTATATTCAATTGAAGCTGGATTTTCTGCTTTTTGCTTAAAAAGACTTAGGTATGGGAAGAGTTCATTCTCAACAAAACTTACAAGTATTTCAGCATCCATTTGATTATTAAGATCAGGGGTTCCATCTTTATTTTTTGGAACAGCCCAATTACTCCATTTGAATTTATCTTCAATTATCGGTTCGTAGACTTTTCCAGAAAGTGAGGCTTCAATAGACTTTTCTTTTTCAAGTTCATCTAAGTACTTAAGAAAAAGGATCCAAGAAGTTTGACCGACATAATCTAATTCACTGTCACTACCAGCATCCTTGTAGAGAACATCATCTATATTTTTGAAAGTTTGTTCGAACATATTAAACTTGAATATCTAAATTTAAAAAATGTATTCGAGGATCTCTTATTTGAATATCAATATCTAGAAAAATGTGCTTTCATTTCAAACAGTCCAAAACTAAAGAGGCCTTCAAGGCTAAAGGCTTAAAAGGACATCCCGTCAATGGAGTATATAATGGATTCAGTCATCCAAGTATAAATGTAGTTACAGAGGAAAACCCAAAAGACCTACAGCACTTTATGTGGGGGTTAATTCCCTCATGGGCAAAAGACGACAATATTAAAAAGTACACTCTCAATGCAAGGCATGAAACCTTAAAAACAAAACCCTCTTTTAAAAATGCAAAAAGGTGTTTGATTTTTGCAGATGGATTCTATGAGTGGAAATGGCTTGATAAGCAAGGTAAAAAGAAACAAAAGTATTTAATTGAACTTCCGAATTCAGAATTATTCTCTTTTGCTGGATTGTATGATCAGTGGGTAGACAAACGGACAGGAGAGATAATAAATAGCTGCAGTATAGTTACAACTGAGGCAAAAGGTATAATGAGAGAAATTCATAATTCAAAGATGAGAATGCCTCTGGTTATAGAATACAATCAGATGGATGATTGGTTAGAAAATAGGGATACAAATCTGTTCTATAATTTTAAAACCTTTGAGGTTTGAGACTACATCTGTTGTGAATTTTTCTTTTACTAGGAATCTTCTCAAATTTCATATATCTAATCCCTTAATTAAAAGGCAATAACAAGATTATTTTTTGTATCAACATTGTTAAAAAAATAAATACTTGTTCAACTGTCATTTTTCATTGGGTTATATATAAATTAAAACTTCTTAACCCCCATGGGAAAACGAAATATTAAAACCAAACCCCCACTATTTTACTGTAAATTAACTGTCAAAATTTAGCAAAATTGACCAATTTTAATAGATTTGTATCAATTGTAAACTACTGTAAAAACAAATTGATTCTTATTAAATTGTTTAAAATCAATTAGTTATAATTTGGGGATGTAGCTCAGCTGGCTAGAGCGCTTGACTGGCAGTCAAGAGGTCGAGGGTTCGAGTCCCTTCTTCTCCACAAGTTTTCAAAGTAATAATTGCTATTCTTCTAAAAATAGTGATAGATCTGGTTTTTCTTTAATGCCATGTCTTTCTAAATTTTTGGATAAAAGTCTTTAGTGATCTTAGAAATAGTATCTCCAGTGTGTTTTGTATTTACTGGCTCAAAAAGAAGAATCCAAGTTTCCTCATCAGCACCAGGTCTGTGTTCAACACCTTTAGGGACTATAATCATTTCACCCTGAAGAATTTCTTTAGTTTTATCACGAAATTCCATTTTTAACTTACCTCTTATAACATAAAAAAGTTCGTCTTCTTCTTTATGAGAGTGCCAGACGAAATCCCCTTTAACTTTTGCGATTATTACTTGTTGCCCATTTAGTTCAGCTATAGAATGAGGGCTCCAATGAGAATTAAATTTTTTAAATTTTGAAAGTATATTTATTTTTTCCATTTTAGTTTCGGATTTGGGTTACACTTTAGGTATTGTTTATTAAATAAAATAACCTTGAAATTGCTTTGATGTAATAATATATGAGAAATTTTTATTAATTAAAAAATGGCAATCAAAAGAAGAAAATTTTTAAAATCCTTATCTCTAGGAACATTATTCCCCATTGCAAATATTGGGCCTTCATTGTTTTCAAATCCTAATCCCATTGGATTAAAAGAGTTTTATAAAAAGTCAATTATCATAGATGGGTTAATAATCCCGAGGGGCTGGAATGAAGATTCCTATAATGCATTAGATGATTCAGGATATACTGGTTTCAGCGCTTCTTTACCTTCAAAAAACTTTAAAATAGCAATGTCATCTTTGTTGAAATGGGAGACAAAAATTAAATCAAACCCAAATAAACTATTGTTAGCTAAGGGTTCAAATGATTTTTATAGTGCTAAAGAAGAAGGTAAAACAGGAGTTCTTTTAGGTTTTCAAAATGCCACTATGATCGAAAATTCAATTGAAAATATAGAATCTCTTTACAAAGCTGGGACTAGGTGGATTCAATTAACCTACAATCAACGAAACCTATTAGGCGATGGGTGTACCGAAAGAACAAACTCAGGACTGTCTGACTTTGGAATTGAGGTTGTAAAAAAGATGAATAATCTTGGCATCATGGTAGATGTATCTCATTGCGGTAGAAAAACAACAGATGATGCAATAAAATACAGTGAAAAAGGAGTCTCTATCAATCACTCAATGTGTGAAAATCTATATAAAAATCATCCGCGAGCCAAAACTGACAAACAACTAAAATCTATGTCTGAAAAAGGGGGAGTTATTGGAATAATTTGCTTGGGATACATGATAGGACCTAATTTGGGGGTTGATACAACATTTCAAACTTATTTGGATCACATTGAACATGCAATTAATGTTGCAGGTATTGAGCATGTAGGTGTTGCTGCAGATTTTGCTATTCAGGGTATTAAGGCAAGTGGAGCAACTAAAGAGAATTGGTATCTGCCTAGATTAAAAATTTTTAAACCCTCTTATAAAGTACAGTGGCCACCATGGATACCAGAGTTGGATGTTCCTAACAGATATTTAAATGTTGCTGAAGGTTTAAAAAAAAGAGGCTACAAATTCAATGATATAGAAAAAATACTCGGATTAAATTGGTTAAGATATTATAAGGAAGTTTTATAAATACCCAAAATAGAAAAACATAATAAGTGGTCTTATTTCAATTTTTTAAGATTAAGATTAGCTTGAATAAATAGATAGAATTAAATTTACTAACAAGTTTGAAATATTATAAAACGTAACTTTGAACTATAAATTATTTTTAATGAAAAATCTTTTGATTGTAATTATTACCTGTCCTATACTTTTATGTGGACAAAATCCAAAAATTAATGATTATAAAATCACTATCCTTTCAACCATGCTCTCAGATTTTTATACAGGAGAATGGGGGTTTAGTGCATTAATTGAATTTGATGGTAAAAAAATATTATTTGATACTGGGTCAAGAGAAAATACTGTTTTAAATAACGCGAAGGAGTTAAACATAGACTTAAACGGGATTGAAAATGTTTATTTAAGTCATAATCATAAAGATCACACAGGGGGTTTAATCAATCTTAAAAAAAACTTTCCAAATTCATTTTCAGTAGCCCACGTTGGAGAAGGAATTTTTTATTCAAGACCCTCTAGCAAAGCAGATAAAAATTATATTTTATTGAAGAAGGAAAAAATCATAGATATGGGTGTGAATTTTTTATCTTATAAAAATGCAACTCAGATTTTCCCCGGGGTATGGACTACTGGTCAAGTTCCAAGAAAATATGATGAGAAAAATTGGAGTAAACTTGGGAAAGTAGTTAATCATTTAGGTGAAACAGAAGAGGATACTATTCCTGAAGATCAATCCATTTTTTTTGATACTGAAGATGGAATTGTTATGGTTAGTGGATGTGGTCATGCAGGAATAGTAAACACTATTGACTATATTAAAAAAATTATTCCTAATAGGCCCATTAATAAGGTAATTGGAGGATTTCATTTACTAAAATTAAGTGATAAAAAGTTAGAATGGACCGCAAAAAAAATGTTAGAATCTGGTGTTGAATTTTTTGTAGGTGCCCACTGCACCGGAATTAATTCAACTTATTCAATTAGGGAATTTATGGGGTTAGACTCAAAAAATGTTTTAGTAGGCTCGGTAGGCACTTTTATAAGCAAAGAAGGGGTGTTTCCTGGATATATGGAGTAGACAATTTAATTTATTAAAATTTTTAAATTGGTTAAGTCTTATTGATAATATTTTTTAAATTTAAATCTCATGGAAAAAAAGTTCACTTTAGAAGAAGTCATTTTAATGTTTGAACAAAAGATATTAAAGAAGAACTTCATCGATTCTGTTCATAAAATTAAAATGATGACAACAATCGAAATGCTAAAAAAACTTAAGCTAGAACTATAATTCTTTAATATGAAAAGACTTTTCTTATTTCTTATACTAATCCCTCTTTTTTTATTTTCTCAGGAAGTAGAAAAAAATGAAGATGTGTTAGTTCATGTTGTATTATTAAAATTTAAAGACAAAGTTGACATTGATCTTTTAGAGAAGGAATCTTACAAATACTTATCAGCAATAGGGGTTGTTAGAAACTTTATATTTTCAAAAAACATATCTCCAGAGGGTAAAAGCAAGGGATTTACTCACGCTTTTGTAATGGAGTTTAATTCTGAGTTTGACAGAGACTCAATTTATTTACCTCATCCGAAACACCTTGCCTTTGCTAAAAAATACTGGAGAGATAATGTAGAAGACTTTGTGGTTTACGATTATAGGAAGTAAACTTATTTGATAGGTTGACCGTTTTTAATCACGCTTCAATTATTATAAAATATATATATTTGCATTTTTAAATTATATGAGAATTACCCTTAAAAATTCAGACAATCTTGGGTTTCTATCCAGTATCGTTTGTTTTGTTCATTGCTTGATTACTCCTTTTTTCTACATTACCTTCGCAGGTATATTTAATCAAAATGAGTTTATTATCTATTCCTGGAAGGGTATTAATGCAATCTTTCTTTTTGTATCACTTATAGCTGTAAATAGATCAACCAAAAAAACTAAAAGTAAGATTATAAAACCTATTTTTTGGATCTCTTGGAGTTTCCTTTTTTTGATTCTTTTAAATGAGGAAGTTAATTTTATTGATTTGCCGGAACTATTATCTTACATTTCTGCTTTGAACCTTGCTGGACTTCATGTTTACAATTTAAATTTTTGTGGTTGCAAGGACGAAAATTGCTGCATTAAGTAATTAAATTCATACTTATATCAATTTTTGAATATTTTTTTTGAAAAAATCAATACTTCTTTCAGCGCTATCCATAGAGTTGATTTTATAATTTCCACCCTGCTCAATATAATAATACTCTAATCCAGAAGCATTAGGGCTTGGTAAAACTTTGGTATAGTCTATGGATCCGCAGCCCAGTTCGGTATAGTCTTTTGTGATATTGTCCATGTCCTTTATATGCCAGAGCTTAAACCTACCCTTTGCCAAATTAATTAAATTTTTAGGGGTAATTTTATTTGCTCTCATTACCCAATAAAAGTCAACTTGCAATTTTACCCAATCTGGATTTGTTTTTTCAATAATCCATTCTAAACCCTTTTTCCCATTATAAAGATTAAAATCATATCCAAAATTGTGGTAAGCAAAATTCAAACCTGATTTTTCGATTTTTTTTCCAATTTGATTTAATTTATTAATCAATAGCATATACCCATCGTAAGAATGGTATTTGCTATTTAAAACTGGATATACGATGTATTTGTTCCCCAGAATTAGAGATGCATTTATACAACTATCTAAATAACTAAATAGTTTATAATCTGATGACTCCATTAGAGCATTGAGCCCATAGTGACCGCTTGAAGTGGTTAATCCTAAATCATTTAAAATTGTCCTAAACTCAATTGGGGAAAACCCATAGTATTCTTTTCTTCCAGCGTCATATCCATAGGTTTCAAAATCTTGATATCCCATTTTTTTAAGAGATTTTAGAGTATTAATTGGATCCTTTTCCATAGCATCCCTCACTGAAAATAGCTGAAGTCCAATTTTATACTTAGGAAAATTTGATAAGGAGTGAGTACTTGATATAAAAGGCAAAGTTGAGATTAAACTTGCTTTTTTTATAAATTCTAGTCTATTCATGGCTCAAAAAAAATTTTCAAATTTCATTCGCTTAAATACGTTATAGGCAAATTTAATATTCAAAAACTCATTGGAAGACTAACTCTTAGATTATCCCATCCCAAATAAAGAAAAGCACTCGAATCCTTTCCTTTGATCGTAATTGAGAACGCCTCTAAGTTTTCATCTGAGTATTCAACCGGCACCTTTACCCTCAGTAAATCTTGGCTTGAGTCATATGCATACGCTCCCCATGTATTTACTTTCTTATTAATAATTATTGTCCACATAGCCTCATCAGGAATTGTGTAAAGAGTATATCTTCCCATTGGAACTGTTTTTGAATCGATTTCAACATCTTTAAAAAATGTTATCTCTGTACTTTCATTAGCACCTGTTCTCCATAATTTACCGTTAGGGATTAAAGTTTTTAAATTTCTACTTTTAAGTTGTGGACGACTGTATAAAACTCGAACAACCTTGTCCTGAACTTGAGAGCTAGCTGGGAAATTAACCATATCTAAAGGACTCTTGTCAAGACCCCTAAAGTTTTGTGCTTGCATAAATAAACTAAAAGTAAAAAAACAGAGTATGATGATTTTTTTCATTTATAAAAAATTATTTCGAGTTTAAATTATGAATAAAATTTGTTAGATGAAAGGAATTAATGTTTTGTTATATTTACACTGTTAACCATAAATTAAATTAAAATGAAAAAAACACTTATACTTGCTACTTTTTTATTCTCTTTCATATCAACAGCTCAATTTTTACAGAGCAGGTTATTAAAAGTGGAACAAAAAAATATCGAAAAATTTATGTCCGCTGTGGCAAATAAAACAAAACTCTATAATAGTAAAGAAGGACAGCCCAGATATATTACATTTCAAATTCTTACTGGCCCTGAAGCTCAGAATTTTGTCAGAATGCAATATGCCCCAAAAGTTGAAGATTTTGACAAAATAGATAAGGTTGGTAATGCATACTGGCAAAAAACGACTGGTGCTTTGCATCGATCCGTTGGTAATAGAATATGGTACCGAAATACAGATGCCAGTTACACTCCCCAAGAAATGTCCAGGGTAAATCATAGAAGAATATTGTATTATAAAATTAAACCTGGAATGGGGAAAGACTTTTGGAGATATAGAACACGACTTGTTAAGGCGCTAGAAGCTGCTGAATGGCCACAAAGAGTCTCAACTTTAAATTGTGCATCTGGATGTGACGGTAATTGGGTTCAGGTAAGATATCATCACAAGAATTTTGCAGGCGAAGCATCTGATAATTCAAATTTTTCTAAAGTGGTTGAAAAATATAATGAAATGTATGGTGAAGATTCATACGAAGATGATTCACAAAAATTGCAAATGTCAGTAATTGAAAATAGGACAAGGCATCACCAAAGATTACCAGAGCTTAGTTCACCTTGGAATTAAAAATATAACTTAAAGCTTAAAGAAAAACCCTTCATTTGAAGGGTTTTTCTTTAAGGTAAATTTGAAAATTTAATTATACTGAGCCATTCTTTCAATTCGAACATCTCTAAGATCGATTACTTCCCCTCTGTTAGTAAAGTATTCAGTAATTTCTTTGGTATACTTTTCTTGAAGATTTTTGTGCATCATAATTAAATCGTCAGTGCCTTCTCCAGACAACAGTACCCAGTGTGTCGCACCTCCGGGGCGTCCCACATCGTAGGTTCCAAACGCAACTGTTCTATTTTTAAATTCTGAACTCCCCAATTTATTCAAAATATTTTTATGGGCTTTAGCGTAATTTGTCGGGTTTTTTACTATAACATCATAAACTAATAAATTGGTTTGTTTGTCATTACCTTGTTTCCAATCTATTACCCTTCCGCTAAATGCTCTGGTTTTTAGCATATAAGGTCTTAAACTAGACCAAAAGGCGCTATTTTCATATTCACTCATGTCTCCCTCTGCTCTTCCTCTGTCTCCAATTGGACCGTAAAATACAAACCTGTGAGTAAAATCTCCACTGCCTTGCCACAGTCTTTCTAAATTAAAACCACTATTTTCTTTAAATTTTGCATTTTTCATAAAATCATCGACTATTTTTGCAACAGCACCTCCTTGTCCACGATTAACTTTAATTTCAACTGCTGTAAATGCGTTTTGGCCGAAAATATTTATAGTTGTAAATAATGTGAATAAATAAATAATTTTTTTCATTTTGAATTGTTTTATAGTTAAAGCATAAATTTAAAAAAAACCCCTACATAGAAGGGGCTTATATAAACTATTTTTACATTAAATAATATGCAGCTCGGTGAATTCTCAAAAAAATTTATTCAGTTGGTAGAAGACCTAATTGGGAAAGCAACGAATAATTGTCAAAAAAGTCTTGCTCTTGAAGAATTTTTCCATCTTTCATCAACACGAGAGTAGTACCAATCAAGTCAATTTTTTTACCAGTTGCAGGTATTCCAAAAAAATCACCATCATGAGTGCCTTTAAAATTCCAGTGTTTTACAATTTTGTCTCCTTGTCCGAAGACATCAACGATATTAAATTCCGCATCGGAAAATCCAGTTAAGTAGTTATTGTAATAGGCTTTGAATGCATCAATCCCGGTAATGTCACCATCTGCTGTGATCGCTTTTATATTTACATCAAAATTATCTAGATTAATAATTTCAATATTTCTTCCGTTTATTGCTGAATCCCAAACCTTTGAATACATTTCAACATTATTTTTAACTTTCGAACTTGCATCAAGTGAATCTATGCATTCTTGACTTGGCTTGGTATCACAATTAATAATTATGATTCCCAATAAAAAAACTAAAATTCTATATTTCATTTGGATTTATTTATGATTAGTATGCTAATATACAAATATTACTTAGCAAATTTTGAACTTACTTTTTAGGGTTACTTGGATAAGAATACTCAAAACACTCTAACTCAAAAAATGAAATAGAAGCTAGTAGATGGTCGAATATGTCCGACATTATTTGTTCATAGTTTTCCCACTTTTTATCAGCGGCAAAGGCATAAATTTCAATTGGAATACCTTGTGCAGTTGGAGCCAGTTGTCTTACCATTAAAGTCAAATCTTTATTTACTTCTGGATGACTATTTAGATAAGCTAGGGCATATCTTCTAAATAAACCGATGTTTGTAATGTTTCTGCCATTAAGAAGTAAATTTTTGTTAATGTTCCTAGTTTTATTTTCTTTCTCTATTTCATTTTTTCTTTCAATTATATAATCTGAAATTCTCTCAATTTTTTTTAATTCAGAAAGTTTACTGTCCTCTAAAAACTTAATACTGGAAACTTTAATCAGAATGGATCTTTTAATTCTTCTTCCTCCAGATTCACTCATACCTCTCCAGTTGACAAATGAATCCGAAACTAATCTATATGTTGGAATAGTTGTAATTGTCTTATCGAAATTTTGAACTTTTACAGTTGAGAGATTTATCTCAATTACATCTCCATCAGCATTATAACTTTTCATAGTTATCCAATCACCTATTCTTACCATGTCATTAATAGTAACCTGGATACTTGCTACAAAACCCAAAATAGTATCCCTAAAAATTAATAGGATTATTGCCGAAAGGGCACCTAGTGTTGCTAAAAAAGCACCGATATCTTTTCCTGAGATTATTGAAAAAATAATCATTATGCCAACAAACCAAACAAAGATCATTACTACTTGGATGTAGCTGTCAATTGGTTTATCTCGAAAATTGGGTATTGTTTTAAGAAAATCTTTTAGGGTGTTAAGCAACCTTCTAATTATGGATATAACCAAAAAGGTAAGTAGTAGATCCATTAATAAAATGATAGGTCCGCTTATAACTTTTATATCACTTAAAATAATTGGAAATAAACGAATCGATAAAAGAATTGGTGGGAAGTACGCTAAAGTAGATGGAATTTTGTTTTTTATTAAAAGGTCATCAAATTTAGTTTTGGTTAATTTAGAAACTTTAACGAACAAAACGGTTAAAATTTTTCTCCCAACTATCCATATGATGATTAGAAAAAACAGTAAAATTATAGAATAAATTATTGCTTCTAAGGCAATGGAGGCACTTTCATTTATTCCTAATTTTTTGAAAATAAAAGTTGAAAGATCAAATTTCATAAGTTAATATTTTACTTAATCAAAAATACTGTATTAATTTCAAATATACTTTCTTCATTATGATATGAAAAATTCGCAAGGACTATCAATTATAATACCTTCTCTTAATGAAAAGGATAATCTGTTTAAATTAATAGATTACATAAAAGATTTTAATCTAACCAAATATGAAATAATTGTGGTTGAGGGAGGAACGGATTTCACTAAAAATAAATTTTTTAAAAATCAGAAGAAAATTAAAATAGTCAATTACAATAAAGGCCGAGCAAAACAGTTGAATCAAGGAGCGAAAATGGCAAAGTTTAAGTGGCTATATTTTTTACATTCAGATTGCATCCCTCCAAAAAATTTCAAAGAAATTATTTACCAATCAATGAATAATAAAAATCAAGCAAGTTGTTTTAAACTTAAATTCAATCCTTCAAACTTTTTACTTTCATTGTCAGCCAAAGCGACAAAATACAATAATATTTTTTGTAGAGGAGGAGACCAATCTCTACTTATTCACAAAAACTTGTTTTTTTTGTGTGATGGATATGATGAAGAATATAAAGTTTGTGAAGATATCAATTTGATTAAAAAGATATATAAGTTGGGGGAATTTAAAATTATGGAAGGATATATTATAACAGATTCTAGAAGGTTTTTAAAAAATGGAACATTAATACTGTTAATCCACTTTGGGATAATTCATTTACTACATTATTTGAAATTCAACCCTAAGTTTCTGTATAGCTATTACAGGCTATTTATTAAATAAATATTTTTAATAATTCCCTCTTTGAAGTTTATCACTTAATCCATTTATTTCTTTGTAATGAAAAATCTTAACCCCCTTAAAGTTCATTTTAGAAATTTGAACCATAGCTCTTGCCACTTTTTCGGCACTAATTGGTTTATAATTTGAAGGCATCAAAAAAGAAATTTTAGGCATTATCATTTGAGCTAATTTTTCACCAAATCTTTTCTCATTCCTTTTTCCTAACAATAAAGATGGTCTAAGAATAGAGACAGATTTCAAATTTATATCGGTTACGTATTTTTCTACCTCACCTTTTAATTTTAAGTAGAAGCTTTTACTTTTAAAATCTGCTCCAGATGATGATACCAAAATTAATTTATCAACACCTGATTCTTTGCAACTGTCTACAATATCTTTTGTAATTCCAAAATCAATTCTTTTATACTTATCGAGGTCACCTTTTACCCTAGACATTGTTGTTCCAATTGTTATAAAAACCACTTTGCTTTTCTTGAGAGAATTTAAGATTTCAAACTTTTTAAAAAGATTAATTTCATGAACTTTTATTTTTTCATCTCTAATGTTTACAGGTGACCGAGTTGCTAGATGAATTTTTTTAAATTCTAAGTCTTTTCTTAAATAAGGAATTAATCTACTTCCAATTAAACCAGTAGCCCCAAAAACAGTCGACTCAATTTTTTTAATATTTGGATTCATCTAAAACCTTTGATTTAAATTAACTATATTTAAATATCATTCTAACAAAAATGAGAAAAATTCTGTTATCACTAATTTTTATTTTATCGATTTCATTATCTAGTTGTAGTAAAGATGATGATGACAAACTTTGTTTAATCTGCGAAGTGGAAGGAGAAGCGTCTGATCAAATCTGTGAAGGGGAGACAGATCCTGATTCTGGTGATACCGTGACAAAAGAATTATTGGAGATTTCCAAATCTCTTTTCGAGGCGTTTGGAGCAACTTGCACTCTAAAGTAAAAAGTTTTATCTAAGATTAAGTACGGTTCCAAAATTTAAAACAAGTTTAATTATCATTCCAGCTAGGAACAGAAATATAATTATGTAAAGCATAATTGTACCCAACTTTTTCATGGTTTATTTTTTAATTTTTCTTATTGCATAATATGCTATCACAATAAGTAAAAAAACAAAAGTATATATCATGAAGTTGGAAAAGAAGTAACCCATTTTAGACGATTCTATTAAGTAAATATATAAAAAGACAAAGTATCCATTTTAAATTTCAAACAAAAAACCCTCTCCAAACGGGAGAGGGCTGAGTAATTTAAAAGTCAAATTTATCTCGCAAATTGGACCATTGAAGAAATTTTTCCTTCAAGATCAAAATAGAAAATTTCCATTAAATCTTTTTTCCACTTTCTTCCATTTTTAAAGACTCTTTTTTCAGAAGAATAAACAATTACACCTGATGCGGCGTCCGTGTTTCTTATTTTAATTGGCAGCATAGCAATTGGGCTCCATTCAACAGATCTATAGGGTTTAAAAAGGTTGCCGAGATCACTATTTTTAAGCTTCATACTTTTACCATCATACGTATTTAAAGTAAATTCCTCAGCAAATGCATTTTTAAATCCTTCAACATCCATTTTATTGTAATCTTCTACTAGTTTTTCCAAAATTGAAGTTTCGCCTCTATTTGAAAAAACAAATGGTCTTCCCGAATTTTCATTTTTTTCTCTTCCAAAGAACTTACCTCCGTAGGGCATACCAAAATTTACTGAATCTATTGCTCTCCACTGTCTAAAACCATTTACTTTCCCTTTATCGTCTAGGAGGAAAAG
Organism: uncultured Bacteroidota bacterium; assembly: GCA_902582405.1. GTDB lineage: Bacteria > Bacteroidota > Bacteroidia > Flavobacteriales > Flavobacteriaceae > TMED96. The sequence continues at coordinate 16,730 of CACHSA010000011.1, read as the reverse complement.
TTCCATAAGATTTAGTTTTTCATAAGATCCATTTTTGTAGACTCTTTCTTCATCAGACCAGGCAATAACTTGCTTGTATTTCCCATCCTCTCCAACTAGCGGAATAATTTTATAAGGCACCATACTCAAAGATTCCATGGATTCTAAATATTCTTTTGACCATTCTTTTCTTCTTTCGGTTAAAAATTCTTCAGAATAGTATGTGAAAAGTTTTTCCGTATCCCTTTCAGAATAAGTCTCAGCAAGTGCTAATAGATTATCTGTCATTTTTTGGCCACCAAATTTATATGCCGTACCCTTTCTTTCACCTTCTTTAAGCCAAACACCCCCTGTAGTTTCACAACTTGTCATTACAACTGGGAGTATAAAAATTAATAAGATGATATATTTTAGATTTTTCATTTTTGATTTCGATTTATGATTTATTGTCAAATATATCAAAATTGAACACTTTCATAGCAAATAGATATATTATTTACACAAATTAATATCTTACGATTTATGTTCATTTTTGATCATTTTTGATGATTTTTGATCATTTTTGATCATTTTTCGAACAATTTGAATCAATTTTGATCAATTTTTTCATTTTTAATTGATCTAAACACAGAAATTCTTAATAAAGGATATAACTAGGTATAATTATTTGTAATGGAAAGCCCATCAACTTTTAAATTTCTCATAAAAAAATCAAAGAATTACTGTTTATTTCCCAGTAAATCTTCCAAGTGACCAACCTATTATTGCACCTTGAGGACCACCAATAATCCCAGAAAGTAAGATGTCAGTAATAATGAATTCCATTGAATAAATATTGGTAAGTCCAGAAAGGGTTAAATCAAAGAAAATAAAACAAAGCATAGAATACCAGATACCTGTTAAAGCCCCTTTTTTGTAATCTTTAATTCCCATTTTGTCAAAACTTATTACCCATAATATAAGAAGAGCTAAAGATCCTAGTAACATAAATATAGGATCTGGTTCTGCATTTACAATGTCTGGGAATTGTCTTGCAAATTCAATTTGACTGGGGACATAAAATAAAATTGCTGGTAAAATCCCAATTATTATTGATGAAATAAATGTGATTAAAATTGTTATGAATATCTTTTTCATAGAAATTTTGATTTAAAAAATATTAACGCCCGCCATTTTAAACAGACGTTAATATAAATAAAACTTTACTGCTTAACAGCAAATTTTAATGGTTGAAAAATTACCGAACTTCTAAACCCCTCTGGATTATAGGTACTCATTTTAGATTTTGATGGAGTTGGAGGGCCTACACCAATTCTATATTTCATCAAATCTTCAAGACTCTCGAACATGTCCCAGGTAACAACTGTTGACCATCTTTGCGATAAAGGGGCAATATGTCTTCCAACACCCCAATTTACCATATTCATTTTTTTCATATTGGATGAAAAATAATTTTTCCACAGAGTTTGGTTTTCAGATATAAAACCATTTAAATTTTTTGGTCTAGCAAAATTAAATTGAATATAGTTTCCAAGGCCATTTGCAATACTTACTTCGTCAACGAATATGTGTCTGTGGTCGGCGGTCCATTCGTATGATTGCTGAAGAGCAGCTACCAATTCTTGTTCGTCTTTAGTTAAAATATTGGAAGCGTTTTCCCACCATCTATTCTTATCACTCAGCATTGCAGTGATATCTTTGTTTGATTGGACAAAAAGATAATTCATTATTTCTTCGTCATCAATGTTATCCATGCGGACTCTTTTTAGAAAAGCCCAAAAAGCAATATCATCTTTTTCAACTGCATTTTGAGCAACTTTTTGCATATACATTGTTTGTACTTTTTCGAATGCTTCAAGGTCACCTTCTACTCGAACAAAGTGCATAGAGAATGTTTGATATACTTGAGCACCAGCAAAAGTCGAAAATAAAAGAATTAATGATAGTAATTTTTTCATAATGTTTAATTTATGGTTAATATGGGTAAATATATCAAAAAAATATTCAAAATAATTTCAAAAAATTTGATTATAGTTACTTAATCCTTAGTATTACAAATAATAAAATTTAAATCATAAAATATGAGTTATTCGATAAAGCATTTATTTCATATAAAATCTTCAGTTGATGACGTATTTGATGCACTCACCGATATTCAAAAGCTTCAAAAATGGTATACAACTGAAACTTCCGGCGAGTCTAAATTAAATGGCAATATCAATTTTAAATTTGCAGAGATTGATTTTAAAATTCAAATCACAGAATATGAAAAGAACAAGAAAATAACATGGGAATGTGTAGATACAAGCTTGAAGGCATTAATTGGTCAAGAGTACACTTACGAATTAGATGAAAATGCTGATAAAACTAGAGTTAGGTATTCTCAATCGGCTTTTGAAGATCAAGACGACTTTTATGCTAATATGAATTATAGTATAGGAAAATATTTGGAAAGTTTGAGACAATTTTGTCAAAGTGGGGTGTCAGAAGGTTTTGGCAGTGATGGATACAGGTCGTAAATAATTTACTAATATTGTACATCAAACAAAATATTTATAAAATGAAAAATGTAATTATACTGATAAGTTTATCTTTTTTAATTTCCTGCCAGCAGCAAGTAAAAGAAGTCGAAGTTTCTAAAAGGATAGGATATGATGTATCAGATGAATCAGGAAAAAAACTTGATTTATATGGCGGTGCAGAATCTGCTACAAAAGTTTGGGAAGATTATATTAAAGCCCATAATGAAGGGGATTTGGAAGCAATAAAAAAACTAAATTTTGATGATATTAAAGTTTGGGGTCCTAACGGTGAATTTATCGATGGATCAGAGGCTCACATTAATTTTTTGTCAATGTGGTTTGAAGGGAACTCTCCAAAGTGGGAGCCAAATTATTTTATTTCAAATCAATTAACCGATGAAAAAGGTTCTTTAAAGCAGTGGGTAACATCAGGTCATGATTTAACTATAGAACTTGAGGGAGAAAAAGTGAAAGTATTTCAAGTTCACGATGCACTCATCGAAGACGGGAAGGTAAAGATGTTTTACGTTTATGAGCGTGCCGATGTGCTAAAAACTAAATAATAATTTATAAATTTATGGGATTAACCATAAATTTAAAATTCAATGAAAAAATTACTTTTATTATTTAGTTTATTATTTTCTATCAACAGTTTCTCTCAAAACATTTATTGGCTCGATGTCATAATTGACGTCGATGGAGGGAATGCATCTAATGTTGCTGAACTCGTTACAGATTATTATTCAAGTATCAAAATACCAGAGGATGTTAGCGTATCCTTTTCTAGTATTGCGATGAAGGGTAATAATTTTAAAGGGACGCATATCTTAAGTATGTTTAGTCAATCTGCAAAGTCTCTTGCAGATTTCAGGGGCTCTTTAAAAGGGCCAAAGTGGGATTTATATATATCCAATATGGGTAAATATGTTAATTCTGCTAGAAGAAGCGCGGGGGTAGGTTTGCTTAATTTTAATTTAGACAAGCCGGAACCAATTGGACAAGCTTGGCTTTTTAAAGTTAAAAATCAACCCGGGTTTGCGGCTGCTTTTGGAAAACTTATGAAATCATCTAAATCCCCTGGACTTGTAAGTATGGGACAAATTGTACACGGTTCAGACAACGGTGAGAATATGTATATTTATCTTACATACCCAGATTTAGAGTCTGCTTTTAAATTTGGGCCGGATAACAAAAAGGAGCAAGAAGCATTTTCAACTTTTCAAAAGGAAATATCAAATTCTACTTATAGTCAAACATTTACACGGGTACTTATAAAACAATTTTAATTTATTTTTTAATTTAAAAAAGTCCTCTTTTGAGGACTTTTTTTATTTTAGATTTTTAACTCTACTGATGAAAACTAATTTTTTTAGTGCTATTGCAATTTTCTTTTCAATAATTGGCTCTTTTTCAGTTGAACGCTACATACAAAAGATAAAGCTAAATGAAGATAACGCAGTTTTATCAAAGAACGTTTTATATGAGCTTGAACAAAATTATTATTCATTGCTGACAATAAGAGCAGAATTAAAATCCGTTGTTGATGTTACGGATTCTATTTTGGTAAATTGGAACGTAATTGATTCTAAGAAAGTAAAACAATATTATTTTCAAAATCAATATGCTCTAAGAGACGACATGAAGACAATTTTAGCATTTAGACCTTTTTTCAATTCTAAGAAAATGTACTTTACTTCTCTTATAAATTCAGGACTAATATTAAAAATTGAAAATGAAGAGTTAAGAAATGACTTAGAGGAAATATATGATGTTCTTACTTTTAAATATGACTATGGTGCAGGGAATTCCGAAAAAATTACTAATTGGTTTAACTCTAAAATGATTAAACATAAAGCTATGAACCAGGAAAAAGTTTTTAATGATAAATATGATTTTGAACTTTATAAATTTTTAAGTGATAGAAGAAGAACAGAAGTTGGAAGACTCTATGGAATAGAAAATACTACTGAAAAATTAAAAAAGGTTATTGAAAAGGTAAAAAAGGAAGGTTTATTTTAATATTTGTATTATGAAATTTGCAATTATAGCTCCGCCAACACAAACAAAAAAATGGGAAATAGAGTTTCATAAGCAAGCACCAAATGAAAAAGTGTTGATTGGCTATGAAACAGATAAGCCAGAAGAAATTGAGTGTGTTATGGTTTGGGGACATCCCAGGGGCTCTTTGAAAAAATTTAAGAATCTCAAATTTATTTTTTCTATGGGAGCTGGAGTAGATCATATTCTAAATGATGATACCATTCCAAAAGATATACCTATAAGTAGAATTGTAGACCCTCAGATGGCATTTTCAATGACGAATTACATACTTATGGCGGTTTTGAATTATCAAAGATGTTGGTATGATTTCCAAGATGCACAAAAAAGAAATCACTGGGCACAATTTGAATTTGATGAGAAAAATCTAAAAGTTGGAATATTGGGGATAGGTCATTTAGGGATGGATGCTGCCAATGCTTTATATAGATTGGGATTTGAAGTTTTTGGATATAGCAATTCTTCTAAAGAGACCATTTTTCCTTCGTTTTACGGAAATCAGTTGAAGGAGTTTCTAAAAAAAATTAACGTGTTAATATGTACAGTTCCTTTAACTCCTAAAACAAGGGGGTTGTTAAATGCTAAATTATTCAATGACCTTGTTTTCCCAACATATTTGATAAATGTTTCTAGAGGAGCTGTTCACGTAGAAAAAGATATTATAAGAGCAATCGAAGAAGGTAAATTAACTGGAGCATTTTTAGATGTTTTTGAAAAAGAGCCACTCCCAAATAATAGTCCTTTATGGCAAAATCCCAAAATTAAAATTACACCTCACATTGCTAGCCTTACTTACGCAAAAGAATCAATTAGACAGGCTTTAGAAAACTTCCAAAGAATAAAAAATGGGAAGAAACCTCATAATGAGGTAAGTAGGGGGAATATGTACTAGAGAGTTTAATTACAAGGGTACATAGCAACAATTTCTCCATTCGATTTTTGTACTTCAACAATTACGGTAAAATCGGGGAGATACATGTATGCAAAGTTTTCTCCAAATGCGAATTGGCTTTCAAATAATTGTCTGTTGTTGTAAATAATATAGTCACCGACCTCAGGATTAACATTTGTTCCTGAATGATAAGCTGTATTAAAATGACCAGATAAAAATTGAGAACAAAAGTAGCCTTCTTCTATTATCTGAATTGTTCCAGTCGCAACAGAGGTTTTGTAGTTATTTCCGATTATAAGTGGTTGGGGACAGCCCTTGAGGAGAGCTGAACCAGGAGTAAAAGGGCAATCATCCAAAGAGTCTTCAATTCCATCGCCGTCAGAGTCTGGAGGGCATAACACAACAGAAACATATTCTGAGTCTAAAAACTCTGTTGGTTCACCAGGACAACTTATATAACCACGAATCTTGTAGTTACCAGCAATTGTAGTTGATACGGTCAGTTGATTATCATAACCAACTATTTTTGTGTATCCGTTTCCTGGGTCCAACATCCACTCAAAGCTTGTAAAATTATCCATGTTTCCAGCTTGTAAGGATAGATTTGGAGCACAGTATCCAAAAACACTACCGTCATTTATTTCAGTAGGTTTTTCTGGAGGAGAGCTAAATCCAGAATAAAACCCTCCGGACGCTGCAGCACCACTTTCGTTGAAATAATTTACATATAGTTCGTCATTGCTAAAAACAGAAACATTCCCAATTAAATCTGAAATAGTGTAAGTAACATAGTTTACATTTCCAGTTACAGGATTAGGTCCTACTGCAGATGCAACACTTAACGACCCTATGGGTTCATTTGTATTATTATTATCTGTAATTGTGATGGCAGCACCGATTTTTGATATAATATTAATTTTACCTACGGTTAGGTCAATATCTCCTATTCTTAAAATATCAGGGATATTGTTTACATCTCCTTGGCTTGAGCATTTTAAAGGAGGTGCAAAAAATAATCCTACCTGTTGTCCTCCTCCAGGAGATACTCCCTGAAAAGCATACACTGGCTCAGAAGTTTCAACATACATGTTACCACTACCATCATACATATCCCCCTCTATCAAAAAATATTCACCAGCAGTGATGGTTGTTGTTGTCAATAACGGATTTCCCGTAACTCCGTCACCTTCAAATGCACTAACACTTATGCTCTTTAAATACCTAGCTCCTCTTGTAGCTGTCGTTACAGGCGTTCCATTAATTGTGATAGAGGTGTTATTTGTAGTTCCAACAAGTAGAACATTTTCTGTTGTATTACCTCCATCTCCCTTTTTAAAAATATACTTCTTCCCTACTTTACTTTGATCAACAAGTTGGTCAAACCCATAATCTTTTAAGCCACCACCTCCCTCGGTAAAAGCACCTGTCATTGAGCCTGAATTTACGACTACAGGCTTGGATGAAGTAATTCTAGCTCCAATTAATCCGTCTCCATTATAAGTATGATTTGGATGGTACTCAAAAGCATCAGGTACATCGCCACCTCCAGTTGCTATTGCAGCTAACGTGTAGGTGTCACCTCTATTTAGGTTTACGATTATGTCGTTTAGTTGATTAAAAGCATTAGAACCCAAAGCTCCTTCGTCAATATCTACAAGGTCCACATTTTCATCAATATTGTTAATTGTAAGAATTGTTCCTGCTTCTGTTCCCATTACACTTATAAATGAAACAAACGCGCCGCTAGGAAAGTAACTAGTATACATTCCAGCTCTAAATTGAGTTCCGAGTGCAGCACCACCCTTACTCACAAGCGCTCCTGCTTGAAGCCCACCTCCTCCCATTGTCCTTAGTGCAACATAAACCTCACTTTCAACAGCTTGAATAATATAACCTTTGTCAACATGGACTCTTGCAGTTTGATTGGAGTTATTTGCAACCAACATTGCTTGAGAGGACCCAGCTCCCGGGTCACCCTGAATTTCATACCTATAAGGGCTAGCATTCGTAATTGCGACCGCTTGTGGAGTACTACCAATTGGAGTAATTACAACATTCACTACGGAATTACTAGGGGTTGAAATATATAAATATTGTCCTTTATTTGGCCTAGAACCTCCATCATCTGCATAAGCAAGAGGTGGGATATAATGAATTTTACTCAGCTGGGTATATCCAACAAACCCTCCAATCAAGAACAATAAAATTGAAATTTGACAACGCATTTTTCTAACTTAAAGTTACTTAAATTAATTTTTAGGTTAATTTTAAATCAATTTATATAATTTATGTTATGAAAATAAAAACCATTTTTAAAATCAATATAATTTTAATATTTATTCAAATTCTACCTCTTTTTTTGAGTCTTTTTATCCCAGATGTTTTAAATGCACTAGTTTTAGATGCATTTGGAGAGGCACCATCACCTGATGCAATAAAAATGTTTGAAACATTTTGTCTGGTATTGGGTCTAACAATAATTGGAATATTATTTATTATCTACGGATCACTTTCATTTAATGATTTGGATGTTTTGAAAAGATTATCGTTTCTCTTTTTTGTTCTTGCAGGCTTTTTTGCACTTCCTGACTTGATTGCATTTTTTAAGGGTGATCCTACCGCACCACTACCAGTTATTATTTTAGGACTTATTACTCTTGGACTATTTTTTTATGGCTCTAAAAAAGGTACTCTTTAATTAAAAATCTATGAAAATAATTAAATCAATCTCAATTTTTTTTCTAGTTATGTATACTTACGGACAGAACGATGTTAAATATATAAATAGCCAGGAAAACATCGATAATGGTTACCCATTTTCTGAAGCTGTAATTGTGGATGACATAGTCTACCTTTCAGGTAAGGTAGGAAGACTCCCGAATGGGGAATTGATTCAAGGAGGAATTGAAGCCGAAACGCTACAAACATTGAAAAATATCGAAACTCTTCTACAAAAAATTGATCTTACAAAAGAAAATATTTTTAAATGTACTTGTATGCTTGTGGATATAAAAGATTGGCCAAAAATGTCAAAAGCGTATAAAAAATTTTTTGACAGAAAAAATTTACCAGCCAGAAGTGCATTTGCAGGAAGTGGTTTAGCTTTAGGAGCTAAAGTGGAGATAGAGTGTCTGGCTAAAGTAAATTAAACTAACAATTTATTTTTTTTTTATATATTAAAACTAACTTAAAATCAAAAAAATGAAAAAAATGAAAAAAATTAAAAACCGAACAACCTCAATTTTCGCAATAATTGGAGCCTTAGCTATAATTACTGCTTTTACTAGTCAATCGGGACAGATGAAAATATATGAATTTGAAACTGTCACTGTTGTGGAGTCTCTTATTCAAAATGGATTAGGTCGTTCAAGAATGATATCAGGTACACAAAACGTTGATTATAGAGAGGCAACTACAATAAGAAAAGATGATGGTGAAAAGATCAAATCAGATAAAAAGCGTTCTGAAATTAGAACAAAAGCTTTTGAAGAAACTAAATTGTTAAATTTTTATAATGTCGCTGGAATTAGATTCAACAACATTGCAACTAACGATGCAATGGTTAAATCAAAATTAAATGAAATGTCCACACAAGGATGGGAATTAGTGTTTGTAAGCTCAGGTGTAGAAAGCGCTGATAAAGAAAGGGACGCTATTTTTATTACACGATATCACTTTAGAAAAGAAAAATAAAATACATCCTTTTAGAACAATATTGGGATATGCTACTTAATTTATCTTAAAAGGAGAAATAAAGTTGATTATTTTGATTAGATAAAGCATCAATTAATTTTTCTTCAATTTCATTCAAGGAGAAATCATTATTGCTTAGAATAACTATAGTTTTTTTCTCGTCCAAAAGACGAACAATTCTTGTTTTGTAACCAGGGTTACTACCTGAATGTCTTACTATTTTGTATTTGGGATCTTGATTTAATCTCCATCCAAAGCCGTAGTAGCTTGGAGTTTTGTCATTAAGCAAGAAGGGAGAAAAAGCCTCCTCTATTGTTTTCTTTGATATAAGTCTCTGAGTGTAGAGTGCTTGGTCCCACAGCAATAAATCATAAACATTTGAACTCACTCTCCCAGGTCCTTTTCTGTTTCCAAGCCATACGGTGTAGTCAGATGACAAAAATTTATTTGCATTTACGAATCTTTCTAAAGAATCTTTTTTATGTCCAAAAGCTAGATTCTTTAATTCTTTTTTTTCTTCATTTGTTCTAATTGCTGTATTTACCATTTTTAAAGGTTCAAAAATCCATTTCTTTGATAACTCAACAAAATCTTCTCCAGTAACTTTTTCAATAATGCTACCCAAAAGCACATATCCCGTATTACTGTACCTGTACTCGTCTCCAGGAGAGAAAAGAATTTCAGTTTCATACTTATTCAAATATTCTAAAATTTCAGTGTTACCCGCAACTTTAGATTTATCCCAATTTTCATCCATTATTTTTTGATAGTCTGGGAGTCCGCTGGTGTGAGTTAGAAGATTTCTAATTGTAATTCCTTTGTATGGAATGTTTAAGTATTTTTCAACCAAGTCATCGTAAGTTAATAACCCCATTTCTTTACAAATCATAACCATCATGGCTGTAAATTGTTTTGAAATTGAGGCAAGTTCAAAAATATCAGACGATATTAATGGGATACCTTTTTCAAAATCCCTTTTGCCATTTACACCTGTATAAATAATTTTACCTTTTGATGCAACTAATATTACACCAGAGAAGTTCTTGGAAACAGCCGTGTCAAAAATTTTTTCAATCTTCTTCTCCGAGCCGCAGGCCGTAAGCTCTATGAAAATAAATAAAAGAGATATATATTTGAACATAAACTAATTTTAAGATGAAAATATTTTTTGTGACATTGATTTTATCAATAACGATAGTTAGCTGTACAAAGGACGACGATAGTTACGCATACGGAGAACAACCGAAACCATCTCCTTCATATGAAATTATAGAAAATTAATTTTATGTTGATAAGGTAATTATGTGCTGGCTCCAATTAGGTAACCAATAATTAAACCCAAAACCAACATGATTATCGTTTTGCCAGTAAATAGCCACTTGAAGTTTTTCTCCCAAGAGTCAGGAATAAAATTTTGATTCTCATCCTCTAGACTTCCGCTTGCGGTAGCCCAATAGGCATAGATATATACCCCCCCTAAAAGACAAGCAGCAAAAATGGCTGTAATTAAAACTTCACTCATTTTGATTAAATTTTGATTGTCTACTCACAATATACGAAATCTTTAAAATTGATAATAAATAAATGAATAGATTGTTATTATTAAATAAACTATTTGTGTTTTATATTTGCCTAAAAGTGAGAATATTACCAAAAAATATTAATGACTTTACATCTCTATTTGTTAGGGTAACAACTGGTTTCTTGATGTTCCATTTGCATGGGTTTCGTAAGATTACATCTGGTTACGACAGATGGGAAAAGCTAGGAAGAACTATTACCAATATAATAGAAATAGACTCGCTTGCAATTCCTCTTGGTTTTATGGCTAGTTTATCAGAGTCTATTTTTGCAGTTTTTATTATGATTGGGTTTTACACAAGAACATCAACTTTTTTTTTAGGATTTACAATGATAGTGGCATTTAGTAAACATCTTTTTTCTGATGGCCTTAAGTCAGGTGAAATGGCTCTTCTCTACTTAATTCTGTGTGTCATAATTTACCTTCTAGGACCAGGAAAATTCAGTGTTGATAAACTAATTAAAAAATAATTCATGATAAGGCTAGGTTTTAAGATTTTAGGGTCACTGGTTTTATTGGTTATTTTGATGGTAACAGGATACTTTCTATTAAAATACTATCAAGCTGAAAAACTTTATTCTCAACTTACGCCTCCACCGGAAATTTTAACAGCTGGGAATTTTAGTTTTCGTGATTTAAACAAAAATGGAAGTCTTGATGTCTACGAAGATTCTAGAGAACCAGTAGATAAAAGAGTAGAAGACTTATTAAAACAAATGACAACTGAAGAAAAGATTGGCCAAATGTTTATCACGATGATAGGTATGGGCCGAGATGGAGACCTTTTGGATGTACCTCCAATTCATAAAGACATTTTAAACGATCCATTATTCGAGGTAGGAATATATTTTTCACTTGAAACAAATGCTGAAATGATAGTAAAAAGAAAAATGAGCCACTTTAATATACTTCACGCATATACTCCTGAAGCTATAGCTAGATTTAATAATAATTTACAAAGTAAAGCTGAAAGAACAAGGTTAGGAATTCCGGTGACTATTGCGACTGATCCAAGACATGGAGCAAGAGAAAATGAAAAAGGAGTAGGAGGGATTTATACCCCTTCTTTTTCCAGATGGCCTACATCACTGGGGTTAGCCGCAACCAGAGACTCAACACTGGTTAGAGAATTTGGAGAAATTGCCAGGGAAGAGTACAAAGCTTGCGGAATAAGGCTTGCATTACATCCCATGGCGGATCTTGCAACAGAACCAAGATGGGCACGTATAAATGGAACATTTGGGGAAGATGCAGAACTCTCCGCAGCTATGACTTATTCTTACATAAAAGGGTTTCAAGGAGACACTCTTTCAAGTAAGAGCGTGATAACAATGGTAAAGCATTTTTCTGGGGGTGGGCCTCAAAAAGACGGAGAAGACGCTCATTTTCCTTATGGTAAAGAACAAGTGTATCCAGGGAATAATTTTGACTATCATCTTATACCATTTACGAAGGGTGCGTTACCAGCCAATACTGGACAAATAATGCCCTATTACGGAATTCCAGTTGGTCAAACTAAAGAAGAAGTAGGATTTGGATTTAATAAAGAAATCATAACAGAACTTTTAAGAGACTCCCTAAAATTTGACGGAGTAGTTTGTACGGATTGGAATATTATAAACACAATGCCACTAGCTGAATTAGCTGGTGGAGAAAGATCTTGGGGTGTGGAAAACTTAACTCCGGAGCAAAGAATGAAAAAGGCAATTCTAGCTGGTGTTGACCAAATTGGCGGAGAGACAAGCACTGAACAAATAATTAATCTTTTTCAACAGGGAGAAATTAATGAATTGAGAATAGATCAATCTGTTAGAAGAATTTTAAGAGATAAATTTACCATAGGACTTTTTGATAATCCATTTGTTGATGTTAATAAAATTTCAGAAAAGTTGTTAAAACCTGATAACATTAGAAAAGGGGAGATAGCTCAAGTTAAATCTACCATTCTATTAAAAAACCAAAATAAAATTTTACCCCTAAAAAATAAATTAAAATATTATTTGTCAGGATTTAGATATAAAAATCAATTTAACAACTATGCTGAAGTTGTTTCAAGCCCTGAAGACGCAGATTGTATTATAGTTAGAAAAGATACTCCGTTTGATCAAAGGGAAGGAACTATGCTGGAGAGTTTTTTTCATCAAGGAAGGCTATATTACAATGAAGAAGAACTTTCAGATTTAAAAAAGCTTTCTAAAACAAAAAAAATTATATCTATAGTAAATTTAGAAAGAGGAGCGGTTTTAACTGAATTAGATAAAATAAGTGAGGCCCTATTAGTTGATTTCGGGACACAAGACCATCTGATTGCTGATATATTATTTGGAAAAGAAAAACCAGGGGGTAAGCTACCAATTGAACTACCTAGATCTCAGGAGGCCGCAAATAAACAAATGGAGGATATGCCATATGACTCCGAAAATCCGTTATATAATTTTGGACACGGTTTAAATTACTAAATTTTTTGGCATAGAATTTGAGAAGCTTTAAATGTAATTAATAATTAAACAAATTAATACCATGAAAAATCTTAACCTAATCAGTTTTTTTTCACTTTTATTATTAATGTCTTTTTACAGATGTGATAAGCAAAGTGATGAATTTATTACAGACCTAGACACTAGTTCTTTTGTCGAAGCTTTTTTAGCTTTTGTGTTTGATCAAGATGTAGAAGAACTTGTTGATGACGCTTTTATCCAAGAGTCTTTTTCATCTAAAACTACAGATATTTCTCTATCTAGCATTAGTGCAAAAGATCCAAAGAAAAATTTTAAAGGAGACCGTTATGGGAAGTGTGCTTCTATAACAGTTGATGAGGAAAACAACGCAAAAACAGTTTTTTTCAACGGTGATTGTTTTGGTAAAAGAGGCCAAACAAGAACAGGAACCATAGTTATTACTTACTCAGAAACAAAGGGTGAAATTGGAAGCTTTAGGCAAGTTGAATTTGATAATTATTATTTAAACGGAATCAAAATAGAGGGTGTTCGAAGATATGAGGTTGTCGATATTGAAGAAGGAGTTGATAAAACTGTTCAAATGACTCTTGAAAATGGTAAAATGATTTATCCTGACGGAAGTTTTTCAACAAAATCTAAGATTATTACTAAATACATAACATACAATGAGGGGGAAAGAGTTTCCACATCAGTTACTGGAAATGCAAGTGGGGTCAACTCTGATGGGACTGCATATGAGATGGAAATTACATCTCCTATACTTTTCACAAGAGCCTGTGCTAAAGAGCTTATTCATAAAAAGGGTAAAATTCCTGTTTCAGGTGTTAAAAGAATTCTAAAAGGTGAATCAGAAATGATTATCAACTATGGTGATGGAGAGTGTGATTTTGTTGCAGAAGTAACAAAGGATGGAGTTACTGAAACTATAGATCTTAAAGAAATTAAAAGGAAAAGGAGATTTAGAAAATTGAAATCATAACCCGTTCGCTTTAATATTTTGTTTTAAAAACTCTTGTTATTCTCACAAGAGTTTTTTTATTTAATAGAAAAATTTAAAGATGGAGAATAATTGGAAAGAAATTAATGGGAAGTTAACCAAAGAATTTAAATTCAAAGATTTTAAAGAAGCTCTGGTTTTCATAAATAAAGTTGGAGACCACGCTGAAAGTATCAATCATCATCCTAAAATTATTAACGTTTATAGCTCTGTAATAATTGAACTTTGGACACACGATAAAGATGCAATTACTGATTTGGACTATGCACTATCTGGTCTTATAGATACGATAAGTTTATAATTTTATGGTTTTTTTTATATGATTTTTTAAAATATTAAGTTTTTTTAAGAAATAATCAAATTAATTTCATTTTACAACTAATTTTATTGGTTTAACGTTCTATCATTTAGTACATTAGAGGTTCGTGCCATTACTAATTAATTTCAAATGATCTCCTTACTATGGAACTCTGACTGGAATTTATTTAAATCTACTATTAGATATAGTTGGATTTTCCTCTCTTTTTTTGTAACCCAAATTAGTTCTGGACAGGTAAACACAAACGGAATAGTACTTCATTTAGACGCGAACAACAGTAGTTCTTATTCGGGTTCCGGCAATACTTGGAATGATATAAGTGGTAATAATTATCATGTGAACTTTTTCAATGGTGTTCAGTTTAGAAATACAAATGAGTCCATACCTAAATATTTTGAGTTTAATGGTACAAGTCATTATGGAGCTATCACTAATATGCATTATGATAGTGCTAATTCTCTGGGTGAATTAAGCGTTTTTGCTTGGGTTAAAACCACATACAACAACGGCACTGACGGTACATGGGACAGTAATAATTGGTCTATAATAGACTTTGATAGAAGTGAGTGGTATCAGCTAACTGTAACCGGAGCTGGTCAAATTTCATTTTCAGGGGACAACACCAATCAAGGAGGGTTGGGAACTAACGGAGATCATTTTGATATGCTTGGCACCAATGGAAGCGTGAATGATGGTAATTGGCATTACATTGGGTACACCTATTCTGTAAGTTCACAAAAAGTAATTTTCTATCTTGATGGACAAGTTGATAAAACGTATACGGCTAATGGAAGTATGAATGCGTTGGCTGATTCTACAACGCGATATGGATTTGTTGGAGACGGAAGTGAGGCTGGAAGCTATAATTCTACAAGAAATAATATTTGGTATCAAGGGGCAATTGGCGCAATTCATGTATATCATAGGGCATTAACAGCAAATGAAGTATCTCAAAATTATAGCAGTGCAACTAATTATGCTCCTACAGATATAACTTTATCTGCAACTGCATTTAACGAAAACTTACCCAGTGGTACCCACGTTGCGTCACTTACTGCGACAGATCAAGACAACAACGACACTCATACTTTCACCCTAGCTTCTGGTAACGGAACTAACGACGCAGATAATAACTATTTTACAGTACAAGGGGCATCCCTCAAAACAAGTGGAACATTTGATTTTGAAACGAAGTCTTCATACAATATCTATATAAATGCCAATGATGGAGCAGCAAATTATGCCAAAGCATTTACTGTAACAGTTAACGATGTAAATGATGTCCCCGACGATATTTCTTTTAGGAGTATTATTAGTGATAATCTAGTATTATATCTTGATGCAAGCAATTCAAACTCCTACCCAGGGAATGGAAATACTTGGTATGATCTTAGTGGCAACGGACATCATTTCACTTTAAATGGAGCCACTTATAGCAATAACGGATACTTTGATTTTGATGGTGACAACGATTGGGCAAGAACAGTTTCTTCATTAAATCTAAGTTCTTACGATAAGGTCACAGTACAGATTTATTTTAAAACAGAAAACTCTAATTCACTTGAATGTACGTATGAGCATTCAATTAATTGGAATAATCAAACTGGGGGATTTGGATTATTTGCTCAAAGTGCTGGTTCATCCTTCAATAATAATGTTCATCACACAAACCAAAATGGAGGGTTTAGTGGAAATAGTGGTAGAAATTATCAGTTTGATATACTAAATGATTGGCACTTACATACCAATATCCATAGTATGGCAGTTGATGCAACAGGAAGACAAACTTATATTGATAATAATTTAATTCCTTTTACATCTTCCCCCTATCCAAATACAACTGCAACGGTCAACGGTTCCTTTTCAAATCACCATTTCTACATCGGAGCAAGACAGGGTAATAATTATTACTTAAATGGTCAAGTTAAATCACTCTTAATCTATGGATCTAAATTAAATCAAAGTCAGGTTGAAACAAATTATCGAGCAATTATTTCCAACTCTAGCATAACCACTCTCACCATTGATGAGGGTTCATCAGTTGGCTCATTGGTAGGTACGTTGTCTGCTACGGGTAAGGATGCAGGGGAGACCTTGACCTATAGTCTTGTAAGTAACGGTCAATCCTCCAGCCAACACAATAGTTCTTTTACTGTATCTGGAACCCAAATTTTAACAGCCGCTGCCATTGATTATGAAACAACCTCAACATTAAACTTAAACATACAA
>CACHSA010000010.1 GCA_902582405.1 uncultured Bacteroidota bacterium | reverse complement strand
CTACGTTTTTTAGACCATAAATATTTTAAAAATTCACTTCCAAAAGAGGCTTTTTTAGAAATATCTAAATTAGAATCCGATCATAAAACCATTCTCTCTGATTTTAAAATCATGGCCCCCTCCAAACTATTTAGACTCAAAAACACTGATGATCCACTTTTGTTTGTCCCATTAGGGAATAATTATTTTTATTTAGTACATAAGTGGGGAGACGACCTACACCCATTAAGAAAATTATTAATGTGGCCATTTAAAAATTTATGGAATATGATAGGATTTCTACTCATTATATCCTTTGCCCTTACCTACATAACTCCAACGTCAATATTTAGTAAAGTTGACAGCTGGTCTGTTTTTTGGATGATTTATTTTTTCATGTTCAAGGCGATTGCATCAATCGTTATTTTTTATGCGTTTGCTTTGGGTAAGAACTTTAACAAAGCCATTTGGAATAGTAAATACAACAAATCTATTTAATGCAGTCAGATTATTTATGTGTTTTCTACGGAAATCATATAGATATTTTAAATATAATTGATTCTCTAAAAAAAATTAATATAATCCCGATTGTCAAAAATGAGTCTGAGTCAGCTAGGCTCGCGGGTTTTGGTATAATTGATTATCAAAGTAAAATATATGTTCACAAAGATGAATATGAAAAAGCTAACGAATTAATAAAATCAATTTTATAAAATTAGACTCAATTTTAAAGGTATATTTTAAATTCATATATTGCCTCGATGAATAACGATTTCTCTAATATTGATATTATAGTTTTTGCATCCTATGCTTTTGTAATTTTATGTGTTGGACTTTGGGTCTCAAGAAATAAAAAAGGGGAAACGAAGAGTGCCGAGGATTACTTTTTAGCTAGTAAATCTTTGCCCTGGTGGGCAATTGGTGCATCTCTTATTGCTGCTAATATTTCTGCTGAACAATTTATCGGTATGTCTGGTTCAGGTTTTGCCCTAGGCTTGGCTATAGCCTCATATGAGTGGATGGCAGCAATTACCTTGCTAGTTGTTGGTAAATATTTTTTACCAATATTTATTGAAAAAAAACTCTACACTATACCAGAATTTATTGAAAAAAGATATAGCACAAACTTAAAAACTATCCTTGCGGTCTTTTGGATAGCTCTATTTATTTTTGTCAATCTAACCACTGTGCTTTATCTAGGAGGAAAGGCTTTAGATACAATTATAGGAAGTGGTGATGGATCAATTATTTTCATTTGTATTGTATGTCTTGGATTTTTTGCAGCTGCCTATTCACTTTGGGGTGGATTAGCAGCAGTCGCATGGACAGATGTAATTCAAGTAATATTATTGATTTTTGGTGGTCTAATGATGACTTACTTTGCATTAGTAAACGTTACTGATTCTGGAAACTTTATTGAGGGACTAAAATTTATTTATGATGAAATACCTGAAAGATTCACTATGATACTTTCAAAAGGAGAAATAATCACTCCTAATGGAAGAGATGCTTGGAATGATTTACCTGGTATCGCAGTTCTAATTGGAGGGATGTGGGTTGCAAATCTTTATTATTGGGGATTCAATCAATACATAATTCAAAGGACATTAGCATCTAAAAGCCTTGAAGAAGGACAAAAGGGTATAGCATTTGCCGCTTTTTTAAAATTAATAATACCAATCATAGTTGTTCTTCCTGGAATGATTGCATACGTTATGAATTTAGATCAATCTGGAATTTTAACAAAGGAATCTGTTGATATAGGTTTTATTGGATCCAATGGAAATATAGTTAACGATAACGCCGCTCCATGGTTAATTAAAAATTTTATACCAGTAGGAATAAAAGGTCTTATTTTAGCGGCTTTATCTGCTGCAATTGTTTCTTCACTTGCTTCAATGTTAAATTCAACATCAACAATTTTTACCATGGACATTTATAAATCCTTGATTAATAAAAAAGCAGATGACAAAACTATGGTAAAAGTTGGGAGGCTGTCAGTTCTTGTATCTTTAATAATAGCAATGATTATAGCTCCTCAGCTAGGAAATCTTGGTCAAGTATTTCAGTTTATTCAGGAATATACTGGGGTTGTTAGTCCAGGAATATTAGCTGTTTTTTTAATGGGATTATTCTACAAAAAGGCAACTAACAATGCAGCGATATGGGGTGTTATATTATCGATTCCAATAGCAATGTTTTTTAAAGTTGCTCCAAATGGCTGGTCCACCTTACCTATATTCGTTAACATTCCATTTATGCACCAAATGATGGCAACTTGTATAGGTACAATGATCATTATCTATTTTATAAGTTACATTGAAGGAAATGAAGATGACCCAAAGGGAATAATAATAACAAATAAACTTTTCCGAACATCTAGCCAATTTAATTTGTCCGCAATTTCAATTTTGACGATAACAGCCTTTCTTTATGCTTTTTTCTGGTAGAAGTTAATTATAGAATTTTGCTCTAATCTCTTTTAAACTCAAATCTTTCATGTAATCATCAAATTTTAGAAGTCGATCAATTGCTCCTTTAGGTGTCAATTCAATTACTCTGTCACCAACAGTTTGTGCAAAAGTGTTATCGTGCGTGCTAAGTAAAACCGTCCCATCAAAGTTTTTAAGTCCATTGTTAAAAGCAGTGATTGATTCTAAATCAAGGTGATTTGTAGGTTCATCAACAACTAAAATATTCGACTTTTTCATCATCATTTTTGATAGCATACATCTTACTTTTTCTCCCCCTGATAGAACACTTACCTTTTTGAGTGCTTCATCACCACTAAATATCATTTTACCTAAAAAACCTCGAATAAATAATTCTTTTTTTTCTTCATCATCTTCAGTAAATTGCCTTAGCCAATCAATTAAGTTTATATCAGATTTAAAATAACTTGAATTGTCAATTGGTAAGTACGATATTTTTGTGGTTATACCCCACTCAAATTTACCTTCAAAATCTTTTTCTTCATCATTAATTATTTCAAAGAATTTAGTAATCGCTCTTTTATCTTTTGAGAAAAAAATTACTTTTTCACCTTTAACTAGATTAAATGTTATATTGTCAAACAACAACTCTCCTTCAAGACTATACTTAAGGTCTTTAATATTTAAAATTTGATTACCGGCTTCTCTTTCTTGTTTAAAGATAATCGCAGGATATCTCCTAGACGAGGGTTTTATTTCTTCTATATTTAATTTTTCTATCATTTTCTTTCTAGAGGTCGCCTGTTTTGACTTGGCCACATTTGCAGAAAATCTTGAAATAAAATCTTCTAATTCTTTTTTCTTTTCTTCAGCCTTTTTGTTTTGCTGCTGTCTTTGTCTTGAGGCCAGCTGACTAGATTCATACCAAAATGTGTAATTTCCAGAATAATGGTTTATTTTTCCAAAATCGATATCGGATATGTGTGTGCATACTGCATCCAAAAAATGTCTATCATGTGATACAACTATAACTGTATTTTCAAAATTTGCAATAAAGTTTTCTAACCATATTATTGTCTCGTAATCTAGATCATTCGTTGGTTCATCCATAATTAGAACATCAGGATTTCCAAAAAGTGCTTGTGCTAAAAGAACTTTCACTTTTATGTAACCTTCAACTTCATTCATTGATTTTAGATGTAATGACTCATTTACTCCAAGACTAGACAAAAGAGTTGCGGCGTCACTTTCTGCATTCCACCCACCCTTATCTTCATATATTGCTTGGAGCTCGCCTACTCTCTCTCCATCTTTATCACTGAAATCTGATTTAGAGTAAATGTTTTCCATTTCATTCTTAATGTCGTACAGTATCTTGTTTCCTCTTAATACTGTATCAATTATTGTATATTCATTATGAGAATTGTGATCTTGTTCAAGAACAGATAATCTTTTACCTGGTTCTAAAGAAATATTTCCACTATTTGCTTCCATTTTACCCGCTAAAATTTTTAGAAAGGTAGATTTTCCTGATCCATTAGCACCAATGATTCCATAACAATTTCCTGGTGTAAATTTAATGTTAACGTTATCAAAGAGAATTCTTTTCCCAAATTGGACCGATAAATTTGAAGCAGAAAGCAATTTATATTTTTTTGGTGATGCAAAATTACATAATTTGTAATGCATTTCACAATTGTTATTAAAATTACAAAATGATAAATCATTTTTATAAATCTTTATTCTGGATTTTAATATTTTTATTTATTGGATGTAAAAAAATTGAAAACAAATCCCTGGGAGCATATTTTAGAGGCGAAATAATTAATCCATCGTCAGACAATGTATTATTATACAACGATAATAAAATAATTGACACTCTAAAATTGTCTCCAGATAAACGTTTTTTTAAAAAATTTGACTCTTTAAATTATGGTTTGTTTAAGATGGAGCACCTACCTGAAAATCAGATGATTATAATTGAATCTGGTGATTCTTTATTGTCAAGGGCAAATATGTCTGACTTTAATGGATCTTTATTTTTCAGTGGCAAAGGTGCAGCAAAAAACAACTTCCTAATGGAGACATACCTGAAGCTTCAAAATGAAATTACATTTTTATCATCTAAATATTCTCTAAGTGGCAATAACTTCAATGAAATTATTGACTCTTTATATATGGAGAAACACGTAAAATGGAAAAATCTAATTGATAAATATAATTTTTCGAATTTTACTAAAAAGATAACCGAAGCTGCTTTTAAATATCCCTACGCAAATAGAAAAGCTAGGTACGCCTTAATAAGAGGAAAATCAAAAAATATAAAAGCTGATAGCTCGTATTTTAATTATAGAAATAAATTAAATTATAATGAAGAGGAATTATCATTCTTTGAGCCATATATTAGCTATTTGATGAGCTACTTAAGTCTTGAAGCCATAGAAGATGACCAAATTTTTTATAAAGCCAAAAATAAGACAGATTTTAATATCAAAAGAATTGAAGTTATAAAGAAAAGAATTAATAATATTAAATTAAAAAATATACTTGCTAGAGCTGTTGCATATGAAGAAATAATGAACTCTAATAATCAAAATTCACATGAAAAGTTTTTAGATTCATATTCTTCAATTAATCCTAATCAAGAATATTATAATGAAATAATATCGCTAAATAATTCTTTAATGCAAATGAGAGCTGGTAGGCCCCTGCCAATTGTAATGCTTGAAAACAACAAAGGACAGATTATTACAAGCAATAGGGCTTTTATGGGACAAAAAACAGTTTTGTATTTTTGGTCTCAGACTCAAATGAATCATTTCAAAAGAAATGAAGAAAGGGCAAAAATGTATAAAGAAAAATTTCCTAATTATAGATTTGTTGGAATTTCAATTCAACCTTATAATCAGCTTGTAAGAAATTATCAGGAAATTATGAATATTGATATTAAAAATCAATTAGCCTTAGTAAATTACCAGACCACAACAAACGATTGGGTAATTAATCTATTAAACAAGGGAATTATACTAGATAAAAATTGCGTTATTCTTGAGGGGTTTGGAAATTTTGGTTACGAAAAAAGCTTTGAAAATCTTTTAAAAAAACATTACAGTATAAATTAATGTGTTATTGTTTAGATGTAAATAGAGGAAAATTGTCATATCATCATAAATACTATCATGACAATGTTTATGGATTTCCCTGTAAGAACGACGATGAGCTCTTTGGAAGACTAGTTTTGGAGATAAATCAAGCTGGACTATCATGGGATACTATTTTGAAAAAGGAAAAGACAATTAAAAATGCATATAAAAATTATTCAATCACTGAAATAGCAAAATTCGATGAATGGGATATGAAAAGAATTGTAAATGACAAAGGAGCAATAAGAATGAGGAGGAAAATATTAGCGATAATATATAATGCTAAAAAAATTGTTTCCATAATTGATAAAAACAAAAGCTTTAAAAGCTACTTAAATAAACATCATCCATTGAGCCTTGCGGACTGGTTATCCTTGTTTAAAAAGGATTTCAAATTTATAGGGAATGATATATGCAAGGAATTTCTTTTATCAACAGGATATTTAAAAGGTGCTCACGAAAAATCTTGTCCTATTTATAAAAAAGTAATAAAGAAAAAACCAATGTGGCATAGAAATTAATTACCTTTTTTGTGATCATCCAAAAACTTTTTAAGCCCACTATCAGTAAGTGGATGATTTAGTAAACCTACAATTGAGGATAAAGGAGCAGTAACCACATCTGATCCAATTTTAGCACAGTCAATAATGTGCATATTATGTCTTATTGAAGCTGAAAGAATTTCTGTCTTAAAGTTATAATTATCAAAAACTTGGCGTATTTCTGATATTAAAGACAACCCATCAGATGTGATATCATCTAATCGACCAATAAAAGGAGAAACGTAATCGGCTCCAGCCTTAGCAGCAAGCAATGCTTGACCAGGAGAGAATATTAAAGTACAATTTGTTTTGATATTATTATTTGAAAAGTATTTTAACGCTTTTACTCCGTTTTTAGTCATTGGAATTTTAACAACAATTTGATCACTTATTTTAGATAAATGATTACCCTCTTCAACCATACCGTTAAATTCAGTAGAGATTACTTCAGCGGATACATCTCCGTCAACTATTTCACATATTTTTTTGTAATGATTAAAAATGTTAGAATTTCCAGTTATACCCTCTTTTGCCATCAAACTTGGATTGGTAGTAACACCGTCTAGGATTCCTAAGTTCTGAGCTTCGGTTATCTGATCTAGATTAGCTGTGTCTATAAAAAATTTCATATTTAACTAAATTTTATAATGGTTCATCATTAATTTTTGGTACAATTTTTCTGGTAATATTTTTTTTAAAGATATACTAAACTTTTGTAAAAAGTGTCCTACTTTATAGTGAATCCCAGGATTTTTACTTTGTATTATTTTGAGCGTAAGTTTGGCGACTTCTTCAGGGTCTCTGGATTGTGTGTCCATGTTATGTTTACTAATTTCAGTGAATTTTTTATATTTATTATAATAAGGAGAATTTGTATCTAATTCCAATTTTATTCTTTTATCAAAGATTTCCGTTCTGTAGTCTCCAGGTGCTATATTTACAACTCTAATTCCAAAATCTTTTAGTTCCATATTAAGGGATGCTCCTAAGCATTCCATCGAGTATTTACTAGCACAGTAAACACTTCCAAAAGGAATATTGTTATAACCTGCAATTGAGGTTATGTTGACAATTAAACCATTTTTATTTTTTCTCATAGAAGGAAGCACAGATTGAATTAAATCAATATGACCAAAAAAATTTGTGTCGAAAAGTTTTTTTGCATCTTCAATTGATATTTCCTCAATAGGGCCAGCAAAACCCGAACCTGCATTATTAATCAAAATATCAATTTTATCCTCTACAGATAAAACTTTTTCTACAAGACTTTTTGAATCTTTAAATGAGGTCAAATCATACCTTAGTAGTTTGATTCCCTCAAAATCGTTATATTTTTTTGGATTTCTAGAAGTCCCATAAACTCTGAAGTTATTTGAGGTCAAAAGTTTTGAAATAGAACGTCCAAAACCTGTTGATGCGCCAGAAATTAAAACAACTTTATTCATTTAAATAAAAAAAGGGTAAGCTTTCTATATCACACCGCTACAACCATATACCCTTGCTGTGTTCCCACCCTGGGGGATTCTATAGGAGCTGGTTGTATAGGACTTACCCAACACAAATATACAATCCAGAGTCTTGAAATTTAAAAATTGTTAATTTTTTTTAAATAAATTTACATTATATGAAGTGGATATTTTTATTATATAGTCTTGCGATCATAACATTTTGTGAAAACAAAAGGAGTCTTGATAAATTCACTATTTTGACCAACAAAAGAGTTTTTATTCCAGGTGATACCTTAAAAATATCATTAAAAAGAAATAATAACCAAGAGTACGATTCAATTACATTTTATAATGATAATAAAAAAATATCCTCAAATTATAAAATTGAAAAAAAATTAGGGGACAAAAAAATAACTGTACGAGTCTATCAAAAAAATAACTTCAGAGAGGATTCAATTAATATTAGGGTCTTATCAGCTAAAACTCCAAAACTTTACACTTATAAAATAATTAATGAATATCCCCATGATATAAAATCTTATACTCAGGGACTCGAGTTTTATAATAATCGACTTTTCGAAAGTATCGGTCTTAGAGGGAAATCTGCACTTAAGGAAATAGAATTCAAGTCTGGTAGTGTAATTAGAAATTTACCAATTGATGATGCCTACTTTGCTGAGGGTATAACATTGCTTAATGATAAAATATACCAACTAACGTGGCAATCTAAAATAGGATTTATTTATGATTTGGAGAGTTTTGAATTAATTGATTCATTTAGATATAAAAAAAGTATTGAAGGCTGGGGGTTATGTAACGATGGCAAATTTATATATAAATCTGATGGAACATCAAAAATTTGGATTATTGATCCTGATAATCTTGAAGAAATTGATTATATACAGGTTGCAACAAATAAATCTATAATCTCAAAAATTAATGAAATGGAATGGATTAATGGAAAGATTTATGCAAATACTTATCAATTTAATAAAGATGTAATCTTAATTATAGATCCTGAAACTGGATCAGTAGAAGGTGTAGTTGACTTTAATGGTTTAAAGAGAAAAGTAAAAAATCACCCAAAAATTGATGTTTTAAACGGCATTGCATATAACAAAAATTCAAAAACAATTTTTATGACAGGCAAGAATTGGAATAAACTTTTTGAATTAAAAATAATAGATAAATAATATTTTATGCAATAAAAAGGGGTCTGTTATTCATAAATTCGTGAACCTCGCTAGCGATTGAACTTAATTTAGAATCGTCTAAATAATTATTAAGTGATCTATCTATTAAATTGACAATCTTCGTCATATCCTCTTCTTTGAGGCCACGAGTTGTGACAGCTGCAGTTCCTAGTCTTATTCCACTCGTGATAAAGGGTGATTTATCATCAAATGGAACCATATTTTTATTTGTTGTTATGTTTGATTTTACTAATGCTAATTCGGCTTCTTTACCATTTATATTTTTGTTTCTTAGATCTATTAATACTAGATGATTATCAGTACCATTTGATATTATTTTGTAATCTAGCTTTTGAAGTTCGTTAGCCATGATTCTAGCATTTTTTATTACATTTTCACAGTATTTTTTGAAAGATGGTTGCAAACAGTCTTCAAATGCAATTGCCTTAGCAGCAATTACATGTTCTAGTGGCCCGCCCTGATTTCCGGGAAAAACAGCCATGTCAAGAAGGTTCGACATTTTTTTGAGATTTCCGTTCTTAAGTTTAATATTAAAAGGATTGTCAAAATCTTTTCCCATTAATATTAATCCCCCTCTAGGACCTCTTAGTGTTTTATGTGTAGTAGTAGTCACTACGTGACAGTGTGGAATAGGATCATTTAAAAAACCTGATGCAATTAAACCGCTAGGATGTGAGATGTCAGCCAACAAAAAGGCCCCACAAGAGTCTGCAATTTCTCTAAATTTTTCAAAATCGATGTCTCTTGAATAGGCAGATGCGCCTGCAATGATCATCTTGGGTTTAATTTTTTTTGCTATAGTACTTATTTGATCATAATTTAAGACTCCAGTATCTTTTTCTACACCATAAAAGTGTGCATTATAAAGTCTTCCAGAAAAGTTAACTGGAGACCCATGGGTTAAATGACCACCATGAGCCAAATCAAATCCAAAAATAATATCTCCTGGCTTTAAAAAAGCATGGAAAACAGCTGTATTAGCTTGTGAACCAGAATGAGGTTGTACGTTGGCGTATTCAGCACCAAATAACAACTTTGCCCTATTAATTGCAATTTGCTCTATTTGGTCAATAACTTCACAACCTCCATAGTATCGTTTTCCAGGATAACCTTCGGCGTATTTGTTTGTCAAAATAGAACCTGTTGCTTCCATTACTGCTGGAGAGGTGAAATTTTCAGATGCTATTAATTCAATGCCAGACAATTGTCTGTTTTCCTCTTTTTTAATTAATTCAAAAACAATATCTGCAGTATTCATATCAATTTGTTGAAGGTGTAAAATTATGACTTATTGATAATTAATAAGTCAGTAATTTGTTTTAAAAAAAATATTTTATCAAAACTTAATTAACAATTGCTATTTTGAAAAAAAACCTTTAATTAAATTTATCATACATTATCTTAAAAATATATTTAATGAAGTAGTTATTGATAATTAATGATTATAATGTAATAATGAATGTAAATCAAATATGAAATTGAAAGAGGAGAATATATCAATTATTAATAAAAAAGCAAAGTTCAACTATTTTATAGAAGATGAATATATTGCTGGAATTGTATTAACGGGGTCAGAAATAAAATCAATACGAAAAAGAAATGTATCTATCTCTGAGAGTTTTTGTGAGTTTAATGATAATGATGAATTATTTATTAATAAAATGTATGTTAAAGAATATCAAAATTCAAATTTTAACAGAAATAGTCTATCTCAAAGAAAATTATTGCTTAAGAAAAAGGAGCTTAAAAAACTTAAAAAAAAAATTGCAGACGTTGGATTAACAATTATTCCTCTAAATTTATTTATTAACGACTCAGGATTAGCTAAAATAAAAATTGCATTAGCAAAGGGCAAAAAGTTATATGATAAAAGACAGAATATCAAAGAAATAGAAATGAAAAGAGATATAGAAAGATCTAGAAAAAAATAACTTTTTTTATTTTCCTTTTACGAGTGGCACAAATTTAAATTCACCGAACTCCTCTTGTTTAAATTTATTTTTTTCAATCCTTGTAAATCTATACATTATTTGTACATCATCCCCAATTGGGATTACCATTCTCCCTCCTACTTTTAACTGATTCATTAAATATTTTGGAATTTCTTTAGAAGCAGCAGTAACAATTATTGCATCAAATGGTGCACTATCGATTATACCCAAGTAACCATCTGCAAAAAGATTTTTTTTTACTTTAATGGATAAATTCTTAAACGTTAATGAAGATTTTTTAAAAAGTGTAAGGTCTCTTTCGACTGTATAAACGTCAAATTCTAAATATGATAAAATTGCAGTCTGATATCCCGAACCGGTTCCTATTTCTAAGACCTTATCGCCTTTTTTACATTTAATTAATTCTGTTTGAAATGCAACTGTATAGGGTTGAGATATCGTCTGACCTGACTGTATCTGAAAAGCCAAGTTTTTATAAGAATGAGAAATCAACCCCGGATCCATAAATAAATGACGTGGAACCTTGTTTAAGGCATTTAATACATTTTCATTTTTTATTCCAAGTGACTCTAATTCAGTCACCATAATTTTTCTTTGGCCTTGATATTTCGGTGAATCAGTATTTAATTTCATTAAATTCGAAGCATATTAGTAAAAATAAAAACTTTAAATTACTTTAAAAATGTAATTTTATCATCAAGAATATATAAGTGTATACTAAACTAATTAAAATCGGAGTATTTGGTGCTGGCCACCTAGGTAAAATTCATTTAAAATTATTAAACGAATCCAAAAATTTTCATCTTGTTGGATTCTATGACATAGATACTGAATATTCAACAAATATTGAAAAGGAATATGGTTATAAATATTTTAATGATCCTAAACTTTTAATCGATTCTACAGAAGCAATTGCTATAATTACTCCAACTCAATTTCATCATGAAATAGCAATAAAATGTATTAAAAAAAATAAACACATTTTCATTGAAAAACCTATTGCTTTTACTGTTGAGGAGGCAGAGGAAATAGTAAGATTGTCCAGGGAAAAAAAAATAATAGGCCAAGTCGGTCACGTTGAGAGGTTTAATCCTGCATTTCAGTCAATTAGAAAATTTATTGGGGATCCAATGTTTATTGAATCACATCGACTTTCTGAATTTAATCCGAGGGGAACAGATGTTTCAGTTATTTTAGATTTGATGATACATGATATTGACATTGTATTAAGTTTAATACAGTCTGATGTAAAAAAAATTTCTTCTTCTGGAGTAACGGTAATTAGTGATACTCCCGACATTGCGAATGCTAGAATCGAATTTGTTAATGGGGCTGTAGCTAATTTGACAGCAAGTAGGATCTCTATGAAAAATATGCGTAAACTTAGATTTTTTCAAAAGGAAGCGTACATTTCAGTTGATCTCTACAATAAGAAAGTTGAAGTTGTAAAAATGATTGATGCACCTAATAAATTAGATGAATCTGCTTTAATACTCGAAAATGCTGAGGGAAAGAAAAAACAAATACTTTTTAAAAGTCCTAAAATTATAAATTACAACGCCATCCAAATTGAATTGGAAAATTTTGCAAATTCGATTAATAACAACAGTGAATCGGTTGTGTCCCTTGAAGATGCAACCAAAGCATTAAAGCTAGCCCACTCTATTATAAATTCAATGTAATTTTATGGATTTAGTTCAACAAAACTTAAATAAGATTAAAAAAGAAGTTGGTGAAAGTGTTTTGGTTGTTGCTGTTTCAAAGACAAAATCAATTGAATCTATTAAAAAAGCATACGAAATAGGCCATAGAGATTTTGGTGAAAACAAAATTCAAGAAATGACATCTAAATTTAATGCTTTACCAAAAGACATAAATTGGCATATGATTGGACATATTCAAACAAATAAAGTAAAATATCTAGCTCCATATGTATCCCTTATACACAGTTTAGATAGTTTAAAACTTGCTAAAGAAATAAACAAACAAGCTGTAAAAAATAATAGAGTTATAGAATGTTTAATACAATACAAAATATCTAGTGACGAGACAAAGTTTGGATTAAATGAAAATGAGATAATGGAGATTTTGGATTTAGAAAATGATTTCGAGGGTATAAAAATAACTGGTCTAATGGGTATGGCTTCATTTGTAGATAATAAAAATATAATAGAAAATGAATTTAAAAAATTAAAAGTTCTTTTTGATAAAATCAAATACTCAAACAAAAAATTTAATATAATTTCAATGGGGATGACTATGGATTATAATTTGGCAATCAAAAATGGTTCAAATGTTATTAGAGTTGGCAGTAAAATTTTTGGTGAAAGAAATGGATAACTATTTTGCCATTTTAGATGTCGAAACAACAGGTGGGAAGTACAATGAAGAGAAAATCACAGACATTGCAATATTAGTATATGATGGCGCTAAAATTATCAACAGCTTTGAAACTTTGATAAATCCAGGTAAACCTATACAACCCTTCGTTCAAAGGCTGACAGGTATAGACAATGATTTAGTGAAATATTCACCTAAGTTTAAAGATGTATCAGAAAATATTTTTGAAATCACAAAGGATAAAATAATTGTTGCTCATAATGTAAGTTTTGACTTCAGAGTAATTAAAAATGAATTTGAAAATATTAATATAAAATTTCAAAGAAACTTATTATGTACTGTTGAGTTATCAAAATTAATTTTTCCAAATTTAAAATCATATAAGTTGACTAATTTATTGTCAAATTTTGGAATTGTAAATGAAAATCCACATAGAGCAAATTCAGATGCTCTGGGTGCTTTAGAGCTATTTAAACTTCTTTTAGACAATGATTTAGATAATAAAATCATTAAATCAAAAATTAAATCATCTAAAAATGAACAATAATTGGTTTTGTCAATTTTATATTAAATCTTCTTACCTTTACAATGAATTTATAATATGGAAATAGATTCAAATAAGGGTTTAAAATCACTCCTTCACGAAATTATATACGAAGCAGATACTCCAGAGGGTAAGCTTTTTGACGTACTATTATTAGTCTTGATACTTTTGAGCGTATTTGTTGTCATGTTAGACAGTATTGCTATTTTTCATGAAAATTACAGATATTTATTTGATATAATAGAATGGATTATAACAGTTCTTTTTTCAATAGAATACGGGTTAAGAATAATTGTTGTAAAAAAACCAATAAAATATATCACAAGTTTTTTTGGCATTATTGATTTATTATCAATTTTACCACAATATTTAAGTTTCTTTTTTGTGAGTAGCGGCTCGCTGGCAGCCCTTAGAGCTTTAAGATTATTAAGAATCTTTAGGATTCTTAAATTAACAAGGTTTATCGGGGAATCTAATTTTTTAATTAGGTCTTTGAAGGCAAGCAGGGCCAAAATAGGAGTTTTTTTATTCACAGTATTTATTTTATCGATAATTTTTGGCACCATAATGTATTTGATCGAAGGTGAAGAAAATGGTTTTACCAGTATTCCTGAAAGTATATATTGGACGATTGTGACACTCACTACAGTTGGGTACGGTGATATAGCACCTGGAACAACCATTGGCAGGTTTATTGCATCAATAATTATGATTATGGGGTATGGAATCATAGCGGTTCCTACCGGTATTGTAAGTGCTGAGATGGCTCAAAAAAGAAGAAGACCAGACACAAATACGCAATCATGTTCAATTTGTGCTGAATCTTCACACAAAGATAATGCTAAGTACTGCCATAGTTGCGGTAATTTACTTAATGAAGAAGAATAAATTAGTTTATATTGGAGGACCAACATGTTCTGGTAAAACTAAATTATCAATTTTATTAGCAAGTACTCTTAATACTGAAATAATTTCTTGCGATTCAAGGCAGATTTATAAAGAAATCTCAATTGGTACAGCAAAACCTTCGAAAATTAATTTAAAAAAAATAAAACATCATTTTATAAATCATGTTTCAATTCATGATGACTTCAATGTCGGTATTTTTCATAAACAAGCAAATAAAATACTTGAGTCACTTTTTAAAAAAAATAATACAGTTGTTATGGTTGGTGGTTCTGGCTTGTATGCAGACTCTATTATATGCGGAATAGATCATTTTCCAAAAGTGAAAGCTTCTATTAAAAAACAAGTGATTTCATTATTTAAAAACGAGGGATTGCAAAAGTTAAATTCAATGCTCAGGGAACATGACCCAGAATATTATAGAATGGTAGATAAGAATAACGCCCGAAGAGTAATTAGGGCTTTGGAGGTTTGCTTATCTTCTGGAAAGCCCTTTGTATCTTTTTTTAAAGAAAAAAGAAAAAATAACTTCTTTAAAACAAAAATATTGTTGATGGATTCCAAAAGAGAAAAATTATATAAAAAAATTAATAAAAGAGTTGATAAAATGATTTCGCTTGGGTTAGAAAAAGAGGCAAAAGAATTTTATAAATACAGAAACCTAAACTCTCTACAAACTGTTGGTTACAAGGAGTTTTTCGAGTACTTCAATGGAAAATACAATTACAAATATACCATTGAAGAAATTAAGAAAAATACTAGACGATATGCTAAAAGACAGACTACATGGAACAAAAAATACAAAGAAGTGTTTTTAGTAAAAGAGAATTATAAATTAAATGAAATATTAAATTTTATTAATAACTAACTTAAACGTTAAATCTGAAATGCATAATATCACCGTCTTTAACAATATACTCCTTCCCCTCTACTCTTAACTTTCCAGCTTCCTTTATTTTAGCTTCGCTCTTGTAATTTTGATAATCATCATAAGAAATAACCTCTGATCTTATAAAGCCCTTTTCGAAGTCTGAATGGATAACCCCAGCAGCTTTTTGTGCATTCCATCCAATTTGTATTGTCCAAGCTTTAACTTCATTTTCACCAACAGTAAAAAATGTTTGCATATTTAAAAGTTTGTACGTTTGATTAATTAGCTTTAAGGAAGCTGGTTGGTTTATTTGGTAGTTATCTAAAAATGATTTTCTATCAGAAAAATCTTCAATTTCAAAAATCTCAGCTTCGAGTGATATAGCTAGTATAAGCACTTCAGAATTTTCCAATTTAATCATTTCATTAACGCTGTTTGTAAAAATATTACCAGTATTCAAATCTTTTTCAGATACATTACAAACATATAGAATTGGTTTCAATGTCAAGAGATTTAAATCTTTAATTAAATCTATTTCACTTTTTTCTAAGCCTAAAACCCTTAGGTTTTCTGAGTTTTCTAATTTATTTTTAATTTTCTGTAAAACATCGTGGTATTTGATATCATCTTTAAAACCAGCTCTTAGTTTTTTTGATATTTTTTCAATTTGTTTATCAACTGTCTCAAGATCTTTAATTTGTAATTCCAAATCAATTATTTCTTTATCTCTTATAGGATCAATATATCCCTCGATATGAGTAATATTAGTATCCTCAAAACATCTTAAAACATGTATAAGAGCATCAGTTTCTCTAATATTAGCTAAAAACTGGTTTCCAAGACCCTCTCCTTTACTAGCACCTTTAACTAAACCTGCTATATCTACAATTTCAATACTTGCAGGGACTGTTTGTTTTGGATTAATTAAATCTGTAAGTATCGTCAATCTTTCATCTGGGACATTGACTTTCCCTATATTTGGTTCTATTGTGCAAAAAGGGAAATTAGCAGAGTGGGCTTTAGAATTAGACAAACAGTTAAATAATGTAGACTTCCCGACGTTAGGTAAACCAATAATTCCAGCTTTCATAAAAATAACTTATTTGTTGTGCATGAAAGATTGCTTTTCAAGGAGTTTAGATTCGCTTTCAATGTTATTTTCATCTGGTATGCAACAATCTACTGGACACACTGCTGCACACTGAGGCTCTTCATGAAAACCTTTACATTCTGTACATTTATCTGGAACAATATAATAATATTCATCAGAAATAGGCTCCTGTGAGAGGTCCGCATCAATAGTTTCACCACTTGAGAGATTTAATAATCCCTTTAAAGATGTACCATCGCTATATTTCCAATCCTCTGATGATTCGTAAATTGCTGTGTTTGGACATTCGGGCTCACAAGCTCCGCAATTAATGCATTCATCTGTAATAATAATAGCCATATGTAAAGTTTATATAATTTAGTGTAAAAATAAAGCGCGCGTTTATATTTTGCAAGATATGAAACACTTAGATAAAAAAATTAGAGCTTTTGTTAAACTTGGAAAATATTTAAGAAGAGATAATATTGACTTTGAGTTAAGTGAACTAATTGTTAAAACGGAAAATAACAATAAATGGTTTATATTCAAAAATACACTTAAAGCACTTAGGATTTGGGGAGATACTCTAAGAAAGGAAAATATTTTAGAATGGCTATCAAAATATGATTTTGAGAATAAAGATGTAAAAATAATTGGAGTTATTATGGCAGGCAATATTCCTTTAGTTGGATTTCATGACCTGATGTGTGTTATATTTACAAATCACATAGCAATAGTCAAAACTTCATCTTCTGATCCATTTTTGATCCCATTTTTATACATGAAATTAACTGAATTTGAACCTCATTTGGAAAAAAAAGTAATTTTCAAAGAAAAAATAGATTTTGCTGATGCTATTATAGCAACTGGAAATAATCTAACAATTAATAATATCAGATTAAAGTTCAATTCCCATCCGGCCATCCTAAGGGGTAGCAGAAATTCAATTGGTATATTAGACGGCAGTGAGTCATTGAAAGAACTGAAACTCTTGTCAAATGATATTTTTGATTATTTTGGCTTTGGGTGTAGAAGTATTACTAAAATTTATGTTCCAAACAATTATAATTTTAGTCCTCTCATTGAAATCTTAAGGGAAAAATCGAAATCAATAAGTTTAAATGAATACATAAATAATTTCAAGAAAAACAAGGCAATAAATAAAATAATTAAAAGTAATTTTCATATTGCTGGAAAGTTGGTACTAATTGAAGATAAAAGTATCCATGCTGACATTTCGACAATTAATTACGAATTTTACGATAACAAAAAAACTCTTTTTAAAGAAATTAACTCAAATCTTTCGAGGATTCAATGTTTGATTGGAAATATGGATGGCGATTCATTTGTAAAATTTGGTCAAGCACAAAAACCCAAATTGGTAAACTATGCAGACAATATTGACACTATTCAATTTTTGTTATCTCTGTGAGTAAATTGTTGAAAAACAAATTAAAAAACCTTGTCAAATAGATTGCTATATTCCATTTAATATGATGATATTTGTGCTGAATTTTTAAATTATGAAAAAATATAACTTTAATGCAGGACCAACAGCGCTACCAAATGATGTTTTCAAATTTTCCGCTGAAGCAATTAAAGAGATAGACAAAACTGGCTTATCTATATTAGAAATATCTCACAGAAGTGAAAAATTTTCTGAAATAATCACTAAAGCAAAAGATTTGGCTCTTGAAATATCTTGCCTTGACAAAAACGAATACGAGGTATTATTTTTGCAAGGTGGAGCAAGTCACCAATATTTAATGGTTGCTTCTAATTTTTTGAATAATGTTGCAGGATATATAAACACAGGGACTTGGTCAGAAAAAGCGATAGCTGAAGCAAAGTATTACGGTAATGTTATCGAAATTGCCTCTTCAAAAAATAAAAATCACACCTACATCCCAAATGATATTAAAATTTCAGAAGATTTGGACTACTTACATATCACATCAAATAATACAATTTTTGGAACACAATTTCATAAGTTCCCTGAGACAAAATCACCATTAATCGCTGATATGAGTTCTGATATTTTTTCTAGGAAAATCAACTTTTCAAAATTTGATCTTATTTATGCTGGAGCGCAAAAAAACATTGGCGCTGCAGGAGTAACTTTAGTTATTTTAAAAAAGGAATTATTAAAAAAAAATAAAAGAAAAATTCCATCTATATTGAGTTATCAAAACCATGTTGATAAACAAAGCTTATATAATACACCTCCTGTTTTTTCAATTTACACGTGTATGCTTAATATGGAATGGATTTTAAAATCTGGTGGGATCGACATGATTGAAAAAAATAATATTGAAAAAGCCAAGTTACTTTATAATGAGATTGATAATAACGAAGCTTTTCATGGATTTGTTAAAAAGTCTGACAGAAGTAACATGAATGTAACTTTTGGTATCAACGACAATTACAACTCTGAAAAATTTAATGAAATGTGCTCCAAAAACAATATACATGGAATTAAGGGACACAGGTCTGTTGGTGGGTATAGAGTTTCTCTTTACAATGCAATTTCAATTGACAGTGTTAGAATTTTAGTTGAAATTATGAAAAAATTTAATAAAATTTGATGATATGAAGGTTTTGGCTAATGATGGGATATCTAAAAGCGGAGTTGATATTTTGAATAAAAATGGTTTTGAAGTTTATTTAGACAAGATCGAACAGGATAATTTAGAAGATTTTATAAATTCAGAAAAAATTACTATTCTTCTTGTTAGAAGTGCTACTCAGGTTAGAAAAAATCTTATCGACAATTGTAAATCTCTTAAAATAATTGGTCGTGGAGGTGTCGGTATGGACAATATTGATGTAGAATATGCAAAATCTAATAACTTATTGGTCATAAATACGCCTTCAGCATCATCAAATTCGGTTGCAGAACTTGTTTTTGCACATTTATTTAGCGGATCTAGATTTTTGTATGATAGCAATAGAAAGATGCCATTGGAAGGTGAAAAAAATTTTAAAGATTTAAAAAAGAATTATTCTGAAGGAATAGAACTCAAAAATAAAAATCTGGGAATAATTGGACTAGGAAAAATTGGACTAGAAGTGGCAAAAATTGGCTTTGGTCTTGGTATGAATATTTTTGGTTTTGATAAATTTAAAACTGAAAAAAAGTTGGATTTAAAATTAAATGAAAAAAGTGACTATTCATTTAGATTAGATCTTTTAACACTTGATAAGCTTTTGGAAAAGTCGGACTTTATAACAGTCCATGTACCTGCTCAAGAAAAATATATTATTGGTAAAAATGAATTTAAAAAAATGAAAAATGGTTCAGCTATCATTAATGCATCTAGAGGAGGTATTATTGACGAAATAGAATTAATTAGAAATCTCGATAATGGTAAAATTAAGTTTGCAGGTCTAGATACGTTTGAAAATGAACCTAACCCCTCAGTATCTATTCTTATGCACCCCAAGATTTCCCTAACGCCTCACATAGGAGCAGCAACCTCTGAGGCTCAGGACAGGATTGGAGAAGAATTAGCTAAACAAATCTGTGATTTTTATACAAAATGAAAAAATGGTTAACTAACCTTAAAAATAAATGGAATATAAAGTCAAATTACCAATTATTTCTAATATTTGTGGTATTTGGTCTGACAGGATCCTTTTCACTAAAATTAGCTAAACCAGTCCTCAATTTCCTTGGATTTAATCAAGAGGCGTTTGCTAATTTTTTTTTAGGCGATTTTTTCTACTGGTGTATAAGGTTAATAATAATTTTTCCTATATACCAATTGCTTTTAATTTTTTTTGGATTTTTATTTTTTCAATTTGCTTTTTTCTGGGAATTAGAAAAAAAAATTCTGATAAAAATTGGTTTAGGAAAATTTTTTACTAAAAAAAACCATTAGGCTTTTATAAATTTCTTAAACTTTTTTTGAAAGGATAATATTTTTGGGGTTATTACTAAGCTACAATATGGTTGATTTTTATTAAAGTTATAATAATTAATATGATAATCTTCAGCCTCATAAAAATCAATAGCCCTTTTGACTTCGGTTACGATTTGTTTATTAGAAAGGATTTTAATCTTATAAATCTCATTTTCTATCACTTTCAATTGGTCTTTGGAAGAAAAAAATATTACTGATCTATATTGAGCACCAATATCATTTCCCTGACGATTTAGTGATGTTGGATCATGAACGTAAAAAAATATTTCTAAAATTTTAGAAAAACTAATAATATTATGGTCAAATACAACTTTTACAACCTCAGCATGTCGAGTATTACCAGTACAAACATCTTTGTAGTTGGCTTCTTCTCTAGTTCCTCCCATATAACCTGGAACAACTTCTTTTACTCCATTAATTTGTCTAAATATACTTTCAGTACACCAAAAACAACCTCCCCCTAAATAAACTAACCCTTTCAACAAAAAATACTTTAATAAATAAAATTATAAAAAGAAGATTTAAAATATTGTAATTTGGACAAAAATTAAGAGGGTGATTAAGGCTAAAAAGCTAAAAAAGAGTTATAACGATAACGTGGTGCTAGATATTCCTTCACTTAAAATTGATCAATCACAAATTGTTTCAATATGTGGCCCATCTGGAGCAGGTAAAACCACTTTATTAAATATTTTGGGAACCTTAGCTAGGGCTGATGATCTTAAAGAAACGTCGTTGAAAATAATGAATGAAGATATTGGTAAAATGTCTTTAAATGAATTGGCAAAATTTAGAAATAATCATTTAGGATTTATTTTTCAATTCCACGAGTTATTAGATGAATTCAACGTCATAGAAAATATCATAATTCCTGGTTTAGTAGCAAATAAAGAAAAGAATTTACTATTAAAAAAAGCTACTGAAATTTTAGATATTTTAAATATAGCCGATTTAAAATTTAATAATCCCAAAAATATTTCTGGGGGTGAAAGACAAAGAGTTGCTGTAGCACGATCTCTTATAAATAGCCCATCTATTATTTTCGCTGATGAGCCAAGTGGAAATTTAGACGCAAGAAATGCTGACGAGTTACATAATTTATTTTTTAAATTAAGAGATGAATTTGGACATACATTCGTAATTGTTACACATAACGAAAAATTATCAAAGATATCAGATAAAATACTAAAACTTGTTGATGGCAAAATTCAAACAAACTGAAATCAAATCATTTCTAGACTTCAAAGCTGATTTATATGAAAACGAAAATTTTATAGAAAATGACCCTATATCAATACCACATCTTTTTAAAAAAAAAGAGGATATAGAAATAAGTGCTTTCATAACTTCTACTATTTCTTGGGGTTTAAGAAAAACGATTTTAAAAAATGCGAAAAAAATTATGGAGATGATGGATTTTTCACCATTTGAATTCGTAAATAACCATTCTCATGCAGATTTAATACCTCTTTCTAGATTTGTTCATAGGACGTTTAACGGAATAGACCTAGTTTTTTTTATAAAGTCATTAAAAAATATATATATAAATCATGGTGGCCTGGAAAACTTATTCACTCCAAACACCTTAAATGAAAACATGGCTGAGGTAATACACAAAATGAGAAAAATTTTTTTTTCTATTTCTCACGAAAATAGAACTAAAAAACACCTTTCAGACCCATTAAGCGGTTCAGCTGC
This sequence comes from uncultured Bacteroidota bacterium, assembly GCA_902582405.1. GTDB lineage: Bacteria > Bacteroidota > Bacteroidia > Flavobacteriales > Flavobacteriaceae > TMED96. The sequence goes on along the minus strand of CACHSA010000010.1, from coordinate 22,084 downwards.
AAAAAGAATAAATATGTTTTTAAGATGGATGGTGAGATCAAAAAAGAAGAAGGTCGATTTTGAATTATGGAAATCAATAACTCCCAGTCAATTATCTTGTCCACTAGACATACACACAGGAAGAGTAGCCAGAAAATTAAGAATATTAAAGCGTAATCAAAATGATTTTAAAGCAAGTTTGGAACTTGATACAAGTTTAAGAAAATTGAATCCTAATGACCCTGTCAAGTATGATTTCGCATTATTTGGATTAGGAGTTTTTGAGAATTTTTAAATTTTTTATTTAAAACATGTAGATATAAAAGTTGTTGTTTTAGTAAATTTGTAGTCTAAATATGAAAATCCTTCTTAAAAAATCAACAGTTTTACAACCAGCAAGTTCCTATCACTCTAAAACAGTTGATATTTTGATAGTAGACGGAAAAATCACAAATATTTCAGAAAATATAAATACTTCTTGTGAAGTAATTGTTTCAGAAAAAAATATGCATGTCTCATCAGGATGGTTTGACTCAAGTGTTTGCTTTGGTGAACCAGGCTTCGAAATTAGAGAAACATTAGAAAATGGATTAAGAACATCTTCTCATAGTGGATTTACAGACATCTGCCTTCAGCCAAATACTTCACCAAAAATAGATAATAATTCTATTTTGAGTTTTTTAACAACAAATGTGTCAAAATATCCATGTAAAATTCATCCCATAGCCTGTTTCAGTATAAATGGAGATGGGGAAAAAATGACTGAATTCTCCGACTTACATAAAGGTGGTGCAGTTGCATTTGGTGACTTCTTAAAACCAATTAAAAATCCAAATCTTTTAAAATCAGCTTTACTTTATGTTCAGTCCTTTGATGGCTTAATAATCTCAATTCCTAGGGATCCATATCTTAATATTGATGGTCTAGTTAATGAAGGAGTGAAGTCAACCCAATTAGGATTGTCATCAGTTCCATCTATAGCTGAAACGATTCAAATACGCAGGGATATTAGTATTGTAGAATATACCGAAGGAAAACTTCATATTCCATACATTTCTTGCATAGAAAGTGTTGAAATTATTAGAAATGCTAAAAATAAAGGTCTAAATATTACTACAAGTGTACCAATTGCAAATTTGATTCTTAACGATGATGTATTGGATAGCTTTGATTCAAATTATAAGTTATTTCCACCAATTAGAGGGAAAGAAGACCAGAATAAATTAAAAGAAGCTGTTTTAGACGGAACTATTGATATAGTAACTTCACATCATCAGCCGATAAATTCTGAGTTAAAACAAATTGATTTTAATTCTGCAGAGTATGGAACAATTTCCTTGGAGACAATGTTTGGGCTTTTAAATAAAATTTTTCCAATTGAAAAAGTAATTAATCTGTTAACAAAAGGGCGAGATATTTTTAACATTAAAAACCCAAAAATCGAGATTGGAGAAAAAGCATGTCTGACTTTTTTTGATCCCTCAAAAAGAGATGTTTTTACTGCTGATAAAATTTTATCAACTTCAAAAAATTGTGCTTTCACAGATATGGAAATTATAGGGAAAGTGTATGGATGTATTAATGATAATAAATTTTACTATCCCCAAAATTGAGTAAGACACTTAAATATTTAATGTATGAACCTGAAATGAACCAAAATAACATAAAAGTTATTTTTTTACTTCACGGCTATGGAAGTAATGAAAAGGACTTATTTTCATTAAAAGATTTTATACCTCCAAATTACATTATTATTTCACTAAGAGCTCCAATTTCCCTTGGATTTAATTCATATGCTTGGTATTCGATAAATTTTGAAAAAAGCCTTGACAAATGGATAAATAACGATGAAGCGATTCATTCAAAAAATATAATTAAAAATGATGTTTTAAGTCATTTAAAAGACTTAAATATAGATAATCATAGTACATATTTATTGGGTTTTAGTCAAGGTGCAATTTTAAGCTGGACTATTGGAATAGAAAATTCAAACTTAATCAAAAATATTCTGCCACTAAGTGGTTTTTATCATTCGCAAATAACTGACACAGATTTTAACCCTAAATACAAATTAAACTGCTTTAGCAGTCATGGTGTTAATGATCCTATAATCCCGGTAAATTGGGCACGAAACGGCGTTAAAGACCTAAAAAAAAACAATATTAATATCTTTTTTAAAGAATATGACTCAGGTCATGAAATTAGTAATGAAAATTTAAAAGATGTAATTTGCTGGTTAAACAATAATTGAAATTAATAAAGGAAGTACTCTTTTAAATCAAATACTATTGCGTTTTCTTTAAAATAATATTCAATCCACATTTCTCCCCACCTACTGCCATTAGAAAAATCTGCTATTATCCATTTATGGTTTAAAATTTTTACTTTATTAATCAAATATTTATTATTAGAATTCGATAGTGGTATGAAAAAATTTGAATTATCATTAAAGTTTTTTTCATAAAGCTGATCTCTGATGAACAAAATCAGAGAATCTTCTTCAAACTCTCCAAAATATGCTAACGCTTCAGGATTATTTTTTAGGGAAAAATAAATTTGATCACTAAAAATTTTATCAAGTAAAATATTCTGATTTTCAAGCGAATCAATTTTATTTTTTAATGTTGATAAGTTCTTGTCACTTGAATTAGATTTTTTTGCAAAGTTAACGGTTAGAAAAAGTGCAATTAAACCCATAAAACCTAATACATAAATTAAAATTTTGTTTTGCATTAACTTGATTTTATATTAAGATTGTCATAAGCAATGTAGATATTATTAGGAAGTGATTTTTGGATTTCGTCATGAAAACCCATGTGATGACTTATATGTGTCAAATATGTTTTAGTAGGATTTATTTTTTTTGACAAGGACAAAGCCTCATCAAGGTTTAAATGTGAATGATGTTGTTCTTTTCTCAATGCATTAAGAACTAAAACATCTAAATTTTTTAATTTAAGTACTTCAGAACTAGATATTGTCTTTACATCGGTTAAATAAGCAAAATTGTCTATTCTGTAGCCAATTATTGGCAACTTACCATGAAATGCTTCAATTGGAATTACCTCTTTGTTACCTAGGGTAAACTTTTGATTTTTATTTATAATTTTTATGTTTACCGAAGGTGCCCCAGGATATTTGTTCTTGTCATCAACTATGTAATCAAAACGTTTGCTTAAAAAGTAAAAAACTCTTTTAGTTAAAAAAAGATCAATATTCCCTTGCTTGAAATAAAAAGGACGAATATCATCTAGACCTGCTGTGTGGTCAGCATGTTCGTGCGTGTACATTATCCCATCTAGCTTTTTAGTTCCAGTGTTTAACATTTGTTGTCTAAAATCAGGGCCACAATCAATAACAAAAAAAAATCCGTCCCACTTAAGCGCCACAGAAACTCTTAACCTTTTATCCTTAATGTTTGAACTTTTACATACAGGGTGATCACTTCCAATTATAGGCACGCCTTGAGAAGTACCAGTTCCTAAAAAAATTATATCAATCACTAATTCAAAGGTAAACTTTGTATATAAATTCTACAATCTTTGTAGATTTGAAAAAAAATCTAATGAGTCTACCAGGAGAAATTGAAATTGAAAATAGACCATCAACTGAGGCAAAAGCCTTGAGGATAAATTTAAATAATTTCATTTATGGAACTTTTGCTGAAATTGGAGCTGGACAGGAGGTTGCTCGACAATTTTTTAGAATTGGAGGAGCTTCAGGAACGATTGCTAAAACAATTTCTGCTTATGACAAAACATTTAGTGATAATATTTATGGCGAGGAAAATGATAAGCGTTACGTTACAGAAAGCAGAGTAGATAAAATGTTAGATCACGAAATCGATCTTTTAGAAACAAGGATTAGAAAAAAGAATCCTGAAAAAATGTTTTTTACCTATGCAAATACTGTAGCAACTATAGATTTCGCTAAAAAATTTAAAGGTCACGGTTGGATGGGTATTCGTTTTCAAACCAAACCTCAGGAAAAATACAGTGAAATTACCCTTCATATAAGATTTCACCAGTCTGAGGCTAGATTGCAACAAGAGGTATTAGGAATTATGGGTGTAAATCTAATATATGGTGCATTTTATAAAAATAATGAACCAAAAAAATTATTAAAATATTTATATGATCACATTGATAAAGACGCAATTGAAATTGATACCATTAACTTTAAGGGGCCCCTATTTAAGGATATTGACAATAGATTGATGAGTTTACAATTAATAAAAAATGGTATGACTCAAGCAGTAATGTTCAATAAAGAAGGTAATAATATCCTTCCTGCTGCAGAATTATATAAAAAAAATATATTGACTATACGAGGGAGTTTTAGACCCGTTACTAAAGTAAATATTGACATGTACGAAAAGTCTTTGGATGCATTTTTGAAAGAACCACTTGTTAAAAAAGAAAAAAATCTGGTAATTTTTGAAATTACTCTATCAAATCTCTTATCAGAGGGGGAAATAGATGAAATTGATTTTATGGATAGAGCTAAATTATTGTGTTCAATGGGTCATACTGTCATGATTTCAAATTTTAAAGAGTACTATAAATTAGTAGATTACCTTTCTAGATATACTCAAAAACAACTTGGGTTATGTATGGGTGTAAATAATTTAATTCAGGTTTTTGATGAACATTACTATGAAGACCTTGATGGTGGAATTTTAGAAGCCTTTGGAAAAATGTTTCATAATAACCTAAAAATATACCTGTATCCTAATAAAGGTGAAAATGGAAAAATTATAAACAGTGAAAATCTTAAACTTGAAAACCGAATGAAAGAGTTTTACAAATTTTTCAAGTACAACGGGAAAATAATTGACATACAGGATTTTGAAATCAAATATTTAGACATTTTTTCAAGAAAGGTCTTAGAAATGATCAAAAACAAAAATCATGATTGGGAGAAATTTTTACCAAAAAAAATTCCTGAAATTATTAAAAAAAATAAAATGTTTGGTTTTAAATAACTTCAAGAATTTGATCTGAGTGCTCTTTTGTTTTTACTTTTTTAAACACATTACTTATGATCCCTTGGTCATTAATTATGAATGTCATCCTATGAATTCCTTCATATTGTTTACCCATAAATTTTTTTTTACCCCAAACACCAAATGATTTGATTAGGTCTTTATTTATGTCTGCCAGTAAAGGAAATGGAAGATGATATTTTTGATGGAATTTCATTTGTGAAATTTGCTTATCTGCACTTACTCCCAACAAGCAATAACCTTTTTTTGTTATTGCTTCATAGTTGTCCCTTAAATTACAGACTTCAGATGTACATCCAGGTGTGTTTGCTTTGGGATAGAAAAAAATAATAAGATTTTTTCCAATATAATCTGAGCTTTTGTGAAACAATCCGTTTTGGTCCATTAAACTAAAATTTGGTAACTTATCACCTACTTTTAAAGTATTCATTTTTTATTTTATTACAAAAATAGTGACCAAAAAAGAAAAAATAAATTTTATAATTAAAAACTTAAGTAAACTATACCCTAAAATACCTGTACCATTAAATCATAAAGACGAATATACTTTATTAATAGCTGTATTACTTTCAGCGCAAAGTACAGATATAAGAGTTAATAAAACTACACCGATTCTCTTCTCAAAGGCCAGCACACCAAAAGAAATGATCAAATTGTCTATTGATGAAATAAGAAAAATTATAAAACCGATAGGCTTATCCCCTTCTAAATCAAAAGCAATCCATGAATTATCAAAAATAATTATCGATAAACACGATGGCAATGTTCCAAGTACATTTAAAGAATTAGAGGAACTTCCCGGTGTAGGCCACAAAACAGCAAGTGTAGTTATGTCTCAAGGATTTGGATTTCAAACATTTCCGGTCGATACACATATTCATAGACTAATGTATAGATGGGGATTGTCTAGTGGTAAAAATGTTAAAACTACGGAACGCGATGCAAAGCGACTATTTCCAAAATCTAAATGGAATGATCTTCACCTCCAAATTATATTTTATGGAAGAGAGTATTCACCAGCTAGGGGCTGGTCTAAAGAAAAAGACTTTATAACAATGAAAATTGGAAGAAAGTCTTTTTTGAAAAAAATAAAATAAAAGGATATTATTTTTTTTTCTGTTTGTTTGGTTTACTTGAAGAAAGCGCTTTTGAAAAAGCTAAAATACGTTTAACAGTGATTTCACTAGGGCCTATATTTTTTGGTTTACTTTTATCCAATTTTAATTCACTTTTAAAATAAACGCAAAAAATGTACAAAAATTATGTTATGCAGACAAAGTTATATTATTTTCTGTAATTAACTTTCTAAGATTAATAATTGCATATCTCATTCTTCCTAGAGCAGTATTTATACTAACGCCGGTAATTTCTGAAATTTCTTTAAAACTCATTTCTTTATATAATCTCATATCCAAAACCTCCTTTTGGTCCTCTGGTAGTTTAATAATTATCTTTTGTAAATCATTTAAAATTTGCCTGTCAATCAAAATTCTTTCAGCAGAAGGATTATCGTCTTGAATTAGCTGAAATACATCATAGCTTTCATTTTTATCAAAAGAAGGGAATCTTTTATTTTTTCTAAAAAAATCAATAACTAAATTATGTGCAATTCGCATTACCCAGGGTAAAAATTTACCCTCTTCATTATAAACCCCCCTTTTTAGAGTTCTAATAACTTTTATGAAGGTTTCCTGAAACAAGTCCTCCGCATTATCCTTGTTTAAAACTTTTGAATAAATAAAATTATATATTTTGAACTTATGCTTATTAATTAAAAGCTCCAAAGATTTTTCACAGCCTTTAACATACTTGTCTACTAAGAATGAATCAGTAAGATTTGTTGAATTATCCATACACAAACTTTAAAACGTTAAAAAACAAAAAAAGTAAAATTGTGTATAGGCGAAAAATTTAATTTACGTAAAGATATAAAATAAATTTTAATTTTAAATTTGAACTCTTGTAAACTAAAAATAAAAAACCTCTAAATAATGTAAAACAATGAAAAAAATTAATGATAATTTTTTTAATAGCCATATTAAAATTAGGGGCGCTAGACTTAATAATTTAAAAAATATTGATTTAGACATAAAAAGAAATACATTAACTGTTATTACAGGACTTTCAGGTTCAGGTAAAACTACATTAGCTTTTGATACACTTTATGCTGAAGGTCAAAGGAAATACATTGAAAGCTTATCCTCATACGCAAGACAATTTATGGGTAAAATAAACAAACCACTTGTCGATAGTATCGATGGTATGTCACCAGCTATAGCGGTTGAACAAAAAATTAATTCTACAAACCCAAGATCAACTGTTGGAACTAAAACTGAAATTTATGATTATATAAGGCTTTTATATTCAAGAATTGGTGAAACATACTCTCCAATTACCAATAAAATTGTAAAAAAAAATACCACCAAAGATGTTACTGATTATTTAGAGGCTCAAAAAATAGGTTCTAAATATATAATTACATGCAAACCTAGTTTAACGGAAAAAAATAGATCAAATTTTATTAAAAAGTTAATATCGCAAGGATTTGCAAAAGGATACGTAAATAAAAAAATTATAAAATTAGATTCAATTATTGAAATAGATTTTGAAAATTTTGAACTAGTAATTGAAAGTGTAATAATTAGCAATAAAAAAAAGAATATATATAATTTAATGGATTCAATTGAGATAGCCTTTTTTGAAGGAAACGGAATCTGCAATTTAATTAATCTAGATAATCACAATAAAATTTCATTTTCAAATAAACTTGAAAAAGATGGTATTTCTTTTCTTGAACCTAATGAACAATTCTTTAGTTTCAACAACCCGTTCGGTGCATGCAAAAAATGTCAAGGATATGGTGATACAATTGGCATTGATTTAGATCTTGTCGTCCCAAATAAAAATTTATCAATTTACGATGGAGCAATAATCCCATGGAACGGGAAGTCATTTAAGAAATATTTAAACGATTTAATAAACAATTCGCACAAATTTTCTTTTCCAGTTCATGTTCCGTTTTATAAGTTAAATGAAAAACAAAAAAAAATAATATGGGAAGGCAATGAATACTTTAGAGGATTAAGTTTCTTTTTTAAAAAAATTGAATCAAAAACATATAAGATTCAAAACAGAGTTATTCTCTCTAGATTTAGAGGAAAAACTAAATGTAATGAATGTAACGGATCTAGACTCAGGAAAGAAACAAAATATGTTAAACTGAATGGTAAAAGTGTTCCCGAAATTCTAAAACTCAGTATAAACGAACTATCTGTTTTTTTTAACAAACTTGATCTTATCGACGAAAAAAAAGAAATTGCAGAAAATATTCTTTATGAAATTAAATCTAGAATATCGTTCATGCAAGATGTTGGATTGGGTTATTTGACATTGAATAGAAGGTCCAATTCACTTTCTGGAGGTGAATCTCAAAGGATTAATTTGGCAACATCACTAGGTAGTAGTTTAGTTGGAGCTATGTATATTTTAGACGAGCCAAGTATTGGACTTCATTCAGTTGATAATGCAAGACTTATTAAAATCTTAAAAAAGTTAAAAGAATTAGGTAACACTGTTATTGTTGTTGAGCATGATGAAGGAATAATGAAGGAGGCCGATGAAATAATAGATTTAGGACCTTACGCTGGAGTTAACGGTGGAGAAATTGTTGCAAATGGAAAGTATAAAGATATTTTAAAATGTAAAAAATCAATCACTGGGAAATATCTTAATTCAGAAGAAAAAATAATTTATCCAAAAAATAGAAAGAAAATAAAGCATAAAATTATATTAAAAGGGGCTAGAGAAAATAATCTCAAAGATATCGATATTGAATTCCCATTGAATATGATGGTTGCAGTCACAGGGGTCTCTGGCAGTGGAAAAAGTACTCTGGTTAAGAAAATTCTTTATCCTGCAATTCTTAAATATCTTGATATTTATAAAGAAAAAGCCGGTCAATTTAAATCTTTAGAGGGAGACTTAAATATGATAAATCAAATAGAGTATATTGACCAAAATCCAATTGGCAGATCCTCTAGATCTAACCCCGTTACATACATTAAAGCCTATGACGACATTAGACAACTTTACTCCAAACAACCAATAGCAAAAAGTAGAAATTATAAACCAAAACATTTTTCATTTAACGTTGATGGTGGAAGGTGTGATAAGTGCAAAGGAGAGGGTATGATTGTAATTGAGATGCAATTTATGGCTGATGTCGTCCTGAAATGTGATGAGTGTAACGGGAAAAGATTTAAAAAAGAAATACTTCAAGTAAAATTCGATAATAAATCAATTGATGAAATCTTAGAAATGACTTTAGAGGAATCATTAAAATTTTTTAAAAAAAATAATGAAAACAAGTTATTAAATAAATTATTACCTCTAAAAAAAGTAGGCTTAGGCTATATAACTTTAGGACAGTCATCAAGTAATATCTCTGGTGGAGAGGCGCAAAGGATCAAACTTGCTTCATTTATAAGTAAGGGAGATAATAAAAATAAAATTCTATTCATATTTGATGAGCCTACAACTGGACTTCACTTCCATGACATAAATTTTTTAATTAAATCATTATTCCTATTAATTGAAAATGGCCACTCAGTAATCATAGTAGAACATAATTTAGACATGATAAAATGTGCAGATTATATTATTGATCTTGGCCCCAACGCTGGAATCGGTGGAGGAGAACTTATAGCTAAAGGTACGCCAGAAGAGGTTATAAAATCTAGTAAATCATTCACTGGTAAATTTTTAAAGGAAAAATTAGATTGAATTATAAGTAATGAGTTTCACTTATTTTTTTTATAAATTTTAAAAGATGAAAATAATTCGTCTGATAGGCTTAATAAATAAGAAATGGACCCATAAGTAATAAATATTAAAATGATTTTTATTGCTAAATTGATCAAATAGTTACTTGAGGTATTTAAATTATAAAAAATAAAGTAAGTCGATAAAATTAAAATAGAGATATACAATGTCTTTTTTGAAAATGGTTGAATATTAAACTTAAACATTACAAAAATTAATTTTAGAAAATTGAAGAAAATAATAACAATCATAGTAGATATAGCAGCACCAATAAATCCAATTTTATCAATTAAATAAATATTAAGAAAAATAACAGAAATTGCCGATGTTAAAGAAAAGAAAGGTACAGTATAGTAATATTTAGAGTTAGAAATTATGCTATTTACACAACCAACTAAAGAACTTGATAATTTCGAAATACAAATATAAAATACAACTGGAATCGCAAATCCAAACCTGGTATCTGAAGTGAGATTGTAAATTATTTCATATATGTCATTAATATTACTGCAAATTAAAACCGAAATAAAACCAGAAACTAATAATAAATTTGATGAACTTTTTTTATATAACCTTTCCAACTTAAGAATGTTATTGCTATTTATTGTCTCTGCAACCAAAGGGTTTAAAATTTGAAAAAGAGCTCTTGACGGAGAGTCAATTATTGCTGCTATAAAAATTGCCACTTTATAATATGCCACTAATTCATCTTGAACCAATTTACCCAACATCGCTGCATCAACATCGATTATAATGCTTGCACCAAAACCAGATAAAAAAATTAGAAGACTATAATATAAAATCTCCTTAAAATTTACGGGTAATGCTATCTTAAAATCCGGAGAATAAATTGAGAGACTATAAAAAATAATGATTATTAATCTTAAGTAATAACCAAAAATTAATAAATAAGTAAAATATTGAAAATCAATTAAATCAAAAAAATAAAGAAAAAGTAAAATCGTAATCAATAATCTTTGATAAAATTCTTTCAAAAAATTTCCAAGTACAGTTTTCTTTTGGACCTTACACCAAGAATAAAAAATTTCAAAATAGGCATTTGAAATCGCTATTGAAACAATTAAATAAATATATTTTTTGATTAAAGGATTTTCTGTAGATAAGTAGGTTCCAATAAAATTGTAATTAAATATGAATAAAATAGAGAGTGGAATAATCACAAAAAGTGGAAAAATTAATGAGAATATTAATAATTTATCTTTTTCCTTTTTTGAGTCTACAGATGAAAAAAATTTTATCACAGTGTGTTGAAGACCAAAGGAGAAAATTGGTTGAATAATATTTGATTGTGCTAAAAGAATTAATATAATCCCATATAATTCGGCACCAATTATACTTGGATAAAAGAGCAATGTATTTAATGCTCCAAGCGAAAATGCAAAGAAAATAATTATAATATTTGATAATGACTGTTTTACAATTAAGTTCATCTGGTAGTCTGAATTATTTTTAAAAATATTTTTTTTGAGGAAAGAATAGTTACCGATATCAATAAAATTATAGATATAATTTGAAGGAAACTACCCTGCTTTATTGGACTTGGTTCAAAATAAAATTTAATTATGTTTTGCCCTTTTGGGACAAAAAGTCCTCTTAAAATAAAATCAACTCTATATATCTCAGATATTTTATCATTAATTTTGGCCTTCCATCCAGGATAAAACATCTCTGAAAAAACTACAAACCCAGGATTATTGGATTCTATGGAATAGACTTTTTCCTGAGGTTTATTTTTTAAAAGACTAATTTGAGATATCCTTCTTTCATTGGAAAAATTATTAATATTGATATTGTCATTTTCAATTATAGCAGTTTGACTTAGATCGAATTTTAAGAGGTCAACATAAATACTGTCCGGATTTTCCTCAAAAATGAGTTTTTCAGTGAACCAAGCTAAACCAAGGTTGTTAGGGTTTTCGATCGCGTTTGCAACACCCTGTTTTTCCTCTACAACATATTTTACATTTAAAATATCCAAGAGTGCAGTTTTTTTACTTTGTAAAAATAGTTTGTAAAACTGTTCCAATCTTCTAGGTTTTGCACCATGATATCCTCCAATAGAATTATGAAAAAATGATTCTCTAGCATTTTGCATTGTTGATTTAGGTTGATAAACTCTGAAGTAAGAAGTATCCTTTAATATCTCTTTATCTGCTTTATTCTCCGTAAAGAGTTTATTAATTCTATTTGGCTTTAGAAATAGATTTCTGTCTAGGTACCTATTACTAATGGTTATTAAATCAAAAAATACCGAGAATAAGATGATAGTGTAAGTAAAACCAGCACTAAGTTTGTTTTTTAAGAATAAGAAAAGAGCAGTAAAAATTAAGGATATTAAAAATATACCTCTCAAAACGTCATATTTAAATACTTCTAATCTAGTTTTCTTGATTAATTGCATTATCTCTGGACCAAAAATCTGTCCATAGTAGGTATCCATAGAATTAGAAAAACTCAAAGTAAAAGATGAAAGATAAATTATGACTAATAGAGTCAAAAATGCAGTAAAAGTTTTTATTAAGGCAGGAAAAGATTTATTCTTTGGAATTTCAAAAAAAGAGTATAAGCCAATAGTAGCAAGAATAGGAAAACAAAATTCTATAATGACTTGTATAGATGAAACAGCTCTAAACTTGTTATAGAAGGGAAAGTATTCAACAAAAAATTTGGTTAAGAAATCAAAATTTTTACCCCATGACAAAAAAAGTGAAAAAATAATACCTATGTATATCCAAGTATATTTTTTTCTAACGGATGAAACAAACAACGTCAAAAAAGATAAAAAAACGACTGTTATTCCAATATAAGGTGGTGCTTCAAGAATAGGCTGGTTACCCCAATATGTTGGAACATTATTTGAAAAACTAGCTGATTGTGACGGTGATAGACCTATATCACGTAACCCCTTATAAAAATTAGAATCCACTCCTAGATTTTCGGTAGATGCTCCACCATTTATCCTTGGAACAATTATGTTTAGACTCTCGAAAATCCCCATACTAAACTGAGTAATATACTCATAAGAAAGCCCATCATAGGTTTCCAATTTTTTTCCAGATTCATCGATTGTTAAATCATTCTTCCCTCTTGTGCTATACTTGGAATACTCTAATGTTGATAATAGACTCGTAGCATTTAATCCAATAGCAATTAAAATTGAAAAAAATATTTTCAAGATTTTAAATCCAAAAGGTTTTAATTGTTTGTCTCTAATTGACTCAAAGAATTTGAAACCAATAAAAATTCCAATTAGAATAAACATATAATAACTTATTTGGTAGTGATTAGCCCTAATTTGAAGTGCTGTGAATAATGATAAAAGAATAACAGGCCACATCGACCTATTTCTGATAATGTAATTTAAAGAAGCAAATACCAAAGGCAAGTATCCCAGAGCTAAGGCTTTTGTATTATGACCTACTTGAATAATTATTAATAAATATGTAGAAAAACCATAGCATAAAGCACCAAAAAAAGCAAATTTATTTTTAAACCCTAAGCTTAAAATAAAAACATAAAATCCTAATAAGTAAATAAAAATCATGTATGAGGGGTGAGGTAAAAATTTCAAAATTTTATGAATTGGTGTAAGAAAATCATACGGATATTTAGCGCCTAATTGATAAGTTGGCATTCCACAATAAGCATTGTCGATCCAATATAATTCCCCATTTTCTTCTAGCCTAGAGTCTTGTAATTGCTTAGACATTGCAAGATACTGTTGAGTATCGGACTGGATGATTTTTTTACCTTGCAGTATAGGATAAAATATAAAGAGGGATAATAAAGAAAAAGAAGATATGTAAAGAAAATGCAACAGAATTTCAGAATTTAAAATCTTCTTCATTATCATTAATTTAAATGAATTTTTTCAATATAGGTAAAATTAAATTTGAAAATAATTAAACAATAAAGTTATTCTTTAAATCATCTTTAGTTTTTATTTTTAAGAATTATTTATTTTTTTTTAAATGAAACATGATCTTTTTGTTTTTTTATTGATTTTTAATCTTTTTATTTCATATGGGCAGTATACCGACCAAATTAATTCAAATAGACCTGGTGTTTCAATTGGTGCTTTTTCAGTTGGAAAAAATGTTTTACAATTAGAGGGTGGAACTGAGTTCAGAGCATATAAACATAGGAGTTACAATGATTCCAAAGTAAATGCTGGTCTTCTTTTTTTATCTATCAGGTATGGCTTATTCTCTGAAAAAATTGAAGTAAACTATGACGGTCTATATCAAATCGATAAAATTGAGAATCTATTAATTAGTCCATCTGTAGAATCGAAAAGAAAAGGCCTTATAAATAATTTTTTAGGAATTAAATACCTTGTTTATGATCCATTTAAAAAAGAGAGAAAAGTTAACGTTTATAGTTGGAAAGCAAATAATGGTTTCAAACTAAGGGACTTAATACCAGCTGTTTCAATAACTCTTGGTGGAAATTTTATTTTAGAAAAAGAAAACCCATACCCTTATGGAAATGTTTTTGATGAGCTTAGACCAACTTTATTTTTTGGAATCCCAAGAGATGATTCAATTGAGCCCAGTTTTACAGGTAAAGGTATTTTAGCAACTCAATCTCATTTTTTTGGAAGATGGGTATTTATAACTAATTTTATTTATAACAAAATTTCTTCAGATTTTCCTGAATTTAGCTATATACTTACATTAACACACACAATTAATGAAAAATGGTCTACATATATTGAAACTCAAAATATTTCAAGCGATTTATATAAGGACCAGATTTTTAGAACTGGGGCAGCATATCTCTTCAATAATGACTTGCAGTTTGAAGCAACATTCGGTGCTAATACTAAAAATTCTCCATCGATGATTTTTTTTAACCTAGGTGCATCCTATAGATTAGATTTTCATAAAGACGTCGATCCTGAGTTAAAATTAGAGGAAAAGTTGATGAAAAAAGAGGAAAGAATGTATATAAAAGGTGCCAAAAAAGCACAGAAAGCAGACAAGAAAAGAAATAAAAAGGCAAGGAAAAAACCGAAAAATGATTAGAGTTATTGAAGTGACAACAAAGTCAGAACTTAAAGCATTTGTTGATTTTCAGTTTCAGCTATATAAAAATAGTTCTTTTTGGGTGCCCCCCATTAAAAATGAAGAGTTATTTTTTTTAAATGAAAAAACTAATCCTGCATTTAAAACATCTGATGTTTCTTTATTCTTAGCTTATAAAGAAAAAAAAATAGTTGGAAGAGTAGCGGCGATAGTTAATTGGGTTGAAGTAAATAAATTAAAGAAGAATAAGGTTAGATTTGGATGGTTTGATGTTGTTGACGATTTTGAGGTGAGTAAAAAATTAATTGAAAAAGTAAAAGAATTTGGAAAGTTTAGAAAAATGGATTTCATTGAGGGGCCGGTAGGATTTTCTAATATGGACAAGGCGGGAATGCTGGTTATGGGTTATGACAAAATGAATACCATCATAACAAATTATAATTATTCTTACTATCCTACACATATGGAGAAACTCAAAATGAAAAAGTTAGCTCAATGGATAGAATTTGAAATTAAAATACCTGATTTCGAAAACTCTCCGGAAAAAGTTAGAAAATTCGGAAAGCTAATCTTAGAGAGATATAATCTAAAAGTCCTGCACTTCAAAAAAAATAGTGAAATAGAACCGTATGTTAATGAAATGTTTCGACTTATTGAAAAAACATATTCGAAACTTCAAACTTTTGTTCCAATCCAAAAATATCAAATAAACTATTACAAAGAAAAATATTTAAAGTATGCTCATCCAGAATACATAAAGTGTGTATCTGACCACAAAAATAAACTAATTGCCTTTGTAATAATAATGCCATCATTCACTAAAGCATTAAAAAAAGCTAATGGAAAACTGTTTCCATTTGGTATTTTCCATCTTTTAAAGGCCAAATATTTTAATCACAGGGCATCTTTTTATTTAATTGGTGTAGATCCAGAATTCCAAAATAAAGGTGTTATAGCAATTTTATTTAATGAAATTCAAAAGTTATTTAATAAAAAAGGTGTAACAGAAGTAGAAACTAATCCAGAATTAGAAGAAAACACTTCAATACATCAGTTGTGGAAAAATTACGAACACAAACTTCATAAAAAACGTGCAACCTTTAGTCTTAAAATATAAAAATGATTGAAAAAGATACGATTGCTGTAATTTCGTCGCCACAAGGACAAGGGGCAATTTCAATTATAAGGATATCAGGGAATATTACCCATAATGTAATTAAAAAGATATTTATGCCTAAACAAAAAAAAATAAACTATTCAGATTTAAAAATAAATAGAAATTATCTTGGGACAATTAAGTACCAAGATGAAATAATCGATGAAGTATTGATATCAAAGCTTAAAAAACCAAATTCCTTCACAGGTGAGGATATGGTGGAAATATTTTGCCATGGTTCAATTTATATACAAAATAGAATTATGGAATTACTTTCTGATAATGGGATAAGAACTGCAAATCCTGGTGAATTTTCTTTGAGATCGTATCTGAATGGCAAAATGGATTTAATTCAAGCTGAGGGTATTTCTGATTTGATATCTTCCAACTCTAAAGCAAGCCACAAACTTGCAATGAACCAAATGAGAGGTGGTGTAAGTAATGAAATAAAAAAGATGAGGGACGAATTATTGAATTTGACAAGTTTGATAGAGCTAGAGCTAGACTTCAGTGAAGAAGACGTTGAGTTTGCCCCAAGAAAAAAATTTCTGTCATTACTCAACAATGCCGAAATATTAATTTCTGAGCTAGTTGATTCTTTTAAATATGGTAATGCCTTGAAAGATGGAATTCCCGTGTGCATAGTAGGCTCTCCAAATGTAGGAAAATCAACCTTACTAAATTCTATTCTAAATGAAAATAAAGCAATTACTAGCCCAATTGCAGGAACCACCAGAGATATAATTGAAGATACATTTAATCTAGAAGGTAGATTATTTCGTTTTATAGACACTGCTGGAATTAGAAAAACAGATGATGATATTGAAAAAATTGGAATTGCAAGAACACTAGAAAGTATTGATAAATCTGAAATAATATTGTATTTAATTGATTCAACATCTTCAGACAAAAATATTGACTCTGAAATAGTTGAATTAAAAAAATTGAAGAATAGGTACAAAGAAAAGCTAATAATACTAATTTTCACAAAGGCAGATTTAATACAAAGACAAATCAAAAAATCTGAATTAAATCCAATATTGATTAATACAAAAGAAAAAAAAGATGTATTGCATTTAAAAAATAAAATTATTGATAATTTGAAAAAGGATTATTCAAACAAACTCATAATAACAAATAGTAGGCATTATTCAGCTCTTAGTCTCGCAAAAAAAGAAATTATAAATGTTAAAAAGGGATTAAAAAACGATGTGCCTTCTGATTTAATCACAATAGATTTAAAACAGGTCCTATATCATTTAGGAGAGGTGACTGGGGAGATAACTAATGATGAAATACTATCAAATATATTTTCTAAATTTTGCATAGGGAAATAATTTTGTTGCTCTTGTTATGCTTTTGTTACTACAATGGTAGTTATAATAAGGCTTTACCACATTTTTAGTTGTTCTTGATATACCCTTGTTATTCTCTTTTTAGCAGTTTGAATGTACAAATTGATGTACAAATTTGTGTATTTGTACATTGAGATTGCATAATCATTTATAGCAAAATACACTAAACCCTTATTATAATTAAAATTGCAGAGATTTGAAGAGTAAAAAAATTTGTACCAAAAAGCTGTTTTACCCCTACTCTGCCCAATTGAGTTAACTTACCATAAAACAATCCCCATTCCACAGAGAAGATATTCTCCAAGTGACAGATATTTTTTAAATTAGTTTTAACCAAAATCAATTCATATGAAAAAATACAATGGTGCAATAATAATTATTGCATTAGTTGCTTTCGTTTCTATATTATTGAGTTTATATAATGGAAATCCAAATTGGAAAATATATTTACTAGGAACAATGATTTTTTTTATTATTCTATATATTTCTATTTCTTATGAAAAAAATCAAAATAAATAAAAATTTAATCTTTAGGTATATTTTTGAGGTTGTTGTGATTATTTTTTCAGTAACTGCTTCATTCTACATTCAGGACATACTTAATAATAAAGACAAAGAAGATTCGAAAAACAAAGGGCTCGAGGGTGTTTTGATAGAATTAAAAAAAGACAAGAAATTCTTTGGCATTGGTAAGATTTATAATAAACAGAGACTTTCCTACATAGATTCGCTATTTGATTTGTCTTTAAAATTCAAACCACTTTATATTTCTGGAATTTGGGGTAATAATGAACTTATTAAAAACAGTAAATTTTTTGACGCTTTGGTATCTACTGGATCAATTGAATACATAAAAAATAGTGAACTTCAAAGTGAGTTAAGTAATTATTATAATTTTATTTATTCCCTATTAATTAACGCTATCGAAACTGACAATAGATCTTTTTTGAGGTTTGGGGATAAGTTAACAGATTATAAATTAGATTCGATAGACTATGGAGCCATAGGGGGCACTTTAACTAAGCATTATTTTGATCCATCTGATATAATTAAAATTAGAAAAGACAAAAAGCTAAAATCTATTGCTCTAGACTGGTCGATGTATATGAGAATTCAATCTGATTTCTTTGCAATGGGAGAGAAGAAAATAGAGATTCTTGAGGAATTGATTGAAGAAGAACTGAACAACTAGCCTTCCACTTAGGAGATATTCTCCAAGTGACAGATTTTTAAGAGTAGTTAAACATTTGTGATAAAAAATTTAGATTGAAATTACTCAATCACAAATAATCAGTTTTTTTTACTAGTAAATAAGTAGGACCTATCAATAGTATTTCTCTCAAAACAAAAAGATAAGTAATTTTTGTTATGAATTTTCAGGTAAGTTATTTTATAATTATCCCTCTATTTTTTTTAAGTTTTTTCGCTGTTTCACAAAGACCATTAACTGGTGAAAAAATTTTTAAAAATAAATATCCAAATGAGCAAATCAACTTACTTGCTGAAGCTACTTTACTTGTATCAAATTCACTTGAAGATGACATTATTGTTACTCTTAGAGACGGTGGTGGACACTATATTACTCATTTATATTTAAGAGCTTTTGAAAAATATTTAATTGAAAACCTGCCAGTTGGTCACTTTATATATCAATATCATAACCTAAAACTTTTTTATGAATCACCAGAAAGAATACCTATAGTAGTTGGCTCTAAAGCATATTTAGATTTTTATTTTTCTGCTGGCTCAAAAAGAGTTATAGGTTTTGAAATTTCTAAAGATGATTTTTTTAGATAAATTAAATTAAAAGCTTCCATTCCACAGATGATATATTCTACAAGTGACAGATATTTTTATAATTTTGTTTTTACTATAAACCAATAAAAATGAAAAAATTATTTTATTTATTAATATTTACTCCCCTAATTAGCTTTTCTCAGTATGTAGATATGTGGCATTTCTCTGTTCCATATAATGAAACAAACATATATGAAGCTTCAGAAAAGGAATGGTTTGCGAAAGTGATGTCAAAAGCTGCTAAAGACGGATTAATTAGAGGCTGGGGAATGAGCAAGAGATTTGGAAAAAACGAAACAAACGTTGATTATATAACTTGGATTTCTTTCGGTGACTTAATTTCAAGAAAAAAAGCCTACAATTCAATAGGTAAATATTTTAATCAAACTTCCAAACAACTGTATACTCCAAAATTAAGCGAAATTGGTAGAGAGAAGTGGGGTTCATATGTTGTAGGGAATAGTAATTTGTATTTTGACAATTTTTTATCAGCACCAGAAGGTATAAAAATAAAATTTTCAGTACATAATCTAGCTATGTCAAAAAATCCAAAAAACTTCAGCGAACAACAAAAAAAAGTATGGTTGCCTTTTTTTGAGAAACTTTTAAAATCAAAAAACACAAAACAAAAAAGTTGGGGAGTAGCCAGAAGAATCAATCCTCGTGGCAACAAGCATAATTGGAATGTAATGACTGTCGATGGATATGAAAATTTAGATGATATTTTTGAATCAATTAATTCCACAATACCAGGGATATCAAAATTGAATCTAGATCCAATTACTAAGTCTGCACCAGATGGATGGTATGATCAAATAATTTGGGAGAATATTATTAGAGTAAATAACAAAGGAGAAATTATAGAGTGAAACAACTACCCCCTGAGGAGGTATTCTCCAAGTGACAGATTTTCTGTTTTTTGTTAATTTATTTCGTTAAACCAACACGATGAAAAAGGTATTTTTTCTTTTACTTCTATGCACCTTTGTTTTTTTTGGACAGGAAAATTCTAAAGAATCAAGTGAAATAATTTTTCACGGAAAAAATTTCTTTAGGCTTGAAGGAACTATAATTGCTGATTCATTAAAAGAGAACAGATACGACCGGCTACCTGCTTCCTATAAAGATATTGTAAGAGAAGAAGTGTGGGAATTGTCAAAATCATCCACTGGATTATCAATTCGTTTTATTACCAATTCATCAATAATAAAAGTAAAGTGGGAGATTTTGAATGACTTAAAAATGGATCATATGCCTGAAACTGGAATTAAGGGGGTGGATTTATATTTCAGAAATAAAGATAAATGGCAATATCTAAACACCGGAAGACCCAAAGGAAAATTAAATGAGTACACTCTTGTAGAGAATATGACTGTAGAAAAAAGAGAATATAAAGTCTATCTACCTCTGTATGATGGAGTAGCAAATATCGAAATTGGAATTAATTCAAGTAGTTTCATAATAGTTCCTGAACAAAATTTAGAAAAACCAATAATATTTTATGGGACGAGTATTACTCAAGGGGGTTGCGCATCTCGTCCAGGAATGGCTCATACCAATATTATCAACCGTAAATTAGACAGGGATATAATTAATTTTGGATTCAGCGGAAATGGTAAAATGGAAGAGCCCTTAGCTAAACTAATTTCCGAATTTGATGCAGAAATTTATGTAATTGAATGTTTGCCAAATATGTTATCTCCACAAAATATAACGGAACGTACAATTCCACTAATAGATACTATTAGAGAGAAAAACCCTAATGCTTCAATAATTCTTGTAGACTTATTTAAATCCACCTTTTCTGTTTTAGATAAGAAAGTTTTAGAATGGGGCAAAGGAATGGATAATGCTTTAAAGATAGAATATCAAAAAATGATTGATCTTGGATACGATAACCTTTTCTATTTTGATAGTTTAAAAGCCTTAGGTGATGATCAAGAGGGAACAGTAGACGGAGTCCATTTTACTGATGTAGGCTTTATAAGATATGCAGATTTTTTAATAAAAAAATTTAAAGAATTAGGTTTAATAAAAAATGATTGATAAAAATGTATTTGGTGAACGTTTGCAAGTTTGTTGCTTAAAACCTGCGACAGGGTATTTTAGAGATGGCTTTTGTAGAACTAATTTTAGCGATAAGGGTACACACACAGTTTGTGCTATAATGACAAATGAATTTTTAAATTTTTCGGCATCAAAAGGAAATGATTTGATCACTCCAGTTTCATTTTATCAGTTTTCTGGTTTAAAAGAAGGTGATAAATGGTGTTTATGCGTTAAAAGATGGATTGAGGCAGAAAAAGCTGGAAAAGCTCCTAAATTGATTTTGGAAGCAACACACGAAAAGACGCTTGAATATATTTCTTTGAACAAAATTCTAAAATATGCAGTAAGATGAGTGAAGAGAATATTGAATGAAAATTGGTTATAAATTGATTTATAAATATGGTACAAATCCATGTAAGTATATGATTATAAATACAAAAAAACTTCCTGCATAGGTAAGTAGTGATGTATTTCAATAATTTGCAAGAAATAATAAGTATTCTCATCTGTATTTAATATAATAATTAATTGTACTTCATATTAAGCCGATTTATACATTTAAAAAAGTTAATTAACGTTAAAAAAAAATACAAGAATTTATTTTCTGGTTTTAAACCAATCACTTATCCAAATGTATAGGGGAATTAAAAAAAAAATTAGAGCAATACAAGCTACAACAAAAAAAGGCATAGAAGTTAGTTCTTCAATTTTGTTTGCAAATGCAGTAACTAATATACCTAACATAGTGAAAAAAAGTGGTAGATCTTTTGATTCCCATTTATTCATAACGTCCAAAATAAAAAAGAATTTGGAATGTTAAAAAGGAGTTACGAACAAGTTGACAATTGAAATCAAACAGCTACTTAGGAATTTG
>CACHSA010000009.1:30000-45223 GCA_902582405.1 uncultured Bacteroidota bacterium | reverse complement strand
AATTTTCAAAAATGTCTTCGAGTCTCTGGGAAGCACAATGATTTAGAAGAAGTTGGGATTGATACATATCATCATACCTTTTTTGAAATGCTCGGAAATTGGAGTTTTGGTGACTATTTTAAAGAAAATGCTATTAAATTGGCTTGGGAACTACTCACAGATTTATATCAAATTGATAAAGATAAGCTATACGTAACAATCTTTGAGGGTGATAAAACTCAAAACCTTGATGTTGATAATGAATCTTTTAAAATTTGGAATCAAATTGTTGATAAGGACAGAATATTTTTATGTTCAAAATCAGACAACTTTTGGGAAATGGGAATCCAAGGTCCTTGTGGGCCTTGCTCAGAGATACATATTGACTTAAGATCAGATAAAGATATAGAGAAAGTACCTGCAGCAAATTTGATAAATAAAGATCATCCTCAGGTTATAGAACTTTGGAA
This sequence comes from uncultured Bacteroidota bacterium, assembly GCA_902582405.1. Classification (GTDB taxonomy): domain Bacteria; phylum Bacteroidota; class Bacteroidia; order Flavobacteriales; family Flavobacteriaceae; genus TMED96. The sequence goes on along the minus strand of CACHSA010000009.1, from coordinate 44,774 downwards.
CCTAGTCTTTATTCAATATAATCGAAAATCTGACGGAACTCTTGAGGATCTCCCAGAAAAACATGTTGACACAGGTCTTGGCTTCGAGAGACTTGCAATGGTTCTTCAAAATAAAACCTCGAATTATGATACTGATATTTTTCAACCAGTTATTAGAGAAATTGAAATACTTACAGGCAATGACTACGGTGTTGATTTGGAAATTGATAAGGCAATAAGAGTTGTTGCAGATCATTTAAGAGCAGTTTTTTTTGCTGTAGCTGACGGACAACTTCCTTCGAATTCAGGTGCAGGATACGTAATTAGAAGAATTTTACGCAGAGCTGTCAGGTATGGATATTCGTTTTTAAATCAAAAAAAACCCTTTATTTTTCGATTGGTAGATGTTATTTATAATCAGATGAAAAATGTGTATACTGAACTTGACAGTAAAAGAAATTTAATTTACAATGTAGTTAAAGAAGAGGAGAACTCTTTTTTAAAAACTCTTGAACAAGGATTATTATTGCTCGACTCAATGATTTCAAAAAATATAGATGGAAAAATTGAGGGTTCTAAAGTTTTTCAGCTTTATGATACTTATGGATTCCCCAAAGATCTCACTGCTTTAATTCTATCTGAAAAAGGATTTGGTTATGACGAAGAGGAATTTGAAAAATCAATGAAAAAACAAAAAGAAATGTCAAAAAAAGCCGCCTTTAGCTCAAAAGGTGACTGGGTTATAATTCATGAAGATGATTTAGAAGAATTTGTCGGATATGACCACTTAACATCCAATGTGAAAATTACAAGGTATAGAAAAACTAGTTCTTTGAAATCAGGAGATATCTTTCAGCTTGTATTTAACCTAACACCTTTCTACGCTGAAGGAGGTGGACAAGTCGGAGATAAGGGATATTTGGAATCCACAAATGGAGACTTACACTACATTATTGATACTAAAAGAGAAAATAATCTCATAGTTCATTATTGCAGCACACTTCCTAAAAAAATTGATGTAACATTTAAGGCAGTAGTGGATAAAACTGAAAGAACTCAAGCCTCATCTAATCACACAGCAACTCATTTACTTCACCAAGCTTTGAGAGAAATTTTGGGTAATCATGTTGAACAAAAGGGTTCAATGGTTAATTCAACAGCCTTACGTTTTGATTTTTCCCATTTTTCAAAAATATCTAAAGATCAAATCTCACAAATTGAAGAGTTTGTAAACTCTAGAATAAAAGAAAATCTTTCATTGGAAGAAAATAGAAATACTCTGATGGAAAAAGCCATTTCAGAGGGAGCAATTGCCCTATTTGGTGAGAAGTATGGAGACACTGTTAGAACTGTGAGATTTGGAAAATCAATTGAATTATGTGGAGGTACCCATGTTGAAAAAACATCACAAATTTGGCACTTTAAAATCCTCTCTGAATCAGCAATTGCTGCAGGAATAAGAAGGATAGAAGCTATAACTGGTGATTCATGTAAAATATTTTTTGAAAAACAATCAAATGACTTAGAAAAGATAAAAGAACTATTAAAAAGTCCACAAAATACAATTACAGCAGTCGAAAACATTCAAAGTGAAATACATAATTTTAAAAATGAAATAAAAAATTTATCTGAAGCACATTTAAAAAGCTTAAAATTAGAATTAATAGATAAGGTAAAAGAATGTAATGGTGTTAACCTTCTTTCTGAAAAAATTTCTCTGAATCCAAAGCTTTTAAAATCCCTAGCCTTTGATTTGGGAAAATCAATCAAAAATTTATTTATGTTGCTCGCTGTTGCTCACGAGTCTAAAGCCATTTTAGTGTGTTATATAGATAAGGATTTGGTAGTGAAAGAAGGATATGACGCACGTAAAATAATCAATAGAATTTCTAAATACATTGATGGAACAGGTGGAGGACAAAACTTTTATTCAACTGCAGGAGGAACTAATCTAAGTGGGATAGACAAGGCAATTTTATCATTCAATAAAACAATTAAACCCTAACTTTCGTCAGCAGGCGGATAATTTTTAAGAATTTCTGAGACAAACAAATTAATTCTTTCATCCCTATTTTTCATGTATTCGTTAATACCTCCATATCCTTTGCCTTGCCATACAAGAAGTTTTGATCTTGAATCAATTATATCAATAAAAAGCTCTCCTCTAGTTTGAGTTGATATAGAATTAAAATTTGAATTAAACATCCAGGGATTCCATCCCCATCCCCATCCCCATCCATTATTTGGATTAATAAAAACTCTGTCAGTTGCTTTAACAGAAATATTAATCAATAAATCGGGATTATTAGATAAGACCAAATTTTTTTCTTCTAAACTTTTTTCTATACTTTTTAAAATCCTTCTTTTATCTAAATCAGAAATTTCAACTTCTTCAATTCCAGGTTTGAAAAAAGCGAAAGATTTATAGTTGTCAAAGTTTATAGAATTATCAAAATCGGAAAAAACCCTTATTGATGTACAGCTGAAAATTAAAATTCCTAAACTTAGTATTAACAAATTCTTCATAATTACTTAAATTATATCAAACATCATGCCCTATTAAAATTACTTAAAAAAAAATTAATTATTTTAAAAATTAAAACTAGTGATTAATATTTTCTAAATGGTATCTCTTTTAACTCAATACGCTTTTTTAGGTAAAGTAAAGGATGTCAATATTACCATAAAAAGGGAAATTGCATCTGACTTGTATTTAACAGGCAACAAATACAGAAAATTAAAACACAATTTAATTGAATTTTACAAAAATAGATATGATGGTATTGTTACGTTTGGTGGTCCTTTTTCAAATCATCTGGCTGCAACTTCAAGTTTATGTGAACATTTTGGAATAAAATCTTTTGGATTTGTTAGAGGACAAGAGATGAATACAAAGTCAAATCCAACTATTCAACATTGTATAAATACAGGAATGCATTTAGAGTACTTAAAAAGGGAGGATTATAAGCTTAAATTTTTTTCAAAAAAAGTACAAAAATTTTTGTCAAAAAGAAATCTTTACTACGTACCTGAGGGGGGTTCTAATGATTTTGGGATTAAAGGAAGCTCCGAAATTGTTGGGAGTTTCGATCTTAAATTTGATGCAATATGTTTAGCTGTGGGAACAGGTGGAACAATGCTTGGGGCCAGTAGATCTATAAGTAATGACCAAAAACTCATAGGTTTTCTGTCAGTAAATGATAAATCTAGGAGTAATTATATTTCTAATAGTATTGATTCTTCAATCGATTATACGCTAATTACGGAATTTACTTTCGGTGGGTTTGGTAAATTTAATAATGAACTTATATTATTTATGAATTCGTTTAAAAAAAAATATAAAATTCCACTTGACCCAATATACACTGGAAAAGTTCTTTTTGGTATTTTTACTTTAATAAACAATCATAATTGGAGTTGGGGAAAAAATATTTTAATCATCCATACAGGAGGGCTACAGGGAATAGACGGTTTCAATTTTTTGCAGAAAAAAAAGGGGGGACTTTTACTAAAATAACTATTTACTGTATAATATTAATATTTCAGACTGGTTGCAAGGTATTGTCCTTCAAATCTTCAAAAAAAGAAAAAAAAAAAGAAGTTGTCAGTAAAAATATTAATATTGAAAAAAACTCTATACTGTCAAATGACCAAAAAATTGACAAATACATATCTGAGTTTGCACCTATCGCAATTGAGGAAATGAAAAAATTCGAAATACCAGCAAGCATAACACTTGCCCAGGGCTTACTCGAGTCTGGTTATGGAGAAGGTAGACTAGCTCTTAAAGGGAACAATCACTTTGGAATCAAATGCCATAAGGAATGGAGTGGTAAAAAGATTTATCATGATGATGACAAAAAAGGGGAATGTTTTCGTAAATACAAAGACCCAAAAGAATCCTATCGTGATCACTCACTTTTTTTAACAAATAGACCTCGCTATGCTTTTTTATTTGATTACAATATTAAAAATTATAAGCAATGGGCATATGGATTAAAAAAAGCAGGTTATGCAACAGATAAAAAATATCCTTTAAAATTGATTAATCTAATTGAGCGTTTAAATTTGAAACGTTTTGACAGGCAAGCTAAAACAAACATAAAAAAAGATTCTAATAAAAAGGAATTGTTTTTTTATAGGGTTTCAAAGGGAGACACTTTATTTTCAATATCAAAAAAATTTAATATTGAAATCAAAACACTAGTTAAAATGAATCAAATTAATGACAATAAAATTTATATTGGACAGGAACTTATTATAACAAAAAAGTAAATGATTTATAAAAGAAGTAGTCAATTATTTGAAGAGGCAAAAAAACTTATACCTGGGGGAGTAAATTCTCCAGTTCGAGCCTTCAAGTCAGTTGGAGGAACACCAATTTTCATTAAAAAAGCAAAAGGAGCTTATCTCTTTGACGAGGATGACAATAAATACATAGATTATATTTCCAGTTGGGGTCCAATGATTTTGGGGCATGCCAAAAAGGAAATCATTGAAAAAATTGTGTCTCAAGCAGAAAAGGGAACTTCCTATGGTATCCCAACAGAGTTGGAATCTGAGTTGGCTTCACTAATTGTTTCCAATATCAAAAATATTGATAAAATTAGATTTGTAAACTCGGGAACTGAGGCCTGTATGAGTGCTATTCGCTTGGCTAGGGGATTTACAGGAAGAGATAAAATTGTAAAATTCAAGGGTTGTTATCATGGTCACTCAGATTCATTTTTAATTGAAGCTGGTAGCGGAGCTATTACTTTTGGCCAACCTAACAGCCCTGGAGTAACAAAATCAAATGCCAGGGATACTTTGATTGCAAATTATAATGATTTGAAAAGTGTTGAAAAAATCTTTGATAGATACAACAAGGAGATTGCTTGTGTGATTATAGAACCAGTTGCTGGTAACATGGGATGTATCACACCTTCAAAAAATTTTTTGAAAAGCTTAAGGTCAATTTGCAGTAGTTTTGGGTCTCTTTTAATTTTTGATGAAGTAATGACTGGATTTAGATTGTCATTCGGAGGAGCACAAAAATATTTAGGAGTTAATGCAGACATCGTAACGTATGGAAAGGTTGTGGGAGGTGGATTACCTGTAGGGGCCTTTGCCTCAAGACATGAAATTATGGATATGCTAGCTCCAGAGGGACCAATTTATCAAGCTGGTACCTTAAGTGGTAATCCTTTAGCAATGAGGGCAGGATTAGAAACTCTAAAATTTTTAAAAAATGATTTAGACTTTTATGAAAGGATAAATAGTAAAACTCAACGTTTGTATAAAGGTTTTTTAAAAGAAATAAGTTATACGGGGATACCGTGTCAAGTAAACATTTGCGGATCCATGCTCTCGGTTCACTTTACAAAAAATAGTGTTACTGATTTTGATTCTGCAGCTAAAGGCAATAACAACGTTTTTAGGGACTTTTTTCACTATATGTTATTAAATGGAATTTACCTTCCACCGAGTGCTTTTGAAAGTTACTTTTTAAATGATGCTTTAACTTTAAGCGATATAGATTATACAGTTGAAAAATTCAAATGTTTTTTGAAAAAACAGTTATAATGACATTATGAAGATTGTATTGTTTTCTTTTTTAATTTTAATTAATGCTTTTTTTCTAAGATTTTTTAAGGCTAAATCCCATTTTTTGTTACTTAGGCTAGTTTTTCTTTTAACTTCATTAATGTCAATTTTTGTGTTGGGGATTAAAAATGATAGAACTTCCTCTTCTTCTTTTCCTAGTTGAATTTTTTTTTCGGGTCGCATTTGAGGAAAAAATATAACTTCTTGAATTGAGGTGTTATTTGTTAGAAGCATTGTTAGTCTATCAATTCCAATTCCAATACCCGATGTAGGAGGCATTCCATATTCAAGAGCTCTTAGAAAATCTTGATCTATAAACATTGCTTCGTCATCTCCTTTTTTACTCAATTCTAATTGTTCCTCAAATCTAGTTCTCTGATCGATTGGATCATTTAGTTCAGAATAAGCGTTGGCAAGTTCACTTCCATTAACTATTAACTCAAATCTTTCAGTTAGTTTTGGGTTTATTCTGTGCTCTTTGGTTAAGGGGCTCATCTCTTTTGGATAATCAATAATAAACGTAGGTTGGATGAAGTGTTTCTCACATTTTTCTCCAAAAATCTCATCGATTATTTTACCTTTCCCCATTGAATCTTCAACTTCAATACCAAGATTTTTAGCCGTTTTTCTCAATTCAATGATATTCATATTAGAAATATCAAAATTTGTATATTTTTTAATAGCTTCATAAATAGGAATCCTTGGATAAGGGGCTTTAAAATCAATTTCTTTATTTGCAAAAGTTACTTTACTGGATTTATATAAATCATTACAGATTTTCTCTAATAACTTCTCAGTTGTGTCCATCATCCAGAAGTAATCTTTATACGCAACATACAATTCCATAACAGTAAATTCGGGATTGTGAGATCTATCCATCCCTTCATTTCTGAAATCTTTAGAAAATTCATATACACCATCTATACCTCCAACAATTAGTCTTTTTAGGTACAACTCATTTGCAATTCTTAGATAAAGTGGAATATCGAGAGCATTGTGGTGAGTAATAAATGGTCTTGCTTGAGCACCTCCAGGTATGGGTTGTAAGATAGGGGTTTCCACTTCTAGGTAACCTTTAATATTAAAAAACTCCCGAATACTGTTGGTTATTTTTGTTCTTTTTATAAATGTTTTTTTTACATCTGGATTTAAAATTAAGTCTACATATCTTTGTCTATACCTTAATTCAGGATCTTTAAACTCATCATAAATATTTCCTTCTGAATCTGTTTTAGGAATCGGAATAGGTCTAATTGATTTTGACAGAATTTTAAAATCTTCAACTTGGACTGTTTTCTCTCCTACTCTTGTTTTGAATAAAATACCAGTAATACCTATTATGTCCCCAATATCCAATAACTTTTTATAAACCTCATTGTACAGTGACTTATCTTCAGATTTACATATTTCATCTCTATTAAAGTACAATTGAATTTTTCCTGCACTATCTTGTAGTTCAGCAAAACTCGCTTTCCCTTGAATTCTTCTTGACATAATTCTACCAGCTACCGAAACTTTTTTACCAGATTCAAAATTTTCTTTAATTCCGATCGATAAATGACTTACGGTGAATAATTCAGCGGGATAAGGCTTTATACCTAAGGCGATAATTTTTTTGAGTTTTTCTCTTCTAACTTTTTCCTGTTCAGAATAAGACATATTTAAAATTTAAGTAAATATAAAAAGTATGTTACAAATGAAAGTTTTTAAATTTGTTAAATAGAATAAATTTAATGAGCCTAACACAAGTTTTGTTGTCAATAATCTTTCCACCAATTGCGGTGATTGGTTATGGCTGTGGTTCTGTATCGATCGTTTTTATTCTAACTCTTTGCGGCTGGGTTCCGGGTGTAATAGCTGCTTTAATAATTATAAATAATACAAATAAGATTGAATAAAAATTTCAATAAAAATATTATTGTACACGATCTTGGCGTTTTAGGTTATAAAATGGCTTTAGATTTTCAAGAAAAAAAATTACAAGAAATAATTGATATTAAAAGAACTAACCGCAACACAGGAGGGTTAACAAAGACACCAAATTATTTTTTATTTGTTGAACATCCGCCTGTTATTACGCTCGGCAAAAGCGGTCAAGAAAAAAATCTATTATTACCTGAAGAGGAACTTCAGAGAAAAAAAATCGAATTTTTTAATACTAACCGAGGAGGGGACATCACCTTTCACGGGTATGGACAAATTGTAGGTTATCCAGTTATAGATCTAGAAAACTTTTATACTGATATAAATAGGTATTTAAGGGCTTTGGAGGAAATTGTAATCTTAACATTAAAATTTTATAAAATTTCTTCAAAAAGAAGTAAAGGAGAAACAGGAGTTTGGTTAGAACCGAATTTACCTAATTCTAGAAAAATATGTGCCATAGGAGTTAAAACAAGTAGGTGGGTAACAATGCACGGTTTTGCACTAAATGTTAAAACTGATTTAAAATACTATGATTATATAGTTCCTTGTGGTATTAAAGGTAAGGGTATTACATCCATCAAAAGAGAAATAAAAAAAGATATATCAATGAATGAGGTTAAAGAAAAAATACTTGAAAATTTGAAAAAAACCTTTGATGCTAATTTAATTTTCAGTAACTGAAAAACTATATACAATTACATCTTTTTTCTCTGAACCCGCAACCAATTCTAATTGGTCACTTTTGTTCGATTTAGACAAACTTGCACTTGTAGTTCCGTAAACTGGAAATCCTTTTATGTTTTCTCCATTTTCTTTGAACAAGTAAATTTTTTTAGATTCTATGTCTGTTGTGGTAGTATAAATAATATCATTAAACTTAAAAATTTTAGGTTTAGTATAGTTACCATAAGGTAATTTAATAGGTATTCCTTTAATTGTCAGTTTATTTTCTGATAGTGTAACTAATGATTCGTATCCGACTACAATTTTATGATTTTTTGATAAATCTAAGTTTGAACTTAAAATATTTCCTCGAGTATCTACTTGTATTAAATTACCATCCAAATCAGTACCAGTAAATGTTTCCAAGTAAGGATAAATTTCTTGCTGAGAAAAATCTATATTTTCTTTAACCCTTATTCTGGTTTTACCTCGCCTGTTAAGAATTTGTAAATTTCCATTTTCCTCATGAATCAAAATAAAATCTTTAGAACCAAAGCGTATGTGTTTTGGAGAGTTTATGATGGGTGAATCGGTTTTTTTAAATTTAAAACCCTTAACTATTTTTCCATTTTTGTCATACATCAAAACATCATTATCTTGAGCTATTATAAGGCGATAATTTCTGCTTTTATCATAATCAAAAACTGATAAAGGATTTAGTTTTTTTGAGTTTGGAATTTTAATTGGAAAAGGATTTACATTCTTACCATTTCTGTCTATTATATATAGACTTTGAGTAGTTCTAAATGCAATTTGTAGTTTTCCGTTTTTAAATAAATCTACTTGTTTTACTTTTCCAATTATGTTTCCTTCAATATTTTTTTTCCAATAAAGTTTTCCTTCATTAGAAAAAAGATAAATTTTGTTTTTGTAATCCTGAACGATAATGTCATTCTCCTTCGTTCTATGATTTTTTATCCACTGTGGATTGTTAAGAGTTTCATTTTCGAGATTTATAATAAATTTTCTTCTTAAATCGTTCTCTCTGTGATTTTCGTTATATTTTTGAAAGCGGATGTTTATAATCACAAAATCGTCATCTACTTTTGCTTGAAACCCCAAAAGTGGAAATTTTTTTGTATCAACGTCTTTTAAAAAACCCCAACTGTTAGATGTCTGATCTAATTTTTTAATCTTAGATATCCATAATGTATTAAATTTATTTGACAATGATTTTTCATAAAACGAATTTAAACTCGTATTTTCCACAACCTGCCCGTCTTTATATGACGCAATTAAATGTTTAATTCCATTTTTGGTTTCGGATAAAAAAACAAATTCATCAATATATGCTAACCATTTTATTTTTGTTTCATTAGCTATAATAGCGGTCAATAACTTTAGCTGAGAATGAGTTTTTGATAATTCAAAAAATTTAACTTCACGGTAACTAAACTCCTTGGTTTCATCAATCATCATTTTAATTGGTAAACTTTGGTTTAAAGTGTGAAAAATTATTTGATTTTCATTTTTGTTATTGATTATTGCTACTTGATTTACAAATTCTAGAAAACTTAAATCAAGTTTCTTGATTGTATAATTTTTATATTCAATTAACTTTTTAAGATTATTTTTAAAGACATTTAAATCATCTATGTTGAAAATCAAGAAGGATTCATATGTATTTGGAATTGACCTTCTAACTAAAAAATCTTTAGGTTTGTTATTTTTAAATAGCCCAGAAACCTCTCCAAGAGAATCTCTTATTTTAAAAGCACCATCAATTTCTATTAACTCATTTTCTATGTCTATATCCAAGTTTGACCAACTTTCCATTATTTTAGGGAAAAGAGGGTAGTTGTTGAAAACTTTCATGTCCCCTAGTTTTGGATCTCCCTTGAGAAATAAATTTACCCCTCTTTCCGGGTCTGATGTACTAAAAATTTCCTTGAAATTATTATCATTTATCCCTTTCTTTTTTTGTTGGTAATTTCTAATGCAATTTTCAATTATTATCCTTGAATTACCAACAATTGCATTGTTTTGGATAAAAGTTTTGTAATATTCTGTATCATTTTTTTTGAACTTAAAAATTTCTTTTCCACTATAAATAATTTTTTCACCTTTTAAAAAAGTGCTATCGCTGGTTTTTTTATGAATTATAGTTATTGCTTTTTCGTTTTTTCCAAAATTTGAGAAGGCAATTATTTGATTGTTCAAACTATCATTAATCAAATCTTTAATGCTCCGACTTATATCTTTTGGGAAATATAAATCTTTTAAAAGTTCGTCATTTTTAAAATTATTTATTACAGAACTAATATCATTAACCCTTACAATTATGTCTGTATTTTGGGGAATTAAAGAGATTAGGTCTTCATTTTTAGAAGTTTTTTTGTCGCACGATATTGAAAAAATGATTATGGAGAAAACTACTAGAAAAATCTTGGCTGAATTAAAATCTCTCATTAAATCTAAATATAGGGCTAAATTTAATAATTCAAAACCTTAATTCTGTCTGAATATCAAATAGTCTGAATGACTTTCTGTGATAAATAGATGGACCATGGGATATTAAAGATTTTTTATGGGACTTTGTTGGGTATCCTTTGTTGTTTTTCCAATTATATTGAGGGTACTTATTATCTAGTCTGATCATCAGTTCATCTCTGTGAGTCTTTGCTAAAATTGACGCTGCAGCAATATTTTGAAACTTGGAGTCTCCAGAAATTATACATTTATGCTTTAGATTTTCATATTTATAAAATCGATTACCGTCAACTAAAATAAACTCTGGAATAATTTTAAGCTTTTTGATTGCTTTGTGCATTGCTAAAATAGACGCGTTTAATATATTGATTTTATCTATTTCGTGGTTGTCAACATGAACAATAGAAAATGCTAAAGCCTCTTTCTCAATTGTTTTTCTAAGTTCATTTCTTTTTTTTTCAGATAGTTTTTTTGAATCATTTAAATCGGGATTAGAATAACCCTCAGAGAAAATTACAGCAGCAGCAGATACAGGTCCTGCGAGACAACCTCTGCCCGCCTCATCGGTTCCAGCTTCTATTTTTTTTGAATACTGCGTTGGTAGTAATTTCATGTAATGAATCCAAATTTAATTATAACTTCGTGTTATGAAAATTTGTAATTACATTATCTATAAATTTATTATGGTATTTTTATTACAAACCATCAGTCTTCACGCTTTTCAAGAACCAGTTCAAAATATTGAAAATAGCTCTGAAATTTTAGATTTAAGCAAATTTAATACAACATCTAATACGATTGAAAATGAGTTTGATGAAAAATCAAAATCAAAAAAATTCATAGTTCAAAAACGAAAATTAAAACAAAAAGATTCCGTTAACATAGGGATGTATAAAATAATCGATTACAAAGGGAAGAGTATTTCGGTTGATACATCACTAACCTTAAAGAAACAGTATTTGAATAATTTACTCAGAAAAGATTATTTTGAACTGTTACCGTTTGTTAATATGGGGCATGCATTCAATAAATTGGGATACAATTTTTTTAAAGAAAACCTAATTCCGCAAATAGGCCAAAAATCAAAGCACATGTCATATTTTAAATCGGAAGACATTAAATATTATAATGTCCCCACACCTTTTACTGAACTTTTTTTTAGGACAACAATGGAACAAGGACAATTATCTGACGCTCTAATTACGTTAAACGTGAATCCAAATTTTAACTTTGCGATTGCATATAGGGGAATGAGGTCTCAAGGTAAATATGTAAATCAAAGGTCAAACAATGAAGCATTTAGATATTCTTTCAATTATAATTCTAAAAATTATAAATACAATTTTAAAGGACACTATGTTTCTCAAAACATTGGGAATAGTGAAAATGGAGGAGTGACTGAGCAAAGTTTATCACAATTTCAATTGGGTGATCCTGAATTTAAAGAAAGATCTGTTTTAAACGTTAGATTAAAAAGAGCTTATAATGAATTAAAAGGCAAAAGATCTTTTTTCAAACAAAATTATTTTTTTAAAGGCAATAGTAGTCTAAAAAATGAAAATAGTTTATCTGTTTTCCACGAGTTTTTAAATGAAACTAAATTCTATTTATATGAAGACACTCAGAGGTCTGACTATTTTGGTTCTATAGGTTCTGAAGAAGTAAAAGATCAGGTTAACTGGGCTGTTATTCAAAACATCATTGGTATAAATTATAATAATTCTAAACTTGGAAAAATCAACGGGGCATTAGAATATTATAAAACAGACTACTTTTTTAAAAACTTTCTAGAACTTAGTGATATCTCAAACAATTTAATCGTTTACAAACAGCTGTTTCTTTCTGGAAATTATTTATTTAATTGGAAGGGATTTAATTTTGATACTTCTTTTAAAAAAACTATCTCTGGAGACTACAGAAGTGATCTTGTAGAGATATTAGCTAAAATAATTTTCAAACAAAAAAATTATTTCGAAGTAGCAATTAAAAAAATCAATAAAGCACCAGATTTAAATTTTATACTTTACAGGAGCGTATATGAAGATTATAATTGGTATAACGAAAGTTTAAAAAATGAAGACTTCACTCTTTTTTCATCAACATTATTCATTAATAAAATTGGAAAATTCTATATATCACTTCAAAAACTAAAAAACTACATCTACTACAGTCAAAATTTTAATATTCCACTTGATCAAGAGGATAAAGATGAAGAGGAAGTATTTTTGTATCCTCAGCAACTTTTAACTTCTGTTAATCAATCAGACAAAATAATTAATTATTTCAAGGTTAGATATGATTCGAATTTTAAATACAGAAAATTTGATCTATCAAACACAATCCAATATCAAAAATCTAACAATGGTGATACAGAAAACTTAATTCTAAATGTTCCTGAATGGAATCTTAGAACCTCACTAAGTTATTCTTCTTTTGTGTTTAAAAAAGCTATGTATTTACAATTTGGAATTACTGGTCAATTTTTCTCTAAATTTTTTATGAATAAATACAATCCTTTATTAGGTAGTTTTTTAGTTCAAAACAGATATGAGTTCGGCGATTTTCCTAGACTCGATTTTTTTGTTAACGGGAAGATAAAAAAGGCACGATTATTTTTAAAATATGAACATTTTAATTCATCACTGACTGGATACAATTTTTTCAGCTCTGAAGGTTATCCCTACCGAGATGCAATGATTCGGTTTGGAATTGTCTGGAATTTTTTTGAGTAAAAAAGATTTGTTCAAAATTTAATAAATATTTATAATTATTTTAAAACTTATATTGTAAGGAACAAAAAAGATTCTATATTTGCATCCGCTAACAATTTTTTAGCATTGTTCTTTGAAAATATTTAGATGACAGCGTGTATCATATGATACATTAATAGTAAACTATTTTGAGACCTTTCAATTACTTTAGTTGTACACAATTTATAACTACAACGAAGAGTTTGATCCTGGCTCAGGATGAACGCTAGCGGCAGGCTTAACACATGCAAGTCGAGGGGTAACAGAGAGTGCTTGCACTTTGCTGACGACCGGCGCACGGGTGAGTAACGCGTATGCAACCTACCTTTTACAGGGGAATAGCCCAGAGAAATTTGGATTAATGCCCCATATTATCTTTTTTTCGCATGAAATTGAGATGAAAGTTTCGACGGTATAAGATGGGCATGCGTCCTATTAGTTTGTTGGTAAGGTAACGGCTTACCAAGACTTCGATAGGTAGGGGCCCTGAGAGGGGGACCCCCCACACTGGTACTGAGACACGGACCAGACTCCTACGGGAGGCAGCAGTGAGGAATATTGGACAATGGAGGAAACTCTGATCCAGCCATGCCGCGTGCAGGATGAATGCCCTACGGGTTGTAAACTGCTTTTATACAGGAAGAAACCTTTCCACGTGTGGAAACTTGACGGTACTGTAAGAATAAGGATCGGCTAACTCCGTGCCAGCAGCCGCGGTAATACGGAGGATCCAAGCGTTATCCGGAATTATTGGGTTTAAAGGGTCCGTAGGTGGTTATTTAAGTCAGAGGTGAAATCCTGCCGCTTAACGGTAGAACTGCCTTTGATACTGATTAACTTGAGTTATTGTGAAGTAGTTAGAATATGTAGTGTAGCGGTGAAATGCATAGATATTACATAGAATACCGATTGCGAAGGCAGATTACTAACAATATACTGACACTGAGGGACGAAAGCGTGGGTAGCGAACAGGATTAGATACCCTGGTAGTCCACGCCGTAAACGATGGTCACTAGCTGTTTGGTTAACATTGGTTAATTAAGTGGCTAAGCGAAAGTGATAAGTGACCCACCTGGGGAGTACGCTCGCAAGAGTGAAACTCAAAGGAATTGACGGGGGCCCGCACAAGCGGTGGAGCATGTGGTTTAATTCGATGATACGCGAGGAACCTTACCAGGGCTTAAATGTAGATTGCATAAGCTAGAGATAGCTTTTTCTTCGGACTATCTACAAGGTGCTGCATGGTTGTCGTCAGCTCGTGCCGTGAGGTGTCAGGTTAAGTCCTATAACGAGCGCAACCCCTGTCGTTAGTTGCCAACAGGTTATGCTGGGAACTCTAACGAGACTGCCGGTGCAAACTGCGAGGAAGGTGGGGACGAC
>CACHSA010000009.1:0-25000 GCA_902582405.1 uncultured Bacteroidota bacterium | reverse complement strand
CGACATTTCGTATCCTGTCAAATAAACTTTATTTTCTCCTATTCGCATCTCCTTACCAATCATTTCAAAATTAATCACGTATTTTAAGTTGACACCTTCTTTTTTCATTCTCTTTGCTAAATTATAAGATCCCCTTAACCCTTTTTCTTCTTCAGCAAATAAGGCAAGTACAATATTGTAATCCCATTTATATTGAGATAAAAAAGATCCTATTTGTAATACACTCACACACCCGCTAGCATTATCGTTGGCGCCATTATATATTGAATCTGTTGTAACTCTGCTTATTCCTATATGATCAAGATGAGCTCCAACTAAAATAGTTTTTCTTTCATATAAAAACTCACCAACGGTTCCTACTATATTGAAGGATTCAATGCTGTCTGAATAAAAAATATCTTTGAATTCATCGTATAAAGGGCTAATATTATTATTCTTAAAGTATTTTATAACATAATCAGCAGCCTTAAAATATCCCCTGTTTTTGGTGTCTCTACCCATTAAAGAGTCTGAAGACAAAATTGAAATTATCTTTTTCGTATCATTTATTTTTATTTGACTCTTAATTGCTGCTAGGGAAATTTTTTCACCATAACATGATGAAATTATTAATGTTAAAATTAAAATGTATGTATTCATTTCACAGTAGAAATTGAATCTAAATTTATAACATTAAATCCATTTTGATAATAGTATTCTCCAAACACTTTTTGTTTTTTTTGGAAGTTGTTTTTTATATAATCGTTTATTATTGCATAATCTTTTACTTTTATTAAATAGTCTATATTTTCATTATTTCTAAGTATCCTTAGCGCAGGTATAAATCCCTTGTAAATATTTCCGTAAAAACATTCTTTTGAAAAATCGTTTTTTGTTATGCAATTTAAATTAATAATATTACCGTTTAAATCGATTTTCTTTCCAATGGTCTGTTCGCTAGGATAAGTATTTGGGTTATCTAAAATAACTATTTGTTCCAGTTCATCTGAAATTTCTATAAATCTAGTTTCATTAAGAGTCAATAATTTTCCAGAGACTTTTATGAATTTACCTTCCATTGAACCAATTTTTGACTCGAGTTTGGAAAAAAAAGAATTTATATTCGTTTCATTTTCAATCAAAATCAAAAAACTTTTGGATTTATTTAATTTGTTTTTTGGATTTATTATTATTAGAGGAAATGGTCTTTTAAAAAAAACACCTTTATATTCTTTTTTTTCAAGCTTGATTGGTGAATTATTAAAAATAAAAAATGAAATTAAAAGTGAGATGAAAATTAAAAACGCAAATAATTTTTTAATAGGTAGTTTATCCACCAACATAAATTGTTAATTTGTTTTAAATTTAATTTTTTTTAAATGTTTAAAAAAGTATTACGAACTTCACTTTTTTTTATTTGTGGGTTAATGGTATTCTCACAAAGTAAAAAGACGAATATTTCAAGCATTTACATTCCAGCAAAACAAGAACTAGTTCTTAACTATCCATCTTATAAAGGTTTCATTATTGATATTTGGAATAAAGGAAAGTTTAATTTAGTTCTTTCAAAAGTGTTTAAAGAAAATGACTCTATAATTAAAACTAAAACACTAAAAGAAGGTTCTTTTAATTCATTTTTCATTGATAAATTTGAATTTATGAGGATTAAAAATGAGCTTTTAGTTCCCGGAAAAATTAGCTATAAAATCAGAAAAGGCTCAAAACCCAATAGCAACAATTTTAATAAAAACTCAAAGAGTTTTTTTTTAGTAAACACTACTATTCAAAATATTAAAATTTACATTCCGGGTGTTAAAAATCCAATAATTAATTCCAATACTAGATTGTTTTTAAATTTAAAAATCGGCCAAAGTATTTTTTTTAGATTTGGAAATGATATGATTGAACTAATTAAAATAAATGATTCAATACAGAATAATTCTCAAATTAATCTTGCTGATTTAGTTGACAGTGCTATAAATAACTGAAAATTTAATTAAGCAGAAGTTAAATCTCCTTTGCTATTTTTCTTGGTTAAAAATGATTTACCCATTAAAAACTTATCCACTTCAAAGGCCACATCCCTTCCTTCTGAAATAGCCCAGACTATCAAAGATTGTCCTCTTCTAGCGTCACCAGCAGCAAATATTTTATTTTTTGAACTTTTATAATGTTCATCTGTTTGAATATTTCCTCTTTGATTAAGCTTTAATTCAAATTTTTCTGCAATACTTTTTTCAGGACCTAGAAACCCTAGAGCTAAAAGCACCATCTGACAAGGCCAGATTTTTTCAGTTCCCTTGATTTCCTCAATTTCATTTTTATAGTTCCACTTTATTTCCACAGTTTTTAATCCAGATAGATTTCCCTTACCGTCCCCTATAAATTCTTTCGTCATAATTGACCATTCTCTGTGGCTACCCTCTTCGTGAGAAGATGAAGTTTTAAGCTTAAATGGCCAAAATGGCCAAGGATTTTTATTGGTTCTTTCTTCAGAGGGTTTTGACGTAATCTCAAAATTAGTAACACTTTTTGCCCCTTGTCTATTACTTGTTCCAATGCAATCTGATCCAGTATCACCTCCACCTATAACAATTACTTCTTTGTTTTGAGCGTTTAATTCTTTTTTTAACGATAATTGTTTGTCTACAAATTTATTGCTGTTAGGAAGGAAATCCATTGCCTGAATTACTCCCTTTAAATCACTACCTGGTATAGGAAGGTTCCTCTTCACCGATGCTCCAATACATAGGATTATAGCATCGAATTCTTTTTCTAATTCTTTTGTTGAAATATCTTTGCCTACCTCAATTGAGGTATTAAATTTTATACCCTCAGCAATTAAAATTTCTAATCGTCTATCAATTATGTTTTTTTCCATTTTAAAATCTGGTATACCGTATCTTAAGAGGCCTCCAATTTTGTTGTCTTTTTCGAAAACTGTCACTATGTGCCCGGCTCTATTTAGTTGCTGAGCCGCTGCAAGACCAGCAGGTCCAGACCCAATCACAGCCACTTTCTTGCCCGTATTGTGTGTTGGTTTTATCGGTTTAATCCAACCTTCTTTGAAACCCTTTTCAACAATATATTTTTCAATCATTTCGATAGAAACGGGGGGACTTACTAATCCTAAAACACAGGCTTGCTCACAAGGAGCAGGGCATAGTCTTCCAGTGAACTCAGGAAAGTTATTGGTGCTATGAAGAATGTTTAACGCTTTCTTCCAATTATTCTTATAAACAGCATCATTAAAGTCTGGAATCAGATTGCCAAGAGGACAACCACTATGACAGAAAGGAACACCACAATCCATACACCTACCACCTTGTTTATTTAATTCTTCTGGACTTGGTGAGATTGTAAATTCACTATAGTTTTTAATCCTTTCAGATGGATTAACCTGAGATTCATCAATTCTGTCAAACTCCAAAAAACCTTTTAACTTACCCATTCTTATTTTTATTTAACCTTCTCTTTAACCTTTTCATTCTCAAGCATAATAAGAGCTTTTTTATAGTCAGTTGGCATAACTTTTACAAATTTATGTTTTTGATTTGAAAAATCT
Source organism: uncultured Bacteroidota bacterium (assembly GCA_902582405.1). Lineage (GTDB taxonomy): Bacteria > Bacteroidota > Bacteroidia > Flavobacteriales > Flavobacteriaceae > TMED96. The sequence continues at coordinate 21,456 of CACHSA010000009.1, read as the reverse complement.
TTTAATAAAAATGAGCCCTTATCACTGGATGTATATTTAACATGATTTTTTAGAAGTTCCTTTAAGGACAAAAAATCCTTTTCTTGAAGGTTTTCTAACTCTATCATTTCTAAATTAAATTTTTCCTTTTTTAGATTTCCATCCTCATTATAAATATAAGCTATTCCACCGCTCATTCCGGCAGCGAAATTTCTTCCGTGTTTGCCAAGAATGACAGCAATTCCACCTGTCATATATTCACATCCGTGATCTCCTATTCCTTCTACAACAGCAGTTGCCCCGGAATTTCTTACACAAAATCTTTCACCTGCTATTCCATTGATGTAAACTTCTCCATTAATTGCTCCATACAGTGCAACATTCCCAATAATAATATTTTGGTGTGCTATTAAAGTATTTCTATCTGGAACTTTAACGACTAATCTGCCTCCAGAAAGACCTTTACCAAAATAATCATTACAGGTTCCCGAAACAATTAAACTGACTCCTTTAGTAGTGAAAGCACCAAAACTTTGGCCCGCAGTTCCTGAAAAATTGACCGTTAGAGTATCTTTTGGGAGTCCTTCAGAACCATGAATTTTTGATATTTCATTTGAGATTATGGCACCTACTGTCCTATTAGTACTTTTGATAGGATAATTCAGAACTTGTTTAAGTTTATTATTTATAGCGGGTTTGGCAGATTTTAAAATTTTAAAATCCAAAGAATTTTTTAAGCCATGGTCCTGTTTTTCGGTATTAAATAGTTTAGTTTTTTTACTGATTTTTGGTTTGTATAAAATTTTTGATAAATCAATTCCTTTAGCTTTGAAATGATTTATGGCTTCTGACATATTTATTTTTTGGGATTGTCCAACCATTTCATTGACTGTTCTGAATCCAAGTTTAGACATTATTTCCCTTAATTCTTCAGCAACAAAATACATGAAGTTAATAACATGTTCAGGTTTACCTTTGAAGTTTTTCCTTAAAACAGGATCTTGAGTTGCAATGCCGACAGGACATGTATTCAAATGACAGGCTCTCATCATTATACATCCAGATGCTACCAAAGGGGCTGTGGAGAATCCAAACTCCTCAGCACCTAAAAGACAAGCAACAGCTACATCTCTACCCGTCTTCATTTGCCCATCACATTCTAGAACTACTCTATTTCTAAGATCATTTAAAACTAGAGTTTGTTGAGCTTCGGCAATTCCTAATTCCCAGGGTAAACCTGCGTGTTTTAAAGATGTCAATGGGGAAGCACCTGTGCCTCCGTCGTATCCTGATATAAGAATTACATCTGCTTTTGCTTTCACAACTCCTGCAGCTATTGTACCAACACCTACTTCAGAAACAAGTTTAACATTTATCCGAGCCTTTCTGTTAGCATTTTTTAGATCGTAAATAAGTTGTGCTAAATCTTCAATAGAATATATATCATGATGTGGAGGAGGAGAAATTAGACCAACATAGGGTGTAGAATTTCTAACAGATGCTATATAAGGATTAACTTTTGGGCCAGGTAATTGTCCACCTTCTCCTGGCTTAGCCCCTTGAGCCATTTTTATTTGAATTTCCTCGGCGGAAGATAAATAGTAGCTTGATACACCAAATCTTCCCGATGCTACCTGTTTGATAGCTGATTTTTTCAAGTCACCATTTTCATCTGGAAAATATCTTTTTGGGTCTTCACCGCCTTCTCCAGAATTGCTTTTACCTCCAATCCTATTCATAGCGATAGCTAAATTTTCGTGAGCTTCTGCTGATATTGAACCTAAGGACATGGCGCCAGTTTTGAATCTTTTTACTATTTCTGTCCAGGGCTCAACTTCTTCAATGGGGATAGGATCCAAATCAGAAAATTCAAAAAGACCTCTTATTGTCATGAGTTTTTCAGATTGGTTATTAATCATTTTAGAGTAAACACTGTAGCTTTCCCAACTTTTTTGACGAACCGATTGCTGTAATTTGGCTATAGAACTTGGATTTAGCATGTGTGCTTCTCCATCCCTCCTCCACCTATATTCCCCTCCTATTTCAAGATTTAATCCAAAGCTTTGGTCATCGACAAAGGCCTTTTTAAATCTTTTTTCAATTTCATTTTCAAGTTCATTTATTCCAATTCCTTCAATTCTTGATGGAGTGTTACAAAAAAACCTTTCAATAAACTCATTACTTAATCCCAGAGCTTCAAATATTTGAGCACCTCGATAGGAGTGAAGAGTAGATATACCAATTTTGTTCATTACCTTAATTATTCCTTTAGCTACTGCTTTATTATAGTTTTTTACAGCATTTTCGTAGGTAAGACCCTTTACATTTTTTTGATTTACTTGGTCTTCAATAATTTCGTTAACCATGTAAGGATTTATTGCGCTAGCTCCATATCCAAAAAGACACGCAAAATGATGTGGTTCTCTGGGTTCTGCGGATTCTATAACAATATCAAATTTTGATCTTTTGGACTTCATTTTAAAGGTATTGTGAACGTGTGCACAAGCTAAAAGCATTGGTATAGGTGCAAAATAATTTGATACACCTCTATCAGATAAGATAATGATATTAGCTCCGGAATCAATTTGTCTTTCGATATCCTCAACTATTTTTAATAAAGACTTTTCCAAACCATTCACACCTTTATGAATTTCATATAGAACGGGAACAGAAACAGCTTTAAAATCTCGGTGTTCTAGATGTTTTATCTTATCAAGATCTTCATTAGAGATTACTGGATTTTGAATCAAAAGTTTTTTCGCATGTATTTCAGATAATTCAAAAATATTAAAATCATTACCTAATCTTAAAGATATGTCTGTAACAATTTCTTCTCTAATTCCATCCAAAGGAGGGTTTGTAACCTGAGCAAATAATTGCTTGAAATAGTTATATAGTAGTTGTGGTTTTTCTGAAAATACTGCTAAAGGAGTATCAGTACCCATTGAACCTATTGATTCTTTGGCATTTAGACTCATTGGGTTTATGATGGTACTTAAGTCCTCTTGGGTGTATCCAAATATTTTAAGTCTCTTTTCAAAACTTTCCGACTCAACTGCAAGATGGTTTCCTGTATATGGAATGTTGGAAAGAGGTAATAGATTCTTATCAATCCACTTTTTGTAAGGTTTTTGGTTTACAATTAATGATTTAATTTCTTCATCCTCTACTATACGTCCTTCATTCATGTTAACCAAAAACATTCGACCCGGTTCTAATCTACCGTGTTTTTCAACATTTGTTGGTTCTATATCTAGTACTCCTACTTCTGAAGACATAACAACATTACCGTCTTTTGTTACAGTATACCTTGAGGGCCGTAGACCATTCCTGTCCAAAAGTGCACCTATATATTTTCCATCAGTAAATGGAATTGAAGCTGGACCATCCCAGGGTTCCATTACACAAGAATTATATTTATAAAAAGATTTTTTGTTTATGTCCATTTCAGTGTGTTTTTCCCACGCTTCAGGTACTAGCATCATCATAACTTCAGGGAGCGATCTTCCTGTTAGTAAAAGAAGTTCTACAACCATATCCATAGATGCTGAGTCAGATTTTCCTTTTAAAATAATCGGTAAAATCTCACTAATATCATCGCCAAACAAATTTGATTTCAATAGTTCCTCTCTAGAGGCCATTCTACTTATGTTACCTTTAATAGTATTTATTTCACCATTATGGCACATATATCTAAATGGTTGTGCAAGGTCCCAAGTAGGAAACGTATTAGTAGAAAACCTTTGATGAACTAAAGCTAATCTTGTAACCAGTTTGGGGTCCCTTAAGTCATTATAATATAGCTCAATATCTTCAGGAACCAAAAGTCCTTTGTATATTATTGTCTTGTTTGATAGAGAAGAAAAGTAAAAGAAGTTGGACTCTGAAAACTTAGAATTGTATATTATGTGTTCACACTTTTTTCTTGCACAATATAGTTTTATATTAAACTCAAGATCATCGATTTCTTGTTCACCTTTACCGACGAAAACTTGACTTATGTAAGGTTCTGTTTTTGAAGCAATTTTCCCAACAACTTTTTTATTAACTGGTACTTTTCTCCACCCTAAAGTTTTTAAACCACTTTCTTCTATTTGTTTTTCAAAAGTATTTATACAAATTTCTCTTTGATTTTTTTTCTGAGGAAGGAAAACCATTCCAACTGCATAATCATTTGATGCAGGCAATTTAAAGGATGTAGATTTTAAGAAAAACTCATGTGGAATTTCAATCAAAATTCCTGCACCATCTCCAGTTTTGCCGTCAGCGCTTACAGCGCCTCTGTGTTCAAGTTTAACCAATATATTTAAGGCCTTTCCAATTATTGAGTTTGTTTTTTCACCCTTTAAATTGCAAATGAAACCGGCTCCACAATTTTCGTGTTCGAATTCAGAGGAATACAAGCCTTGTTTTTTTGGATACATTATACGTGGTTTTTTAAGGATCTTAAAAATAAGGATATAAAGAGTTCTACAAAAATTCGGGGAGATTATATATTAATCTTTTTAAATAAAGCAAATAAAATGGAAATTCTTTAAATATTATTTTAATTATTTATTAAATCATTGAAAATTTAATAATATTGAGTAAAGTTAATTTTAATGAAAGTCAAATATAAGGTAGTAGGAGTTATGTCTGGAAGTTCCCTAGACGGTCTTGATTTTGCTCTAGTTGAGTTTTTTAAAGATATAAACTGGCATTTTAAATTAATCGATTCATCAACATACCCTTATTCAAAAAAAATCTATGAAAAACTAAAATGCTCAAGCTCTCTGAGTTTGAAGGATATTGAAAAACTAGACAAATTTTATACTATTTACCTATCAAAAAGGATAAATAAATTCCTAAAAAAAAATAATGAACATAAAATAGATTTCATTAGTTCCCATGGACACACTGTCTTGCATCAACCAAGCATAGGAGTAACGCACCAGATTGGGAATTTGCCCATGCTCGCAAAATTAATTGATAAAAAAGTTATTTGCGATTTTAGATCCAAAGATGTAAAAATGGGTGGAGAGGGGGCTCCTCTAGTTCCGGCTGGAGAATTAAAGCTATTTCATCAGTCAGACACCTTTTTAAATTTAGGGGGTTTCGCGAATATTACTATTAAAAATCAAAATAAAATTATTGCATATGATATTTGCCCTGTAAATACAATTTTAAACCTACTTGCTACAAAAATTGGGAAACCCTTTGACAAAAACGGAGAGTTGGCCAGTGAGGGTAAATTGATTCCAGAATTAGAAAAGAAATTAAATAGTGTAGAGTTTTTTAAATCGACTCCTCCTAAATCATTGGGATTCGAATGGGTAAAAAAAAATATCCTTCCAATTCTTGAATCCTTTCAAGAAGTTTCATTAAATGATGTTTTAAACACCTATACTGTTTTTATAGCCAAACAAATTTCTTTTGCATTAAAAGGCAGAAAAACGGCCCTAATTACTGGAGGGGGTGCTTTTAATTCGTATTTGATGCAGCAAATTAAAAATAGAACATCTTGTGCTCTGTTTATACCAGATGAAAAAATCATTAATTTTAAAGAAGCTATAATATTCGCATTTTTAGGTCTTCTAAGAGATCAAAATAAAATAAATTGTTTCGCTAGTGTTACTGGTGCAAAAAGAAATCATTCTTCTGGGAATATATTTTTACCGTAATTTTAATCAATTTAGATTTTAAATTAATACATTACAAAACTTATCCCATAAAATGGGTTTATTTTTTTTAAATGGAAACACTTATAGTAGCAGTATTTATAATTGGCTATTTCGCAATTACCCTTGAACATACACTAAAAATAGATAAATTAATCCCAGCACTTGCAATGATGGCCTTATTGTGGTCAACCATTTCCTTATATCACATACCCGTTTTTGAGGTTGATGCTAATGTAAAAAAACTTGTACCATCACATTTAGAGGAAATTTTGCTTCACCATTTAGGTAAAACTGCTGAAATTGTGGTTTTTCTTTTAGGGGCAATGACAATTATTGAAATAATTGATTATTTCAATGGTTTTTTTACAATTAAAAACTTCATTAAAACCAAATCTAAAAAAAAATTGCTATGGATTTTTTCAATTCTCGCTTTTATTCTTTCAGCAATCATTGATAATTTGACAGCAACTATAGTTTTGATAACCATTCTACAAAAAGTAATTCCTGAAAGAAATACAAGAATTTGGTATGCAGGACTTATCATAATAGCTGCTAACGCTGGAGGCGCCTGGTCACCTATCGGGGATGTAACTACAACTATGTTATGGATTGGGAAAAAAGTAACAACTATTAAATTAATTACCTATTTACTTATTCCATCAATTATTTGCTTTATAATTCCAATAAGTATAGCAACATTTCTTCCCCCTTTTAAGGGAAATATAACTCACAATTTTGATGAAACCCAAGAGACTATGAATAAGAATGGATCAATTATTCTTTATTTGGGTTTAGCGTCAATAATTTTTGTACCTGTCTTCAAAACCGTTACTCATCTACCTCCATATGTGGGTATGATGTTTTCACTAGCTCTAGTTTCTGCTTTTGCTGAGATATTAAGCTCAACAAAAATAAATATTACTTCAATTGATGATGAAAGTGATAAAGCCGCCGCTCCCAGTCCTATACAAAAATCTTTATCTAAAATAGAATTACCAAGTATTTTATTTTTTTTAGGAATTCTTATGTCTGTTGGGGCTTTAGAATCAATTGGTGTATTATTTTCATTTGCTGAAAATTTAAATTCTATTTTTCCTAATACCGATTTGGTGGTGATCCTTTTAGGTTCTACTTCAGCTATCATAGATAACGTACCACTTGTAGCAGCGTCTATGGGCATGTTTTCTCAAGAAATTAATAATCCATTATGGCATTTTATAGCCTTTTCTGCTGGTACTGGTGGTAGTATGTTAATTATAGGGTCAGCAGCTGGTGTAGTGGCTATGGGTATGGAAAAAATAGATTTTTTTTGGTATTTAAAAAAAATTTCCTGGCTAGCATTAATTGGATTTTTGTCAGGAGCATTTACATTTATAATGATTAGAGATTTTATTTAATAATAAAATACTTAAATAATTTTTTTTTCGTTTATATAAAAACTAACAACATGATATTAATTTTTGTTAAAATTTTCTTGGTACAAGGTAATGTTTTGCAAACTGAAAAAACAATATCATTAATTGAGCTAATTAAAAGCAGTGGTCTAGCAGGTCAAGTTATCATAGGCTTATTATTTATTTTATTATTAGTTGGATTGTATATTTATTTTGAAAGGTTATTTACTATTAAAGCTGCAGTTAAGGTCGAAAAAACTTTTATGAACGAAATAAAAACCTTCGTGACTAGTGGGAAAATAGAAATGGCTCAATCGAGGTGTTTAAAAGAGGAAGTTCCAGTTGCAACGTTAATTTCTAAGGGGATTTCCAGAATAGGAAGACCCTTAGAAGACATTAATACAGCTATTGAAAATGCTGGACGATTAGAAATATACAAACTAGAAAAAAATATAAGTGTTTTGGCAACTATTTCTGGGGCTTCACCAATGATAGGTTTTTTAGGCACTGTAATTGGAATGATTATTTCCATATTTGAGATTTCAAATGCTGGAGGGAGTATTGATATGAAACTTTTATCCGATGGACTTTATACTGCTATGACAACTACTGTTGCAGGACTTGTGGTAGGAATTGTTGGATACATATGTTATAATCATTTGGTTGTAAAAATCAATAAAGTTGTATATCAAATGCAAGCATCCTCATTAGAATTTTTAGATTTACTGAATGAGCCGGTGAGTTAATGGATTTTAAGACAAATAATAAAATAACACCAAACTTTAACATGTCTTCAATGACTGATGTTGTTTTTTTGTTATTAATATTTTTCATGATAGCATCTACTCTGGCTAAAAACTTAAATACAATTGATGTTAAATTGCCTCAGGCTAAGGGGAAAAGTGAAAACAGAGAAAACCTCAGTATTTCAATAGACAGCAAGAATAGATTTTATATTAACGGAGAGTTTGTTAAGAAGAGGAATATTAAAGACAAATTGATAACAAAATTATCAAAATCAAAAAAGAGAGTTATAATTTTAAGATCTGACAATAAAGTTCCAATAAAAGAAATCGTCTACGTTATGGACATAGCTAATAGAAATTCAATTAAAGTCGTTTTAGCAGTTAAAGACAAATAATAAACATGAAGTTTTTTTCTACACCTAGTAAAAAAAAATCAGCTATTATAACCTCATTTATTGGGGTTTTGCTAATTCTAATATTTTTTGTTTTTGGATTGACTTTTTTTGATCCACCCATTTCTTATAGTGTGGAGGTTAATTTTGGAACATTGTCAAATGAAAAATTAATTAAAAAAGTAGATTTTGAAAGTTCCGAAGCCGTCCTAAAAAATACTGATGCTAGTAAAAATCCTAACAATTTAGAATTAAAATCTAAAGCTCTAGTGCAAAAAAAATCAATCGTTTCAATTGATAAAAAATCAACTAACCCGCAAACAAAAAAAAGGATTTTAGATGAAAATAATTTAAAAGAAAATGATTCTTTAATAAATGAGGAAGGTGAAAAAAGAAAGTCTCAAATTTCTGAACTGACAAAAAAAATCCTACAAAAAATCATATCCGCTGAAGAAATTAATGACTCAAACAATAAAAATATTCCAGATGAGAATGAGGGCAAAATGAATTTTGGAAACCCATATTCGAATACATATTATAATCAAACTGGATTAATAGGTGAGGATGTTGGGTTTGGTTTAAATGGAAGAACCCTCGAATCAAATGGTTCAGTAAAACCTGAATGCAACGAGCAAGGAAAAGTGGTTGTTAGAATTTCAGTAAATAAATTCGGAAATGTTATAAAGGCAGAAGCTGGAGTAAAAGGAAGTACTAATGTTCATCCCTGCCTGTTGGAGCCTGCAGAAAAAACAGCCCTTCTACATAAGTGGTTTCCTGATGACAATGCTCCAGAATTTCAGATAGGATTTGTTGTCGTGAATTTTAAGTTAGTTGATTAGTGTCATTATATAAAGGAGTTATTGACTGGCTATATGAACAGATACCACCCTACCAATTTAGGGGAGGTGATTCATATAAACCTGGATTGTCAAGAATTAAAAATTTTATGAATGCTCTTGGAAATCCCGAATCAGAATTAAAATTTATACATGTTGGGGGAACCAATGGAAAGGGTTCGACGTCAAATATTATTTCGTCTATTTTACAGGAATATGGTAAAAAAGTGGGATTATTTACTTCACCACATATATTAGAATTTAGAGAAAGAATAAAAGTTGACTCAAATGAAGTTAATAAACAATTTGTAATTGATTTTGTAAATACAAATAAGGATTATTTTTTATCCAACAAAAATTCTTTTTTTGAAATATCATTTGCGATGGCAATTTCATATTTTAAGTTGCAAAAAGTTGATTATGCTGTGATTGAAGTTGGCTTAGGGGGGAGACTTGATGCAACAAATATTATTAAACCTCTTCTTTCTGTTATAACAAACATCGGATATGATCATACAAAATTTCTTGGAAATAAAATCACTTCTATAGCATACGAAAAGTCAGGAATTATAAAGAAAAATATTCCAGTTCTAATCGGTGAAAAAAACCAAGAAACTGATAATGTCTTTATTGAAAAGGCTAAAAATCAGTCTTCAAAAATATTTTTTGCTGAAGACTTTTTATCTCTAGACCCTGTGCCAGAATTTGTAGTCAATTTTCAAAAAAAAAATATAAATACCGCACTTGCAGCGATGCAGATTTTATTCGAAAATAAAATAAGCCCAAAAATTTTAAGAAAAGGCGTTTTAAATATTTTTAAAAGCACCTCATTTAGAGGTAGATGGGAAAAAATTTCAGATAAACCTCTTGTAATCGCCGATGTCGCTCATAACATTGAAGGATTCAGTGAAATCATAAAAGAGATTTATAAAATAAAATGTAAAAAAAGAATATTTATTTTTGGGTTTGTAAAGGACAAACCTATAGAAGAAATTTTAAAACTTTTCCCCACGGATGGAATATATTTATTTTCTACACCGAAAATATCAAGGGCGCTAAGTTTAGAGGAATTAAACTTTGTTTTAAGAAATTTAGATATCAATTACAAAGTTTTCGATACGTTGCAAAATGCATACAAAGAAGCAATTAAGATAGCTTCGAAAGATGATTTTGTTTTTATTGGAGGAAGTAATTTTACTCTATCTGAACTTATAAGTTTTTTTTAGTATTAAAAAGGAAGTTAAAAATTTTAGAAGATTCCCATTATATTTCTCTTTAAGTAATTTAGGTTAAATATTTTTATTTAAAAAATTCAAAAAAATTAATTTCAACTTCAACTCATTGCTCCTTCATTTTAAACTTAAATAAATTTGTTAATGCCTTTTTTTTAAACAGGATGGTTCTGTTTAAACCACTCTATTAAGCCTGTTTTGGTGTTAACGAAATCCACTCCAGAGCAACCTTTATCACTTAACGATACCAATGTAGTAGGAGAATAGTATAAAGATTTTTTATTTAATTCTTTTCCAATAATTGCTGTGGAAGTGAATGGGAAAGAAACATTATACGTACTTAACTTTATTAATTTCTTAGCAGATAAATCCCCATTTAAAATTACAACATTGGGCTTTTTTGAAATCTCTTCCAAATAATTCAAATAATTTTTGGGTATGTTTATTGTATTAGATCGCTTTGGTTTTATGTAAACATCGAGGTTGTATTTCTCTCCCATTTCAATTAAATCACTTAAAAATTTGATGTGGTATTCTTCTTTATAAAGCGCTAGCTCATTTGAAGTAGTAAACCCTAGGTGCTGATTTAAATCAATTGGTGGAGAATCAAAAAGACTTAGGATTTGTTTATTTGAAGAAGGAATGTCAACATTTTTAAATGAAAAATCTATGGATCCAACAACCTCAATTTTTGTTGTTTTATTAATGTCCTGTTTAAGAACATCCTTAAAATATGTATCCCAAACTAGAATTAAAGGCCAATTCATTAATGAAATATACTCACTATAAGAAGTGAATTTTGGAGTATGAATTGTTTTACCACCTGAGTAGAAATAAGAAATAATGTCAGCGCCTTTCTTTTCAGCAACATATGTCCATAAGGGTCGATAAAATGTAATTGAATTATAAAATAGATAATGTTCGGCTAAATCTTTTTTTTCTAAACATTCTAATATTAGTTGATCCAATACTTCCTTGGTCATAAATCCTGAGTACCACTTACCAACTAATGTGTAGAAGAAAGTTTTTAAAAAGAAGATAATCGTCTTCAAAAAAAACTTTTTCTTCCGTAACTTTTGCAGTGGAAATGGATCATCTAACTTCACAATTTCTTTATCAAGGTGGGTATAACTTTTTAGAGAGGATTTTACATTGTGACCTATAACACCGATATTTGTCTTTTTCCATTTTATAAACCATGTGATTACGTCAAAAGAATCGTAACCACACTTTTGAACTGGGAGGTTGTTTTCTGTAAGCTTGTCAAAGTAAACATATTTTTTTGTGATCGATGCTCCTGATTTAAATAAAGCACGTCTAACATAGCTAATATAAAAGCTTATCCCCCTAAAATAAAGTCCAATACTTAGAAAGTAGAGCGTCAAATAGCATGTTAAAGGAAATACTTTAAAGCCATTTTTTTTGTAAATCGAAATATGTTCAGGTGGAATGGGATAGAAAAAAATCCGTTTACCAGTTGCTAGGTGATACAATAAGATTTTGTCCAACCGGTAAAATCCAAAGGCATTCAAATAATACTGTCTAACTGCAAGTTCGTAATTATAGTATGATGATTTATTTTTTACACTAGTAAGAACTTTCTGTTCAAGTTCTTTTTTAAAATTACGGATTAGATTAAAGTTTTTCCTCTCTTGTAATTTTAAATAGGTTTGTATAATTCTCTTCTTGTAAAAATTAGTTATCACTACCAAATAATTTTGAGATTTTCAATAATAACAATCCTTTTTTTAAAATTTTCGGGGGGTTCATGATTAAAAATTTTTTATTAAATATTAAGTTCTCTTTAAAATAAAAAAATTTGTTTTCACTCATGATTTTATTTCTCAAAACGCCAGTCAACCAAGCTTTAAATTTAATATTTCTCATCGCTTCTAAAATTCCAATTAAATTAAACATAACATTCTTTGTTATAGCTAGAATCATTAGTAACTAAATGTATTTTTTAAAATCGTTTAAGTTTATCATATCAATAGTATTAGAACCATTTACCAAAAATCGATTCATATTCTCCTGAAATCGAAATCAATGTTTCATAAGCAGAAGCTGAAATTTTTGTCTTGATTTCATTCATTAAATTATTGTGAACTTCTTTGTCTGTTCTTTTTTTACTTATTTTTTTGAATCCATAACGTTTGTATATGGATTTTGCAGGACCCAAATGAACATATTTTCTAGGAACTTTTTGCGCTCTTAAAATTAGGTTTGTTTTTGGGGTCGGTCCTGTGGATAAGAAAGAAGTCAATTCTGAAACATATGGTTTGGGGTTTAACACGAACTGTTCAAAAGGCAAGAATATTAAATTTTCTCTCCTTTTATTTTTTTTGGCATACAAGAAAGTGTCTTGATAAAGTTTTGATATAGCATAAATTGATTTTTCGTAAGCATTAGAATGAATATATTTCTCTTCCCAGCCGTGAGCAAACCAAGGCAGTTCTTCCTCATTGAATTTTAACCACAGCGCGAAGTCTCTACTTTCGTTTCCATGATTATCTATGTAGGAGGCCCAATGTTCAATTAGATGAAGTGGATGTCTAACTGTATGAACCACCTTTATTTTTTCTTGAAATGTGTCAAATAAACTATCCATACAACTTAGTATTTGGTGAGTGATTAGGAAAAGTATTGGGGACTCCTTCTTAATTCTATCTTTTAATTTATTCCCATCATTATAGAAGAGTTGTCTTAAATATTTAATTCCTTTTCCACTTTGAAAAACACTTGATAGATCTTTTGGTCGAAAGTTTACTTCACGAGAAATCAATCCGTCGTGGAGTTTTATATCTGAAATAAGTTTAAATAAACTTGAAGATGCATCATCTGATATTTTGTTATGATGTTTTAAAATACTCAAATACTCATAGATATATTCAAAACGACCATTTTGTACGCGATCGAATGAACTTATTAATGGTCCAAACATTGTTTTCCCTGTTCCAGTTAGTCCGTCTAGAAAAACGATTTCCTTAGTAAGGTTTAAAGTTCTCGTGAACTCTATTTGATGTTTTATTGAATCTTTCATAAGTTTAGTTTTCTAATTTGTTAAAGTCCTTTATGCTTATTTAATTTGATTCACTTATGTGTAGTTTTGAAACAATTCTGTCATTCATTTTCCCAATTAGATATATTGATATTATGAGCCAATAATCGACTCCTTGTTATCGCTAAACCATCTCCCATGAAATTAAATAAATTAGCTGTTGAAGCAGCATTGATATGACCTTGTTTTAATACTTCTACAAAGTGGTTGTGATTCCCTGCACCCCCAGCGATAATAAGCGGTAAATGATTCTGTTGCTTCAGAGACTCAATAAGTTTTAAATCAAATCCAAAGCCAGTTCCGTCACGATCAATAGAATTTAAATATATTTCACCGACACCAATTTTCTCCAAATGTGTCAAATACTCCAACAGAGAGAACTCTATTTCTGTTGCTCCATTTTGAATAAAAACACAATAGTCATTGTTTTTTTTTCTAACATCAACAGAACCTACAATACTCTGTAAGCCATAATAATTTGATGCTTTATTCACAAAATCAACGTTTTTTGTTAGGCTGCTATTCAGTACAATTTTATCAGCCCCACTTGAAAATAATATTTTACACTTTTCTAAGGAATCAACTCCACCTCCTACCGATAAAGGAATTAAACAATCCATAGCCAAGTCTTCAATATTTGAAAGGAACTTTTTTGACATTTTTTCAGTTCTCGATGCATCCAAAACAATTAATTCATCGATCGAAAAACTTGTATTTTTGAATTTATAGTTTTCAATTAACCAATTGATATTTCCAACCTTTTGAAGTCTAAAATTTCTGCTTTGCATGAAGTATCCATCGCAATAAATCAATGTAAATATTAATCTTTTTCTAAGCATTTACATATTGAATAAAATTTGACAGCAATTTAAGGCCATTCTTCTGGCTTAATTCAGGATGAAATTGAACACCAGCAATGTTGCCCAACTCAAAACTTGAAATAAAATTTTCCATGTAATTTGATATCCCTTGATTTATATCTTTGGTAGATGTCACTTTGTAACTATGAACAAAATAAAAGTCTATTAATTCGTAATTAAAGGATAAGTAGAGTTTTGATTTTATATTTGGTTTGACCTGGTTAAATCCAATGTGTGGAATAGGAAACTTGCCCTTTTTAAATTTAATTACATTGCCAGGTACTAGATTCAGTCCCTTTGTTGACCCACCCTCCTCCGAAGATTGAGTCAGCAATTGCATACCTAAGCAAATCCCTAAAATCGGTTTTTTACGATCCAATACATTTTCCCTGATAATACTGTCCAAATTAAACTTTTTAATGTTCTCCATTGCCAATTTGAAGGCCCCAACACCAGGCAATATTAACTTATCTGCTTCTCGAATACACTGCGGATCTTTCGTTGTTTCGATGTCCTCAATACCTATTTGTTGGAATGCACCTTTTAGAGACTTTAAGTTTCCCATCCCATAATCTATTATAGCAATTTTCATAAATAAAAACCTTTTCTAACACTGAATTTAGGTAACCAAATAAAATCGCTTTTTTCAAAAAGACTTTTATTTACAAACTTATTTAGCACCTGATCTAACTTTGCTTTTGACATTTTAAAATAATCTAATTATAATTTAATTACATCCTTCGGAAATATATTATATCATATTTGAATAAGATATATGCCTTGACATATCAAAATGCCCCTGTTCTTTTTTCAACTCTGACCTATTTATATAAATTTTATAAACCTCATAAAATTACAACATATAATGATAAAACGGTTATACTTTTATAGTATAGCAGTCTTTTAATTAAAAGACTTCGCTCAAACATCTTCTAGGATTAAAAGAAGATTTACCATTTTGGTTAGAAGATGCCCAATTAAAAGTTATTATTAGAGACAAAGACGACAGACGGGTATAAGAATTTCACGCCGTTATACCTAAAGGATAAGCGTGAATACATTTATATAAAAAAACAGTATATTTGACCACCAAAAAAGGGTCAAAATAACGCAAATAGCTTACCAAATCATTAATTTGGTAAATATTGAATACTTTGTTGAGTATTTACATCTCTTATTTCGGGCGCGTAGCTCAGTTGGTTCAGAGCACTTGGTTTACACCCAAGGGGTCAGGGGTTCGAATCCCTTCGCGCCCACCAAAAATTTATGAGGAAAAAGATGGTAAATTATCTTTCAAATTAAATTTTCAATTAAGACTAACTCAAACATAGATTTATCATTATAAATTAAATATTTAGTTCATACAATTGATGTCTTATTATTCCATCATATGGTAATATGAATGGGGGACGTTTTGTTATATAATCTTTGTGCCATGAACAAATATCATCAACAATAACTTTTTTAGGCTTTTTGAATTTAAAATCTTTAATTCTTGTAATTGAACCATCTGGTAATACTTTCTCTTCTCTATTACAGTGATATAGAAAAAAAGATTTATCACAATTTTCAAGATATTTAATATAATTATTTACAACATCGATATTCATTTCTTGAAATGATACTATATTTATGACTAAATCTTTTTGTATATATCTAAGTAATTCGTAATTATCTGCTCTTATTGCAACCAGTTTTTGTTTTTTAATCCTCTTAACGTCTGATTTATTTTCTAATAGTGAACAAGAATCAACAACACTTGGTAAAATTTTACTTGTATAAATTAAATCAACAAGAAGAGTTTTGTTTAAATTTACCAGTATTACCTTATCAACAATTTTCAATTTTAAAAGTAAGGTAGTCATTATACCCCATCCGTCACCAATAACAACAACTGTCTTGTTTTTATCTAATAATTTATAACTTGATAAAAAATCTATAGTAAGACAATGTCTTAGTATATCTAAGTCAAAATTGCGATTTTGTTTTTTTGAAATATCAATGGCATGCTTTTTTACATCATTAAAAAAGGATTTATTTATAATGTTACTTTGGTATCGTAAAAGAATTAAATCATAAACGATTTTTTTTATACCTGTTAAGGGTTTTGTATTAGTCCCAAAACCTTCCAAACCAGTTAATATGCCATTTTCATATTTAAATTTCGAATGATACTTTTTCCAATGTGAACTTTGTGTATTATCATCACTTTTTGTCGATTCACAAAGTATTTCTAAAACTTTTTTCTTCACAAAAATTATTTTTATAAAAGACTTTTTTCAAATATACCATTACTATTTTATTTCTCAGTATCCTTAATGTTGAGATTAGGACAACTATTCATGTGTAAAACTATAAGAATTAAGAATCATCGATTTTTAATTTTGATGTTTAAAAGGGAAGTAGTTCAATTAGATACAATAATAGATTTCAGCTCTGTTGGTTGAGGGTTCGAACACTCTCTAGCTCGCTTTTAAATTATCTATTTCATAATTAAAGTTCTATTTAGGTATAATTTTATATTTGTCGTGAATTATTTTTTTTAAAAATATCAATTAAATTTTTTGGAATTGGTTTATATCCGTTATTAAATTTGAGATTATTTTGTATAGATGTCTTTTCTAAGTTTATATAATAACCAGAAACCTTTTTTATTTCTATACAGTCATCCACATCAAAAAGGTCGTCAAGATGGACTTGTTCCTTTCCAACAAGTAAAAGTTCTTTAGCTCTTTTTTTAACGTTTACTTTATTTACATCAACCATAAACTTACTCTCATGTAATTCTTCAAATCTATTTTTTTCATAAGCGCCTAGATTAACGAAATATAATTTTTTATTGGATTTTTTTTTATTTTTTGAAAGAGAAATCCTATATCCTTCAACTATGTTTAAATCTACCCATGAATCTATATGTAATCTGTCAGGTAAACCAAACCATTTTTGTAACAAATCATTGTAAGTATCCTCAATTTTTTCTCCTAAAGTGAATACCACATCGTGTAATTCAGTATTACATTTATCTGCTCTTCCACCTAAAAAAACTGAAAAAAGTTTCATCTCTAAAAGGACCTGATATTCTGATTTAGAAATACATTGGCCTTATTCTCTTTAAATTGACCCTTATCTTTATCCCAATTTAGTTTTTTACCTGGGAATCTTCCAGCAATGACACCTAACAGAATTGTTTCGGTTAATTTTGAGGAGTATGAAAATGGAGCAGAGCATTCCTTTTTGTTTAAACATGCATCAATAAACTCGTGGTAGTGTAGTAAGGATTCTTTTTCGTAATTCCTAGTAGGTTTTTTTTCCAAAAGGCCATTTTTTTCAAATTTATAAGAATCAACAACTTCATATTTATTATCAATTATAATTCTAGGAATTTCCATAAAATGAGGTAAAAGAAGTCTTCCTTTTTCACCTATAAACATAGCTCCTTGCTGCGGTAATTTGTCCCCATTTGGAAGCTTTAAATCATCATGATTAGAGGGTGCACCTTTTCCATCTTCCCATATCCATTTTAATTTTTCAGTTGTAAATTTTGTTCCGGGGAATACATATGACACTTTGTTTTTTTCCGGAAAACCAACTTCGTTCGGTTTTCTGCACTGATTAGTAATACTTTCTGGAATATCAAGTTCTAAAGCATGATAAGGAGTATCAAAAATATGAACTCCCATGTCACCTAAAGTACCACAACCAAAGCCTACCATTTTTCTCCAATTGTATTGATGGTATTGATTTTCTAAATAATTTTTGTAAGGAGAGGTTCCTAACCATAAATTCCAATCTAGATTATCAGGTATATTATCTTCTTTTTTTGATAGTTTTCCGTCAAACCCCCAATTTTTTGGAGACCACGCTCTTACAGTATGAATCTTCCCAACTATGTCATCTTGTATTAAAAGTTTAGCAAGTTTATAGTCATAAAAAGAATGGACCTGAATCCCCATTTGCGTAACTAACTTCTTTTGAGAAGAAATTTTACTCATTTCTCTTGCATCAATAACATTATTTGTTAGTGGTTTTTGGCAATAAATAGATTTCCCTTTTTTCATAGCCATTATAGATGCAGGACCATGAGTATGGTCTGGTGTTGAAACAATAACGGCATCTATTTCACTTTCAATATCATTTAAAAGAATTCTATAGTCTCTAAATATTTTTGCTTTTGGAAATAGTTTGTGTGCTTGGTTTAAAAGATTTATGTCTACATCGCAAAGAGCAGCAACTTCAACATTTTTATGAGAGGAAATTGACTTTAAATCATTTAAGCCCATTCCTCCAACTCCTATGTGTGCAGTCCTAATCTTCATATTCGCTTCAAAAATATTTTTATTAAATGGTAGTAAACTTGATACGCCAAGGACCGATGATTTTTTTATAAAATCTCTTCTAGTTTGATTCATAATTATCTATAATTTTCTGATTTTCATATTTCTAAATGAAATAGAACTATTGTGGTCCTGTATACCTATGTAGCCTTTTTTAAATTTTCCGTAAAGCTTTGAATCTTTCCATTTGCCAATCTTTTTTCTTTCATACCAATCCTTTGACCAAGGAATAAAAGATAAAATTTTTTTTCCATTTAGCCAATGCTCGACCTTTTTATCAGTGAAAACTATTTTGGTGCTGTTCCATTCTCCACTAGGGTTA
The DNA here is from genome assembly GCA_902582405.1 of uncultured Bacteroidota bacterium. Lineage (GTDB taxonomy): Bacteria > Bacteroidota > Bacteroidia > Flavobacteriales > Flavobacteriaceae > TMED96. The sequence goes on along the minus strand of CACHSA010000009.1, from coordinate 2,643 downwards.
AGTATTTTGGTTTTTGTGTTTGGGGAATACATTGCATAATCTGCTCCAGCTTTTTGCCAAGAACTTAATTCTGCATTGTTGAGTTCCTCCCAACCTTCGTCATCCAAAAGTTGATATTCTGGGGCAACTTCGGATGTTTCATTAAAACCCTCTTTAAGATGATAAAAAATCCCGCTGTTTCCTCCTTTAGGGAGTTTCCATTCTAAGTACAATTCAAAGTTTTCAAATTCTTCTTTAGAAAAAATAATGTCTGATCCCTTAGTATATTCATTTTCGAGTTTAAAATCAGTATTAAATGTTAATAAATTATCGGATATTTTCCATTTTTCTGGTAGTGTTTTGCCATTATATGCCCTCCAGTATGAAGAATAGCTATCACTAAATAGATAAATCCATTCTTTATTCTCCGATTTTTTATTACAGTTAAAAAGTATTGTCAAAAAAAAGATCAATAAAATTTTTTTCATAAATTCAAGAACTACAAATTATTCAAATCTAAACTTTTTTTATAATTAAGATGGCAAAAAAAAAATATTTAAATTTTATTTCACTTTTGATTATTTGCATTTCTGTTAATGCACAAAAATCTAACTTAGAACCTATAGACGTATTCAAATTACAACATATTTCAAATCCTCAAATTTCACCTGACGGAGGTAGAATTTTGTATGAAAGAAATTTTAAGGATATAATGACCGATACAAATTATTCAAATATTTGGATTGTAAATTATGACGGAAGTAATAGTAGACCAATAACAACAGGAATAGGCAAATACAGTGAACCTACATGGTCAAACGATGGAAAAAAGTTTCTTTTCAAGTCAAAAAATGACAAGTCAACTGAATTATATTTATATGAATTAGAAAATAAATCGCTTCAAATATTGACAACAACACAATCAGATATCACAAATCTCAGGTGGTCTGAAGATGATAGTAAAATTATTTTTTTGTCATTTGTTGAGGAAAAGAAAAAAACATTAATCGAACTACCGGAAAAACCAAATGGAGCAAAATGGAACGAGCCTCCAATAGAAATAAGCGATCTTGAATTTAGATCTGATGGGGGAGGATATTTAAAAAAAGGGAATAAGCAAATCTATTTAATTTCAGTTTACGGAGGTTCACCAATTAAGATTAGCAATTTTAAGGGTAAAATATATTCCTGTGAATGGTTTAATAAGAAAGAATTAATAATTTCTGCGAATTTCAAAAAAAATATGGATTTCGAACCAAGAAACTCTGATATTCATATATATAATTTTAGTTCTAAAAGTTTAAGAAAGTTAACATCTAGATTTGGACCTGACTTTTCACCCAAGGTTTCATACGATAAAAAAAAAATAGCTTTTTTAGGCTTTGATGACAAATTTCTAGGTTATCAACAAAACGAACTGTATGTCATGGATAAAGATGGCAAGAATGTCAAAAATATTTCTAAAAATTTTGACAGAAATGTTACTAGCATTTTTTGGTCTGGTGATTCAAAGAAGATTTTTTTCAAATATGATGATTATGGAACTACAAAGTTGGGATACTTTGACTTATCAGGGCAATTTAAGTTTTTAGTAAATGAAGTAGGAGGATTATCACAAGGGAGACCCTATAGCGGAGGAAGTTTTTCGATATCTAGAAATGACAGATATGCTTTCACTTTTGGTAATGCTTATAACCCCTCTGATCTTGCAGTTGGAAAAAATGGCTCTAAACTAAGATTAACAAATCTAAATGAAAATTTGTTTGAATTAAAAAATTTAGGTGAGGTAAAAGAAATAACATATAAGTCTTCTTTTGACAATCTTGAAATCCAGGGGTGGGTTGTGACTCCTCCAGATTTTGATCCTAATAAAAAGTATCCATTAATATTAGAAATACATGGTGGTCCTTTTTCAAACTATGGTTTTCGTTTTTCAACTGAGGTTCAGCTTTATGCAAGTAAAGGTTATGTAGTTCTTTATGTTAACCCTAGGGGGAGTACTAGTTACGGTAAAAAATTTGCTAACGAAATCCATCACAATTACCCAAACCATGACTATGATGATTTAATCTCAGGAGTCAATTACATTTTGGATGAAGGTTTTATTGATGAAAAAAATCTTTTTGTTACAGGTGGTAGTGGAGGAGGGGTTTTGTCTTCTTGGATTGTTGGGAAAACCGATATTTTCAGAGCTGCGGTAGTTGCAAAACCTGTAATTAATTGGTACAGTTTTGTATTGTATGCTGATAATACTTCGATATATTATAAGTATTGGTTTAAAGATTTTCCGTGGAACGATCAGGAGAATTATATGAAAAGGTCACCTATTTCATATGTAGGAAATGTCAAAACTCCAACCATGTTAATTACTGGGGAAAAAGATTACAGAACTCCAATTTCTGAAAGTGAGCAATTTTATACTGCTTTGAAACTGAATAAGGTTGAAACTATGTTAGTAAGAATACCCAACACAAGTCATAATATTGCATCTAAGCCCAGTAATCTTATTGCAAAAGTTAATTCTATTTTATATTGGTTTAATAGATTTAAGAAATAGTTGATAAGGCTAGAGGGAATTTATTAGTTTGTTGATTTTATCTTTTTCTTCATTAGCAAGGTCCTCGTCAACTAGAATTCTTCCACTGTATTCATCTGTTATTATTC
>CACHSA010000008.1 GCA_902582405.1 uncultured Bacteroidota bacterium | reverse complement strand
GGAAGAGGAGGGGACGGTTCTAATGCACATGCATTAGATGAGTGGTGGTTAAACAAGGATGGTTACAAATCTATTCAATTAGCCTTGTTGATTTTACTATCAGAGGCTGGATTCTAATAAATATTTATAAAAATAAATAGATTTTACTAATTGATATTAGTTTATATTTATTTTCCAATTTTTTAAAAATTAATATCTGTCTAACCATGCAATGATGTTAGAAATTTTTGATATCAGGTTACTTGGTTTTTTTGATATATTGTGACTTGCACTAGGTATTTCAACTAAAATTGTAGGTATCTTTCTCAACTTTAGAGCATGATAAAGCTGTTTTGATTCACTGGGTGGTGTTCTTAAATCTTCCATCCCTACCATAACCATAGTAGGTGTTTGAATATTTTTTACTAAAGATAAGGGAGAAAAATTCCAATATTTCTGAAAGTTTTCAAAAGGTTGGCCAGGAAAACGAGTATTTGCGTAAGAAAAGTAATTATCTGCAACTAAGGTCTTACTTATCCAATTGACTACTGGCTTTACGACTGCAGCAGCTTTAAATCTATTATTTTTAGCAATAATCCATGCAGTCATAATACCACCAGCGCTTCCTCCAGTAACATATAATTTTTCTTCATTAGCAATTCCTTTTTCTACAAGATAATTAACTCCGTCCATAACATCAATGTAATCTTCTCCTGGGTAATTATGATACAACAAATTTGCAAATTCTTCTCCGTAACTTGTACTTCCTCTTGGATTTGGGTAAAAAACAATATAATCATTAGACGCATAAAGCTGAATTTCAGGTGAAAATCTATTACCATAGTTAGAAATTGGTCCACCATGATTTTCTACTAACAACCTATATTTTTTATTGGAATCATAATAGGGTGGAAAAGCAACCCACCCTTGTATTTCTCGACCATCAAAAGATGAAGAGTAAGAAATTTCTTTAATATCAGCCAACTGCTTATTCTTTAATAATTCGTCATTTAATTTTGTAATTTTTTTTATTCCATTAGAATTCACAACTCTAATTTCAGCTGGATGGTCAGCCGTCGTGTAAGTATATGCTACTGATCCATCTAAAGAAACTGAAAAAGAACCACCACCATAGGGTCTACCAATAGTAGTACCTCCCATTTGATCTGCAATTTTATTGTTCTTTTTTTTAAGACTCAAATAAGATATCTTAGTATCACCCCGAACATCGTAACTAATATATAAACCCTTTGATTTAGAATCCCAATAAAACTCGTTAATACTAGAGTCAATATTTGAACTTAGGGTACTAATGTTTTCTCCATTTAAAGACATTATATTTATCATTTCATTTTGGTATGTTTGAACTTTGTCTTTATATCCAATATATGCGACTAATTTTCCATTAGGTGAAACTTTTGGCTTATAATCGGGGCCATTCCTTTTTGTCAAAATTTCTATTTTTTTACTTTTGATATCAACCGAAGCTATCTCAGAATTTCTAAAATCATATTCCCAATTCTTTTTTCTTTTCGTTGTGAAATATATTTTTGAATTATCCATTGACCATGAAAGATTTCCGTAATGATTAAAATCACCGTGTGTTAACTTTGTTTCTCCTGATCCCTCAGATGAAATGACAAAAACATGTGTGAATCCAGGTTCGATATATCCAACACCATCCTTTTCGTGATATACTCGGTCGGTAATTCTTGGTGTTCCAGCCCAATTTGCATTTTTTGGTTTTTTTGGTAGGTCAGCTAAAACAGGAGGATCTGATTTTACTTTCATTGTAAATGCAATATTTTCTCCATTATTTGACCACGAAAGATTTGAAGGTATATTCTCTAAACTTGAAATCTTTGCTGTTTTTTTTGTGATTAGCCTATAAACAAATATTTCAGGGCCATCATTTGTTTCTCTAATAAATGCGATGCGATCTCCATTTGGTGACCATACAGGATTAGATTCATTTCCATTGAATGATGTTAATTTTTGGTGGCCTGTACCGTTTGAATTTATAATCCAAAGATTTCCTATAGATTCGTCTTCAATTTTATCAAACTCCATTCTTCTGTATACAATTAATTTCCCCGATGGACTTATCATGGGTTCAGAGGCATATTGAATCTCAAAAATATCCATATAGTCAAACCTTTTTCTTTCCTCTTGGGAAAAAATTGTAGTTAGATAAAAAAAAGAAATTATTATGATACAATTTTTCATATCGAATATTGGATTTAATATTAATTTAGATTATTAATTTAAAGAAAAAATTCATACAAATATGTTAGTCGAAGCTAAGAAAGCTTTTTTTGAAAAGAACGGTTATTTAGTTTTAAAAGAATGTTTAAATGCTAGAGAATTAAAATATTATGATAAAATTTACGATGATTTTATTAATAGCAAATTTGACACCAAAGGATTAAGATCAGATCTTTCTGGAGAGAAAAGTGGAAAAAAGGAACTAATAACTCAAATAATGTTACCATCCAAAATTTTTCCTCAATTAATAAATAAATCAATTCATTCTTATGGACTAAAAATAGCTCAGTTCCTTCTTGGGAATGATATTATTTTAGACTTTGATATGCTAATAAATAAAGCTCCAAAAACGAATAAAGAAACACCTTGGCATCAGGATGCTGCGTATTGGATTGACATGCCTGATGAAAGAGCGTTAAGTATATGGTTTGCAATTGACAAAGCAACTTTAGATAACGGGTGTATGTGGTATACGCCTGGATCACATTTACTGCCTTTAAGAAAACATTCCCAGCCAGTAAAAAGTGGAGCACTTCAATGTATTGGAAGTGAAAATGAATCTGTTTCAGTTCCATTAGAACCTGGATCATGTGTTATTCATCATGGAAAAACCTTACACTACAGTAGGGGAAATTCAACAAATAATAACAGAAGGGCCTTCATTTTAAATTATAGACCAAAAAAAATGGTGGAACTCGAAAGACAAAAAGGCTACGACCACTCTGGAGATATTAAAGAAAAAAAATAATTGCATTTTGCAATTATTTTTTAACTTACGTACATTAATCTTTTAATCATAAATCAATGAAAAAAATTATTTTAATTACAATTTTAACAATATGTTTCGCAAACGCACAAAGCATTAGAACATATAATTTCAAAGTTAATCCTGGTTCAGAGGGACAAATTGGTACTCTTTTTTCTGAATATCATGGGAAATATAAAAGGAAATCTGGAGGTGTAATATTGCAAAGAGTAAGGTACTTAGATGACGTCACCCACAGAATAATAGTTTACGGTGATCCCAAAAACTGGGGTTATGTTGATGGAAGACCAGAAATGGCATGGCTTGCATATGTTAGAGGGACTAGATTACATAGATCTGCTGCTAAAGGATCTTATACTGCAAAATCAATGTATTGGAAAAGTGGTGACAGAGAAAAATATAATGTAGGAAGACAATGGCTTTTTAAAGCTAAAGATCCATCAAAATATGCAGCAGCATATGTTAAATTTGCTAAGGCTATTGAACCAATTATCGGTGAAAGAATGATGGGGGTAGGTAAAATTGAAATGGGAGACTTAAATGGAGCTACTCATTATACTGTATTCTATGGAGAAAATATGCAAGATCTCGACATAATGGCTGATAAAATTAGAGCCTCAAAAGCTTATCAGGAGTTTATAAAAACCAATGGAGGTACAGATCTATTGGTTTCATATATGGTGGCTGACCTTATTGAAATATAATTATCAAACATTCACACAAAAATCAACCCTTTAACTCAATATTAAAGGGTTTTTTATTTAATTATTAACAATAATAGACCGTAATTTAATCTCGTTTCTTATAAATTATAATGGTGAGTGGTAAAAGTAAATATTTCGGAAAAGAAGACCTTATTGATTCTTTGAATAAAATTGTTGAGCAAATTGAGAATTCAAATTGGTCACCTGAAGTTATAATTAGTATAAACAGAGGAGGATGTGTTCCTGGTATTTATTTATCACACCGACTGAATTTGAAACATAAAGTAATTGATATTCAATTAAGGGATGGTAATAAATCACCAGATTTAAAAATTATTAATGAAAATTTCAATGAATTTGACAATGTATTATTAGTTGATGATATAAACGACTCCGGTAAAACGTTAAATATTATTTATAATTTATATAAGGATTCTTTAAAAAATATTTATAATGCAACTTTAATATATAACGAGGAAAGTATTGTTAAAACTAATTTTTACGGAAAAAAAATGAAAAGATCCGAAGATTTTAATTGGTATGTTTTTCCTTGGGAGGAGTGGTGAAATTTTAAAACTCTTATGATTGTTAAAAACAAAAATATTCTTATTTATTTAATCATTTTACATTTATTAATTACAACAACCTCAAATGCACTTGTAGTTTTACCAATTACTTTCTTGGGATATAAAATCACATGGGCTGCATTTGTTTTCCCACTTGTAGTTGTCGCAACCGACTTAACTATTCGATTAGTTGGGAAAAGGATAGCTCAAAAGACAATAACATATACATATCCGCTAGCTATCATTTTTTCTATATTGGTAGTTTTTATAGAAAAAGATTCCTTAAATATTGCTTTTAGAGTTGGATTTGCTAGTGCAACTGCTTATGCCCTAGGAATTATAATTGATATTTTTGCGTTCCAACAAATACGAAATAATTACAAATCATGGTGGATAGCACCAAGCATATCTACCGTCATTTCAAACTTCATTGACACATACACATTTTTCTTCACTGCTTTTTATAAATCAAAAGATAAGTTTATGTGTGAAAATTGGATTGAAATTGCATTTAATCAAACCCTTCTTAAAATATTTATAGGAATAATATTTTTTCTTCCGATTTATGGTTTTCTCTTAAATCTATTTTTAAAGATAAGCATCAATAAAAATAAAAATTAAAATTTGCTAGCAACATCCTGAATTAGGATCGCACTTTATTTGATTTCTTTTAATATTAATTCTAGGTTTTTCTATTATGTTGCAGCTTTCTTTATCAAGACAATCAGTGAATGTTTTTATCAGTTTAAAAGTATTACCCCTCTTAAATTCAAGATTAAATTTACAAATTGTATCTTGCTGATATTCAATTTGGATTTCTTCATCCTGAAACTTAAGAAGTTTTTCAGAATCCTGAATTATTTTTAAGATTTTAGTTGGTTCGATTTTATGATTTACGTCATTTGAATACCACAACTGCATATTAATTAAATTATCGACTCTTAAATTACCTCCACAATCAATATATGTTTTTCTAATTATACCAATTTCAGTTATATGAAAATGAGATGGAACTTTCTCTCCTTCGGGCAATTCAAAAACAATACTTTTAAGACTTTGTATAATATTTTTAAATTCAGATATTTTCATAATTTTACAACAAAGATAATCTTCTATTTATTTAAGAAAATATAAAAAATGAAATTTAAAGTTAAAGTAATATTTAGAAAACAATACAATGCTTTTTATAGATCTTTTGCATTATTTTTCATAATTTTTTCTTCTTTTGGACAAGATCTTAAGAGATCTATAAGTGATGTTGAGCCTAAGGTTATAAAATGGAGACACCATATTCATAAAAATCCTGAACTCTCAAACAGAGAATTTAAAACTGCAGAGTTGGTTGCAGATCATTTAAAAAGTTTAGGAATAAAAGTAAAAACTGGAGTTGCTCATACTGGTGTAATAGGAATTTTGAAAGGCAATAAACCAGGGAAAGTTGTTGCTTTGAGGGCTGACATGGACGCTTTGCCAGTAACAGAAAGAAATAGTCTTCCTTACAAATCTAATGTGGTTTCTGAATACAATGGGAAAAAAACTGGAGTAATGCATGCTTGTGGACACGATACGCATGTTGCAATTTTAATGGGAGTTGCTGAAGTTTTATCAGAAAATAAAAACTTCTCTGGAACTGTAAAATTTATTTTTCAACCTGCAGAAGAAGGTTATCCTGAGGGAGAAACTGGTGGTGCTTCGTTAATGGTTGAAGAAGGAGTATTAAAAAACCCTGATGTGGATGCAATTTTTGGATTACATATTAGCTCTGGTCTTCATGTTGGAAAAATTGAATATAAACCTGGGGGAGCTATGGCCTCTTCTCAAAGGTTTGTCATTGATGTTATAGGAAAACAGTCTCATGGTTCATCCCCATGGATGGGTGTTGATCCAATTGTTGTTTCTGCCCAAATAATAAACGGTTTACAAACTATCATAAGTAGAAATAGCGAACTGACTAAAGAAGGTGCAGTTGTTTCAGTAGGTTCGATCCATTCTGGAATAAGATTTAATATTATTCCAGAAAGTGCACAGATGATAGGTACAATTAGAACACTAGATAAGGGGATGAAAGAATTAATTAATAAACGAATGTCAGAGCTTGTTGAAAATATTTCCATGGCTTATGGTGCTTCTGCAAAGTTAAAGATTACAGAAGGAGCAGCTATAACCTATAATGATCCTGCTTTGACAGAAAAAATGCTTCCTACTTTAAAGAGAGTAGCTGGTGAAAAAAATGTGATTTTGTCAAAAGCACAAACTGGGGCTGAGGATTTCTCTTATTTTCAAGAAAAAGTACCAGGTCTGTACTTTTTCCTAGGAGGTACTCCAACATCAGTTCTGGAAAAAGACGCACCATCTCATCACACGCCAGATTTTTATGTTGATGATAGCGCATTAATTCTTGGGGTGAAAGCAATGAGTAACCTAGCGCTGGACTTTTTGAAAAGTTAGAGTCCACTAATTTTTCTCTTTTTAGAATTTTAATAGAGTTTAAATTTATTGTTTGTATTTTTAAGTATGTTTAGAAAAATTGTTTTAATCCTTTTAACGTTAATATATTCAATTGAAAAATCCCACTCTCAAGATTATTTTCCTGAAAATAGTGGTGTGAAAACTTCAAATCAACCTTATAATGTTTTTATTAATGCTACAATCGTAGTTTCTCCAGACAAAAAAATTGAAAAAGGCATTTTAATTGAAAGAGACGGTTTAGTTGTTGAAGTAGGAAAAAATGTTGAAATACCAAAAAATTCAATTATACATGACAAAACAGGTCAATATATTTATCCTTCTTTTATTGATTTATATTCAAATTTTGGAATAAGAAAAGCAGAAGATTCCTCTCGAAGAGGCAGAAGTTCGCAATATAATCCTAATAGAGAAGGGTTTTATTGGAATGATCATATTTTAAGTGACTACAACTCGATTAATGACTATAGTTTTGATCCAGTTAAATCAAAAAAATTAAGAGAGGCGGGTTTTGGAATTGTAAATGCTCATCGAGAAAATGGTATCCATAGAGGAACAGGTTCTTTGATTGCTCTTAGTGATATTCATACTGACAACTACCGAATTATTAAAAGTAAGTCTACAGAATTTTATTCATTTAAAAAAAGTATTAATTCAGCTCAATCTTATCCCACCTCAATTATGGGTGCTATGGCTCTTTTAAGGCAATTTTTTTTGGATATAGAGTGGTATGAGCAAAAAAGTTCCAATTCCAAAGATATATCGATAGAGGCTGCAATACAAAATAAAAACTTACCAAAAATTTTTGAAAGTGGCGGGAGACTAAATTTAATGCGAGCACTTAAAATTGGAAAAGAGACAAATCAAAAATTTACTGTAGTTGGCTCGGGATTCGAATATTTAGATTATAAGAGAATTAAATCATATGGCAATACCATTGTTGTACCTATTAACTTCCCAAAACCATATGACGTTTCGGATTCTGAATTAAATGAAAAATTAACTTTAAACCATTTAAAAGAATGGAATCAGGCTCCATCAAATCTATCGGTCTTAGAAAAAAATGATCTGAATTTTGCAATAACATCAAAGGGTCTTGAAAATATTTCCGATTTCATAAAAAATATTAAAAAAGCGGTAGCATATGGTCTATCAGAAAAAAGGGCATTGATGTCACTTACAAAGATTCCTGCAAAAGTTCTTAAAATGGATCAAAAAATAGGTGAACTAAAAAAAGGATTTTATGCAAATTTCCTAGTTACGTCTGGTCCTATTTTTAGAGAAGAAAGTGTTATTTACGAAAATTGGGTTATTGGAAAGCAACATGTATTAACTCCTAATGATGTAGTTTTAAATTTAGATATTTCAGATGAAGATTTATTAGAATATTTAGAAAAGGCTGAAAAGGCTGGCTATTCAATAGAAGAGTTAAAAAACATTGCCAAGTTTAACGGATTATCTCCTGAAGAGATAAAAACATTAGGAAGACGACTATCTAATGCAAAGAAAGAACTTGAACTAAAAGATGAAGTTCTTAACAAAATTGAGCCAAAGAAAAAATTTCCTGTTTTGCCAGTTACTTTCCCAAATACAGCATATGGCTTCAAAGAAAAACCAAAATATTCAAATATGGTTTTTAAAAATGTAACAGCTTGGACTAATGAAAAGGAAGGAATTCTCAGGAATGTAGATGTTTTAATTTCAAATGGCAAAATAAAAAAAATTGGAAAAGACATAGAAACTCCCAAAAACCATTTTGATTTGGACTGTACTGGTAAGCATTTGACAGCGGGTATAATAGATGAACATTCTCATATTGCTGCTTCATCAATAAATGAAGCTGGTCAAAACTCATCTGCTGAAGTATCGATTGAAGATGTCATTGAACCCGACGATATATCAATTTTTAGAAGTTTAGCTGGTGGAGTAACCACAGCTCAGATTTTACACGGTTCTGCAAATCCTATTGGGGGTCGTTCCGCCATAATTAAGCTCAGATGGGGCGAGTCTGATGAAAAAATGATTTTCAAAAATTCAGATAAATTTATAAAGTTTGCTCTTGGAGAAAATGTAAAACAGTCAAATTGGGGAAGTTATTCTAGATTTCCTCAAACCAGGATGGGAGTAGAGCAAGTTTTTGTTGATTACTTTAATAGAGCATTGGAATACGGTGAAAAATGGAAAAATTATAACTCACTTCAAAAAAAAGCTAAGGGGGCATTTGAAAAGCCTAGGAAAGATATTGAGATGGATGTATTATTGGAAATTTTAAAAGGGGAGAGGTTTATTACATGTCATTCATATGTTCAAAGCGAGATTAATATGCTTATGAAAGTCGCGGAAAATTTTGGGATTCGTATAAATACTTTCACCCATATTTTGGAAGGATACAAAATAGCAGAAAAAATGTCTCGTCATGGTGTAGGAGGCTCAACCTTTTCAGATTGGTGGGCTTATAAGTATGAAGTTATAGATGCGATTCCGTATAATGGGCCAATTATGACCGAGGCTGGAGTAACCGTTGCTTATAATTCGGATTCATCGGAGGTAATTAGAAGACTAAATCAAGAGGCTGCAAAAGCCGTAAAATACGGTGGTTTAAGTGAGGAGGAGGCTTGGAAGTATGTCACACTAAATCCTGCAAAGCTCTTACATATAGATGATAGAGTTGGAAGTTTAAAAGAGGGTAAAGATGCAGATTTAGTCTTATGGTCAGACAACCCGTTGTCCATCTATGCTAGCGCTGAAAAAACACTTATAGATGGAAAAATATATTACGATAGTAGCAAAATACCATCAATTATAGAGGAAATGAAAATTGAAAAAGATAAAATTATTGATCAAATAAAATCTGCAACGAATGGAGGTCAAAATTTGCAACCAATTGAGTCTAGTTCAAATAAAGAGTTTTTTTGTGAAACAGTAGATAATTAAAAATGAAGAAAACAATTGTACTTTTTTTTATTTCTCAATTCCTGATTATTGGACAGCAAACTCCAGGTAATGGTCAATTTGAAAGTATGTTAATTGAAAAAGCTGTCATTCATATAGGAGATGGTTCAATCATTAAGATGGGATACGTTGGATTTAACGATGGAAAAATAAATTACGTTGGAGAAACAAAACCTGAAAATAATTATGACAAATCAATCAATACTAATGGAGCTCACTTGTATCCAGGACTGATTGCATTAAATTCAACTCTAGGTTTAGCTGAAATCGACGCAGTAAGGGCTACTAGAGATTATGATGAAATAGGTCCTTTTTTACCACATATTAGCTCTTCTATAGCCTATAATGCTGAGTCTAAAGTGGTAGAGAGTATGAGAATGAATGGTGTTCTTATTACTCAAACAACACCAAGAGGAGGTGTTATAAGTGGAAAATCTTCTATAATGCAACTTGATGCCTGGAATTGGGAAGATGCCCTGATTTTTAAAAATGTAGGGATTCATTTAAATTGGCCTTCACCTTACACATACAAAAGAGTTAGTTCTGGTAAAAGGACAATTGAAAAAAATAAAAACTACAATAAAAAAGTTAAAGAAATTAAAGATTTCTTTAAAATTTCTAAATCTTATTTACCAAATCCAAAACCAATAAATCTCGAATATGAGGCGATGAGAAATTTATTTAATGGCAATGAAATAGTTTTTCTTCATGCAAATTCATCTAAACAAATTCAAGATGGAATAACTTTTTTAAGTTCGCTGAAAATTAATAAGATTGTATTAGTCGGTGGAATATATAGCTACAAGCAGATTGACTTATTGATTAAAAATAAAATTCCTGTTGTGCTGAAGCACCCCCACAATTTACCTTCTTTTATTGATGAAGATCCTAAACTAAGATTTCTAAATGCAAAAAAATTAATTGACTCTGGGCTTTTAGTCTCAATAGATGTAAGTGGAAGTATGGAAAGAATGAATTCCAGAAACCTTCCCTTCTATGCAGGAAGCTTCGCAGCATATGGTGTAGAAAAAGAAAAAGCTTTAAGTATGATAACCTTTAATGCAGCCAAAATTTTAGGAATTAATAAAGATTATGGTTCAATAAAAGTAGGAAAAAGTGCAACGTTTTTCATTTCAAAAGGAGATGCTTTGGATATGCGATCAAACATATTAGATTATGCTTTCATAGATGGGAGAGAAATTTCCTTGGAAAGTCATCAAACCAAATTATGGAAAAGATACTTGCAAAAGGTAAGGAATAGTAAAAAAGAATTAAAAGTTAAGTGACTTGAACAAGATTGATGAATTGTTTTTGAGTTCTCTCAAGGATGCATTTAAATCTGTAATTAATTCGTCAAATTCACATTCCGTTGAGGAGATTCGTTCGTTATCATCAAAAAAAATTCAAGAAGCTTTCTCTAAAATAAAATACGAAATTCATGGCTCTGAAAATTTACCAAGTAAAGGAAATTTAATATTTATTTATAATCATTTAAATAATCATCCGCTTTATTCAGTAGCTGAAAATTTTCAAATAACTTTAGATAGCCATTTTATTAGTTCAATGGTTATTGATAGATATTACAATAATCCAGGAATCAGAGTTTCCAGACTTTCATTACCCAACGAAAAATTTCATAAAAATTACTATGATAAGCTCGATTATATTAGGGTTTATGCTAAAAATTTTATTCCAAAAAATATAACTGATAATCAAGTAAAAAGTATAAATAAAAAGTTTTATGAAAAAGCATCAAAATATTTAAAAAATGGAAATTGTCTTGTGCTAAGTCCTGAGGGAGCTTCCTATTCAACTGAAGAATCTCCTGGTGTTTTTAAAAAAGGTTTATTTAAACTCCTTTCTAAGTTATCTATTCCCACTATTGTAGTTCCAATTGTAACACTCAATTTTGATAAACTTGCATCAAAATCTATTTTTAAATGTGAGATAAAAAAGCCCATCATATATAAGAGAAATCTTTCAAACAGTGATATAGAAATTGAAAGCAGTAAGCTAAATAAAAAATACAAATCATGGGTTAATAAAATGAAACTTTACGACCATGATTTTTCTTTTGAAATCAAAAATCTATTATCTAAAGTAGAAGAAAACAAAAAGATGGAAGCGCCAATAATTTTTTACGGTAGTTCTACTATTCGATTATGGAAATCTTTAAATGAAGACTTTAAAGATGTAGATGTAATTAATCTAGGATTTGGTGGAGCATACATTGATTCATTATCAAAAAACTTTAATCTTCTGATAAACTTTTTAAATCCCAAAGCAATTGTAATTTATTTGGGAGGCAATGATCTCAATTTAAGTTTAAGTCCCGAGGAAGTAATTTTTAAAATTAAAAAGTTTGTTGAGAAAATTAATAAGAAATATCCTAACACTAATATTGGATATATTACTATCAAACCTTCTGTTGAAAGGAAAAACAAATTGTCAGATATTAAAAAAATAAATGAAGGAGTCAAATTAATCGCAAATGATTTCCCTAATCTTGTTTATATTGACGTTTATAATAAACTTTTGGTTAGAGGGAAAGTTACTTCGAAATTTCTCCTTCAGGACGGCCTTCATCTAAATAAAGAAGGATACAAGGTTTTGACTAGAGCTGTCAAAGAGAAAATTAAAATGTAGATGTTTACTTTGGTCTTGCGTATTTAAATCTCTTAATAGTTTTGGGTAATGCGTAGGCGTCTAAACCATTTACGGTTACAACATCACCTTTCGAAAGTTCCACCCATCCATCATTTTGCAATAAACCCTCCTTTATAAAAATAATTTCAATTGATGCTACTATCATGGAACACCCATTTTCCTTTAAGTAATATTCATTTAAATATTTACACCCTAGCTGTACTGCCGAATCTTTTACAAAAGGAGCTTTCCAGTTATTTTTATATTCAGATTGAAAACAGGTTTTATCGAATTCGGATATATCTTCATCGTACTTAGCACTAGTGTGATGTGCATCACCTATTTTATCCTTACTTATATGATTTACGGTAAAAATTTTCTTTTCCTTAATATTCTTATATGTATTTCTAGGAACAACATTTGGCCTGACAAAAAAACTCAAAAGAGCAGGATTACTCCCTAGATGAGTAACTGAGCTAAAAATTGCCACATTTTCCACCCCCTTTTTAGATATAGTTCCAAGTAAATTGGCAGATTTATAACCAGTAATACTATTAATTAAATTTATTCTGTAGATTTTGTTTAATGAATCTAGACTTTCAGAACTGAAGAAATCCACTTATATCAATTTGTTTTTAAAATTCTTTTTGACGAAAGATAAATTAAAACGGAGCAAAAAAGCATCAAAACTGAGGGGAAATATTTAATAGCAGGGTCAGAAATTTTAAAATGAAAATATATAGCACCCGTCATCAAAATTGCCATTAGAAGCGACGAGTAAACAGAAATCTTGGTTTTAAAAAGTCCAATTATCAAGCCTATACTAGCGATAATTTTTAAAGTACCAATCAAATACAACATATTTGTATCAAGACCATACACAGCAAACTCTTCAATCATACTGCTAGCATTACCTCCTCTGTAAGGTGTCTCTTTATCAAATCGAAATAGCCATACATTCATAACCAAAATAGAAACGAATAGTGAAACGCATATATATAAAACTTTTAACATAAACCTTATTTAATATAAAAATAATGTATGTAACAATAATATACTACAATAAGAAGCCAAAAATATTTAAAATTTAAATTTTTAATATTGCGATATGATTAAAAACTTATCATACAATTCAAAAAAAATTAATACAGTCTTATTAGAACTTGTCGGAAGACCTTTTTCATTTATTGAGAGATTAAAATTAGGAGGTATTGGCTCAAATAAGTTAGTGATAGCAGATGCATCAAACGAAATCTTAGAACTACTAAGATTGGACAATAATGTTAATTATTGCAACATTGAAATAAGAAAAAATGGCTTAATAATCAGATTTAGATCATTACTAGAAACTTATGGATTGATAATACCCTTCTATAAATTAGTTATTTATAAAGGTGAATCAAAAATTTATTCATTATACAAAGACCAATACTTCATTAAGGTTTTAATTGAAAATAAAAGCACCATACTTTTTTTTAAAAAAGTGATTAAATTAAAAAATCAATATCAGAATCAGATAGGTTTAAATTAATTTAAGTTTTAATCATGGCTCTGTTTCTCAAAAAATAAACCATTAATAATCTTGTATCTGTAGTATAAAAAAAGTTTTTTTATCAATGTATATTTGGATATGGAAAATTCTTATGGCCTTTCAGATTTATTATCTTTAAAAAGAGTAGATGCTTTTACTTTTATTGGCAAAAATTACAAAACGTTTTGGAAAAGAGTTTATGGCGGCCAGGTTTTGGCGCAATCATTACATGCTGCAAATCAAACAATAACAAATGAGAGGTTTGTTCATTCCCTTCACGGTTATTTTATATTAGCTGGTAATATCGAAGTCCCAATTGAATTTAAAGTTGAAAATTTAAGAGACGGAAGAAGCTTTAATACTAGAAGAGTTACGGCTTATCAAAAAGGAAAAGCTATTTTCGTGCTAAGCGCTTCATTTCAAATAGATGAAAATGGGCTGGACCAATATGAAAGATCACCAGCATCATGCAAACCTGAAAGTCTTAAATCAGACATCGAGCTTTTAAAACAGGCCAAGGCTATACCTACTCAGATAAAAAAATATTTATTATCTCGTCATCCATTTGCTTTCGAATTTAGACCTGAAATTGATTACGATAAGTCAATTGATTATAAAAGTACTAGAAATATATGGTTCAGATTAAAAAATAAAACAAAACTTTGTAGAAACCAGCAGTGTGAATTTTTAGCGTATGCAGTTGATTATGACTTACTTATAATGTCTGTGATAAGTCATTTCTATGATAAATACAATGATCCTGTGCAGACAGCTAGCTTAGACCATGCTATGTGGTTTCATAGAAAATTTGATGTTAACGAATGGCTCATGTATTCAATGAGAAGTCCTAATATATCGGGTTCTAGGTGTCTTGGAACTGGATATATTTATGATAGAAAGGGATTATTAGTTGCTACTGTCGTACAAGAGGGTTTGGCAAGAATATTGAAATGAAAAGTTCAGTTTTATGAACAAATATTTTAAAAAAAAATTTTAGTCAAATACTATTTAAATTTTTTGTCAAAAATTATAAAAAAAATTGTTTAAATATGGCATACTAATTATAAAATTTTGTAAATTTGCACCTCTTAAAACAATTTCAAAACCTTATAAATATGGCTAAAGAAAATTTCGATCGGTCAAAACCCCACTTAAATATTGGTACGATTGGCCACGTAGATCACGGTAAAACCACACTAACGGCTGCTATTACTAAAGTTTTAGCAGATGCAGGACTATCTGAGGCTCAAAGCTTTGACCAAATAGATAATGCTCCTGAAGAAAAAGAACGTGGTATAACAATTAATACTTCTCATGTTGAATATCAAACTGATAATCGACACTATGCGCACGTCGATTGTCCTGGACATGCTGACTATGTGAAAAATATGGTTACTGGTGCTGCTCAAATGGACGGTGCTATTTTGGTAGTTGCTGCAACTGACGGTCCTATGCCTCAAACTAGGGAACACATATTACTTGGAAGGCAAGTTGGAGTCCCAAGAATTGTTGTCTTTTTAAATAAGGCTGACATGGTTGACGATGAAGAGCTCCTAGAATTAGTAGAAATGGAAGTTAGAGAATTACTTTCTTTTTACGAATATGATGGTGATAATACACCAGTTATTCTTGGTTCGGCTCTTGGTGCACTAAATGGTGAACAGAAATGGGTTGAAACAGTTACAAAATTGATGTCAGAAGTTGATAATTGGATTGAGCTTCCCAAAAGAGATATTGATAAGGATTTCTTAATGCCTGTTGAAGATGTATTTTCAATTACGGGTCGTGGGACTGTAGCAACTGGTAGAATCGAAACAGGAGTTGCGAATACTGGTGACGAGATAGATATAATTGGAATGGGCGCAGAGAAACTTAAATCAACTATCACTGGTGTTGAAATGTTTAGAAAAATCCTTGATCGTGGGGAAGCTGGTGACAATACTGGAATTCTCTTAAGAGGAATTGAAAAAACTGATATTAAACGGGGTATGGTTCTTTGTAAACCTGGTTCTGTCAAACCTCATTCAAAATTTAAAGCAGAAGTCTATATACTTAAAAAGGAAGAAGGTGGTAGACATACACCTTTTCATAACAACTATAGGCCTCAGTTTTATGTAAGAACAACTGACGTAACAGGTAATATTAATCTCCCTAATGGGGTTGAAATGGTAATGCCTGGTGATAATGTTTCAATTTCAGTGGATCTTATATCGCCAATTGCCCTGAATGTTGGACTTAGGTTTGCTATTAGAGAGGGCGGTAGAACAGTTGGTGCTGGACAAGTTACAGAACTACTTGATTAGTTTTGTGTGTTAAATTTTAGAAGTGTTATTTTACACATTAATTTAATTTTTAAACGGGTTTAGCTCAGTTGGTAGAGCACTGGTCTCCAAAACCAGGTGTCGGGAGTTCGAGTCTCTCAACCCGTGCATAAAGATGACAACGATTATTAATTACATAAAAAACTCTTACGAAGAGCTTAAAAATAACGTCTCTTGGACTCCAAGGGCTGAGTTACAAAATCTTGTTTTAATTGTGTTAGTTTTTTCACTCTTGTTTTCTTTGGCTATATGGGGAGCTGATTCGATTCTATCAAGAATTGTTAAAATATATTTAAACATTATTAATGGATAACAATATGTCGGAAATTGAAGATAAGAAATGGTACGTGGTGAGAGCTGTAAGTGGTCAAGAATCAAAAATCAAAGACTACATATCATCTGAAATCAATAGATTAGGTTATGATAGCCATTTGGAAGAAATCATTGTACCCACAGAAAAGGTTGTTCAATTCAGAAATGGTAAAAAAATTAACAAAGAAAAAGTATAC
Source organism: uncultured Bacteroidota bacterium (assembly GCA_902582405.1). Lineage (GTDB taxonomy): Bacteria > Bacteroidota > Bacteroidia > Flavobacteriales > Flavobacteriaceae > TMED96. The sequence continues at coordinate 43,504 of CACHSA010000008.1, read as the reverse complement.
TACCCAGGTTACATAATGATCAAGGCAGATCTTTCAGGAGAAGTCCCCCATGTAATTAAATCTGTTACAAATGTGATTGGGTTTTTAGGCGAAACAAAAGGAGGTGATCCAGTTCCACTTCGACCACTAGAAGTTAATAGACTTCTTGGTAAAGTTGATGAATTAGAATTAACTAAGGAACATATATCCATACCATACATTGTTGGTGAAAATATTAAAGTTGTTGACGGTCCATTCAACGGTTTTACAGGTTCGATAGAAAATGTTAATGAAGAAAAAAGAAAATTACAGGTAATGGTAAAAATATTTGGAAGAAAAACACCATTAGAGTTAAGCTATATGCAAGTAGAAAAAATTTAATCAAGTTAAAATGGCTAAAGAGGTTAGTAAGGTTTTGAAATTACAGATTAGAGGGGGAGCGGCAAATCCCTCACCTCCAGTTGGCCCAGCACTTGGAGCCGCGGGGGTAAATATTATGGAATTTTGTAAGCAATTTAATTCTAGGACACAAGATAAACAAGGTAAGGTACTTCCTGTTGAAATTTCAGTGTATGTAGATAAATCTTTTGACTTTATCATTAAAACCTCCCCAGCAGCTGTCCAGCTTTTAGAAGCAGCAAAAGTTAAAAAGGGATCATCCGAACCTAATAGAAATAAAGTTGCTTCAGTTTCGTGGGAGCAAATAAAAAAAATTGCAGAAGATAAAATGGTTGATCTAAATGCCTTTAAAGTTGAATCAGCAATGAAAATGATCGCTGGTACCGCAAGGTCAATGGGATTAAATGTTACAGGTGAATTTCCAACTAAAAGTTAAATATGTTGAAAATAACAAACAAAAGAAAGACGATTATGTCACAAATAGATGCGACGAAAAAATATTCATTAAAAGAAGCCTCTTCTTTGATTAAGAATGTTACTACTGCAAATTTTGATGCATCTGTGGACCTATCTGTAAGATTAGGTGTTGATCCAAAAAAATCTAACGAAATGGTAAGGGGTACAGTTACTCTCCCTCATGGTACAGGTAAAACTCTAAAGGTTTTAGCTTTAGTTACCCCTGATAAAGAAAAAGAAGCCAAAGATGCTGGAGCTGACTATGTAGGACTTGAGGAATTTTTGGCTAAAATTAAAAGCGGTTGGACTGAGGTTGACGCTATTGTAACACTTCCAAGTGTTATGGGAAAACTTGGGCCTTTAGGTAAAATACTAGGACCTAGAGGATTAATGCCAAACCCAAAGACAGGTACAGTTACAATTGATATTAAAAAAGCTGTATCGGATATTAAAGGTGGTAAAATAGATTTTAAAGTAGAGAAGGCAGGGATAATACACGCTTCTGTAGGTAAAGTCTCTTTTGACTCAAAAAAAATATTTGAAAATGCGGATGAATTAATCAAAACGATTATTAAATTAAAACCGTCTTCGACCAAAGGCAATTATGTAAAAAGTATTTTTATGTCGTCTACAATGAGTCCTTCAATACAAGTTGAATACAAAATTTAGTTCCTATCATGAAGAAAGAAGAAAAACTTGTTCAAATTAAAAACCTTACAAAGGATTTATCAGAATCTTCAAATTTTTATTTGGCAGATATTGCTGGTTTAGATTCTAAATCCACTTTAGATCTCCGTAGAGCATGTTTTAAGGCAAATATTCGTATGTCTGTTGTCAAGAACACCTTACTTCAAAAGGCTATGGATGAATCTGAAAAAGAATTTGGCGATTTAAAGTCTGTTCTAAAAGGTAACACCTCGTTAATGTTTTCAGATAAAGAAAATATTCCAGCAAAGTTAATTAGAGACTTTAGGAAAAAGTCTGATAAGCCAATTTTAAAAGCAGCTTTTATTGGAGAATCAGTTTACATTGGGGACGATAAAATTGATATTCTTGCAAATTTAAAATCAAAAGAAGAACTAATAGGTGAAATTATAAGTCTATTGAAATCTCCGATCAACAACGTTATTTCATCTTTAAGTTCAAGCAAATTTAAAATTACCAGCATAATAAAAAAATTATCAGAAAAATCAGAGAAATAGTAAAATAAAATAAAAATAATACATAATTAATAACATATAAATAAAAAAGTCATGGCAGATTTAAAAGATTTCGCAGATAAACTAGTAGGTTTAACTGTAAAAGAAGTAAATGAACTAGCAAATATTTTAAAAGAAGAACACGGTATTGAACCGGCAGCTGCGGCTACAGTTGCTGTTCCAGCTGGAGGTGGAGTAGACAACAGCGCCGCAGCAGATGAAAAAACTGAGTTTAACGTTGTATTAAAAGCAGCTGGAGGATCTAAATTAGCTGTAGTGAAATTAGTTAAAGAATTGACTGGATTAGGGTTAAAGGAAGCTAAAGATTTAGTCGATAACGCCCCATCACCCATAAAAGAGGGAGTTTCTAAAGATGAAGCAGAAGGAATGAAAAAATCTCTTGAGGAATCTGGAGCTGAAGTAGAATTATCATAAATATAATCTTGAGTAACTTTCTAAATCTAATCATTTTAACTAAAATTTAAAAATGCATAAAAACAATAATAGGTTCAGTTTTGCAACCTCAAAACTGACAGCTGAATATCCTGATTTTCTTGACATTCAAATAAAATCATTTCAAGATTTCTTTCAACTTGAAACAAAATCTGCCGAAAGAGCGGAGGAAGGTCTTTTTAATACATTCAAAGAAAATTTTCCGATAACCGACACAAGGAATCAATTTGTTTTAGAATTTTTAGACTATTTTGTTGATCCACCAAGATATTCTATACAAGAATGTATTGAGAGAGGACTTACGTATTCAGTTCCTTTGAAAGCTAGATTAAAATTATTTTGTACAGACCCCGAGCACGAGGATTTTGAGACTATTGTTCAGGATGTGTTTCTAGGCACTATTCCTTACATGACCCCAAGTGGAACTTTTATTATTAACGGAGCCGAAAGAATAGTTGTATCTCAGCTTCATAGGTCACCTGGAGTATTTTTTGGACAGTCTTTTCATGCTAATGGAACAAAACTTTATTCTGCACGTGTAATTCCTTTCAAGGGTTCTTGGATTGAATTTGCGACTGATATTAACAATGTAATGTATGCTTACATAGATAGAAAGAAAAAGCTTCCTGTTACAACTCTTTTCAGGGCAATTGGTTATGAAAGCGACAAAGATATATTAGAGATTTTTGATTTAGCCGAAGAATACAAAGTAACCAAAGTTGGAATAAAAAAAGCAATAGGAAGAAAATTAGCTGCAAGAGTTTTGAATACTTGGCACGAAGATTTTGTTGATGAAGATACAGGTGAGGTTGTATCTATTGAAAGAAATGAAATTGTTATAGACCGAGATACAGTTATAGAAAAAGAACACATCGATCAAATAGTTAAGACTGGAGTTAAAACAATTCTTTTACATAAAGTAGATGCCCATATGTCTGATTATGCTATCATTCATAATACTCTTCAAAAAGACCCAACAAATACGGAAAAAGAAGCTGTAGAACATATATATAGACAACTTAGAAATGCTGAGCCACCAGACGAAGAAACAGCTAGAGGAATCATAGACAAACTATTTTTTTCAGATCAAAGATATAATCTTGGAGAGGTAGGAAGGTATCGGATGAACAAGAAATTAGGGAATGATATAGAATTGGACAAGCAAGTACTTACAAAACAAGACATAATAACCATCATTAAGTATTTAATTGAGCTGGTAAATTCTAAAGCTGAAATTGACGATATTGACCACTTGTCTAATAGACGTGTAAGGACAGTTGGCGAGCAATTATCTACTCAGTTTGGAATTGGACTTGCTCGAATGGCAAGAACTATTAGAGAGAGAATGAATGTTAGAGACAATGAAGTATTTACTCCAATTGATTTGATTAATGCAAAAACTTTGTCTTCGGTAATAAATACTTTTTTTGGGACAAACCAGCTTTCTCAGTTTATGGATCAAACTAATCCGCTTGCTGAGATAACGCATAAAAGAAGGTTATCAGCCTTAGGACCTGGAGGATTGTCAAGAGAAAGAGCAGGTTTTGAGGTTAGAGACGTTCATTATACTCATTATGGTCGTCTTTGTCCAATCGAAACTCCTGAAGGTCCTAATATTGGACTAATTTCATCGTTAGGAGTTTTTGCTAAAGTTAATTCACTAGGTTTCATTGAAACTCCTTACAGAAAAGTTGAAAATGGAGTAATAGATCTAAATAACCATATTTATCTTACTGCTGAGGAGGAAGAAAATAAGCTTATAGCCCAAGCAAATATACCCTTCAAGGAAAATGGAAAGATTACTGCTGAAAAAATTATTGTTAGACAAGAAGCAGATTATCCTGTTGTAGATCCCAAAGAGGTACATTACACAGATGTTGCTCCAAATCAAATTGCCTCTATTTCAGCTTCATTAATCCCTTTTTTAGAACATGATGACGCAAATCGAGCATTGATGGGTTCAAATATGATGAGGCAAGCTGTACCTCTTCTTAAACCAGAAGCTCCTATAGTTGGTACAGGGCTTGAAAGACAAGTTGCCTCTGATTCGAGAGTTCTTGTTAATTCAGAAGGAAATGGAACTGTTGAATATGTTGATTCTGAAAAAATAGTGATTAAATATAATTTTTCAAAAGAAGAAAAGATGGTCCGTTTTGAGGAAGATATTAAAGAGTATGACCTCATAAAATTTAGAAAAACGAACCAAGGTACTTGCATAAACCTAAAGCCAATTGTCAAAAAAGGGGATAAAGTTACAAATGGTCAAGTCCTTTGCCAAGGGTACGCAACACAGGACGGAGAGCTTGCATTAGGACGGAATATGAAAGTTGCGTTTATGCCATGGAAAGGATATAATTTTGAAGATGCGATAGTTATCTCTGAAAAAGTTGTAAGAGATGATATATTTACATCTATACATATTGATGAGTACTCTCTAGATGTTAGAGATACTAAACTAGGTTCCGAAGAATTAACAAATGACATACCAAATGTTAGTGAGGAAGCCACCAAGGATCTTGACGAATACGGAATGATTAGAGTTGGTGCGGAGGTTAATCCGGGAGATATTTTAATTGGGAAAATTACACCCAAAGGTGAGTCAGATCCAACTCCTGAAGAGAAACTTCTAAGAGCAATTTTTGGCGATAAGGCCGGAGATGTGAAAGACGCTTCTTTAAAAGCACCCCCTTCTTTAAGAGGAATTGTGATAGATAAAAAACTTTTTACTCGATCTGTAAAGGATAAACGAAAACGAAACCAGGATAAAATTGAGCTTGAAGAACTTGAAAAGCGATATGAAAAAAAGTTTATGGATTTACAAGCTGTTATGGTCGAAAAATTATTCTCAATTGTAAATGGAAAAACATCCCAAGGAGTTCAAAATGATTTAGGAGAAGAAGTTTTACCAAAGGGAAAAAAATACACTCTTAAATTATTAAATAACGTCGATGACTTCACCCATCTCACGAAAGGAGTATGGACAACATCATCTGAAACTAATGCTATGGTGGCAGATCTTATCCACAATTATAAAATTAAAGAAAATGATCTCCAAGGTGCTTTGCGAAGAGAGAAGTTTACAATAAGTGTGGGAGATGAGTTACCTGCAGGAATAAAAAAACTTGCAAAAGTTTACATAGCAAAAAAACGAAAATTGAAAGTTGGAGATAAAATGGCAGGTCGACACGGAAATAAAGGAATTGTTGCAAGAATTGTGAGACAAGAGGACATGCCTTTTTTAGAAGACGGAACACCAGTTGACATTGTTCTTAATCCATTAGGTGTACCTTCAAGGATGAACATTGGTCAGATATACGAAACAGTTCTTGGATGGGCCGGACAAAAGCTTAATGAGAAATTTGCAACACCGATTTTTGATGGTGCTAGTTCAGCAGAAATAGAGGATATAATTGAAAGAGCTGGTATTCCAAAGTATGGACACACATATCTTTATGATGGGGGAACTGGAGAGAGATTTGATCAACCAGCTACTGTTGGTGTAATATACATGTTAAAACTAGGTCACATGGTTGACGATAAAATGCACTCTAGATCTATAGGCCCATATTCATTAATAACACAACAACCACTAGGGGGTAAAGCGCAGTTTGGTGGACAACGATTTGGTGAAATGGAAGTTTGGGCTCTTGAAGCTTACGGTGCTTCGAGTACTTTACAGGAAATCCTGACTGTTAAGTCGGATGACGTGGTAGGAAGAGCTAAAACTTACGAATCTATTGTTAAAGGTGATACTCTCCCTGATCCAGGGTTACCAGAGTCATTTAATGTTTTAATGCATGAATTGAAGGGTTTAGGATTGGATATCAGATTAGAAGAATAGAATTAATTTATATAAAAAGTTTATGAAAAGAGCTAACGAAAATTTAACACAAAAGAAATTTGATAAGATTACCATAGGTTTGTCATCTCCAGAGGTTATTTTAAACAATTCTCGTGGTGAAGTACTCAAACCAGAAACAATTAATTATCGAACACACAAACCAGAGAGGGATGGTCTCTTTTGTGAAAGAATCTTTGGTCCAGTAAAAGACTTTGAGTGTGCTTGTGGTAAATATAAAAGAATACGTTACAAAGGAATTATTTGTGATAGATGTGGTGTTGAAGTGACAGAAAAAAAAGTAAGGAGAGATAGGGTAGGTCACATCAATTTAGTAGTACCAGTTGCACACATTTGGTACTTCAGATCTTTACCTAATAAGATTGGATATCTTCTTGGTCTAGCATCCAAAAAACTTGATATGATTATATACTATGAAAGATACGTTGTAATTGAACCTGGTGAAGCTGTTAATGATGAGGGAGAAAAACTTCAAAAAATGGATTTCTTGACAGAAGAAGAATATTTGAATGTAATGGATAGACTCCCAGACGAAAATCATTACTTAGAAGACAGTGATCCAAAAAAATTCATCGCAAAAATGGGTGCTGAATGTTTGATTGAACTTCTTTCAAGAATTGATCTGGAAAGTTTGTCTTATGAATTGAGACATAAAGCGAATAATGAAACATCTAAACAAAGAAAGACAGAAGCATTAAAAAGGTTGCAAGTTGTTGAATCTTTTAGAGATGCAGATAGCAGAAAAGAAAATAAACCTGAGTGGATGATAATGAAGGTTATACCAGTAATTCCTCCAGAATTAAGGCCTTTAGTTCCATTAGATGGTGGAAGATTTGCTACATCAGATTTAAATGATTTATATAGAAGGGTAATCATAAGAAATAATCGTTTAAAAAGACTTGTTGAAATTAAAGCTCCTGAAGTTATATTAAGAAACGAAAAAAGGATGTTGCAGGAATCTGTTGATTCCTTATTTGATAATACTAGAAAATCCTCTGCAGTTAAAACAGATTCTAATAGACCATTAAAATCTTTATCGGATTCTTTGAAAGGTAAACAAGGTAGGTTTAGACAAAATTTATTAGGAAAAAGGGTAGACTATTCGGCCCGATCGGTAATAGTAGTCGGTCCAGAATTAAAATTGTATGAATGTGGTTTACCTAAAGACATGGCAGCAGAACTTTACAAACCTTTTATAACACGAAAGCTTATTGAAAGAGGTATTGTTAAAACAGTTAAATCTGCAAAAAAAATTATTGATCGAAAGGAACCAGTAGTCTGGGATATTTTAGAAAATGTTTTAAAAGGACACCCTGTACTACTAAATAGGGCTCCAACCCTGCATAGACTTGGTATTCAGGCTTTTCAGCCAAAATTAATAGAAGGCAAAGCTATACAACTTCACCCTCTTGTGTGTACTGCATTCAATGCTGATTTTGATGGTGATCAAATGGCAGTTCATCTTCCTCTTGGACCAGAAGCAATTCTTGAGTCTCAATTGTTGATGCTTGCTTCCCATAATATCTTAAATCCGGCTAATGGTTCCCCAGTTACTGTCCCTTCTCAAGATATGGTTTTGGGGTTATATTATATGACTAAAGCTAGAAAGTCAACTAATGAGCATCCAGTTGTTGGTGAGGGTCTCACTTTTTATTCGGTTGACGAGGTTCATATTGCTTACAATGAAAAAAAGGTTGACTTAAATGCTATCATTAAAATAAGAGTTAAGAGTGGAGAAGGTTCAGTTAATGAGAATGTATCTATAATTGAAACAACTGTTGGAAGGGTACTCTTTAATGAGTTTGTTCCAAAAAATGCAGGTTTTTTTAATGAAGTTTTAACTAAAAAAAATCTAAGAGACATTATTGGAAAAATATTGAAAGAAACGAGTGTTCCTGAAACTGCAGAATTTTTGGATAAAATTAAAAATATGGGATATGGCTTTGCTTTTAAAGGTGGACTTTCCTTTAGTCTGGGAGACATAATAATTCCTTCTGAAAAAGTTTCTTTAATAGATGAAGCGAATGAAAAAGTAGATAATATTTTAGGGAACTACAACATGGGTTTAATCACTAATAATGAAAGGTATAACCAAATCATTGATGTTTGGACCTCCACAAACTCTCATTTAACGAGTCTCGCTATGAAAAAGATAAGTGAAGACCAACAAGGATTTAACTCAGTGTATATGATGCTTGACTCGGGTGCAAGAGGTTCTAAAGAGCAAATTAGACAATTAACTGGAATGAGGGGGCTTATGGCAAAACCTAAAAAATCCACTGCTGGTGGTGGTGAAATAATTGAGAATCCAATACTTTCAAACTTTAAAGAAGGTCTATCGATTTTGGAATATTTTATATCAACCCATGGTGCAAGAAAAGGTCTAGCAGACACTGCTTTAAAAACTGCTGATGCTGGTTATCTAACTCGTCGTTTAGTAGACGTTTCTCAGGACGTAATTATTACGCATGTCGATTGTGGAACTTTAAGAGGAATTGAAATTAAGGCATTAAAGAAAAATGAGGAAATTGTTGAACCATTATCCGATAGAATTCGTGGAAGAGTTGCTCTTGAGGATATTATCAACCCTTTAAATGGAGAAATTTTGGTTAATGCAACAGAGGAAATAACTGATTCAGTTTCTGATTTAATTGATTCATTACCTATAGAATCAGTAGAGGTAAGATCTCCTTTGACTTGTGAATCTAAAAGAGGTATCTGTTCATCCTGCTATGGTAGAAATTTAGCAACAGGAAAAATGGTTCAAAAAGGAGAGGCTGTTGGAGTAGTAGCTGCACAGTCAATTGGTGAGCCCGGAACACAATTAACTCTAAGAACCTTCCACGTGGGGGGTGTTGCAGGAAATATTTCAGAAGAAAGTCAATTGCTCTCTAAGCACCAAGGAACAGCTAAAATAGATGATTTAAAGACCGTAAAATCTGTTGATAATGACGGGAAAACTTCAAATATTGTTATATCTAGGACAACTGAGGTTCATATCATAGACAATGATACTAAAAATATTCTGAGTTCCAATATTGTTCCATATGGTTCAATTTTAAATATTAAAAATGGTGCTAAAGTAAAAAAAGATGATTTAATATGTTCCTGGGATCCATTCAATGGAGTGATAGTCTCAGAATTTTCTGGAAAAATATCTTATGAAAATATCGAAGCTGGAGTAACTTACCAGGTCGAAATAGACGAACAAACAGGATTCCAAGAAAAAGTTATTTCAGAATCAAGAAATAAAAAGCTGATACCTACTATTTCTATTCTAGATGGTAAAAAAAATATTCTTCGTTCTTATAATTTACCTGTTGGAGCACATTTGATGGTCGGCGATAATGAAAAGATATCAGAAGGTAAAATATTGGTAAAAATACCAAGAAAATCAGCAAAGTCAGGTGACATAACTGGTGGACTTCCAAGAGTTACTGAACTCTTTGAGGCAAGAAATCCATCCAATCCTGCAGTTGTTTCTGAAATTGATGGTGTGGTTTCTTTTGGTAAAATTAAAAGGGGTAACAGAGAAATAATTGTAAAATCAAAATTTGATGACGTTAAAAAATATTTAGTGAAATTATCAAATCAAATTTTAGTACAAGAAAATGATTTTGTTAAAGCTGGTATGCCGCTTTCCGATGGTTCTATAACTCCTATTGATATTTTAAAAATTAAAGGGCCGTCGGCAGTACAGCAGTACTTAGTTAACGAGGTTCAAGAAGTTTATCGATTACAAGGAGTAAAAATTAATGATAAACATTTTGAAGTTATAGTTAGACAAATGATGAGAAAAGTAAAAATTAATGACCCTGGTGATACTTTGTTTTTAGAAGATCAGTTAATACACAGAGATGATTTTATTGATGAAAACGATTCACTATTTGGTAAAAAAGTAGTTGAAGAGGTTGGTGAATCAGAGAATCTTAAATTAGGTCAGATGATATCTTCACGAAAATTAAGAGACGAAAATTCTCTTTTAAAGAGAGAGGGGAAAAACATTGTAGTCGCCCGTGATGCACGTCCAGCGACTGCTACTCCTGAACTTCAAGGCATCACAAGAGCGTCTTTACAAACCAAATCCTTCATTTCTGCAGCATCTTTTCAAGAAACAACAAAAGTATTGAATGAAGCTGCCGTAAACGGAAAAGAAGACAACTTGGGAGGGTTAAAAGAGAATGTCATTGTTGGACACAAAATTCCAGCTGGAACAGGTTTAAGAGAATACAGTGAGGTTATTGTGGGTTCTAAAGATGAATACACCAGTCTGCTTGTAAATAAAGAAGAGGAGGAGAAATATAATTATGACGAAGGCACTAAATAAAAATAAAATTGATATAGAGCTAGATAACGAAACAATTGATGGAGTATACAGCAACCTTGTGGTTATTAATCATTCTGCCTCTGAATTTGTATTAGACTTTGTTATAATAGTTCCCGGGTCTCCAAAAGCAAAAGTTAAGTCAAGGGTAATTTTAACTCCAGAACATGCAAAAAGATTAAATCTTGCACTTAATGAAAATATACTTAGATTCGAACAATCGTCAGGAGAAATAAAACTAAAAGAAAAAAAAAATATCCCAATAAATTTTGGACCGAAGGGTGAAGCTTAAATTTCTTTTAAAGTAATAATATTTTTTTTAGGGTTTTCTGATTTAAAAATATAATTTCCGGCCACCAGTATATCAGCACCATTTTCAATAAGTTCTTTAGCATTTTTAGCATTTACACCACCGTCAACTTGGATTTTACAGTCAGATTTGTTTGCTATGATATTATTCTTAAGATTCTTTACTTTGTTAATTGAATTATAGATAAAATTTTGGCCACTAAAACCAGGATTAACACTCATCAGGCATACTACATCTATATCAGAAATAATTTCATTCAAATGGTTAACATCAGTGTGAGGATTAATTGCTACCCCAGCCATCACACCATGAGATTTAATTTCTTGTATTGTTCTATGGAGATGTTTGCTAGCTTCTAAGTGGACGGTTAAAACTTTTGTATTGTATTTTAAAAAATCTTCGATATACCTTTCAGGTTTTGATATCATAAGATGAATATCGAGGGGTTTTTTTGATATAGAATTAATTGAATCTATAACAGGCATCCCAAAGGTTAAATTTGGAACAAAATGACCATCCATTACATCTATATGTATCCAATCAGCATCACTATCGTTAAGCATTCGAACTTCATTCCCCAAACTACCAAAATCAGCAGATAAAATTGACGGTGCAACAATATTCGACATTCTAAAAAAGTGAATTAACCTAAATAAGTTTTTAATATTTTGCTTCTAGAAGTATGTTTAAGTCTTCTAATCGCCTTTTCTTTGATTTGTCTAACTCTTTCTCTTGTAAGATCAAAAGTCTCTCCTATTTCCTCCAAAGTCATTGCATGCTGCTCACCGAGACCAAAATAAAGCCTGACAACGTCAGCTTCTCTTGGCGTAAGTGTTTCCAAGGCTCGTTCGATTTCAGTTTTTAACGATTCGTGTAATAATGACCTGTCAGGGTTTGGAGACTCCCCACTGTTTAGAACATCATAAAGATTTGAATCCTCTCCTTCAACTAAAGGTGCATCCATTGAAACATGTCTACCGGAATTTTTAAGTGATTCTTTTACGTCATTGACGGTCATATCTAATTCTTTCGCAATTTCTTCTGCGGATGGTTCTCTTTCGTGGGCTTGTTCTAAGAATGCAAAAGTTTTGTTGATTTTATTAATAGATCCTATTTTGTTTAATGGAAGTCTAACGATTCTCGATTGTTCTGCCAGAGCTTGTAAAATAGATTGCCTGATCCACCAAACAGCGTAAGAAATGAATTTAAAACCCCTTGTTTCATCAAATCTCTTTGCTGCTTTAATTAGTCCTAAGTTACCTTCATTAATCAGATCTGGCAATGTTAGACCTTGATTTTGATATTGTTTTGCAACGGAGACTACAAATCTCAAGTTAGCTTTTGTCAAAACTTCTAGTGCAACTTGATCTCCATCTTTGATCCTTTGCGCTAATTCAACTTCTTGTTCAGCTGTAATCAAATCAACCTTTCCTATTTCTTGCAAATATTTGTCTAAAGAAGCGGTTTCTCTGTTGGTAACTTGTTTTGTAATTTTTAATTGCCTCATATTTCAGTTCTTGTATTTGTTAGTTATACGAAAAAAATTGTTTTTTGTTTCAATTTTTTTTTAAATAAATTATTTATTTTCAGATTTAGGAAGGAGAGCCTTTCTTGAAACCTTTTGCTTTCTAGTTTTTGGATCAATCCCAAAATATTTGACCTGAATTACATCACCTAAATTTATTTCATCAGTTACTTTATTTGTTCTTTCCCAAGAGATCTCAGAAATGTGTAACAATACCTCATTTCCTGGTACAAACTCGACCACAGCTCCAAAATCGAGGATTTTAATTACTTTTACGTCATAGATGGAACCTACCTGAGGTTTAAAAGTAATTTCTTCAATCCTTTTAATTGCAGAATCAATTTTGTTTTGATCTACTCCTAATATTTCAATCATTCCAAAATCACCCACTTCTTCAATAACAATGGTTGTTTCAGTTTCTTTTTGCATTTCCTGGATTGTTTTACCCCCAGGACCAATGACGGCACCGATAAATTCATTTGAAATTTTCATTGTAACCATCTTAGGAGCGTGTGCTTTCACTGATTCATTATATTTATTTATTGTACCTGACATATTTTTTAAAATTTCAAGTCGTCCATCTTTGGCTTGATCTAAAGCTTGAACAAGTATATCATATGAAAGACCCTTTATTTTAATGTCCATCTGACAGGCAGTAATACCCTCCGTAGTTCCAGTAACTTTAAAATCCATATCTCCTAGATGGTCCTCATCTCCTAATATATCACTAAGAACTGCGAATCTTTTTTCATCAGCAATTAGTCCCATTGCAATCCCTGATACAGCTCTCTCCATTTTTATTCCAGCATCCATTAGAGCCATTGTTCCAGAACATACCGTGGCCATTGATGACGAACCATTTGATTCTAGTATTTCACTCACTATCCTTACGGTATATGGGCAATCTTCCGGTATCATATTTTTTAGAGCCCTTTGTGCTAGATTTCCGTGACCTACTTCTCTTCTGGAAGTTCCTCTTAGAGGTCTGGCTTCCCCAGTAGAAAAAGGAGGGAAATTGTAATGAAGATAAAATCTTTCTTCTCCTTCATAAGAGGGCATATCGATCTGATTTGCTTCTCTTGATGTTCCTAGTGTTACAGTCGCTAGCGCCTGTGTTTCTCCTCTAGAAAAAATTGAAGAACCATGCGTTGACGGAAGGTAATCTACCTCACACCATATAGGTCTAATTTCATCAGTTGACCTTCCATCAAGCCTTAAACCTTCACTTAAAACTAGTTCTCTTACAGCATCTTTTTGAGTTTTTGAATAATATTTTTTAATTAAATTAATTTTTTCCTCACTATCTTCTACATTTGAAAATTTTTCAATAACTTCCTCTTTTAACTCGTTAAATAATTTTGACCTTTCCTCTTTTTTAGTACCTTTTTTTGCTACATCGTAACACTTTTTATAAATATACTTTTTGATTTCTTGATAAAGCTCATCGTCATTTTCTTCCAATTCATACTCACGTATTTCTTTTTTACCAACTTTTTTGGAAAGATTTTCTTGTGCCTGAATTTGAATTTTTATAGCGTCGTGAGCAGTTTTAATAGCCTCGATCATCTCTTTTTCAGAGCACTCTTTCATTTCTCCTTCCACCATCATAACAGATTCTATAGACGCGCCAACAACCATATCTATATCAGATTCTAATAATTGATTCCTGTTAGGATTTATGATAAATTTTCCATTTATTCTCCCTATTCTCACCTCGGATATTGGACATTCAAAGGGTATATCACTTAACTCTATTGCTGTTGATGCTGCAAGTCCAGCTAAGGCATCAGGCATTACATCAGGGTCATTAGACATAAGTTGAATCATAACTTGTACCTCGTTATGATAATCAGAAGGGAATAGAGGTCTTAGAACTCTGTCAACTAATCTCATAGTTAATATTTCCCCGTCGCTGGGTCTAGCTTCTCTTTTAAAAAAACCTCCAGGATATCTTCCCGCAGACGCAAATTTTTCTCTGTAATCAACCGTTAAAGGTAAAAAGTCAACCTGTGCAGAATTGTAATTTGAAACAACTGTACATAGAATCATACACTTGCCCATCTTTACTACCACGGAGCCGTGAGCTTGCTTAGCAAGCTTCCCAGTTTCTAGAGTAATTTTTCTTCCATCTTCTAAATGGATTTCTTCTTTAAATGTTTTTGGAATCATAATCTTTCATTTTATACCTTGCGAATGTTGTTTAGAAGAGGTATTTCAATGAAATATAATTTGTTAAATATTATTTCCTAATTTCAAGTTTCTTAATGATAGACCTGTAACGTTCTATATTTTTGTTTTTTAAATAGTCTAAAAGATTTTTTCTTTTCCCAACCATTTTGACTAGTGATCTTTCAGTGTTAAAGTCCTTAGGGTTCTTTTTAAGATGTTTAGAAAGGTGATTAATCCTAAAGGTAAAGAGAGCTATTTGCCCTTCGGTTGAGCCAGTATCTTTTATGGACGTCCCATTTTCCTTAAAAATCCCTTCTTTTATACTGTTTGTCAAATACATTGTGGTCCTATTTGGATTGCAAATATAAATTAAAATTTAATAACTTTTAAATCCTGACAGGCTTATTAAGAATTAAATCTAAGTATAGGTTAATCTTGTCTTTGAGATTTTTTCTGTGAGTTATAAAATCTAAAAAGCCTTTTTCTAATAAAAATTCACTCTTTTGAAAACTTTCAGGCAAATCCTTACCTGTGGTGTCTTTTACAACTCTAGGGCCAGCAAATCCTATAAGTGCACCAGGTTCAGCAATGTTTATATCTCCAAGCATTGCAAATGAAGCAGTTGTCCCACCGAAAGTTGGATCTGTACAAAGCGAAATAAAAGGTATTTTTGCTTCGGAAAGGTGACATAAAAAACTACTTATTTTTGCCATTTGCATTAACGAAAATGCGCCTTCCATCATTCTTGCTCCCCCTGATTTTGAAATTATCAAAACAGGAAATTTATTTTCTATTGCATAATTAATTGATCTACTGATTTTTTCACCTACAACAGAACCCATTGAACCTCCTATAAATCTAAAATCCATACAGGCTATGACTATCATCTCCCCCTTGGATTTTCCTACTGCGGTTCTAACTGCATCTTTCAGACCAGATCTCTTATTTTCATCCTTTATCCTTTCACTGTACTTTTTTGAATCAGAAAAGTTTAAAAAATCTAACGAACAAACTGATTCGTTTAGCTCTTCGTATCTTGAATCATCAAACAAAATCTTAAAGTATTCTTCGCTTCCAATCCTAACATGATACTCATCTTCGGGACTAACAAAAAAATTGTCTTCCAGCTCTTGAGTTTCAATGATTTTTCCAGTGGGAGTTTTATACCATAGTCCTTTTGGTATATCTTTCTTTTCTTCTGTTTTTGTTTGTATTCCTTTTTCACTTCTTCTAAACCAACTCATAATTTAATTATTTTATAGATAGTGTATCAACATTATTTAAATCCTCAAAGGCTCTTTTTAGTCTTTTTTTGAAAGAAATTTCACCTTTTCTTAACCAAACCCTAGGATCATAGAATTTTTTATTTGGTTGATCAAAGCCATCGGGATTTCCAATTTGAGATTTAAGATACTCATATTTTTCATTCATGTAATCTCTAATTGGTTCGGTGAATGCATACTGGAGGTCAGTGTCAATATTCATTTTAACAACTCCATAGCTTATTGCTTCTCGAATTTGGTCTTTGCTTGAGCCTGAACCCCCATGAAAAACAAAACTGATGGTCTTTTTTGGGACTCCAAATTTTTTTGATATGAATATTTGTGAGTCTTTTAAAATTTTTGGTGTTAATTTAACATTACCTGGACGGTAAACTCCGTGTACATTTCCAAATGCTGCCGCAACTGTAAATCTGTCACTTATTTTTACCAAATTTTCATAAGCATATGCAACTTCTTCGGGTTGTGTGTATAATTTGGACGTCTCAATTTCAGTATTGTCTACACCATCTTCCTCTCCTCCTGTAACACCAAGTTCAATTTCTAAGCACATATTAATTTTTTTTAGTCTATTAAGATACATTTTACATGTCTTAATATTTTCAACCAAAGGTTCATTTGAAAGGTCAATCATATGTGAACTAAATAATGGTTTACCAGTTTTTAAAAAATGTGATTCACTCTCATAAATTAAACCATCTATCCATGGTAAAAGCTTTCTTTCGCAGTGATCAGTGTGAAGGATAACGGTTGCGGAGTAACTTTTTGCCAATTCATGCACATGTTTTGCTCCTGCAATAGCACCTTTTATGCATGCCATATGATTGTTATTATTTAAACCTCTTCCTGCATTAAATAGGGACCCTCCATTTGAAAACTGAATTATTACGGGACTATTTAATTCAGAGGCAGTTTCTAAAACAGAATTAATTGAATTATTTCCTATTACATTTACTGCTGGTAAGGCATAATTGTTTTTCTTAGCATGGTTATAGAGATCCTGAACTTCATTTCCAGTCAATACACCTTTTGGGAAGATAGTTGACATTAGTATTTTGTTTTGGATGATAAATTTAATTAAATTGGACTAAAAGGGAAAGTTAATTCCAACATTAAAAACAGCTTTTTTAAGATTCAATTGAGAAAACCATCTTTCTTCCCTGCTGAGTGAGGGGTTATAGGTTTTAAATCCAGTGTCCAACCTAAAAATAAAATAGTCAAAGTCATACCTTAATCCGAATCCAGATCCAATAGCTAATTCACTCAGATCCCTGAGGCTATTGAAAACCTGTTTATTGTCAGAGACATTATTTTTAAAATTCCAAATATTTCCTGTATCAACGAAAAAAGCTCCATTTAGTCTTCTAATAATCGGATATCTATATTCAATATTAAATGCGATTTTAAAGTTTGCCTCATTAAATTCATTAAACCTATTACTAGAACCTGGACCAAGTTTATAAGCTTGCCAAGCACGATTATCATTGGAACCCCCGGCATAATAAGATCTTGTAAATGGAATAAAATTAGAATTTCCAAAAGGAATTGCAAACCCTACAAATGTCCTGAATGCTAAAACTCTCTTAAATCCGACTGACCAATGTTTAATAAAATCAATTTCGCTTTTAAAATATTGTGATGGAGCAAGATTAAAAATTTCACGATAACCATTTTCATTTGGTTTAATTCCGCCAACTCTCATTCCAAGGTTTAATAAATTTCCAACTAACTCAGATTTAAATTTAAATTGTGAGAAATTTTCGTCTAAAATATTCTCTTGATTATTTTTGGAATACATGAAAGACGACCCAACAATAAAATTATTAGCTGTTAATCTATTTTTCCTTTCATTAATGTTTAAAATATTAGAATAAATTTCGTTTTCTAAATTAATACTAGTATTCAAGTTTAAAATATCATTTATAAAATTATCAGCACCTGATGGAATTAATAAATTATTCTCTGAATCAAAATAAGCAGCATCTAGACCAAAAATTGTTTTAGAAATATTATTTAAGCGTTCGTATGAATTTCTGTACACATTAAAATAATTATCAGTAGCTCTGTTATCTACATATTCTATATCAAATAATTTTAAACTTATTGATCTACTTTTGTTAGGCTTCCAATAATACTCAAAATTACCAGTAAATGTTTGCCTGTCTAGTCCAATATTCTCTTGAACAGAAACCCCTAAGGACAACCTGGTTTTAACATAAAATTTATTAAAATAAATCTTTTTCAAAAACTTTGGAGCAATAGGTCTAGGTACTTTTAGCCCAAGATCTAAGCCGACCTCAAATAAATTAAAAAAGGAGGACTTTTCTTCGGCTACATCTCTAGAGGATCCTATTGAGCCTTTAACTCCAAACTCTAAAATTTCAGCACCTCTAAAAATGTTTCTGCTTATTATAGATGAGCCTACAGATACACCTATATCTTGTATATTCGAATGTGAAAGATCAAAATCAAAACCTAGTGAAAATTTTTCTTTTGGGACCAGATAAATTTCAGCATCTAATTTTGTAGAATCAATGGGGTTTTCTTTATAAATTATTGAGGGGTATTTAAATATCTGAAGTTCATTAAAAAAATTGTATGTTTTTTTTCTATCGTTTAATCGGTAAGGATTATTTTTTTTAATAGCTATGCCATTACTAATTATAGAGGGATTATACTTGAGTTTACCTATGGAGAAAATTTTAAGATTATCTATGTCAATTGAGTCTGTAAAAATTCCAAAGTTTTGTTCTGGATTATCAACAAAAACTGAAAGTGATTTAATTTTTTTAATAACATAGGGAACATCTAAAAGAATTTCTTGGTTTCTAATCTTTGAATTATTTATTTCTAACAAGATTGGAATTTTTTTGTCTACTCCAGTGGTGTCCTTGTAGGCTTTAAATCTTATGCTCCTTTGTTGGAAATTGTAAATACCATTGTTGCTAAATAGATCTATTAGTCTTTCTCTTTCTTGGTTGAGTTTTTCTACTTCAAATGATTCCCCCTTTTTCAAAAGGTTTTCACTTTTATGGGCTCTATATATTGAATCAATATCTTTAGATGAAATTATATTTGAAATACTATCAATAATAAATTTTTCTCCAGTAATAATCGAATGTTTAATTGTTACTTTTTTATTTTTTGTTTCGGACACAGTTGAAATTGATTTTGAATTATAGTATCCGAGATTGTCATAATACTGTTTAAAAAGTTTATTGGTTAAGTTAACTTTATTTGAATCATATAAAGATGGGGGCTCGCCAATTTCTCTTAACCAATTATTAAATGCAATTTTATGTTTTTTTAATTGATAGATTTGTTTTGAAGAAATTAATTTTTCTAACTTTGATCTTCTTTTATCATTTTTACTTATCCATTTTTCAAAATCTTGACCTGCATCTGGATTACTGAGATTATAAATCATCAGTTTTAAAGGGATACCAAAAAACTTTTTATTTACACTAGTTTTTGATAGAATCGCAATTGGATCTTGTTTGAGTTTTTTTCCATTTAATTCATAGGTCTGTTTAGAGATCAACTTTTCCTCATTATTTAATTGTTTAGTTACACTGCAACTAACAATGAGCATAGAAAATAAATTTATTATTATTATTTTTGAATTAGCTTGATTCAATCCAGAATATTTAGGTAAAAATACATCATTTATGATTACAAATTCTGAGTTAAAATATATCAAAAAGTTGGGAAGAAAGAAGTACAGAAATCTTCACTCACATTTTATTGTTGAGGGAGAAAAAGTCTTTAAAGACTTTTTTGAATCAAATATTCAAATTTTTAAAAGTTATTCAACAAAAAAAGTAAAGGGCCAAAAAAATATAATTGTTACTGATAATTGTATGAAAAAAATGACTTTTTTGAAAAACCCATCTAATGTTTTAGGAATTTTTTCAACACCTAAGGAAAAAATAACGCCTATCAACAAAAAGGTGTTAGTTTTAGACGATGTTTCTGACCCAGGTAATTTGGGTTCTATAATTAGGTTATGTGATTGGTTTGGATTTAAAAATATTATTTGCTCAAAAAAAACTGTCGATTGTTACAACCCTAAAGTGGTCCAATCTTCAATGGGTTCACTAGCTCGAGTGAATGTTTTTTATGAAGATTTAAAATGTTACTTATCAAAAGTCTCAATCCCCGTGTATGGTACTTTTCTGCAGGGGGAATCCATGAATAAAGTTAAATTTCCAAATGAATTTGTCTTGATTTTTGGTAATGAGTCAAATGGTATTTCTAAATCAATAAGCAAATTAGTAAACCGCAAAATAACAATACCTAAAAAGAGTAAATCTTTAGTTGATAGCTTAAATATTACAAGTGCTACAGCAATTATAATGAATGAGATTTCAACTCAGTTATTCAAAAGTTAAATTAATTGCAACACCTTGACTTAATAAATTTTTTATGTTTGAAGTCCATGGACTATTTATATTATTGTCTTGTATCAATTCATTTTGAATAGAAAATATACCCCTAATTGATGGTGAGAATTTAAAGTACACCAAGTAAAAGTCAATTCCGAAACCTATTTCGTAATTAAAACTTTGGCTTGTAACTCTAAAAACATTACTATAATTATCATCATTATTTTTTTCATTGCTTGATAAGTTAAACGAGGTAGACACTCCAGCCACCAAATATGGTTTTAAATTATTTATTCTTTTTGCACTAAATTTTATTAGAAGAGGGATGTGTATGTAGGTAGATTTCACCTCTCTTAAATAATCTTCATCATTTGTTAGTCCTCTAGTGGCATCAGGATAAATTAAATCTCTTTGAGTATAATAAAGTCCGGGTTCTAATCTAAGATTTAAATATTTATTTAATCTCAGATCACCAATTAAACCTACGTTAAACCCAGTATTTTTAATTAATTCAATATTAGGTAAATTTAAACCTCTTTTATTATTTGGAAAGTTTCTGTTAGCTGGAACAGAATAATTGCTATTGTACTGAATTTGATATCCAAAATTATTAAATCCAAGAAAATAACCGTAGTGCAATGGTTTTTCATCAAACGTTTGCAAATGCATTATTCTTTCTTTTACGGTGTAATATTGGCCATAAGTATTATTATCATAAATTATGATACTGAATATTAAAATATAAAAAAGATTATCAATTTTTTTCAAACCAATGTGAATGCACTTCAAATATTTAAATGCATATATAAATAACACGATTTTATTACAAATATTGTCTCAATAATCTTGTAAGTTAAGAGTTGTTTCTAGTAATATGGTAAAGTGAAATTCCACATGCAACGGATACATTAAGTGACTTGATTTCTCCCAGCATAGGGATACATACTTTTTTGTCCAGAATATTAAGGGTGCTTTTATTTATTCCTTTTCCTTCTGATCCAAGAATTAGAACCGTTTTTGGATTAAAACTTTCATTGAAAATATTTATGCCGGATTTTTCATCCAAACCAATGATTTCAAAATCCCTTGATTTTAATTCATATATCGCATCATTAAGGTGATTAACCTTCGATACTGGAATATAAAAAATTGCTCCTGCAGAAGCTTTGATAGTGTCAGAGTTTATAGAAGCACTATTATTTTCGGGAACTATAATTCCACTAACATCAGTTGCTAATGCGCTTCGGAATATTGCACCGAAGTTTCTAACATCGGTAATTCCGTCTAATAAAAGGTAAATTTGATTTTTCTTTTTATCATTTTTTTTTAGTAGATGTTCGAAATCTATTAAGTCAAAAGGTTTTATTTGTGCTAAAGCACCCTGATGAATTTTTCCAGATAATTTATCAAGTTTCTTGTTAGATGTATAGAGTAATTCAATTTTTTTCTTTGAGGCATAACCTTCAACCTCTTTAAATAATTGATTTTTTTTATTTTGTAGGAGCCAGATTTTATAAATTTTAACACCTGCCTTTATGGCCTCAATGATAGGCCTTATTCCGTATATTGTTTCGTTATCCATATATTGCTAAATTAAAAAAGCCACTTCGAACAAGTGGCTTTTTTAAATTTAAATTAAATCAAATTTTTGATTAATAACTAGTAAAAAGAGTTGTAGGATCAAAAAAGTCAGGTAGTGTTGAAGGCATGTTTGGGTTGGTATCCAATTCACTTTGAGGGTACAAGTACCTTTGTGGGAAATTCGAAGCACCTACAGCTCCTTGTTTATTTGGAACACCAATTGCATTTCGAGTTCTTCTTAGATCATGAAAAGTAACTAACTCTCCCATAAGAGTAATATATTTTTCTTCCAAAATTTGAAGATGAAGATCTGTTCCCGTCGCAACTGAGTCAGGAAATCCTGAAGCATCAGAAGAATATTGAACTCTTAGATCAGAACGAACGTTATTTAAATGTTGTCTAGCACCAGCTTCATCTCCTTGCATAAATTTTGATTCAGCTAAAATAAATTGAGTCTCGTGGTAACTAGCAATTGTCATTGGTGCTGTCATACCAAACTTGCCACTACTATTCGTATTTAAAGCAACCTCTCCTCCTAAATCTGGAATGAAATAAAAATCATACTGTGCCTGTTGGCCAGGAGTAGTAAGTTTTCTAGGTGTAGTTCCATCTAAAAGGTAAACTAAGTGAGCTTCATTTGCTTTTAAGTAATCCTGTCTTTCATCAATAATAAACTGATAAAATAAATTACGATTTTCTAAAGATGTACCGTGTTGTGTAACAAGATCATTTGCTCTAGAAGAAATACCTTGATTAGCATGAGAAATAGCTGATGCGTAGTTTCCAGCTAATAGGCTATACCTAGCAGCCAGAGTATGACCAGCTTCAGCCCATGTTCCACCTGATAATCTATTTCCACCGAATCCAGCAGAAATAGAAGTATTTCCAACTTGAGCAATACCTTGCTCAATCAGAGCTATCCCACCATTTACGACATCCGCTTGAGCATCATAAACAGGATTTGGATACTCATTTGGATTAACCGCTTCAGAAAACGGGACATCACCATAAAGAGCTGCCATATCAGCATATAAAGTACCTTGTATAATTTTTGCAATTCCTTTTACTAAATCTCCAGCGTTTTCATCATTAATAATAAGTTGAGCAGTATTGATACCTTGTAAATAGGTATCGCCCCACATGTCATCATAATTAGATCTATTAGGAGAATAAGTATTTAGTGTAAGATACTGTCTATCAGCACCAGACATGGTATTCGAAAAAATACCAGCATATCGAGCATTGTTACTACCCATATGTTGCATGAGAGCTAGTTGTGATTGTCCAATAATTAGGTCAGATGCAGCAACTATAAAATTGTTTGGATCGTCATTTAGATCCTCTGTGTAACTTTCACAGCTTCCCACTACAATAGCAGCGAAAAATGTTAATATATATTTATTTATTTTCATAATCTTAAAATTAAAATCCAAATCTTAATGTTGTTAAAACTGATCTAGTACCTGGGTTAGAAAAGTACTCTAAACCTCTTCCACGAGATGCGCCAGTTAAATTGTTTTCAGGATCAAATTCTTTAATATTTGACCATGTAAATAAGTTTCTACCTGAAAGAGAAAGAGAGAGATTATCAAGACCTAACCTTTCTATAAGTGATCTATCAAAGTCATAACTTAATGAAATTTCTCTTAATTTAACCCATGAAGCATCTTCAACGAACTGACTTGTTACGTCTCCAAATCCTCCACCATTAGCTGTCCACCATTCGTGGTCAACCGCAACTGGACCAGCTCCAAAGTCTTCAATATAACCTCTAAACTGAGCTCCAGCAGGGATTGGGTCACCCCATGCATTAAAGATTGTTGATCCGGTATCATTAGCAGTTAGAATATCTGTGCTCTCATGAATTCCCCAGAATAACATAACACTGTATGTACCATTCCAAACATCATTTCCTTGCGATGTTTCAAATTGGGTTGTAAAATTAAAGTTCTTATAACGTAAAGATGTTCCAAGACCTGCTCTAAAATCCGGGTTTGGATCTCCTGCAATTAGGAGTTCTGGATCTGCTTGTGGGAAACCATTGGAACCCAAAAGTAAATTACCAGAAGCATCTCTAAGAAATTGCCCATGTCTTTGGATTCCGTAAGGTTCACCTTCCGCAATTCCAGATTCAGTTCCTGTAAAACCGTTTAATCCAAAGTAAGCAGCACCTTCTAAACTTTCAACAATATTTTTGTTTTGCGTGAAACTACCATTGATATCAAAGCTTAAATCTTCTGTTTTGATAAGACTTGCAGAAATATCAATTTCTATACCCTTATTTGTAATTAAAGTAGCATTTTGGAAGGTAGTATTGAAACCTGAAGAAGGTGTAATTGGAAGAGCCAATATTCCGTCTTCTGTTTTATTATCATAATATGTAAAACCCAAAGTCAGGTTGTTATCAAAAAATCTACTATCAAAACCTATCTCGAATTCTTTTTTTCTTTCCTCCTTTAAATCAGGGTTACCTCTAGTTGTAGACTGTGTGAAAGGATTACCGTAAACAGAACCATCTAGCCCATCACCCCAAGAAGAACCTATACCACCAGGTCCAAGAACTGTTGAAGTGATATAAGCTGGAGGTGCAACTCCAACTTCACCATAAGAAGCTCTTACTTTTAAAAAACTTAAAGCATCCAAATTAACTAAGTCTGTCAGTTTGTACCCAATTGAAGCGGATGGATAGAAAATAACACCTGCATTTGGCATTGTAGAAAATGTTTCTCCTCTTCCTGTTAATTCAACTAATAAATTTTCGCCAATATCAAAGTTTAAAACACCATAAACACCGTTTTGTCTTCTCAACTCGCGAAAACCAGAAGGTAATGAGTTTTGAGACGCGGCATTACCTGGATTCAAAAACTCTTGGTCTGGATTAGTGAATACGGCCTCGAAAGCACTAAGCCTTCTGTAGTCAGACTCAAACTGTTGGTAACCGACTGTGTAATTTAGTCCTACATTGCTAGTAAGATCAAATCCACCTGTTAAGAACATATTTAGTTGAGATAGCTTATTACTGTATCTATCTTCAGTGTACTGTCCATTGTTACCTTCACTAGCAGATCCAGGTGGTCTATAATCCAACCTGTTATCTTGGTAATAATCAACGCTATATCTAATAGCTAGATTTAGATTATCATTGAAACTGTAATTAACTTCAGGTGAAAAAATAAACCTATTTACATCATTTAAATTTTTTTGTTCCCTCATTGTCCAAAGTGGATTGTTGTAAGAAGGAGCTAAATAATTGAAAGCTCCCGTGGCAGTATTAAAAGTTCTATATGATCCAGTATTTCTTCGGTAAGATCTATGTGAATTAGGAGTAACAGTTGTGACTCCATCAACGATTCTATAATTAGTCCCTTTGTATTCTCTGAAGTCAAAATCTGGAGAATTTCTTAAATATCCCAAATAAAGACCACTAAGATTAGAACCTGTCTGTACTCTGTTGGATGAGATATTGGTGTAAGATGAAGACAATTTGAAAAGTAATTTGTCAGTAGCTTGAGTTGTGTTGTTTAGTTTTAAAGAGGTTCTTTCATAATCTGAATTACCTTTCATTATTCCGTCCTGATTTACATTTGAAATTGAAATATATGTTCTGTTACTTTCTCCGTTATATGAGAAACTTACTGAATTATCATAAGTGTAACCATTTCCAAAAACAGCGTCCCTGTTAATTTGATTATAGTTAGTTTTATCATTTTTTTGAGCAATGTTACCTATTCTAGTACCATCCTGAGTTTCAAACCAACCACCTGAAAAATCGTAAACGTCGGCCCCTCCTGATCTTAAACTCATTTGGTCACCAAAAGAAAAGCCAGTATTTTCCACAAATACTCCTGTTCCTGGCTCTCCACCTACCCATTGGCCTGGAAAACCCTGACCCCAAGAGCCTTGTTTTTTCCATTCGGCGTTTATAGTTTCTACAGAAAGGGAAGATTTAGCATTTACACTCCAACCTTTTGGGCTTTCAGATCCCCTTTTTGTGTTAATTACTAATACTCCGTTTGCTGCACCAGTACCATAAATAGCTGCTGCTGCAGCACCTTTAATAACAGATATAGATTCTATGTCATCAGGATTAATGTCATTAAGTCTGGATTGCTGAACAACTCCTGCGGTGTTACCACCAATATTATCATTGGATATGATAGCACCATCTAAGATAATAAGAGGTGATATGTCACCAAAAATAGTGTTTTGACCACGTATCTGGATGTATGCACCTGAACCAGGGTCACCAGAATTACGGGTTATATTTACTCCTGAAGTTTTACCAGACATACCCTGTAATATTCCCGATTCACCAGATCTTTGAACTCCATCTACTTCTATTTTAGTAGTTGATGTTAAATCGTCATCTTTTTTCTTTTCTAATCCTAATGCGGTTAGAACTACCTCTTCTAATTCTGTACCTGACTCTAAAGATACATTAACAGTGTCGTCACTCCCCACAGCTAACTCTTGAGAAGTGTACCCTACAAAACTGAAAATGAGTGTAGAACCTTCACTAACTTCAATAGAATAATTTCCATCAAAGTCAGTTGTAACTCCGTTGTTTGTACCCTTTTCAACAATTGAAGCTCCGGGCAACGGTAGTCCATCGCTGTCATTTACAATCCCTGAAATGGTTTTTTGTGCATAAATTGACACCAAAGATAATGTCACTAATATGCAAGTTAAAAAATATTTTTTCATATAAATCTATTAAATTGGAATGCGAATATACAAAATAATAGTTGTTTAGTTAACATTTCCTTAAGAAATAGAGATTTAAAACGTTGGTAATCAGGTTTATTGTCTCTTGGATTTCTATACATACCAACATTTCACTTCGACTTGGAGTTTCTAAAACTACCCTACAGTTAGATTAAAAACTTGAAAATCAAACAATTATTTTCAATTCACTGTTTTTTTTTTGGGGGAGCTAATTTCATTTAACAAAATTTTAGGATTCTAGAAAAAATAATTTTAAATTTGCAGGCCTAAAAAATTAAAAATTGGTATGCCAACAATTGCTCAATTAGTTAGAAAGGGTAGGTTAAGCATTGCTAAAAAAAGCAAATCTGCTGCTCTTGATTCATCTCCACAAAAGAGAGGAGTATGCACTAGAGTATATACTACTACCCCAAAAAAACCGAATTCAGCAATGAGGAAGGTAGCAAGAGTAAGACTAACAAATGGCAAGGAAGTTAATGCTTACATTCCAGGAGAAGGTCATAATTTGCAAGAACATTCTATTGTTTTGGTAAGAGGTGGAAGGGTAAAAGACTTACCTGGAGTACGTTATCATATTGTAAGAGGTGCTTTAGATACTGCTGGGGTAGAAGGTCGTCTTCAGAGGAGATCGAAATACGGAGCTAAAAAACCCAAAAAATAATTTAACAAATGAGAAAGAAGCAAGCTAAGAAAAGACCGTTACTCCCCGATCCAAAGTTTAATGACCAACTAGTAACACGTTTCGTTAACAATTTAATGCTTCACGGAAAAAAATCAACTGCTTACGGATTATTTTATGATTCTATCGACATTGTTGATAAAAGAAAGCAAAATGATGAAAAAACAGCTATTGAAATTTGGAAAGATGCATTGTCAAATGTGATGCCACACGTTGAGGTCAGAAGTAGAAGAATTGGCGGAGCAACTTTTCAAATTCCGATGCAAATAAGACCTGATCGTAAAGTATCTCTTGCCATAAAGTGGTTAATAAGTTTTGCCAGAAAAAGAAATGAAAAGTCGATGGCTGAAAAACTGGCAAATGAAATTCTTTCAGCATTTAAGGAAGAAGGTTCAGCTGTAAAAAAAAGAGTAGATACTCATAAAATGGCTGAGGCCAACAAAGCTTTTTCTCACTTTAGATTCTAAAAAAAGATGTCAAAAGATTTAAAATACACAAGAAACATTGGAATCGCAGCTCATATTGATGCTGGAAAAACCACGACTACAGAAAGAATTCTTTTTTACACCGGAGTAAGCCACAAGATAGGTGAGGTTCATGATGGTGCTGCCACTATGGACTGGATGGAACAGGAACAAGAGAGAGGGATAACCATCACATCTGCAGCAACTACTTGTGAGTGGAAATTTCCGACAGAACAAGGAAAACCTTTAAGTGATTCCAAAGATTATCATTTCAACATAATAGATACACCGGGACATGTTGACTTCACGGTAGAGGTCAACAGATCACTCAGGGTTTTGGATGGTCTTGTTTTCTTATTTTCTGCAGTTGACGGGGTAGAGCCCCAGTCTGAGACAAATTGGAGGCTTGCTGATAACTATAAAGTTCCTAGAATTGGATTTGTAAACAAAATGGACAGACAAGGTTCAAATTTTTTAGGGGTATGCCAACAAGTAAAGGATATGTTAAAATCCAATGCTGTTCCAATTGTTTTAAATATTGGTGATGAAGAAGATTTCAAAGGAATTATTGATTTGGTAAAAAATAGAGCTATTGTTTGGCATGACGAAAACTTCGGGTCTACATTTGATGTAGTTGACATACCAGAGAACCTTAAAAATGAGTCGGAAAAGCTTAGAGGCGAACTAATTGAAGCTGTAGCAGAATATGATGAAAATCTATTAGAAAAGTATTTTGAGGATCCAAACTCTATTTCAGAAGACGAAGTACACAATGCTCTAAGGGCTGCAACTCAGGAAATGAAAATTATTCCAATGATCTGTGGGTCATCATTTAAAAATAAAGGTGTTCAATTTTTGCTTGATGCTGTTTGTCGCTATTTACCATCACCAGAAGATAAAAAAGCAATCTCCGGAATAGACCCTAGCACTGATAACGAGTCTCTTAGAAAGCCATCTATAAGTGAACCATTTGCTGCATTAGCATTTAAAATAGCAACAGATCCATATGTTGGGAGACTAGCATTTTTTAGAGCTTATTCTGGAAGATTAGATGCTGGTTCATATGTATTAAACAACAGAACTGGCAACAAGGAAAGGATTTCCAGAATTTATCAAATGCATTCAAATAAACAAAATTCAATTGATTACATCGAGGCAGGAGATATTGGTGCGGCTGTTGGATTTAAAGATATTAAAACGGGTGATACCCTTTCACACGAAAAATCACCTATTATACTAGAAAGTATGGATTTTCCAGATCCTGTAATTGGGATTGCGGTTGAACCAAAAACTAAAGCAGATGTTGATAAACTTGGGATGTCTTTAGCAAAGCTTGCTGAAGAAGACCCTACTTTTCAGGTTAAAACTGATGAAGCCTCGGGGCAGACTGTTATCTCTGGTATGGGTGAACTACACCTAGATATAATAGTGGACAGACTTAAGCGAGAATTTAAAGTTGAGGTTAACCAGGGAAAACCTCAGGTTCAATACAAAGAAGCTTTAACAGCATCAGCACAACATCGAGAAGTTTATAAAAAACAAACTGGTGGTAGAGGAAAGTTTGCTGACATTATATTTACAATTGAACCTGGTGAAGAGTCCAAAACTGGTTTAGAATTTATCAATGAAATTAAAGGGGGTAATGTTCCTAAGGAATATATACCATCTGTTGAAAAAGGATTTCGAGATTCAATGTTAAATGGACCCCTCGCTGGTTTTGAAATTGATTCAATGAAGATTACATTGAAAGACGGTTCTTTTCATCCTGTGGATTCTGATTCCCTTTCTTTTGAATTAGCTGCTAAAATAGGATTTAAAGAGGCATCCAAACTAGCCAAAGCCGTTATTATGGAACCTATTATGAAATTGGAGGTTATTACTCCTGAAGAAAACATGGGAGATATAGTTGGTGATTTAAATAGGAGAAGAGGACAAGTTAATTCAATGGATGACAGGTCAGGTTCAAAAGTTATTAAAGCAGAAGTACCACTGTCAGAAATGTTTGGTTACGTAACTTCATTAAGAACATTATCATCTGGAAGAGCTACATCAACTATGGAATTTTCTCATTACTCGGAAACACCATCAAATGTCTCAGAATCAGTTATTTCAGAAATCAAAGGACAAAGTGAATAAATTTATAATATGAGCCAAAAAATAAGAATTAAATTAAAATCCTACGATTACAATCTTGTTGATAAATCTGCAGAAAAAATTGTTAAGACCGTTAAGACAACTGGAGCGGTTGTGACAGGTCCAATACCTTTACCAACACACAAAAAAATATTCACTGTTTTGAGGTCTCCTCATGTCAATAAAAAATCAAGAGAACAATTTAAATTATGCTCTTATAAAAGACTAATGGATATTTATAGTTCTTCTTCCAAGACTATTGATGCATTGATGAAACTCGAACTACCAAGCGGTGTTGAAGTAGAAATAAAAGTTTAGCTATGTCTGGTTTAATTGGAAAAAAAATAGGTATGACTAGTCTCTTTGATAATAAAGGTAAAAATATTCCTTGTACTATTATAGAGGCAGGACCATGTATTGTAACTCAAGTGAAAACAAAGGAAAATAACGGTTATGAATCTCTTCAACTGTCATTTGATGAAAATAAAACCAAATTATCTACTAAACCACTTACAGGCCATTTTCAAAAAGCCAAGACTGGTCCCAAAAAAAAATCTTTAGAATTTAAAGGGTTTGAAAAAGATTTTAATTTGGGAGATGAAATTAATGTTTCCTTATTCAAAGAAGGTGAATTCGTTGATGTTTCTGGTATATCCAAAGGCAAAGGATTTCAGGGAGTTGTTAAACGTCATGGATTCCGTGGTGTTGGACAGTCAACGCATGGTCAACATAATCGGCTAAGAGCACCTGGATCTATTGGTGCCGCCTCATATCCAGCTAGAGTTTTTAAAGGAATGAAAATGGCAGGGAGAATGGGAGGAAAAAAGGTAAAAGTTTTAAATCTTAAAATTTTTAAAGTCATACCAGAAAAAAATATAATTATTCTTAAAGGTGCAGTTCCTGGTCACAATGATTCATATTTAAAAATTGAAAAATAATGAAGTTAAACGTTATCAATATAAGTGGAAAAGATACAGGAAGAAAGGTAACCCTTTCGAATAAAATATTTGGAATTGAACCAAATAACCATGCTATTTATTTAGATATAAAAGCACAGATGGCTAATAAAAGGCAAGGCACCCATAAAACCAAAGAGCGATCGGAAATTATTGGTAGTAACAGAAAAATTAAAAAACAAAAGGGTTCAGGAACAGCACGAGCAGGTTCAATTAAAAACCCTATTTTTAGAGGTGGCGGCCGAGTTTTTGGGCCAAGAGTAAGAGATTACTCTCAAAAAGTAAATAAAAAACTAAAAAGAATTGCTAGACTTTCCGCGCTAAGTTTAAAAGCTAGTTCCAATTCAATTTTTATTGTTGAAGAGTTTACTTTTGAAAAACCAAGTACAAAAGGATTGGATAAATTTTTAAAGCTCTTAAAAATTGACACAAAAAATTCACTTATGGTATTTGCAGAGGAAAATAAAAATGTATATTTGTCGTCGCGAAATTTGAAAAAAGCTGAAACTGTAATTGCCTGTGAATTAAACACTTATTTGATTTCTAGAGCAACCAATTTAGTTTTTTTCGAAAATTCGATTCCAAAATTAGAAAAATTACTAGTTTGAACTTATGACTTTAATAAAAAAACCTTTAATATCGGAAAAAGCTACAGCTATGAATGAGTTGAGTAATTGTGTTTCCTTTGTTGTAGACTCAAAGGCAAATAAAATCCAAATAAAAAAAGCTATTGAAGATTTTTATAATGTTAAAGTTTTAAAAGTAAGAACCATGATTTATGCACCAGAAAGAAAAGTAAAATATACTAAAACTGGTTTGCAAAAAAGTAAAACGGCTTCTTATAAAAAAGCAATGGTTCAATTAGCTGAAGATGACAGTATTGATTTCTATTCAAATATTTAAATATTCCTTATGTCAGTTAAAAAACTTAAACCAATTTCAAATGCCCAACGTTTTAGAGTTGTAAACAAATTCGATATGGTTACAACTTCTAAACCTGAAAAAAGTTTAATGTCTCCAAAAAAAAGGACTGGAGGAAGAAATAACAGGGGTAGAATGACGGTTAAATATATCGGTGGTGGTCACAAAAAGAAGTACAGACTTATTGATTTCAAGAGAGACAAATTTAATGTAGAAGGAGAAATAGTTTCCATTGAATATGATCCAAATCGTTCCTCTTTTATAGCATTGGTCAAATATTCTGATGGAGAAAAAAGGTATATTGTTGCTCAAAGCGGCCTTCAAGTAGGGCAAAAGGTTTTGTCAGGTGTTGATAACATCAGTCCCAACCTTGGCAATTCGATGCCACTATCCATGATACCTCTAGGAACAATAATTTCTTGTTTGGAACTATTTCCAGGAAAAGGCGCAAATATAGCCAGAAGTGCTGGTTCATTTGCTCAACTTATGGCTAGAGAAGATAAATATGCAACAGTCAAACTACCATCAGGTGAAACAAGAATGGTTTTAACAAAATGTTTTGCTACAATAGGAGCTGTTTCAAATTCTGATCATCAATTGGTTGTTTCAGGCAAAGCTGGGAGATCAAGATGGTTAGGGAGAAGACCTAGAACACGACCTGTTGCTATGAACCCAGTTGACCATCCAATGGGTGGTGGTGAAGGAAGAGCATCAGGTGGTCATCCAAGAAATAAAAATGGTGTACCAGCGAAAGGGTACAAAACCCGTTCTAAGACTAAAAAGAGCGACAAATTCATCATAGAAAGGAAAAAGAAATAAATTATGCCAAGATCATTAAAAAAAGGCCCATTTGTAAGACATAGTTTGGAAAAAAAAGTTTCAAACAACGTAGAGTCTGGTAAAAAAGAAGTTATCAAGACCTGGTCTAGGGCATCATTGATTACCCCTGATTTTGTTGGGCAAACTATTGGGGTTCATAATGGGAGGCAGTTTATACCAGTCTATATTACTGAAAATATGGTTGGACACAAATTAGGTGAATTTTCGCCAACAAGGTCATTTAGAGGCCATTCAGGAGGTAAAAACAAATAAGTCAATGGGAACAAGAAAACGAAATAAAGCAAATATTTTAAAAGAGCGAAAAAAGAAACTTGCTTTTGCTAGACTTAATAATTGCCCTATATCACCAAGAAAAATGAGATTAGTAGCAGATCTATTACGTGGTAAAGAGATTGGGCAAGCATTAAGCATTTTAAAATTTAATCCTAGACAAGCATCAAAATTTTTAGAAAAACTTCTTCTTTCTGCTATTTCGAATTGGCAATCCAAAAATGAGGACAAAAGTATTGAAAGTTCAAATATTTTTGTGAATGAAATTAGGGTTGATGGAGGGAGAATACTAAAGAGACTTAGACCTGCTCCCCAGGGAAGGGCTCATAGGATAAGAAAAAGATCTAATCACGTTACTGTAATACTCGAATCTAACAATGAATTAAATTAAAATGGGACAAAAAACAAATCCAATAGGTAATCGTTTAGGAATAATTAGAGGTTGGGACTCTAACTGGTTTGGTGGAAGAGATTATGGTGATAAAATAGCTGAAGACGACAGAATACGCAAGTATATTTATGTGAGACTTAACAAAGCAAGTGTATCAAATGTGATTATTGAAAGAACTCTAAAAATTATAACTATAACGATCACTACAGCCAGACCTGGAATAATCATTGGAAAAGCAGGTCAAGAAGTTGATAAGTTAAAAGAGGAATTAAAAAAAATTACTGGTAAAGAAGTACAAATAAATATTTTTGAAATTAAAAGACCTGAATTAGATGCTAAACTCATAGGTGCTAGTATTGCTAGACAAATTGAAGCAAGAATTTCTTACAGGAGGGCAATAAAAATGGCAATTGCAGCTGCGATGAGAATGAATTCAGAAGGCATTAAAATTCAAATTTCTGGAAGATTAAATGGAGCTGAAATGGCTAGATCAGAAACTTACAAAGAAGGAAGAATCCCACTCTCAACTTTCAGGGCAGATATTGATTATGATGTGCAAGAAGCTCGTACAACCTATGGAAGGATTGGAATAAAAGTGTGGGTTATGAAAGGTGAAGTTTACGGGAAACGTGAACTATCACCATTAGTTGGTATGAATAAGAAAAGTAGCCAACTTAATAAAGCTTTAAACCAAAGAAAAAAAGTTAGAAACTAAGTAATGTTACAACCAAAAAAAACAAAATTTCGTAAAGCTCAAAAAGGTAAAATGAAAGGTTTATCTCAAAGAGGTCACAGGCTTTCTAACGGAATGTTCGGCATTAAATCTTTGGATTCTAAGTATATCACTTCAAGACAAATTGAAGCAGCTAGAATCGCTGCTACACGATACATGAAACGTGAAGGACAACTGTGGATTAAAATTTTTCCCGACAAACCAATTACAAAAAAACCGTTAGAAGTCAGAATGGGTAAGGGCAAAGGTGCTCCTGAATATTTTGTTGCTGTTGTGAGGTCTGGTAGAATTCTTTTTGAAGTTGCTGGCGTAAGCATAGACATCGCTAAAGAAGCTTTGAGACTGGCTGCTCAAAAACTTCCAGTTAAAACTAAATTTATAATTGCAAACGACTATATTCAATAAATTTAAAATGAAACAAGCAGAAATATCTAAGTTAAACTTAAAAGAAGTAGAGGTTAAAATAAACGAACTCAAGAAAAAACTATTCGATTTAAAAATGACTAGTAATGTTTCTGAACTTGAAAGTCCAATCCAAATAAGGAATACTAGAAGAGTTCTAGCTCGTCTAAAGACTGCTGAAACAAAATTGAAAAAAGATTTAATTATTTAATATGGGAGATAGGAAATTAAGAAAAGAGAGGATTGGAGTCGTTACAAGCAATAAAATGAATAATTCAATCATTGTTTCTGAAGTAAGACGTGTAAAGCACCCTAAGTACGGAAAGTTTGTACTTAAAACAAAGAAATATGTCGCCCATGACGATAAAAATGATTGTAGATTAGGTGATAAAGTAAAAATTATGGAAGTAAAACCCATTAGTAAGACCAAGTCATGGAGGTTAATGCAAATTATTGAAAGAGCTAAGTAAATGTTACACCAAGAATCAAAATTAAAAGTTGCTGACAACACTGGAGCTAAAGAGGTACTGACTATCAGAGTATTAGGAGGTACTAAAAAAAGATATGCTTCAATTGGAGACAAAATTGTTGTTACAATCAAAGAGTCTACTCCTTCTGCTACAATGAAAAAAGGACAGGTTTCTAAGGCGGTTGTTGTAAGAACTGTCAAAGAAATTAGAAGATCCGACGGGTCATATATACGGTTTGATGACAACGCTTGTGTACTTCTAAACCCCTCTGGTGAGATGATAGGGACAAGAGTATTTGGTCCTGTCGCCAGAGAATTGAGAGATAAAAAATTTATGAAAATTGTTTCACTAGCACCAGAAGTTCTATAATCAATGAAAAAGTTAAGAATTAAAGTAGGAGATTTTGTCAAGGTAATAGCAGGTTCGAATAAAGGATCTGAAGGTAAAATTGTAAGTGTTAACAAAAAGAAACAAAAAGTAATAATTGAGGGTTTAAACATGGTTAAAAAACATATAAAACCAAACTCCAAAAACCCTCAAGGTGGGATTCAAGACAAAGAAGCACCGATACATATATCTAATGTTTCTGTTTTGGGAAAAGATGTTAGTAAGAATAAAAATGAATCACCTCTTGCAGAAAAAAAGCCTAGTTCTAAAAAAAGTAATGAAAAAGTATGACAAAGAATTACGTACCTAGAATAAAAAATGAATTTCAAAAGGTTGTATCAAAATCGTTAACCAGCGAATTTAACTACAAGAACCCTATGCAAGTTCCTAGAATTCAAAAAATTGTTTTGAGTAGAGGCGTCGGAGCTGCAGTAGCAGATAAAAAATTAGTAGATCAGGCTGTTGATGAACTTACTTTAATCTCTGGGCAAAAAGCCGTTGCAACTATTTCAAAGAAAGATGTTGCTTCCTTTAAGTTACGTAAAGGGATGCCAATAGGAGCTAAGGTCACGTTAAGACGTCACAAAATGTTTGAATTTTTAGATAGACTAATTACAATTGCACTTCCAAGAGTAAGAGATTTTCAAGGAATCAAACCAGGTGGTTTTGACGGGAGGGGCAATTATACATTGGGTATAACGGAACAAATTATTTTTCCTGAGATAGATATTGATAAAGTAAATAAAATATCTGGTATGGATATTACATTTGTCACATCGGCTTCTACTGATAATGAAGCAAAATCATTGTTAAGTTTAATAGGTTTACCATTTAAAAAGAAATAACATGGCTAAAGAATCGATGAAAGCGCGAGAAATTAAACGTGCGAAAATTGTAAAAAAATACGAAGCTAGGAGAAAAGCACTCAAAGAGCAGAATGATTATTTAGCTCTTCAAAAGCTTCCGAGGAATGCGTCACCAGTAAGACTACATAATCGTTGTAAGATAACTGGAAGACCCAAAGGTTATATAAGGCAATTTGGATTGTCAAGAGTAACATTTAGAGAAATGGCCAATAAGGGTTTGATCCCAGGAGTAACTAAAGCAAGCTGGTAAAATTTTATATTATGAATACAGATACAATAGCAGATTATCTTACTAGAATCAGGAATGCCTGTCTTGCAAAACATAAGACAGTTGAAATTCCAGCATCTAACACTAAAAAAGAGATTACTAAGATTTTGTACGACCAAGGTTTTATTTTGAGCTTCAAATTAATTGACACTAATAATAAGCAGGGTAAAATAAAAATTGCCTTAAAATATGATAATATAACTGGCCAATCAATAATTAGAAAAATTAATCGTATATCGACACCTGGATTAAGGAAATACGCTAACGCTAAGAATTTACCTAGGATATTAAATGGTTTAGGTATATCAATAATCTCTACTTCAATGGGGTTAATGACTGGAAAAGAGGCAAAGAAAAAAAATATTGGAGGTGAACTTATTTGTTATTTATATTAATTATTATGTCTAGAGTAGGAAATAATCCGATTATAGTGCCTGAAGGAGTAGATGTGAATCTACAGGACGGGAAAATAGTTGTTAGTGGTAAACTAGGTTCGCTAACACAAAATTTTTATGGTATAAACGTTAAATATGAAAACAATTTGATTACATTATCAAGGGATTCCGAATCTAAAGATATAAAATCTAAGCATGGGTTATACAGGTCTTTAATAAACAATATGATTGTAGGTGTAAGTTCTGGTTTTGTTAAAGAACTTGAACTTGTTGGTGTTGGTTACCGCGCCTCAGTGCAAGGACAAAGACTAGATCTTTCTTTGGGTTTTTCTCATAATATCATATTTGAAATTGTTCCTGAAGTTAAAATCGAGACAATATCTGAAAAAGGAAAAAATCCTATAATAAAATTGACATCTCATGATAAGCAACT
This sequence comes from uncultured Bacteroidota bacterium, assembly GCA_902582405.1. Taxonomy (GTDB): domain Bacteria; phylum Bacteroidota; class Bacteroidia; order Flavobacteriales; family Flavobacteriaceae; genus TMED96. Next base: position 6,252 of record CACHSA010000008.1, on the reverse strand, counting down.
TTTAGGATTTGTCTCAGCGAAAATAAGATCTTTCAGAAAACCAGAGCCATATAAAGGAAAGGGTGTCAGATTTGTTGGTGAGCAAGTCAGAAAAAAAGCAGGGAAATCCGCATAATTTATCTATATGAAAACATTTAAAACCAAGAGGAGAGCAAAGATTAGATTAAAGTTAAAAAAGAATATTAGAGGGAGTAAAGGTACTCCTAGGTTGTCTGTATTTAGGAGTAACAAAAATATTTATGCACAAATTATTGATGACGAAAACGGTAACACCTTAGTATCAGCCTCATCTAACAGTAAAGATTTCGATAAATTTAATAATAGGTGTTCGGCTTCAATAGAGGTTGGAAAAACTATCGCTGAGAGAGCCCTGAAAAAAGGAATAAGCTTGGTTAAATTTGACCGTGGAGGATATCTTTACCATGGAAGAGTAAAATCACTTGCTGATGGTGCAAGGGAGGGTGGTCTTAAATTTTAAAATATGTATAAAAATTATAAAAGTATAGAATTTGTTAAACCTGGTGGACTTGATCTCAAAGACAGATTAGTTGCTGTTCAAAGAGTCACTAAAGTTACTAAGGGAGGAAGGGCTTTTGGCTTTTCAGCCATAGTTGTTGTAGGAGATGAAAACGGAATTGTTGGTCATGGTTTAGGTAAATCAAAGGAGGTCTCAGAGGCTATTTCCAAAGCTGTAGAAGATGCAAAAAAAAATTTAATACGAATATCTCTTAAAAAAGGAACTATTCCCCACGAACAAAATGGGAAATTCGGTGGAGCTAGAGTTTTTATTAAACCTGCTTCTGAAGGTACTGGTGTAATCGCTGGAGGAGCTGTTAGGGCTGTTCTTGAATCAGTAGGGGTTCAAAATGTACTTTCAAAATCTCAAGGTTCTTCAAACCCTCATAATGTTGTGAAAGCTACTTTTGAAGCTTTATTGAGTTTGAGAAGCCCTGAAAAAATAGCTAAACAAAGAGGAATTTCTATTGATAAACTTTTTAACGATTAGCATAATGGAAAAAATTAAAATTAAACAAATAAGGAGTGCTATTAAGAATTTAAAAAAGCAAAAACTAACCCTATATGCCCTTGGTTTGAGAGGTATTGGAAAGGAAGTTGTTCATGAAAACACTCCAAGTATCAAAGGCATGATCAGTAAAGTTAACCATCTAGTAGAAGTTAATAAATTATAAAAATGGATTTACATAATATCAAACCAATAAATGGATCAAATAAAAAATCCTCAAAAAGAGTAGGGAGAGGTCAGGGGTCTGGAAAAGGTGGTACCTCTACCAGAGGTCACAAGGGTGCAAAATCTAGGTCAGGTTATTCAAAAAAAATTGGTTTTGAAGGTGGTCAGATGCCATTGCAGAGAAGAATTCCTAAATTTGGTTTCAAAAATATTAATAGAATACAATACCAAGTATTAAACCTTGAAAAAATTCAGGAATTAATTTCTAATAAAAAGGTTAAAAATAAATTGGAAATTGAAAAAATTTATTCTTTGGGACTAGCTAAAAAAAATAGTTTAGTTAAAATTTTAGGAAAAGGAAAAATTTTATCACCAATTGAAATAACAGCTCACAAGTTTTCAAGTAAAGCTCAAAAGGAAATCGAGTCGGCTGGTGGAAAAATAAATTTAATTTTAAAAAATGAGTAATTTTTTTCAAGCTCTTATAAATATTTATAAAATTGAAGAGTTGAGGCTCAGAATAGGAGTAACTCTCTCTATTTTATTGGTATATAGAGTAGGGGCTCAAATTACTCTTCCTGGGATTGATGCGCTTCAACTTGCCGAATTAGGAGACAGAACAGGTGGAGGTGGACTTCTCGGAGTATTAAATATGTTCACTGGAGGAGCATTTGCAAATGCCTCTGTTTTTGCCTTGGGTATTATGCCTTATATTTCTGCATCAATTGTAGTCCAACTGATGGGTGTTGCACTTCCATATTTGCAGAAACTTCAAAAAGAAGGTGAAAGTGGAAGGAAAACTTTAAATCAAATTACAAGATGGTTGACTATTGCTATATGTGTTGTACAAGCTCCAGCATATTTATTTGGACTCAGCGCATTAGGTGTTCCCGATTCAGCTTTTGTATTAGGAAAAGGGTTTTCTTTCATGGTTCCGTCTGTTATCATTTTAGTTACTGGAACTATTTTTGCAATGTGGCTAGGTGAAAAAATTACTGATAAAGGAATAGGTAACGGAATATCTTTACTCATAACGGTTGGTATTATAGCTACTTTACCAATGTCATTTACTCAAGAAGTGGTATCAAGGGTTTCAGAGAATAACGGAGGATTAATCCTTATTTTAATTGAGATGATACTGTGGATTATTATAATTCTACTTTCAATTCTACTTGTCTTGGCTGTGCGACAAATCCCTGTTCAATATGCTAGAAGAAATCAAATGGGCTCTAGTAACCAAAATGTTTTTGGAAGAAGACAATATATTCCACTTAAATTAAATGCTTCTGGGGTTATGCCAATTATTTTTGCTCAGGCAATAATGTTTGCCCCTTCTTATATTGGGAGACTAATAGGTAACAATGAAGTTGGTCAGTGGATACAAGTTAATTTTTCAGATATTTTTGGCTTATGGTATAATGTACTTTTCGGTTTACTAATTATTATTTTCACTTTTTTTTACACCGCTATTACTGTACCAACAAATAAAATGTCTGATGATTTAAAAAGAAGTGGCGGGTTTGTGCCTGGTATAAGACCAGGAAATGAGACTAGTGAATTTTTAGATAATGTAATGTCCCAAATCACTTTTCCTGGTTCATTGTTTTTAGCAGCCTTGGCAGTTTTTCCTGCAATTGTTGTAAAATTAATGGGAATGCAACAAGGATGGGCCTTGTTCTATGGAGGGACATCTTTATTGATAATGGTTGGAGTTGCTATAGATACAATTCAACAAGTAAATTCATATTTATTAAATCGCCATTATGACGGACTTATGAAAACTAGTAGTAATAGAAAAATTTCAATATAAAATGCCAAAGCAAGAAGCTATTGAACAAGAAGGAAAAATAATTGAAGCTTTATCCAACGCAATGTTTAGGGTAGAGCTAGAAAATGGACATGTTGTTACAGCACACATTTCAGGAAAGATGAGACTTCATTATATTAAATTGTTACCAGGTGATAAAGTTAAACTTGAAATGAGTCCATATGATTTAACTAAAGCAAGAATAACTTTTAGATTTTAATTTATAATTATGAAAGTAAGAACATCGATAAAAAAAAGAAGTTCAGATTGTAAAATCGTACGAAGAAAGGGTAGGTTATATGTGATTAACAAAAAAAACCCAAGATTTAAACAAAGACAAGGATAATATGGCTAGAATATCAGGGGTAGATTTACCTAAAACAAAGAGGGGCGAAGTGGCCTTAACCTATATATATGGAGTTGGTAAAAATCGCTCTTCAAAAATATTAAATGACGCAAAAGTAGATTTGAATAAAAAGGTTTCAGATTGGACAGATACAGAAATTAAATCAATTATTCAATCTATTTCTAAATTTAAAGTAGAAGGAGAACTACGTTCAGAGATACAGTTAAATATTAAAAGACTTATGGACATCGGTTCATACAGGGGAATAAGACACAGGACTGGTCTTCCTCTTAGAGGGCAAAAAACTAAAAACAACTCTAGAACAAGAAAAGGAAAGAGAAAAACAATAGCTAACAAAAAGAAAGCAACTAAATAATTAAAAATGGCTAAATCTTCAAATAAAAAAAGAAAAGTTTCTGTAGAGCCCGTTGGCGAAGCTTACATAAACGCTTCCTTCAATAATATTATAATTTCAATTACAAATCTTAAAGGAGAGGTAATTTCATGGTCATCGGCGGGTAAAATGGGATTTAGAGGCTCTAAAAAAAACACCCCATATGCAGCTCAAGTTGCAGCTGAAGATTGTTCAAAAACTGCTCAAGATTTAGGGTTAAGACAAGTTAAGGTCTATGTAAAAGGGCCTGGAAACGGAAGGGAGTCTGCGATTAGAACAATTCACAACAGTGGGATTGAAGTCACAGAAATTGTTGATGTTACCCCTTTACCACACAACGGATGTCGTCCTCCTAAAAGAAGAAGAGTTTAATTAAAATAATTTAAAATGGCAAGATATACGGGTCCTAAATCAAAAATTGCACGAAAATTTGGTGAACCAATTTTTGGTTCTGATAAATCTTTTGAAAAAAGAAACTATCCTCCGGGGCAACACGGAAATAACAAACGAAGAGGAAAGAAATCTGAGTACGCAGTCCAGTTGATGGAAAAGCAAAAAGCAAAGTATACTTATGGTATTCTGGAGAAACAATTTAGAATAATTTTTAATAGAGCTTCGCGAAGTAAAGGAGTAACCGGAGAGGTTTTACTTCAACTGTGCGAATCCAGATTAGATAATGTCGTCTATAGATTAGGAATATCTCCTTCGAGAAGTGGAGCAAGGCAGCTTGTATCCCATGGGCATATAGTTGTAAACAATAATGTAGTTAATATACCGTCATGTCATATTAAGCCTGGAGATAAAGTGGGAATAAGAGAAAAATCCAAGTCTATAACTTCAATCCAAGCTTCTCTTCAAAACAACTCTTCAGTATACGAATGGCTAACTTGGGATGAAGATAATTTGACAGGAACATTTGTTAACACTCCTGAGCGAATTCAAATCCCTGAGAATATAAAAGAACAATTAATAGTAGAGCTTTACTCAAAATAAATAACTAATATAATATCACAAATATGGCAATTTTAAATTTTCAAAAACCGGACAAAGTAATTATGATTGATTCTTCAGAGTTTGAAGGTAAATTCGAGTTTCGTCCTTTAGAACCTGGTTATGGCTTAACAGTTGGTAATGCTTTGAGAAGAGTGTTACTTTCTTCACTAGAAGGTTTTGCAATTACTTCAGTTAAAATAGAAAATATAGATCATGAATTTTCAACTATCCCAGGAATAGTTGAAGACATTACTGAAATAATTCTAAATATTAAACAAATCAGATTTAAAAGGCAAATTGAAGATCTTGAAAATGAAAAAGTAAATATTTCCATAGGCGGTCAAGATCAGTTCAAAGCAGGTGATATCCAAAAATTTATATCTGGTTTTCAAGTTTTAAATTCAGATTTAGTTATTTGTAATTTAGAAAAAGGAGTTCAGATTAAAATGGAGCTAACCATTGAGAAAGGTCGTGGATATGTTACTGCCGAAGAAAACAAGAAAATTGACGCTGAAATAGGAGTCATTTCAATTGACTCAGTTTTCACCCCTGTAAAAAATGTAAAATATAGCATTGAAAATTATCGTGTTGAACAAAAAACAGATTATGAAAAACTAATTTTTGAAATCAATACTGACGGATCTATTCATCCAAAAGATGCGTTAACTGAGGCTGCCAAAACACTAATACATCATTTCCTTTTGTTTTCAGATGAAAGAATTACATTAGAAGCTGACGAAATCGCTCAGGCTGAAACTTACGATGAAGAATCTTTGCATATGCGACAGCTTTTAAAAACCAAATTGGTTGATATGGATTTATCTGTTAGAGCACTAAATTGTTTAAAAGCAGCTGAGGTTGAGACTCTTGGTGATTTAGTTTCTTATAATAAAAATGATTTAATGAAATTTAGAAATTTTGGTAAGAAATCTTTAACTGAATTAGAAGAATTAGTCATTCTAAAAGGTTTGTCATTTGGAATGAATTTATCAAAATATAAATTGGACAAGGATTAAAATTAATCACCTATATGCGACACAGAAATAAAAAAATAAAATTAGGAAGAAAAACAGCTCATAGGAAGGCCACATTAGGGAATATGGCTTGTTCTCTTATTCAGCACAAAAGAATAAACACAACAGTTACTAAAGCTAAGGCTCTTAAAAGATTCATAGAACCACTTGTTACTAAGACAAAAAATGACTCTACCCATAATAGAAGAATTGTTTTTAGATACCTTCGTGACAAGGAAAGCGTTAGTGAATTGTTTAGAACAATATCTAACAAAGTGGGTGACAGACCGGGGGGATATACAAGAATTATTAAACTAGGAAAAAGGATGGGTGATAATGCCGACATGGCAATGATTGAATTTGTTGATTTCAATGAGCTATACACAAAATCTGATACTCCCAAGAAAAGTACCAGAAGAGGTAGAAGTAAAACAAAATCTACCAATTCTAAAAATTTAGATTCTGATGTTAAATCTTCTAAAAATAAATTAAATGAAAAGACGGGAGATT
>CACHSA010000007.1 GCA_902582405.1 uncultured Bacteroidota bacterium | reverse complement strand
ATTTATTAATAGAATCTGCTTTTTACTTTTTTTATTTATTATTTCCTGTGATTCAAATAAGGATTTCCTGGTCTTACCACCCTTGTTTTCAGATCACATGGTTTTACAGCAAAAAACTCTTGTTTCTTTTTGGGGTAAATCTGCACCTAATAATAATATTCAAATCATGGGAAGTTGGGGTGAAACATCAAATGTCAAATCTGACGAACAAGGCAATTGGGAACTGAAATTATCCACTCCTAAAGCGGGAGGGCCCTATGAAGTTAAGATCAATGATTCTAAAACTTCTATTATATACAAAGACGTTTTAATTGGTGAGGTTTGGTTAGCCTCAGGGCAATCCAATATGGAAATGATGATGAAGGCTGTAGGTTGTGAAGTTAAAGAATGTATTGAAAATCAAAAAGAAGAAATTAAAAATGCAAAATTTGAAAAAATAAGGGTTTTTTCAATCTATGAAGATTTAACAGGCGAAAGAATAAAAAAAGAAAGTTGGAAGTTGGTTAATCCAAAAAACATTGAACGGTTTAGTGCAGTTGCATATTTTTTTGCAAGAAAAATCCATAGAGAACTAAAAATTCCAGTTGGTATTATTGCCTCGAGTTGGGGAGGCACTCGCATACAGTCATGGATGAGTAACAAGACATTAAAACAATTAAAATTTATAAAAGAAAAACTGCCGATAGCTGACAAGGTAAAAGATGTAATTGCTGAAAGATTAAAGTTCAACGATTCGATTACAAAAATTAATGAGGACAGATTTGGATTTAAAGTTGTAAAATTACCAAAACCCTTCCATATTTGGAGTGGTCAGCAGGATGTTTGGAACCTTTTTAAAGATAAGTGGGAAGATTTAAATCTAAACGACAAAGACTTTAATAAAGTTGATTTTGATGATTCCAATTGGGCCATTTGGTCTAAAGCTGGCCCTAACAAGAAGTTTAGGGAAGGTAGCTTTAAAAATGCATTTAATTCTGATGAACCACTTTTAACTAAGGGAGTATTTTGGATAAGGACATATTTTAATATTGAAAATATGGATGATGATTATTCTCTTGTAATTAAAAAGGGTATTAGTCAAGTTGATCAAACTTATGTGAATGGAAATTTAATTGGAAATAGCTATTCTTTCATTGATGAGAGAAATTACAAAATACCAAATCAAACTCTAAAAAAAGGTAAAAATCTCCTTGCAATAAGAATTACAGATCTTACAGGCGATGGGGGTTTAAATAGCCCAATTATCCTCAAAACTGCAAGCGGAACTAAAGAAATTTCATATGAAAAATTAAAGATTACAAACCAAGCATTTATTACCAATGCTACCTACGCTGTAATTCATGGTCTTAGCCATGAAGAACTAAATTCTAGTTATACAAAAATCAATGATAATTTTTTAAATGGTTATGAAATTAATTCTACAAATGGATATTCAACTATGTTTGAAAATATGATTTATCCTCTTATCCCCTTCACAATAAAGGGTGTCATTTGGTACCAAGGTGAGGCAAACGTTAGGGAACCTAACCACTATCAAGATTTGCTTACTTCAATGATTAATGATTGGAGAGGTTATTGGGGATATCAATTTCCATTTTATTATGCACAAATCACACCACTTGAATATCCAGATGATCAATACTCTCAAATTATAAGAGATGCCCAAAGGAAAACACTTAAAAAAGTAAAAAAAACTGGGATGGCTGTTTTACTTGATATTGGTGAAAAGGACAATGGTCACCCAGGTAACAAGAAGGATGTGGGTAAAAGATTAGCACTACTTGCATTAGACAATGATTACAATTATAATGTTGTTTCTTCTGGCCCATTATACGAAGATCATAGAATAGTAGATGATTATATTGAAATATCTTTTAAGAGTGTTGGTTCAGGCTTGACGTCTAAAGGACAACTTAAAAATTTTGAAATAGCGGGTGCGAATAAAAAATTTTATGAAGCTACAGCAAAAATTGTAGGTAATAAAGTAAGTGTCCATTCTAAACAAGTACAAAGCCCTATACACGTCAGGTATGCTTGGAAAAATTGGGTTGAAGCATCCCTGTTCAACAAAGAGGGACTACCTGCTTCGTCCTTTCAAACTGACTACTAGACTTAAGAATTTCCAAGTATAATATAGATTAACACTGTTATAATACATAAGGAGTATGACATTACTTTGGTATATTTCCATTGCTTCATGTCATCAATTCTAAGGGTATTAAAACTGAATGATCCATTGTATGGATAGAATCTTGAGATCAGAAGCATTGTTCCAATATTTAATAAAAATTCAATACCCCATATGTGAACAAAATGAATGTCTGTTTTTAAAATAAACGTCATCAATATATAAAAGCTTAAACCAACAATTAATGAAACTTTTGCTCCAAGTGCTGATATTTGCTTTATAAAAAAACCTGCAATTAAAATTGATGCAACGGGTATAAAATAGATTCCATTTAATTGTTGTAACAGTTGGTAAAGTCCCTCTGGAGCGTTTGCGACCATAGGAGCAACAAATATTGCAAAAATTGCTAGTAGTGCTGATAAATATTTACCTACTTTAACAAGTTGTCTTTCACTAGCATTTTTATAAAAAAAGCCCTTATATATATCCATACTAAATATTGTCGCAGCACTGTTTAGAACACTGTTAAATGTACTAAGCACCGCACCCATTATGATCGCAGCAAAAATTCCAACAAGGGTAGGAGGAAGCACTTTTTTAATCAATTCAGGATATATCATATCCTGGTTTTCATAAAATGAATCTCCAAAATAATAAAATCCAATTATCCCTGGGAATGCAATTATAAGTGGTACTAATATTTTTAATCCACCAGTATAAAGTAGTCCCTTTTGAGCTTCAATTAAGTTTTTAGCGCCAAGTGCCCTTTGAATAATGGTTTGATTCATGGCCCAAAAATATAATTGATTAATAATTAGACCTGTAAAAAGTACTTCAAAAGGTAAAACTGATTTTTTTGAACCAATGACATTAAATTTTTCTGGATTATTTTCATATACCCTATTCAATCCGTTAAAAAAACTGTTTTCACCAATCGCTATTAGTGCTAGTATTGGGATAGCTAATCCACCGACTAACAATCCATATCCATTAATTGTGTCAGAAATAGCAACTGCTTTTAGACCGCCAAAAATTGCATAAATGGAGCCAATAATACCTATAATTACAACAGTTATCCACAAACCTTCGTTTTGAGATACACCCAATATCTCAGAAACATTAAAAATACTTTCTAAGTTGATTGCACCTGTATATAAAACAATTGGCAAAAGGGTAATTACAAAAGAGACAATTAGAAAAAATGCAACTATCAGGCGAGTTGTTTTATCAAAACGCCTTTCTAAAAACTCAGGGATAGTTGTTAGCCCCATTTTTAAATATCTTGGTACGAAATAAATAGCAGCAGCAACAAGAGCAATTGCTGAGGTTACCTCCCATGCAATAATTATAAGTCCGTTTTTGTAAGAAGACCCATTCATACCAATCAAATGTTCAGTAGAAATATTTGTAAGGAGCATTGATCCAGCTATCACAATGCCAGTTAAGCTTCTTCCACCTAAGAAGTACCCTTCCGATGAATCTAATTTTTCTTTTCTTAACCTGAGATATGTATAGATAGCTACAAAAGAAATAAATCCAATAAAGGTTAATGAAGTAAACATACTTTTAACTTATTGAGGCCTTATATATGGTTTTTGATTTTTTTTGTTTTTCTCATAATCTTCTCTGGCTTTGCTGACCTCCCTGGAATTTGAAACCTCTGGGACAGGTACTTCCCACCAGGCATAAGCATATCCAGATAGCTTTCTATCTCTGATGGTTTCAACATAAATAACAGTTGTTTTATTATTTTTCTTTGCTTCAACGAGTGCGTTATTAAACTCATCTATGCCCTCAGTTTTAATAACTTTAGCACCTAAACTCTCTGCATTTTTAGCTAAATCAACTGGTAGAAAATCACCATCTAATTCACCTGTTTTTTTATTTCTATATTTGAAATGTGTACCAAAACCTTCTCCACCTACTGATTGTGATAGTCCGCCAATACTTGCATATCCCTCATTATTTATAAGTATTATCGTAATTTTGTAGCCCTCTTGAATTGAAGTAATTATATCAGAAGGAAGCATTAAGTAGCTAGCATCACCACATATCACGTACACTTCTCTACTGGGGTCAGCCATTTTCACTCCAAGTCCACCTGGAATTTCATATCCCATACAAGAATTACCATACTCTAAATGAAAACCTTTGGAGTTTTTTGTTCTCCAAAGTTTGTGTAAATCTCCAGGTGCACTTCCTGCTGCACAAAGAACGACATCATGTTCATCCATAAATTCATTTACAGCGCCTATTAATTCTGATTGAACTGGTCTTTTTGGATCTTCAGTACGATAAATTTTTGATACAATGTCATCCCACTCTTTGTTTAATATTTTTATTTTCTCAATATACCCTTCGTCTGTAGAATGGCTTTCCAGTTTCTGACTAATTATTTTAAGAGTTTCCCTTGCATCACCCTGCAGTGGGATAGCACTATTTTTAAAAGCATCAAACTCAGCAACATTAATATTTATAAAATCAACATTTTTGTTTTGCCATATAGACTTTGATGCAGTTGTAAAATCACCATATCGGGTTCCAATACCTATAACAAGATCTGAATTGTTGGCTATTTCGTTAGCACCTTTAGTACCTGTGGCCCCAATTCCACCTAAATTGAAAGGGTTTGAGTAATGAAGGGTTCCTTTTCCCGCAAAAGTTTCAGTAACGGGTATTCCATGTTTTTCAGAAAACTCTTTTATTACATTTTCAGCCCCAGAATATATGGATCCACCACCAGCTACAATCATTGGATTAGATGCTTTTTTAATTTTGTTTACTGCTTTTTCAATAAGTGTAGCATCTGGTAAATTTCTTTGAATTTGCCAACATCTTTTTTCGAACAATTCAGATGGGTAATCGAAAGCTTCTGCTTGGACATCGTGAGGCAATGCTAAGGTTACAACTCCAGTTTCAGAAGGAGAGGTAAGTACTCTCATAGACTCCAATAAAGCCGAGACTAACTGCTCTGGTCTATTTATTCTATCCCAATATTTCGATACGGGTTTGAAACAGTCATTTGCAGACATATCTTGGGTAAAAGCATATTCTGTTTGCTGTAGCAGAGGTGAGGCAGTCCTTTTTGAAAAATAGTCTCCTGGTAAAAGAAGTACAGGAATTCTATTTATTGTAGCAGAGGCTGCCGCGGTTATCATGTTAGTTGCTCCAGGCCCAATAGAGGTAGTACATGCAAAGGTCTGCAGTCTATTTTTCATTTTTGAAAATGCTGCAGCTGCATGAACCATTGCTTGCTCATTTCGGGTTTGATAATATTTAAAATCTTTATTTTCTTTAAGAGCTTCTCCGAGTCCAACCACGTTTCCATGGCCAAAAATGCCGAAACAACCAGCAAAGAAGGGATTTTCAATACCGTCTCGAACAACATATTGATTTTTTAGGAATAGAATTAAAGCTTGAGCAACCGTTAGTTTTTTTGTCATTAGTTAAAAATTAATATCCACCATTAGAGTTAATAAAAACTGATATTTCATCAAAAGTAGGAGCAACGTTACAACATCCGTTTTTTGTTACAAGCCATGCACCACAAGCATTTGCTAATCTACAAGATTTATAGTTTGACCATCCATGAAGATAACCAAAAATAAAACCAGCCGCAAATGCATCCCCAGCTCCTAAAATATTTACAGCATTCACCTTGTATGAAGGAACCTTTTGAGCCTGTTTTTTAGACTCATAAATAACACAGCCATCCATTCCTTTTTTTAAGATAATAAGTTTTGTCCCCATTTTAAAAATATTATCAATAGCATAATTGACATCCCCAACTAATTTTGGCTGAGTAATTGAATCGTTTTTTATTTCTACTTTTTCATTTCCCTCTAAATAAACAGACAAAATTTCTTCCTCTGTACCTATTAATATATCTGTGATTTTGATGTAATTTGTAATTACTTTAGAGTATTCCTCTAAGTTCTTCCATGCAATTAATCGGAAATCAATATCCAAAATCACAGGAATATTTTTTTGTTTTGCCTTTTTACTTAAATGAATCGCCGCATCTCTGCAAGGAGATTCCGATAGTGCAGTTCCACTCATTAATAAAGCTTTAAATATATCTAAATGTATTTTTTCAACTAAAGCTACTGTTATTTTATTTTCTGGTGCTTTTTCTCTATAAAAAACAAGAGGAAATTGATCTGGTGGAATAATACCGCACAAAACTAGGTTTGTTTTGGTATTAGGAATAACAAACATATTAGATGTACTGACATTTTCTTTAATTAATTTATCCATTATAAACTTACCTGTTAAGTCGTCACCTACAGCTGATAATAGTGCAGTTTTTAGCCCTAATCTTTGAGAACAAACAGATATATTAGTAGGAGATCCTCCAATGTAAGCAGAAAAAGAATTAATATCAGAAAAATTTGAACCTATTTGTTTTGAATAAAGATCAATTGAACATCTCCCAAATGATAACAAATCAAAACTCATTTAAATAAGTGTAATTATGTTTATAAATCATCCTAAATCTTTTAATTCAACAATTTTTTTTGTCTTAAAAGATTTTGTCATTGCAGTAGTTATCATTGTAGCTTTTCTTGCATTGGAAAGGGTACATTGATTTTGTTTTTTATTTAAAATTGAGTTTATAAAAGCATGAATCTGTGTAAGAAATGCATCTTTAAACCTGTCGTAGAATGTTTCATTACATTCATACCTGTATCCATTCTTATCCGATATTTGGAGTCTATTCTTAAAAGGGGGATTCCCAACTGTTAACTTCCCCAATGTTCCTATTATTTCAGTGAACGTGTCATGTCCATAGGATGATGTTCTTGATGCACCAAGCAGAGCTATCTTCCCATTTTCAAATTCACAAAATGCAAAAGTGTTGTCTGCATCATTTAGATCATCAAACTCTTTAAATCTAAAGGCTCCTCCCAACGACCAAACTTTTTTAACTTCACTACCGATAAACCATCTTGCCAAATCTGCATCGTGTACATTAAAATCATGAAAAATACCGCCTCCAGATTTAACATAGTCCACTTGAAATGGAGCCCAGGTGTCCTTATCCACAGTTTGAGAACGAACAAAAAACGGGTCACCAATTTTATTTTTTTCAATTGTTTTTTTTGCATCCATGTAACTTTCGTCGTATCGTCTTACAAATCCAACACAACTTATTAAATCGGGATGTTTTTTAGCCTCTTTTTCAGCTTTTAAGCAATCCTCGATAGAAATAGCAAGCGGTTTCTCACTAAACACATGCAGTCCATTTTTTAACGAAAATATAATCTGTTGAGCGTGATATTTCGTTGGAGTTAGAATAGCTACTGCATCTAAGTTGGATTTTTCAACCATTTCCTCAAAACTTGAAAAGCACATATCGACTCCTAGCTCACCTTTTGCATATTCTAGCTCATCTTTTGCTAGGCTACAAACAGCAATTAATTTAGCATTAGGTGATTTATATTGAATGTTTTGAGCATATTCTTTTCCCAACCTTCCAAGCCCTGCTAATCCAATTCTAACTTTTGACATAATTATTATTTGAAATTTTTAATCATATCTTTTATACCTGGTATGGTTTCAAGTTGATCTTCGTAATCTGGATGAAAATATTGAACTAGAGAACGTTGTGTTTTTCCAACGATGATTGTAAAATAATACATTTGAAAACCAGGAGCTGCTACACAAGGGTGGTAGCCTTTGTCAATGAGAATAGTGCTACCATCTTTAATATGATGCACTGGACCAAAACTTTTCTCGTTGGGATTTAAAAATTGTGCTCCAAAACCATTTTTTGGGTTAAATCTAAATTGATATACCTCGTCAAATTTTGTTTCTACAGGTAATCTGTCTGTATCGTGCTTATGAGGTGGAAAACCTGACCATCCACCTTTTCCAACTGTGAAAAGTTCACTTACTAAAAGTCTACCAGATCTACCATCCCCATTTTTACCAAGTAAATGATATATTTTTCTGTGCGTTTTAGTTTCATCACTTCCGTATTGTACCTTCTGAACTTCATTTTGATCAACATAAAATGGGGAATATTTTCGATTAATTTTTCCTCCTGCGATATAAACTTCTGAATCATTATTTGAAATTGAAGTGATTTTCACATGAGAGTTTTTTCCAGCGTAAACCCCCTCTGGTTTCCCCGTCCACAAAGAATCTCTTTTTCCAACCTCTGAAAATTTTACATCATCAACCTCAACGCATACCTTGCCTTTTACAACAACAATCATTGTCTCATGATTTTCAAGATTATATGTAGTTGAAGCATTGCTATTCAAAAACAATCTATTGAAGTATACAAGAGGTACTATTTTGTTGTCTATATCAACAATTGGTTTGTTTTTATTGTCAAAAGGTTCAATATGTCTTATCATATATTAATATGTTTATTTATAAATTCATATCCCATCTTTGCGTATTCAAAAGGATTAGCCACCGCAGAATCTTGTTCTGCCTCAACAACAACCCAACCATTATAATTTTGATTTTTAATATAATTAAGTATTTCATCCATATTTTTAATGTCTCCGTCTCCTGGTACAGTAAAGACTCCTAATTTAACTCCTTCTAGAAAACTTAAATTTTCTTCTTCAACTCTCATTTTAATATTATCTCTAACATCTTTTAAGTGAATATGTGAAATTCTAGACATATATTTTTTTATAGCCTTTAAGGGATCTTCATTAGCAAAATAAAAGTGCCCACAATCGTAGTTAAGGCTTACGTATCTATCATCTGTTTCGTTAAGGAGTCTGTCGACTTCTGATATGTTTTCAATCATTGTTCCAACATGATGATGGTACGATAGTTTTATTCCAAATTCTTCCAATGAGTATTTGCCAAGTTTATTTAATCCCTTGACAAGTTTACCCCACACTTCTTCGCTTGCCTGTTTTCTTGATGAAACTGGTACTTTTATGTTGCCGTGTATAGAATTTCCAGTTTCAGCTCCACCAACTACCTTGGCTTCAAAATATTTCAAAAAATTTAAATGAGATTTGAAATTTGTTTTAACAGTTTCAAATGTTTGACTTGAGAATTCATAACTAAACCATTGGTTGCAAATTCTAAGATTCCTTAGATCCAAGTGCTTTTTTAAAAGTGGTAAATTATTCTTTGGGAATTTTGTTCCAACTTCACAACCCTTATAACCAGCAAGTGCCATTTCGCTAATACATTGTTCAAAAGTGATATCTCCTCCAATTTCGGGAAGATCATCGTTTGTCCATCCAATAGGTGCTATTCCAAGTTCAATCATTTTTTTTAATTTAAAATAAATTATTCTTTTCAACACAAAGCAGAAGTTTAAACTTTTTTTCCAATAATATCTCTAGTTCTTCCATGTACTTTTTTCCTGGTTTTAAGTGATCCCATTCACCACTAGAGTCTCTAAAAAATTCTCTAAAAATCCTAGTCCAAAGAAGTCTCAGGTCAGTTGCAATGTTAATCTTACATACACCTAGTTTAATAGCTTCCTTTATTTCACTTTCACTTACCCCTTTAGCATTATTTTTTAAACTGCCTCCTGCATTATTTATTCTATCTACTTCATTTTTATCAATTGTAGAGGCGCCATGAAGTACAATTGGGAATCGTGGAAGTCTTTCTTGTATTTTTTTTAATATATCTAATCTCAATTTTCCACCTCCTGAAAATTTATAAGCTCCATGACTTGTCCCAACAGCAACAGCCAAACTGTCACAGTTGGTCTGTTGAACAAAATATTCAACATCCTCTGGATTTGTAAATTTTGCTTCCTGTTCATCAATATCTATGTCATCTTCTTGACCACTTAATATTCCTAACTCTGCTTCTACAGAAATATTTTTTTTATGTGCTTTATCTACAATCAATTTTGTTCTTTGAATGTTTTTCTCAATTGGATCATGTGAGGCATCAATCATTACCGATGTGTAAATTCCAGAATTAATACCATCTATGATATGGGATTCATATCCATGATCTATGTGAATCGCACAAACGTTGTTTGGATGCAAATCAATTGCTGATTTGATGTACCCTAGTAGCATTTTTGGAGGAATATATTCTCTGGCTGCGGGAGTTGTTTGAACAATAAATGGTGCTTGCAGTTTTTCAGCTACTTTAAATAAAGCAATAACTTGCTCAGGGTTTGAAACATTAATAGCCGGAATACAAAATTTCCCGTAGGCTTTATTAAATAATATTTTAGAGGGTAAAACTTTCAATTTATTTTTATGTTTTGTCGATTTCACTTAAAAAAACTGGTTTGTTACTATTAAGTGATTCCTTAGCACATAGTCCTAACACTAGTGACATTAGACCGTCAAAGCCAGACACCTCCGGAGTTTTTTTATGTCGTATACAATCAATAAAATGATCTATTTCTTTTTTATAAGCATCCGCATATCTTTCAAGAAAAAAATGTTGAGGAAGAGATGATATTACACCTTTTTCACCGTAAGTTATTGTGTAGTTGTCGAACTTGTTTTTTGATTGGACCATACCCTTTGATCCAAAAACTTCGACTCTTTGATCGTATCCATAAACTGCTTTTCTACAATTATCTATTACTGCCATACTACCATCCTCAAATGTTAAATTTATAATAGCCGTATCAATGTCTCCAGCTTTAGCGATTTCTGGATTAATTAATGCATCACCTTTAGCATAGACTTCAACGATTTCTTTGTTAGTAAGATAACGGATCATGTCAAAATCGTGAATAGTCATATCTAAAAACATTCCACCCGAACTTTTTATGTAGTTAATTGGAGGTGGGGAGGGGTCTCTACTAGTAATTTTAATCATATGAATATCACCAATTTCACCCTTCACTATCTTCTCTTTTACAGATTGAAACTCACTATCAAACCTCCTGTTGAATCCAAGCATTAATTTAATTTTAGACTCACTTACTGTTTTTAATACCTCCTTAACTTTTCTAAGAGATAGATCTAAAGGTTTTTCACAAAAAACATCTATCCCTTTTTTTGCTGCGATTGATACATAGTTAGCGTGTGTATCAGTAGGGGAACAGATTACAATTGCGTCAGCCAGAATTTCACTAGCTACATCTGTAAAATCTTTTTGATAAAATGTTAAACCCGCTTTATTGGAAAAAGCTTTAGCCTCATCTGTTGGGTCACAAATGCCAATAATTTCAACTTCGTCCACTGCTTGCAGATTAGCGAGATGAATCTTTCCAATTCGACCAAGGCCAATAATTAGTATTCTTATCTTACTCATCGCTTTACTAAAATTTTCTCGACCATGTGTTTGGCCATCTTTCAATCACCACTTTAGTTTGCGTAAAAAATTCTATTGCATGTTTTCCTTGACCGTGAAGGTCACCAAAAAAACTATCTTTCCAACCACTAAAAGGAAATTGTGCCATTGGAGCAGCAACTCCGATGTTGACTCCTATATTTCCGGCATAGACTTTATTTCTAAATTTTCTTGCACTAGAGCCACTTTCGGTGAAAATACATGCCATATTTCCATAATTGCTGTTGTTTATAAAATCTATAGCATTATCAAGAGTTCTCATAGATATTAGGCTCATAACAGGGCCGAAAATTTCAGTATTAATTATTTCTTTTTTAAGGTTTACATCTTCAATTATGGTTGGATTTATGAAGTTCCCACTTTCAAAGCCCTTAATTTTTGTATTTCTTCCATCTAAAATTGCTTTTCCACCTTCATTTATCCCAATTTGTATGAGTTCTTCGATTCTTTTTTTGCTATCACTTGTAATAACTGGACCCATATCAATCTCATCGTTCCATCCATAACCAGTTTTTCTAGATTTTACGATATCATATAAAGAATCTTTAAGTTTTCTTTCTATATCGTCGACTGTAATAATTACAGAAGCGGCTAGACATCTCTGTCCCGCACAACCATAAACAGAATCAGCAACTATTTTTGAGGTCATCTCAACATCACAGTCAGGCATTAATACAACTGGGTTTTTTGCACCCCCTTGGGCTTGAACTCTTTTGCCATTTTGTGTTCCTTTTGAATAAATGTATTTTGCTACAGGTGTACTTCCAACAAAACTAACAGCTTTTACAAAAGGGTGTTCAAGTAATGCATCCACAGAATGTTTTCCTCCATGGACTAGACTTACAAGACCATCTGGTAAATCTAACTGATCAATTAATTCAAAAATTTTAATCATCGTTAAAGGAACTTTCTCTGAGGGTTTTATAACCATTGCATTACCTGTAGCAATTGCATAGGGTAGAAACCAAAATACAATCATACTTGGAAAATTAAATGGGGTAATACAAGCAGTAACACCAAGAGGCTGTCTTATCATCATCTCATCAATGCCACTTGCGATATCTTCTATGAAATCCCCTTGGATTAGCATTGGCGTGCCGCAAGCAACCTCAATATTTTCAATAGCCCTTTGAAGTTCACCGTAAGATTCAGATTTGGTTTTACCACACTCATTGGTAATTGTCTCTGCAAGAGTATCAAGGTTGTCTTCCATTAATGACTTTAATCGGTAAAGAGCTTGTACTCGCTTCATAACAGGAACATCTCTCCATTCTAAATAGGCATTGTATGCACAATTAACAGCTTCGTTTACGTCTTTAATATTTTTTTCTCCAAATGGAATTTCAGCTATTACTTCTTGAGTAGCTGGATTATTAGCTTTAACAGTTAGTTTTTCATAACTATCTTTCCATTTTCCATTTATATAATTTTTTAACATTGATTTAAAATTAAAATTTATTTATTCATGATTTTTAGTGCCTCATCTAAAGTTGGCATAAAGTTGGCACATCCCTCTTTTGTTACAACATGTGAACCACAAGCATTTCCCATTTCAATTGATTTTTCAATACTCCATTTTTGAATTAATCCATAGATAAATCCACTAGCAAAGGCGTCACCAGCTCCAAGTACATTTAGTATTTTTACAGGAAATCCCTTTATATCTTTTCTTTTTAAATTTTTGTCAAAATAGGATGCCCCATCCTTACCCCTTTTCACAATTAAAATCCCTGTCCCCAATTTAATTAATCCTTCAATACTTTTATTTAAATCTCCTTTTATTTCTGGGGATGATATTTGTTGGTGTTTTATGGTTACTTGAGAAGAATCCTTAAGCATAGATGCCAAAACCTCTTCTTCAGTACCAATCGCAATATCAACTTTTGAAATGATTGATCTAACCACGCGACCAAATGATCTGTAATCTTCCCACTGATCAGCTCTAAAATCCAAGTCCATAACAACACTTACTGAATTTTTCTTAGCTATTTCTATTGCGTGTATGGTTGCGCCTCTACTTGGTTCTTTATTTAATGCAGTGCCATTAACTAATAAAACTTCATGGTTAGCAATGTTTGCATTATTCACATCATCAATGTTAATCAAAGTATCTGCAGCATTATCTCTATAAAATACTAAAGGAAACTTATCGGGTGGTTCAATTCCTAACAAAACAGCACTACTTCTTGCATTTTCTTTTATTGGGATAAATTCTGTATTTACGTTTTCCTTATTTAAAAAATTTAAAATAAATTCTCCAACTTTATCTTTTCCAACAGCTGTTAATAAAGTAGACTTTAATCCTAACCTGGAACACCCTACAGATATGTTTAATGGGGAGCCGCCAACAAAAGCATTGAAACCTGATATTTCTTTAAATGGAACTCCAATATCTTGAGAATACAAATCTATCGACGATCTTCCTATTGCTATCAAATCTCTTCTATTCATTTTTTTTCATTCATTTTAGCCGTTACAAGTGGTAATCGCTTGTCTTTATATGACCAGGAATTATATATCCATTCATGGTCAGGATCCGTGGTGTTTTCTAAACATTGATCACTACCTGCCAAAAAATTAAGATAATAACAATGGTATCCATGTTCAGCTACAACTGGATGAAAGCCTTTCGGAATTAGGACACAGTCATCGTTTTTAGGTCTTAGAATCTCATCTATTTCTTTGTCTTTAGTATAAACTTGCTGAATTGCGTAAGCTTCAGGTTTTTGAAATTTATAAAAATAAGTTTCTTCTTGTTTTGGCTCAAGAACCTCACCCTTATCATTTAAAATCCTCTCATCGTGTTTGTGCGCTGGGAAAGAACTCCAGTTACCTGAGGGAGTATATACCTCTCTAGATATTATTCTTGAACATCCAAAGCCAGGAGGAACTAGATCGTTAAATTGTCTTGTAGCATTATCCCCGCCAAAAATCACAATTGGGGTTTTATCTGGGGTGATAAACTTAGGGTCAAAATCATTATCTGATTTGCACCATCCATATGCAATATCTAAAATTTCAGATGTACATGTAAGAGTAAAATTTGTTTTCCTAGGTAGATATAAAGTATGAGCTACACCCGAAAAAACATTCTTTCGACCATTAATGGTGTTCCAATTTCCTCTACTGCTTGTCACTTTAAAATTTCCAGAAAGCAAAACAATGGCAATTTCATTTCCATTCGTTTCGAAATCCCACGACTGGTTTAATTTCATTTTTCTTGCCTCAAATGATAAAAATTCCCAATTAGCAGAGGAAGGGTTAATACTCTGGTAAACTCCATTTTCTTTTAGATTTGGGTGTATTAATAGGTCTGATTTTCTTTTCATTGTATTAATTTACTACTTTATATACTGCCCTTATTAAGTCCTCCAGTATTCCTTTATAGCTTTGAGATCTTGTCATAAAAATAACAAACATAGAATTTTCTGGGTCAATCCAAAACTCTGTATATTGTAATCCACCCCAGCCATATATTCCTTTTGGTGCTCCTTGATTCATGATACTAGGGTCTTCAAGAACATAGACTGACAATCCCATATAATAACCCAATTGATTTTGATAAGACCTGTCTTCTTTTGGATAACCCTCTGAATATTTTCTTGTCATTGTTTTTATGCTTTCTGGGGATATAATTTTTTTACCCTCGTATTTACCATTGTTAACAAGCATTTTGCAAAATTTCATAAAATCCGAAGTTGTTGTTAGTAAGCCCTCAGCACCTAAATTAGTTTTATCGGTTTGATCATAGGTTAATATGTTTCCTCTACTTGTAATTCCGTCTTGTAGAAAGCCCTTAATGGATGGGGTATTTAAAAATAGTGGTTGAAAATTTATTTTATCCTCTTTTGTTAAATAGAATTTTGTGCTATTCATATCTAACGGGGTGAATAAATATTGATCTAAAAATTCACCGAACTGCATATTACTTGCCACCTCAATTACTCTTCCAAGAATTGATTGATTAACCCCATACAAGTATTTTGTTCCTGGTTCATATTGTAGCGGTTGTTTTGAGATCATTTCCATTAATTCCTCTAAATTATCCGCTTTAACCGCATCTACATAAAAATTTTCAGGAGTGCAAAATCCAGACCTGTGCGACATTAAATCAATTATCTTCATTTTATTTTTACAAGGATAAATATTTTCTGAACTCAAGCAGTAATCATCTCCATCTTCAAAATTTGTATTTTTTTGTTTTTTTATTTTCATGCAATTTAAATTTGAAAACGATGGTATATATTTAGAGACAGGATCGTTGAAATCAATGAGATTTTTTTCTTCCAAAATAAACATTCCAATAGTTGTCACTACTTTGCTGGTTGACCATAATGCAAAGATGGTTTCACTATTTATTTTTTTATCATATTTTTTGTTTGAGTTTTCCGTGTGCCGGTAAAACAAGGAGTCGTCTTTAAAAACAACAATCTCGTTGCTCCCTGTTATTTCTTTGTTAATCAGTTCTTTTTGAAAATTAACCAAAGTTTGTTTGTTGGATAAATTATTTTCTTTATTGAAGCTACAACTGGCAATAGTTGTTAGTATAAACACGATAAATATTTTTTTAATTTGCATTTAGAAAAAGACTAATTATCAAATTTAATTGAAAAACAGTAACATTTACATTTACAGATAGATAATTGTTATAGACAATAAGTAATTGCAATCATCTAAAAAAAAATCGATTAATTTAAGTTACTAATATTGTAGGTGTTAAGAGAAAATTTATTTGAAAAACACTTCAAACATTACGAAAATAAAAAATTATATTAAATATTTGTTATCTTTATGTTTACAAATTATGTGTATGAATTACATTTATAAACAAACAATTTTATAACTAACTGATAATCAAACTATTTGAAATGAAAAAATATCTAGATATTAAATTTACTTTGCACAAAACATTTGCATTTATTGGCTTCATGCTATTTTCTGTTGGTGTTTTTGCTCAGTCTATTAGTGGTAATGTCTCTAGTGAGGATGGACCACTCCCAGGCGCAACTGTAGTCGTAAAGGGAACTGAAAATGGAACAAGTACTGATTTTGACGGAAATTTTACAATTGATGCATCCAACGGTGATGTTTTAATTGTTTCCTTTATTGGTTTTGAAACCCAAGAAGTTGAGGTTTCCGGTGACCAAGTTGATGTTGTACTTGCTGAAGGAAATGAACTTGATGAAGTTGTTGTTACAGGTTATGGTACAGAGCTTAGAAGAAATATAACTGGTTCTGTTGCTGTAATTGATTCTGAAGTAATTGAAAATCGTAACTTAACTAGTGTTGGCCAAGCTTTGGCTGGTACTGCTCCTGGTGTGCAAGTATCCCAAGGTTCAGGTGAGCCAGGAAATGACAGTCTTTTTATAAGCATACGAGGTGTTGGAACTCTAAATAATTCCTCACCACTCGTTATAGTTGACGGTATAGAAGGTAATCTTAATAACCTTAATCCCCAAGATATAGAATCTATAACTGTACTTAAAGATGCTGCATCTTCTGCAATTTATGGATCAAGGGCTGCAAATGGTGTTATCGTTGTTAAAACTAAAAGAGGAGGTAAGAGCCAGCCTACCAAGTTTACATATGATGCATCTTTTGCAACAAGTAAACTTCTATTCGATTGGGACCAAATTTCATTCGACCCAATCGAAAATGTTAATTGGAAGAACCAAGTGGATGTTGGAAATGGCGCTACTGGTAGATGGAGTGCTGAGCAAATAGCTTTCATTAATGCAAATAAATCAAATTGGCTTGGAAGTAATGGACAAACTCCAGTTGATGTTTACATTCAAGATGCAACTCTACAACAACACAATTTTGCTGCTACTGGTGGTTCTGAAAAAACGAATTATAGAATTTCTGTTGGGTTGCTTGATCAAACAGGTAATACTCAAGATGGAATGAATTTTAAAAGAGCTAATTTTAGAATTAACTTAGATTCTCAAATTAACGATAAACTATCTATCGGTACAACAATATCTATGGTTAGAGGAGATAGAACTTCTAGAGGCGAGGTCCAAAAAGCAGGTTTGAATAATCCTCTACATACAGTTACAAGAATACACAACATATTTAGCCCAACTAGAAATGCAAATGGAGATTTACAAATTGCATCTTCTGACCTAGTCAACTATGGTGTTGGTCCAGGTACTGGTCTCTATGCTATAGAAACATGGAAAGACTACAAGAATGGACAAAATATCAATAACAATGTGCTTGCAAACGGTTACATAGCTTTCACTCCAATTGAGGGATTAACTATCAAAGGAACTGCAGCTGTTAATTATTCAGGAACAAGTATTTACGATTTCCAAAAAAATCCAAAAAATTACTTTGCCGATGGCACTTTTTATAATGCATTCCCTGCTACTGTTTCTACAAGATCAAACGAAGAATTTTACACAGAAACCTATTTTGCAACTGTTAATTATGAAAAGTCTTTTGGTGATTTAAATTTTAAAGCACTTGCGGGTTATCAGCAAGAGGAAAATAGAGTTACAAACTTTCGTGCCTCTAGAGACGGTTATTTAAGTGAAACTGTACAAGTGTTAGATTCTGGCGCACTTACAAACCAACAAAATGCTGGTTCAGAAAGTGGTTTCTCTGTGCAATCTGTATTTGCAAGATTTGACTTTGATTATAAAGATAAATTTTTACTGCAGGCTAATGTAAGGTCCGATGGTAGCTCAAGATTTAGAAATAACAAGTGGGGTAGTTTTCCATCTTTTTCTGCTGGATGGATTTTATCAGAAGAAGACTTCATACCTGATACTTTTGAATTTTTGAAATTAAGAGCATCTTATGGTGAACTTGGAAACGCAAATATTGGTAATTTCGAATTTGCGCAAAGATTAAGTTTATCTCAATCCTATAACTTTAGCACTCCTGATGGAACTGGCTTTATTGCTCCTGGGGTTGGCCAAACAACTATTGGAAACCCTAATTTGAGCTGGGAAAAAGCCAAAATAACAAATATTGGATTTAATTCAATTTTATCTAATGGATTAGGTATTGACTTTGAATATTTTATTAGAGAAACTAATGACATATTATATGATATTCCTATTAACGTCCTAACTGGTTTTACATCTCAAACTTCAAATGCCGCGTCAATGGAGAACAAAGGTTGGGAGCTTGGTCTAAGATATAATAGAACCTTTGGAGATTTGAAGGTTCAGTTAAGTGGTCAACTTTCAAAAGTTGAAAATACTGTTACAGATCTTAATCCTAAAGTTGATGGTGGAGATCTTGATAGAATCCTTTACGATTCAAGAATACTTGGTGAAGGCTTTCCTTTTCTTGGTTATTATGTAGTTAAAACTGATGGTTTAATATCGGGAACACCAAATGCTGCTAACGCATCACTTGGTGCACAAGCAGGTGACTTAAACATGGTTGATGCTGACGGTGATAATGAAATATCTTTGGATGACAGACAATACGTAGGTAAGGATATACCTACCTATACTTATGGATTCCAATTAGGTCTTCAGTATAAAAACTTTGACTTAGCTGCCATTTTCCAAGGAGAAGCAGATGTCCAATATTATGGCCAATTTGAGCTCTGGAATCCAGACTTTGGTGGTGTTGTTACTTGGAAGAAATGGTTAACTGAGTCTGTAACTAATAATCCAAGTGGAACTTTCCCAAGAGCGGGTACTACCACATCATCTTATAGATTTCAAAATGATTTCTTTCTGTATGATAGAGATTACCTAAGACTTAAGAATTTACAGATTGGATATAACATTCCAACTGATAGTCTTCCAATTGATGGTTTAAGACTATTCTTTAACGCAACAAATTTGTTGACGTTTACGAGCATTCCTTTAGTAGATCCAGAGCAAAGATCTGGTGCTGCTACATTAGCTGACCCAAATTTAGGTGAAGAGGGATGGGCAAATAGACCGAATGCAACTTATCCTAATAATAGGACACTTTCATTCGGATTATCTGCTAAATTTTAATAAACTAAATACTATAAATAAATAAATAAATATGAGAACAAATAAAATAAATAATTTCATTTACGGGTTATTAGCAGTATTTACACTGACACTAACTTCGTGTGATAAGGAATTTTTGGAAAAAACCGATCCCGGTAGTGGGAGTGTTGATGGTTTCTTTCAAGGTGAAGATGAATTTGTTTTAGGTGTCAACGGTGTATATAATTCTTTGTATGCAGCTGGATACTTTACAAATTTTTGGGGAGGAAATTATTTTCATATGCATATGGAATTTGAAACTCTATCTGACAACGGTGTTGGACAAGACTGTGGTTGGAGAGGGTATGCAAATTTTGCGTGTGGTATAATGACTCCTGCATCTGGTGGTATTACTTGGTATAAGTGGAACTATGGTCTGGGAGCAATCTCAAAGATTAACCAACTTCTAGCTTTGATACCAAACGTAAACTTCTCAGCTGGTATGGCCCCAAAATGGGAAGCTGAGTTAAAATACTTACGTGGTTTTCTTTATGCTGATATGGCTGATTTATACGGTGGGATGCCATTAATAACTGAGCCAATTGATCCCACTGAGGCTGACGCAATAACTAGATCAACCCAAGCTGAGACTTATGCTCAAGCTATTTCTGATCTTGACTTTGCTATTGCAAATCTAGGCACAAAACCAAACAATGATGAATACGGTAGGCCTACTAAGCAAGCTGCGCTTATGGCTAAAGGTTTAGCAGAATTAAACCAGAAGAAATTTTCTGAGTCTGCTGCAACACTAGGTCAACTTGTTGCACTTGAAGGTCCTGATGTAGGCTTAGTAGATAATGATGTTTGGGAAGGACTAAATAGAGGAACTCAAGAAACTTCTAAAGAAATCATTTGGTCAATGAAAGCAGGTCCTGGTAACGAAGGTACTGGTGACTATATTCCTTATGGTGTTGCTGGTGACGGTGAATACAATGGATGGTCTGGAATTAAGTTTACTCAAGATGGTGTAGATGCATTTGAAATGCATGCTACTGGTCTTCCAATTACAGACCCTGCATCTGGTTACGATGCTGACAATCCGCTAGAAGGAAGAGATCCAAGAATGAGAAAAACTTTCTACTTTGAGGGTGACGAGTATTGGGGAGGAACTATCGGTGATGTACAGTTCGGTGCTGTTTGCTGTAATGGTAACTTAAAAGCTCAATCAAGTGTCGGTATCGCTCCTGTTTTTCCAAGAAAAACTACTACTTACACTCAAGAGCAAAAGGCTCAAATGGCAACTATTGAATATGGCTCGCCAATTGACTTAAATCTCTTTAGATATGCAGATGCCCTTTTACTTTATGCAGAAGCACTAAATGAAGGTGGACAAACTGCTCAAGCTTTAGCTCCTCTAAATCAAGTTAGAACAAGAGCTACTATGCCTGCAATTGCTGCTGGTCTTTCACAAGCTGAAATGAGAGCTAAAATTTTACATGAAAGAAGAGTAGAACTATATCTTGAAGGTAAAAGATATTTTGATCTTAGAAGACAAGGTATGTTAATGGAGACTATAAATAACAACCAAGGTTGGGATCTTCATGGTGGAGCAAACTATAAATCTCACTATGATTTATGGCCAATTCCATCTGAAACTACTGATAACAATCCTAACATAGCACAAAACCCAGGATATTAATCCTGATAAAATTTAGATTGTTATTTAGACAGTTTTAGTTTATTAAGTTTGAAAAGAGATAGAGAATTTAGGTTCTCTATCTTTTTTTTCTTTTGTTTCTTCTAATTATGAGATTTTTCTTTTTTTTAAGTTTTTTTATTTTTTCCGTCTTACATGCCCAAAATCAAACAAAATTCACAGATGTAACTGATGAGGCTGGAATCGACCATATATTTGACGTTTATCAAGGTTTATTTGGTGGGGGAGTTGCTGTTTTTGACTACAACAACGATGGCTATGAAGATTTATTCCTTACAAGTGGCCAGGGTAAAGATATACTTTATAGAAACAATGGTGATGGAAATTTTTCTGATGTAACTCAGGAGGCCGGTCTTGTACAGGACCTCTTGACCGTTACAACTGGTGTATCGACTGCAGATATAAATAAGGACGGTTTTATTGATATTTTCATTACCACAATTGCTGCACAAAAAGAGAAATCCTCAAAGATAAAAACCCTCTCTAATAATTTACTCTACCTAAATACAGGTAAGGGCACTTTTGTTGAAAAAACTGAGGAATATGGTATAAAAGATAAAAACTTCTCCACTTCTTGTTCTTTTGGAGATATTAATGCAGATGGTTATCCTGATTTATTTGTAGCTAACTATTTTAAGGAATTTTACTTCGAGCAAGCTCTTTTTGGAACCCACAACCTGGCTATTTTAAATCATTATAGTATCAATGAAGAATACGAGCCCGGAAATGACGAACTCTATTTAAATATGGGAGGAAAGTCCTTCAAAAATGTATCAAATTTTTTAAAATGCAATCCAGGATACGGTTTTGGAGCAGTTTTTACCGATGTCGACAATGATAATGACCTAGACATTTATTTAGTAAACGATTTTGGAGAAAATAATGAACCCAACCAAATATTAATTAATCAATATCCAAAATTAGATTTTAAAAATAAAAGCAAGGAATTGAAGCTTAATGTTGGCTTAAAATCGATGGGAGTTGGAGTAGGTGATTATAACAACGACTCATATTTAGATTATCATGTCACAAATATTTTTGCAGGTCCCTTCATGGTTAACAGAGGTAAAAACAAGTCATTTGTTAATTTAGCTCCAAATATTGGAACTGGAATCAATAAAATAGAAGGCTATAAAGATAGCAAACAAGTAATAATTGGTTGGGGAAGTCTATTTGTTGATTACGATCATGACCAAGACTTAGATTTATTTAATTCAAATGGTCCAATAAATCCAATGACAAATAGAATACCCAATATTTTGTTTGAAAATAAAGGTCGTTTTTTTGATGTATGTAGAGACTCTGGTCTAATGGATTTTGGAATTGGTAGGGGGTCTGTTCACTTTGATTATGATAATGACGGGGATCAAGACATTTTTGTGGTAAATCAAAAACCCGTTTATGACATGACATACAGGGGAGGTATTGTTAAGTCAAAGCTATATAGGAACGATAATAGTAATGATTTAAATTGGTTGAAGGTTAAATTAAATGGTAAAAATGCCACTACCAGAGGTCTAGGTTCAAGAGTGAAAATATTTCTAAAAGATAATTTACAAATGGTAAGGGAAGTAGATGGAGGCTCAAGCCACGCCTCTCAGAACACTAGTATAGTTCATTTTGGTTTAGGGGAAAATACTAAAATTGACTCTCTTTCTATCACTTGGCCAGGGGGAAAAACACAGTCATTAACTAATATTGCTGCAAATCAATTGTTGGAAGTGGATGAAATAGTCGAAATAAAAGACTACTCTCTTTGGGATCGTTTTTTAAAATATTTTAATATAGATTAAATGTTTAGACTCCCTCTTTTTTCGCTTTTAATCCTTCAGCATTTGACTTTTTATAGTCAAAATATTTTCACAGATATTACCAAAGAATCAGGGATTGATCATATTTATAATATTTTTGAAAGTGGCGGTTTTGGAGGCGGAGTAGCTGTTTTCGATTTTGATAATGACGGTTTCGAGGATTTATATTTGGCTGGCGGAAAAAAATCTGGAGTTTTGTATAAAAACAATGGAGATTCGACTTTTTCAGATGTAACAATCAGTGCAGGACTTGTTACAAGTGATATTATTACTGCAGGTGCTACAACCGCTGACGTTAATAAAGATGGTCATATTGATTTATTTGTAACTACCATAGCAGAGAAAATAAGCAATTCAAAATATAAAAAACTAGCTAAAAACTTACTTTTCTTGAACAATGGAGATGGAACTTTCAGTAGAGCAACTGAACAATTCAAACTAGAAATTAAAAACTTTTCTACTGGTGCTACCTTCGGTGATATCAATTCTGACGGCTATCCTGATCTGTTTATTGGAAACTACTTCAAAGATTTTGTTGGTAATCTAGGAGTTTTAAATGGATTCACAATTAGTGATGATTACAAACCTGGAAGTGATGAAATGTATTTGAATATTGAAGGTAAATATTTTAAAAACGTATCATATTTGTTGGATGGATGTGAGCCAGGATATGGTTTCGGTGGAGTATTTTCTGACGTTGACAATGACGGTGATTTGGATCTGTATCTAATTAATGATTTCGGGGAACAAAAAGTTTCAAATCAGCTCTTAATAAATGAATATCCAAGATTAAAGTTTACCAATAAAAGCAAAGAAATGAACGCTGATTCTGCGGTTCATGCTATGGGTACCGCTGTTGGAGACTATAATAATGACGGATGGATGGATTATCAAGTAACGAATATCTTCTCAGGCCCATTACTTGTAAATAGAGGAAATACAGAAGGTTTTCTGGATCTTTCAAACGAATTAGGTGTAGGTATAGATATAATTGCATCAAAGGCAGGCCCATCAACAGCTGTAATTAGTTGGAGTCCAGTATTTTTAGATTACGACAATGATCTAGATCTTGATTTGTTTAATTCTATAGGTGGAATAAATCCTCCAACCATGTATTTGAAAGATTTTTTGTACGAAAACATGGGAAGGGTATTTAAGGTAAATGAAAATTCTGGAATTATTGACTATGGCATAAGTAGAGGGACTGTTAAGTTTGATTTTGATAATGATGGTGACTTAGATTTGTTTGTAGTTAAGCAAACACCACTTTGGAAGGATTATAACTCGAAAGAGAGAGTTAAATCCAAATTATTTAGAAATGATACAAAAAATGATAATAATTGGCTAAAAGTGAGTTTAAATGGAAATGAGTCGACCAGTAGAGGTCTTGGAGCAAGAGTAAAGATTGTAAGTGCTGGTAGTAATCTAATGAGAGAAGTTGATGGAGGTTCGAGTCATATTTCTCAAAACACCTCTATTTTGCACTTTGGTCTTGGGGATTTGAATAAAATTGACTCTTTAGTTGTTACTTGGCCTGGTGGAAAAAAACAAATACTTACTGAAATACCAATTAATGAGCACATTAATATTGATGAAATTGAAAGTAAAGAAGAGTCATTTATAGATTGGGTAGTTAATTTTTTTAATTTTGCATCATGATTCATATAACAAGAATTTTTATCTTATCTCTAATCATACTCTCATGTTCAAAAAAAGTGAAATATGTTGATAGAGAAATTAATATTAATGTAGTTCCTTTACCAAAGAAAGTTGAGGTAGTAGAATCAAATATATACATTTTGCCTCCGAAAAAAATTAAAGTATTTATTGATTCCGATGAAACGAAAAATTTATTTGATTTAATTTCAAAGGATTTTAAAAAACTTAGCTTTTCTAATTCATTCGATCTTATTACAAATAAGAATAGATCTGACTTATCTCTAGAAATTGACAATGAACTTGACGAGGATGACTATGAAATCAAGATTAATAACAAAATTATAATTAAAGGGGGTTCACTAAATGCTATAAAAATGGCTAGATCTACGCTCTTGCAATTATCAGAAAATTATAATGGAAGAATAAGTTTACCAATTATAAATATTAAAGACAGCCCTGATGCTAGCTACAGAGGGCTTCTTATAGATTTAGCCAGGAAGTGGCACAAGGTTGAAACAATCTATAAATTAATTGACCTTGCATCGTTTTATAAATTAAATTATTTGCAATTTCACCTTACCGATGATCAGTTGTTTACCTTTCCTTCAGAAAACTTTCCAAAACTTCAAACAAAGGATAAACACTACACTAAGGAAGAACTTTTATCCTTTGTTGATTACGCCTACCAAAGAGGTGTTGTGATTGTTCCTGAAATAGATGTACCTGGTCACTCTATGCAGTTTGTGAAAAAATATCCCGAAATTTTTTCAATATCGGACGCAGAAAGTGGAGGTGAAGACTTATTTGGTGGCAGAGTAGATTTTGTTAATGTCCTAAACATGGGTAAAGAAGAAGTATACACCTCCCTTGAAAAGTTGTTTGTTGAGGTTATGGATATTTTTCACACCTCTCCATATTTTCATCTTGGGGCTGATGAGGCAAATCTAAAACTTATTGTTGGCGACCCAGATGTAAAAAAATTCATGAAAAAAAATAATTTAGGAAATGATGTGCACGAACTTTACAGATACTTTATTGTTAGAATGAATGATTTTTTTAAGAGTAAAGGAAAGCAAATGTTTGTTTGGGAGGGGTTTTCAAGATATGGTAAAATTGAGATTCCTAGAGACATAACTGTATTTGAGTTTGAATCATTATACAACTTACCCAATCATTTAGTAGAAGATGGTTACAAATTAGTTAATACATCATGGAAGCCATTATATGTTGTTCGAAGTGGAAACCCTGATCCTAACGTCTTACCCTTGAAATGGGGGCCAGAGCGAATTTATGAATGGAATATGTGGAGATGGGAAACTTGGTACTACAAATCACCTGCATACAAAAAGCCAATTCAATTAGATAGAAATAAAAACGTAATTGGCGCTCAGATGTGTTCATGGGAGCAAACAGATGAAAGCGAGGTTCCAAGTCTCAGAAAGAGGTTGCCTTCCTTTGTCGAGAGAATTTGGAATGTTGATAGAAAAGTTGAATTTGATGTTTTCTTTGAAAAAGTCAACAAAACAGATATTGTTTTATCTGAAATTATTAATGATAAGTCACAGGATTCACTACTTATTGGATTTAATATAATTGGTGATGCTAAGGGCAATCCAATTAGGGAAGTTTTAGATTAGTTAAATATTTTTTTTGTAGTTTGATTTATGAAGTTGAATAAAATATATTTCTTGCAATTGGTTTTTTTGTTTTTAATCGCACTAAAATCCCTTTTTTCACAAGATCATTCAATAGCTAGGACTTGGAATGAAGTCATTTTAGAATCCATTAGAAACGATTTTGCAAGACCCACAGTACATGCTAGAAATCTTTTTCATATGTCGGCAATGACGTATGATATATGGACGATATTTAACAAAAAATCAAAACCCTACTTTTTAAATCAAAATAAAAATGGTGTTTATATACCATATGAAGAGACATCTTATGATAAAGAAAACGAAAAAGCCCTTCATGAAGCTATTAGTTATGCCTCCTACAGATATCTTTATCATAGATATGAAGTATCACCTAAATTCAAAAAGACCAAAGATTTAATCGACTCCGTTTTTTGTAGTCTTGGATATGATCCAAATTTCAAATCAACTAATTATAAAGATGGTAATTCTGCTGCGTTGGGTAATTATATCGCAAAACAAGTAATCGATTATGGATGGAAGGACGGTTCAAATGAGAAATACTTTTATACAAATTTGTTTTATGAACCCGTAAACCAGCCGTTAATACTCAAAAATCCGGGATCACAAGAAATTAATGACCCAAACAGATGGCAACCTCTTGCTTTTGAAAAATTTATTGATCAATCGGGAAATGAAATTCCTGGCGCTGTCCCACCTTTCCTAGGGCCAGAATGGGGTCAGACATGGCCGTTTAGTCTAGATAAAAATGATTTAAAATCAATGAATAGAGATGATTTTAATTTTCCTGTTTATTATGATCCGGGTCCCCCTCCTGAATTTTTAGATTCAGATTGCAAAATAAATAGTGAATTCTGGTGGAATCACAGTTATGTTTCAATTTGGAGTTCTCATTTAGACCCAAATGATGATGTTTTGTGGGATATTTCTCCTGCAGGAATAGGTAATTTAGATTTTTCTAATATTAAATACAATGTAGAAAGTTTAAAAGGGATCTATAATAGATATGATGGAGGTGATTTTTCTAATGGCTATAAAATCAATCCAATTACAAACAAACCCTATAAAAAACAATTTGTCCCAAGAGGTGATTATACTAGAGTTATTGCTGAATTTTGGGCTGATGGCCCTGACTCTGAAACACCTCCCGGACATTGGTTTACAATTTTAAATTATGTCTCCGACCACAATGAATTCGATTTAAAATTTGAGGGAAAGAAAAAATTAACAAATTTAGAATGGGATATAAAAGCATATTTTATTTTAGGAGGTGCGATGCACGATGCAGCTATAGCAGCATGGGGAATTAAGGGTTTTTATGACTATATAAGGCCTATAAGTGCAATAAGGATGATGTCGGATCATGGACAATCATCAGATCCAAACTTAATAAATTATAGTCCTTTTGGAATTAAACTTGAGAAAGGATATGTTGAGCTTGTAAATGAAAAAGATAGATTGGCTGGAAAAAGGAAAGAAAACGTTGGTAAGATAAAGCTTCGTGCCTGGAAAGGACATGATTATATCTCAAATACTGAAACCGATAACGCAGGAGTAGGTTGGATACTTGCTGAAAACTGGTGGCCCTACCAAAGACCAACTTTTGTCACACCAAATTTTGCAGGATACATTTCAGGTCATTCAACCTACTCAAGGGCAGCAGCAGAGGTCCTAACTCTTCTAACGGGTAGCGAGTATTTCCCTGGAGGGATCGGAGAATATACAGCAAAGAAGAATAAATTTTTAGTTTTTGAAGAAGGTCCAACTAGAGATATAAAAATTCAATGGGCAACTTATCGTGATGCAAGTAATCAGTGTAGCTTGTCTAGAATCTGGGGTGGTATTCATCCACCAGTTGATGATTTACCAGGAAGAGTAATAGGAGAAAAAATTGGTATCAAGGCATTTAAATATGGAAAATCTTTTTTTAAAATATAATTTTTAAAGTCCTAATTTACAAACATTTGTGTGTATTAAATTAAATAATAACTTTAATATTCTTATTTTTATTTGTATTGATTTTTTTTACATCATCGACGAAAATTGTGAGGCCTTTTCCTAGTCCAAATTTGTCACCATTTTCATCCCATACGATATCTATTTTTTTGCCTTGATAGTTGATGTTTTTGACAGCGAACCATTCCCAATTATCTGGTATTAAAGGATTAATTTCTATCATGCTATTTAATTTGGTTTTGATTCCCAAAAGATCATTTAGAACTAAGTCACAAAAACTTGAATGGTTATAATCCTTTCCTCTTTCAACACCTCCTTTATCTTTTGACCAAGACCCGTTTTCCCATTTTTTTAGTCTGGTTCTAGAAATCCAGTCTCCTGTAAAAGGATTTAAATTTTCATCTATCCAATTTTGTTTCTCTCCTATTTCGTTTGTTATTTTGTGACTTTCAGCATATTGTAACAAAAGAGAATAATAGTCATCTTTTGAAATACTGTAATTTTTAGAATAATTGTTTAAATAGTTTGCAAGAGCCTTTAATGTCTGAGTAGTAGCAAAAGGCCAAGTAGGTCCGTTCCATTGGCATTCATGTCCGTCGTAACTTATTTTAAAATAAGGATGTGAACGTTCAGTAACTGTTAGTCCATAGGGTGCTGAAAACCCAAGAGTATCTTTTAATTTTTCCCAGGCCAAGGAATATTTAGGTTCATCATCAGGTAAGTTGAAATACCAAGGCACATAACCAATTAATTCTCTAACATTTAAAGGTTTAGTAGTTTTGTTATAATCCTTAGGTAATAAAGTAAAAAAACTTAGTTTTTCGTTCCATAGACGACCTTGCAATTGTTCTTTTATTTTTTTTGCTTTTTTTTCAAATTTTTTATCAATTTCTATTTCATTTTTTAAGTGTGCTATTTTTGAAATTGCTCTTGCGTCACCATACATATAACTATTAATAGTAGGTCTTATAGCATCAACTGCTGATTTTTCAACTCCTCCATTTAAAATCCTTCCACTGATAGTATACTCCATTCCATCTTTTTCGTCCGATTGCCAAAAAAGTGATTTATTATTTTCCTTCCTATTTTTTTCCCACTGATTATAGTTGTTAATTAGAGGACCTAACTGACTAAATAGCAGTGAATCATTTCTGTGAATTTTATTGAACGCAAGGGTTGCATCTGCTATCCAAAAACTATACTGCCTTATTCCATCTTCAGAATTTTTTAACCAAAAATTTATATAATCTGAGATATATTTAGGATTTCTTAACCACCTTCCTTCATAAATATGGTGTGCGGCGGGACAATTAATTGTATTATGTTTTTTTGACCAATATACTTTTGGCAAAAATTCAGTGATTACGAAGCCATCGGGTGTAGATTTTATATGTTTTCTATATGTCCACCATCTGAAGTAGTAATTTTCCTCAATTACTTTGTCTGGTATTTCAATGATTGGAATATTTTCTGATAAAAAATTATAGGCGTTTTCATTATTAATGTGCTGTTTATATAATTCATTGTCATATTTATTAAATTTTGCCACATATTCTTTTAATAGGTATTTGTTAACTATATGATTTTTTGAATAATGTGGTTTAAAATTTTTCTCTCCACACGACCTTAAAAAAATAAAAAAAAATAGAATCTTAATGTAAAGAAAAAATACTCTTTTTTTCATTTTAGGTATTAAATTTTTTTATTACCAATCAACCAAAGGAGAAGGGTAGTAGTTTATTTTTCTTTCCTCCCACAAAAATCTATGGCTAGCAATTCTTATAATAAAATCATTCCATTTCCTTTTACTCGGATTTGTCCATCCAATTTCGGAGTATGCAGGTAGCCTTGGAAAAGTGAGATAATCTATATCGTCAGAAGTTGATATTGTTTCTGACCATAGTGGAGCTTCAATACCTATAATTTTATTTTTTGGTATTTGTGGAAATTCTTTCTCTATTTTCCAATCATAAGCAGTCTTTAAGCTAATATATCCTGGCCAGTTAAGACCTAATTTGGTTAGACTGTCGTATTTAATATCCAAATACATTTTAGAGGCTGGAGAGATCAAAACATAACCACCTTTCTTCATACCATCTCTAATATTTTTTAAGCCTTTATCTTGGTGTTTTAAATCCTCAATGTTTGTAACTACTTTGTCTTTTTGTGTTATGTTCCATAATTGTAAAATTGTATTTGGAGTTATATCAGCAACACCAATATCATCCCAGCCAATAACTTTCTTACCATATTTATTTACAATCTGAGACGTTTTTGAAATAAACTCTAGGTAGTCACTAGGTTTTGTGACATGAGACTCATCTCCTCCAATATGAAAATATTCTCCGGGTGTAATTCCGGAAACCTCTTTTATAACATCATCAATAAATTTAAAAGTGTAGCTATTGTTACAAAGAGTACTAAAACCAACATTAGTTCCCGTATATGCTTTTTTTAGTTTCCCATCACAATTCAGCTTTGCATAGGATGATAAAGCCGCATTTGTGTGCCCAGGTATATTGACTTCAGGAATAATGGTTATAAATTTATTTCTAGCATATTTTACTATATCCTTGTAATCCTCTTGTGTGTAGTATCCTCCTTTACTACCTCCAACTTGTGTTTTTCCTCCAATTAGGGTTAGTTTAGGTCTAGACTTAATCTCAATTCTCCAGCCTTGGTCATTTGTTAATCCAAGATGTAAATAATTAATCTTATAGTCAGATACCAAATCAATAAATCTTTTCAAATGATCAACATTAAAAAAATGCCTAGAAACATCAAGCATAGTTGATCTAAAATTATATTCAGGATAATCTAAAATCTTTCCTGTTGGAATAAAGTTTGGATGTTCTTTGTTTTTTCTAAGTTCAATTAATTGTTTTAGAGTTTGCCAACCCCTGTAAACACCCTCACTATTACTTGATTTAATTAAAATATATTTTCTATTTATATCTAGAAGATAGGCCTCATTGTTTTCAGAATTAAACTTTTCATCAATTTCTATATTTAAAATCCCTTTTTTACTACTTCTGTCAATTATCTTAATATCACTTTTTGTAAACTCTTCCCACTCCTTTTTAATAATATTAGTTATTTCCAGTCCACTAATATTAGTAATTGATAAAATAGAGTTGATCTCAAGAGCACTTTCGTATGATTCAACGTTATTGGGGTAGGGCACAAACTCTATTTTTTCTATCGAATCTATTACCGGTACTTTTTTGGCACACGAGACAATTAAACAAATTAAAATTATAAATATTCTATTTTTCATATTTAAAATTTTATTAAACAATAATTCCAAGGGGTTCTGTATTTTTCCATTTTCCTCTTGTAAAATCTGGAAATTTTTGAGGATTTCCTCCGGTATCAATGGATTTTGCACTTAAGGGCGTCACAGCACTCCAAAATGCTCCTTCGTAAACATTTTGATCAAGTGGTTCACCTTTTTGTAAACATTCTATAACTCTGTACATCATTATGCCGTCCATACCTCCATGACCACTGTCAGCAGTTTTTTTGTTCAGTTTCTGGTAAAGAGGGTGATCGTATTTCTCATAAATCTCTAATAAATCTTTTCCCTCAATCCAGGGAAAGTAACCTATTGAATTTTGGTTCTCTTTAGAGTCAAAAAAAACTCTTGTTGGAAAACCAGCAAGTGCACCCTTTGTTCCCTGTATAAGATTATGTCGAGTATATGGCCTGGGACTTGTCTCATCCCATTGAATCATAATGGTTTTTCCGTAAGTTGTTTGAATTATAGAAGTATTTATGTCACCATTTTTAAATTCTAAATTATTCCATTCGTGATTTTTATCGAAATATTTTTTGGCCATCAAATATCTTCCTTTAGAGGGTGATGATAAAGAAACTATCTTCATAAAGTTGTCTTCCTTTCTGGCTAGACTCATATATTGGGCTACCGGACCAAGTCCATGGGTTGGGTATAAGTTTCCGATATTTTTTGCATATTGTCTTGTTCTCCAAGAACCCGTTCCAGGGTAACCATCGAAAGAAGTTTCATCCTTTTGAAACATTTGGCCCCTTAAGTCATGAATATAAGATGCTTCTCCGTGGATTAGTTCTCCAATTAATCCTTTTCTGCATATATTTAAAAACATTAACTCTTCTCTACCATAATTTACGTTTTCGAGCATCATGCAATGTTTACGTGTTTTCTCAGAGGCATTAACAATTCCCCAAAGGTCTTCAATTGTGTTTGCCAGCGGTACCTCTACAAGAGCATGTGAGCCAAGCTCCATGGACTTTATAGCCATCGAAGCATGATTATCCCAATTAGTTGAAATAAAAACGACATCAGGATGTGTTTCCTCAATCATTTTTATCCACAAGTTGTCTTTACCCCAATAGCCCTTAATAGATTTTTCTGCTTTTAAAGAGCTAATGGTTTCCTTAACCCGAGCTTCGTATAGGTCAGAAACTCCTACAATTTTAGTTCCTTGAAAACTATTAAAGTTTCTTGCATGGATTCGCCCTCTATCTCCAACACCCACAAATGCCGCTTTTATTTCACGTATTGGATTGGCTTTAAAGCCTCCCATATATGTCTGATTATTATTTTTTATGTCTGTTTCACATGAGTTTAGAAGATGAAATCCACTAAAGGATAGCCCTGCAATGGAAGCTTGATTGATAAATTTTCTTCGTTTCATATCTAAAATTTATTATAATTCTACTTTTTTTATAATTACTAATGAAGGATCAAATGGATAACGTCCAAAATCTTTTCCATAAATAGCCATTCCGCCTTCGCCAGTTGTTTCAAGAATAACTTTTATGAATCCATTTTGTTTACATTCAGTTAATTCTTCATTAGAAATTGGAACTTTTACCAAGTATCCATATGACCCAGCCTCATTTAACATACGTTGTTTTTCCGAATAATCCTTATCTGTAACCTTGCCTGCAGGTCTAATTTGATTGTGCCAAGAAAGTATTCCTCTGTGATCAGCAGGATCATCAGATAAAACTGTGTTCAATTTATTTTTACCGTTAACCGATACATTAATTTCGGAAGGAAACATAATTTCATCTGTCATTGGATAAGAATTTGGATTTTTGTGGGGACTAACCTTTGAACCTCTCATATAGTCGATTCCTGTTTCTTCATATTCTTTTTCCTTGTCTTTGTCATAAAGTCTCTTAGATGACGCCTCAACAAAGAAGTAAGCTTCTTCGTTGCCAGCCAAGTCTAAATTTGACGGAACTGATATTTTAAATTCAAAAAAGCCTTTACCGGTTCCGTTTACTTTAAGTCCATCTAGTACCTCCCATTTTCTTTTACTCCACTTAGATGACGAATATTCCTTGACAGGAATTGAGTAAACCAATGTCTTTGGTATTTTAAATTGAGATTTTACAACTAAATGCATAAAATTTCTATGAATAATTTTACCCCCTTTGTCTTTCAGTGTAAAATTAATCTTTGATAGTCCAGAGTATTTAGGGGTCTTTATTTTCAAAGGAGAGATGGGTTGATTCATCCAAGGAGAATAGTCAATCTTTAGTACTCCTTTATCAATTTCCTTTTCAATTCCCAAGTAGTCTAAGTGAAGCATTTGATAATGTAAGAATAGTTCGTTACCATAATTTTTATTAGTCATTGAAGACAGATAGATTGGTATTTCTATATTTTCATTACCCTTAACAGTCCGAGTTATATCACCGCCATTAGATACATAAACATCTGAGTGAAAGTCATTTAAGCTCATACCATTAAATATATCGTTTAATCCTGTATCTTTCTCACTTCTGTCATATTTCCAGTACCCATTCCATTCATTTATGACATCATGATGTTCAGTGTATAGCCAACCAGCGACTTCAGGAAATTTTCTAAAGCTATTTATCATTCTATGGTAATCATAACTCCAATCTACATCTCCAGTGCTTCCACTGTATCCCCAAACATTACCACATTCAGAGTTTAAAAAAGGCTGATTCTCTTGTTTGAATCCATTATAATATAAATGATTTCCACCTTTAAAGTTTTTTTCAACCTGATCTTTTAAATAGTCTTCCCAATCATATCCAGGTAAATAGGCGTGCCATGAGTTTAAATCTGTAGCAGTGTGCAAGCCTCCGCAGCACAGCGAATTGTCCTCAATCAATCTTGATTGGTCTAAACCCTTTGCTTTGTAATACATAGATGTTATCCAATTATATGTCTCAGGAAGAATATTTTCATTATTATTTTCATCTTTTGTTTTTAAACCCCATTGTTCGTTGAAAATAACCCAAGAAAATATTGAGGGATGATTGTAATCTCTTTTGATCATTTCTTCTAATGTATACTCAGACTCATTCCTCATAAATTTATCTGGTTCCCCCCATGAGTTTGGTAGATCTTCAACTACTAAAATCCCCAATTTGTCTGCCCAATACAATTTTCTTGGAACTTCTAACTTTATATGTACTCTTATCCCGTTTAATCCAATTGATTTACTCCTGAGAATTTCTT
Source organism: uncultured Bacteroidota bacterium (assembly GCA_902582405.1). Lineage (GTDB taxonomy): Bacteria > Bacteroidota > Bacteroidia > Flavobacteriales > Flavobacteriaceae > TMED96. Next base: position 30,037 of record CACHSA010000007.1, on the reverse strand, counting down.
CTTTCATAAACTTATCAGTGGGGAACGTATAATATCCATCAGGGTGATATGACTGATCTAAAGCTAATTGAAGGTATATTGGTTTATTATTTAAAGCAACATATGGATGCTCAGTTCCTGGTAAATTCATTGTAGAAATTTTACGCATTCCAAAATAAGATTCTACAATGTCATTACCAAGCTTAACTTTAACTTCATATAAATAAGGATCATCTAAGGTCCATAATCTCATTTCCTGAATATCTATATCAAAACTCATTTTTAGCTGGCCTGTTTTGATACTTGTATTCTTTTCAATAAATCCGTTTTCAGTTTTAATTTTAATATTTAAAGACAATTCCTTAGTTGCATGTTTATTGAGATAAGTTTTGATATTTACTTTCTTATTATCAATATCAGGTGTGAAATGAACAGCATCAATAAAATTATTACCCCTAGCTTCAAGATATACAGTTTGCCATATACCTCTTGCGTTTCCATAACCCTGTTTTCCATATAATGCATATCCTCGTTTAAATTTTCTAGGATCTCCAGCATCATCATCTACTCTTAAAATAAGATTTTGGGCTTTTCCATACTTTAAAAAGGGAGTTAAATCAAATGAGAAGGGGACATATCCACCCTGGTGACTACCAATAAATTGACCATCAAGCCAAATACTTGTTTCCCAGTCAGAGGCGCCAATTGTTAGATATGTTTTTTTTGATTTCCAATTCTCAGGTACAATTATTTTTTTTTTATACCATCCGATATCGGCTTCATCATTTAATTGTGAAAGTTTAGAACCCCATGGAAAAGGAACATTAATTTCCTTCTCAAATTTAGTTTTGGAGTTGAACCAGTTATTCGAAATACCAATGTCATTTGAATCGAATTTAAATTCCCAAGTACCATTCAAATTAATCCACTGCGGTCTTTTAAAATCGGGTCTAGGGTGTTCTGGTAAAGGGATTTGTCCTGTAGCAAAACTCATTCCCAATATTATAAGGAAAAAATATTTCATTATTTAATCAGCACCATTTACAGATTCAGTTAAATTTTTTATCAATTCAACTTCCTCGTTTGAAAATGGCTCTCCGTTTGGATAAAAAATGTCATGGTGCCATTTTTTAGGAGGTCCGGTGTAAGTTGAATCCCAACTCTTCCAAGGATAAATTGTATTTGTTTTCCCAGAGACAAAACCCCAGTTGTATGCTCCTATCCGGTTTTCTTTGAAAAGAGGTAGCATATTTTCAAAAATATTACCATTTTCTCTTGCAACGTATTCAGTACAAACAATGGGTCTTCCATAAACTTTAAGCTGGTTGATTCTACTAATTTCAACTTCAAGATTATCATATCCGTGATATGAAATAAAATCAGAGTTTTTTAATATGAGCTGCTCAAGTGGAAGAAGATCTTCAAATTTATCCCAAGGTCTACTGTGGTCGAATATTCCGACTGTCACTGGTTGTGAAGGATTAACCTCTCTAACCCAACCAAATGCTTTCTCTAATAGAGGTAGAGTATATTTCCTTTTTTCCTTCCCAGTTGGTTCCATTTTGTCTCTGTAGTAAAGAGGCAATTCCTCTTCGGTTAGCGTAATTCCAATATTTTTGTATATTTCAAAAACCCTCTCTTTTGAAACTCTTGGGGCTCCGTTGTGCTGTGATGGTTCATTATACAAATCCCAGCATAAAACTCTTTTATCATCTTTAAAGTTTGAAACAATACCTTTGACATATCCTTCAAGTTCGTCGTGTCTATATATATTAGTTAAAATTTCAACTCCAGGCGATTGGACCCAACCAGAATTGTGAATATGTGGGATTGGTTCTGGTTGTTTACCAATTTTTGGGAAAGGATGCCATACATCATCAAAAAAAACAAGCATTGTTTTGATACCGTTTTTGTTGGCGATGTTTAAAAATTGATCAATCCGATTCATAAAACCAATCGAATCTTGTTTCCACAGCAAATCATGCAAAAACACACGATGGGTATTCATTCCAATGCTTGCAGATAGTTTTAATTCTTTTTCAATTAAATCAATATCAAAACTTTCCTCCTGCCAGAATTCAAGTTGATTAATGGATGAGCTTGTAATAAAATTAGTACCCACAAGCCAAGGTTGGTTGTCATACCAATTCTGTATTTTATTCTTGGACCATCTTAAATCTTTTTTTTCAATATTTGTATTACATGAAAGTAAAAGCAAAATGAATGATGACAAGGTTGTTCTGGTAAATAGTTTCATAATGTTAGTTTTTTTACAATCTATTTAAAAACTTTGAATAAGACAATAATTAAATGGATTTATCTCAAATAATTAAATTTAGCCTGAAAATCAATTTTAATCCAATATTTAATAATTAAAGTTTTTATACAAACCAGTTAGCTGATTATCTGTATGTTAGTTAATTAAAAATTATTATTTATATTAACAATTTAAAACTTTATTTTGAAAAATTCTAAGTATAGTAACAGTCAAGAAATTACAGTAGCTATTGATTGTGTGATTTTTGGTTTTGATTCAGAGAAATTAAATTTATTGTTATGGAGAAGGAAAGTAAATCCTCATAAAGGAGCATGGTCTTTAGTTGGGGAAGTTATTGGGAATGATTTGTCACTAGACAAGACTGCTAGTGATGTCCTTTTCAAATTAACTGGTTTAGAGAACATTTATTTAAAGCAGCTAAAAACATACGGAGAATTAGATAGAGATCCCTTGGAAAGAGTTATTTCAATAGTTTATTTTAGTTTAATTAGAGTTGATGAACTTAGCCTTAAAAAGGTTGAAAATAAAGATGCTAAATGGTTTGCTCTTAATGAGTTACCCAAATTATTTTTGGACCACAAAGAGATGGTTAATGATTCGTTAAGTGAGCTCAGAAAAATAGCTAAAGATCAACCTCTAGGATTTGAATTACTTCCTAAATTATTCACCCTTCCACAATTACAAACCCTTTACGAAAGTATTTACAACACTAAATTTGATTCAAGGAATTTTAGAAAGAAAATCCTTTCCTTAAATGTTCTTGAAAAAACTAATTTAAAAGATAAGTCTACGTCTCGAAAGGGTGCTTTTTTGTTTGGTTTTAAGGAAAATACTTTAATAAATAACCAAAAAAACAAGGACTCATACAACACAAAAGATGTTTTTCAGTTTTGATTAATCAACATCTTTATTAGGATCGCACCACAAACAACTGTCTTTCTTAAAATTATATCCAATCAGAATAGAATCTTGTCTATTATCCTTTATGATTAAAGATAAAATTTTATCTGTCCTTTCAATAGTTGAAAAAATTTCTTCAAAAGACTTTTTTGGTTTATCATTCCACACTCTTTCAGCAAAAACAGGAAGTCTTTTGCGAAGAATAGGTATCTCGGCATCTCCAGATTGTTCCCAAGAGCACATTTGTCCTCCTATAACCTGGGGCGTTTCTTCTAATTGTATTGGATTATAACCAGGAACGGTTTTAGAAAAATGTTCCCATCTCCATTTATTCCACTTATATATACTCTCTGGGGACCACACTGCTCTTTGAGCCATTTTATTTTTAACACCACCATAAACAGTATAAAGTGGTGTCCAAGAGGTATTTACAACGGTATATCCATCTTCAATTAGATTTTTTGGATGGTTATAAAGCGTTTCAAATTCAAAAACGATTATATCTTTTGGTATTTTGATTTTCCCTTCATTTCTAAATCCTTCCCATACCAACATCTGCTTATCGTATTTTTTTACAATTTCATTAATTCTTACAATAAAGTACCTATATAACTCATGTATGTCATCACCTAATTTATTTTTATTCATAAAGGACTTGACCTTAGCTACGTTTTTATAAAGATCCAATTTTGCTTCATCTGCGCCCATATGAATATAAGGAGAGTTATAAAAGACTTTAGCAACCTCACCAATGATTTTGTCAAGCGCACTGTAAACTTTTTCATCGGCAATATTTATAACATTTGATTTTTTTATTCCGTTTCTAACATCAAAAATTTCAGGATATGTTTCAATAAATTGTCTAGAATGACCTGGGACGTCAATTTCAGGTATAATAGTTACCCCTCTAACTTTAGCATATTCTACCAATTGAATAAAATCTTTTTTGTTGTAAGGTCTGTCAGGTGTTGGTAGGTTTGGAAAAGCATCGGAAGGGAAAACAAAGGCCTGATCATCAGATAAATGCAGCTGCAGATATTTAATTTTATATAAACTTGCCAAGTCAATAACATTACGGATTGACTCAAGGTTATGCCACATACGAGACAAGTCAATCATTAATCCTCGATATGAAGAGTCTGGTTTGTCATAAATCTTTGATTTTGGTAAAATCAAAGTATTTTCATCTTTCAACTTAATTATTTGAATTAATGAAGATTTTGCCATTGTGATAGCATTGTATGATCCTCCAACAACCGAAATATTTTTGTCAATTTCAATTTTATATTCTTCAACATTTAAGCTTTTGTCAATAACAAAACTTATATCAGAGTTTATTTTGTTCGATCTTTTAAAGTATAATTTTTGAGAAAAAATTAATTTAAGATCACTGGCAAACAAATCAAAAAACTTTTTGGAGTCTTCACTTTTTATGAAAACAGAAATAGTATTTTTTAGGCTTAATGCTTCGTTGTTTTGATTTTTAAATACTTCTTTTGGGTTTGGAACAATTTCAACACTAGGGGGATACTTTAAAGATTTATTATCAATACAACTTAAGCTCAATATAATTAGCAGTAAAAATAAAAATCTAAATGCCAAAACGTTATTAATTTTTTTCATTAATTTCAAAGCTATAAATTTTTAAATCAATCGTGTAAAAATATATAATTATGAGAGCGATTATTAAAACCTTTATAATTTTTTTCTCATTTCTATTTTTATTTTGTGATAATAAAATGGATAACTATCAAGTTCTAGATAAAACTAATTTTCAAGCATCGATAGAGGGTGAAAAAACAGATCTCTTTCTTTTAGAAAATCAAAATCTTAAAGTTTTTGTAACAAATTATGGGGCTAGGATCGTATCCCTTATTTTTAAAGACAGATTTGGCCAACCTTTGGATGTGGTTTTAGGTTTCAAATCTATTAATGATTATTTAAAAGCCAATGAACCCTATCATGGAGCAACGATTGGTCGTTACGCAAATAGAATTTCTAAAGGCAATTTTTCAATAGAGGGTAAAAAATTTAATCTACCAATTAATAACGGAGTAAACCATCTACATGGTGGCCCAAAAGGTTTTCATAATAAAGTTTGGAAAGTAGTTTGGTCTAACAATGAAAAAATAGTTATGAGCGTAAACTCTGAAGATGGAGAGATGGGTTATCCTGGCAACTTAGATGTTGAGTTAACATATCAAATTGTAGATAGTCAAGTTGAGATATCTTACAAAGCTAAAACTGACAAAAAAACACCAGTAAATATCACAAATCACTCCTTTTTCAATTTAGCTGGTGAGGCCAGTGGGACAATAAATAACCACATTTTAAAATTAAATTCAGATTATTATACCCCAGTTGATTCGACTCTTATCCCATTAGGAGAAAAAAAATCCGTTAATGGTACTCCATTTGATTTTAAAAAACCTAAATCAATTGGCTCAGATATTGATTCTAGCGACAACCAAATTATTTATGGGGGTGGATATGACCATAACTTTATTTTAAATAAACCAGTTCAAGACTCTCTATCCTATGCTGCAACAGTTTATGAGCCTGTTGGAGGAGTTAAAATGGAAATTTTCACTACTGAACCAGGAATACAATTTTATGGTGGAAATTTTATGGACGGTTCTGATGTTGGAAAATATGGGAAAAGGTTTTTATATCGTGAATCATTTGCACTTGAAACACAGCATTATCCAGATTCTCCTAATAATAAAAGTTTTCCAAATGTTTATTTGTTGCCCTCCGAAACTTATAAATCTCTAAGTATATACAGGTTCTCTGTAGATTGAAAACAAATAATTTATTAATTTTAAGATGGTTGTCTATTGAATACATATGAAAAATAGTTTAATAATAATTTTTTTACTTTCAGGAGGTTTCTTTTGTTATTCCCAAAGACCGTTTACTGGACAGAAAATTTTTGAGAAACAATATCCAGTTGAGCAAATAAATAAATTAGCAAACGCATCTCTTTTAGTATCGAATACATTAAATGAAGACATAATACTCACCTTGAGAGACGGGGGAAGACATTATATAACGCATATTTATGTCAGAGCTTTTCAAGAATTTGAGATTGAAGACTTACCAGTTGGTCATTTTGTTTATCAATATCATAATCTTAAAAGATACTATGAGTCTCCAGAGAGAATACCTATTGGATTGAATGAACAAGGGTACTTAGATTTCTTTTTTTCAGGAGGAGCAACAAAAATTATAGGATTTGAAATAACAAAGGAGGAATTTTTTAAAGAATAGCTGATACTAAGTTTCTAATAATTTTTTGAACCTCCCATTTTTGTCTCTTAGCTGTTTTTTTGCTCTTAATTCTTTTGATCGGGCTTCAAGAAATTTTTTTCTAGAATAATATTTACCATTAATAAACATTGATTTAACTCCCTCTGGAAAATGATAATATTCTAACTTTCTTTTGATCATAGATAGGCTAATTTAAAAAAAAAATACGATATCTAATACATTAATTATAAAGATTTTAGGACTTAATAATGGTCAATTAAAATCAATTCTTTTAACAAAATTTTTAGTAAAATATAATTTTTTATGATCAAGTATTTTTGATAAATCACTCAATGAAGGTTTAGAATTATTTGAAAGCTCAGCAAAACCCTCAGATTTTAAAAGGTAATTAGCGGCAAAAGTATATTTACACGATTTAAATGTAATTTTTTTAAAAATATTGCATGAAATGAGCCATTCCTTTAATTTTAAATTTCTGTAGTATGTGGATTTTAGTTTAAAATAAACTTTGCCTCTTACTTTAAGTGGATTGCCGATAAAGTCCATTGCCATTTTGGAAATCTTTAATTTAAAAACTTTGTCTGCTCTGTTTAAATTTAAGTAATAAGTGCCATTAATAATTTCAAAATTTAACCACTCCAAATCTTTTAATTCTTTTTCTCCTAAGCCTGTTAGGCAACCAAACAAAAAAGCATTAGTGATTGAAGGGTGTGATGACTTTGATTTAATTAAATCTTTTATTTCATTTATATGTATAAAATTCTGTAAATCAGTATTATAAATTTTTAAAAAAATATTTTCACTGTAGTTTTTTTTAATAAATTTTTTTATGAAACAAACTTTTATTATAAATTTAAAATGATCAAAATATTGTTTCGTAGTTGTAGCTTTTAATAGTCCTCTGGGCGAAAGAGGCGCTTCTGTTAGATACTTTTTAAATTCATCACATATTCTTTCATTTATGTCGCTAAATAAAAGTTTTTCAGAGGTAAATGTTAGGAAATAATCAATTGCAGGTTTAAAATTGGGCGAATTAGTCTTTTTTTTGGTCTGCTCAATGAATTTGTAGGCCCAGGGAAAAAAAAGGTTTTTTGAATTTTCTTTACTTTTCATCAGCTCTTCATTCTCTAAATATTCAAGTTTACGAGCTATCAAGTTTTTTGTTTTTTGATTTATATCTTTTTGCTCCATTGTAAGTGGGTTATCAATCCACTCTAAGTCTAGGTATTCAAACTTATAATTTTGTCTATATCTTTTTACTAATTTCCCTTTTTTGTTTAATTTTTCCCCAATAAATAGGCTTCCAAAATAATGCTTTATATACCATTTTTTAGCTTTTTTATGAAAATGAGCTGAAAATTTTTTCAAATTATTTATTTGTTGTAAAATTTAATTTACAACAAATATATGTTTATTATTTTTAATAAAGTATTATAAATGTTGAAATACTACTGTATTTAAATATATATTAATAATATTATAATTCTTTTTTTTTTATTAAATTATTTATTTTATATCATATGTTGTTGTCTTTGGCACATACTTTGCTCTATATTTTTTGAGTGGGAAACAAAATTCTCTTTTTGTACATATATACATTTTAATTTTTTCATGTTTTGGTTATTGTTTCCCACTTTTTTTTGTAGCTCTGACAGGAATCGAACCTGTATCTAAAGTTTAGGAAACTTTTGTTCTATCCGTTGAACTACAGAGCTTGATTTTGATAAATTTATCAAATACTTTATATATTTATTTTTAAAAATTACTATTTTTCATTTATGAGATTATGTTTTACCAGTATGTCTTTGCTATTTTTTATTAATATAGCTTTTACTCAGACTTCATTTAATTATGGTCCAACAAACTTCGACGTAGTTAAAAGAATTAATGTTGGTGATCAAAACCAATCTAATGTCTTTAGGGCATCAAATTTAACATCTCTAGATGGTATTATAGGTTCTCCATATAGAAATCCATCATTCGAACCCGGAATAATTTACAGAAATAAGGATTCTGTTAAAACATATTTAAGATATAATGGTCTAAATGATGAGATTGAGATTTCATTATCCAAAGATGCATATTCTTCAACAAATGCAGTCAAGAAATCTGAATTTATATCTTGTAAAATTATTAATGATTTTTTTGTTTACAAGGAATATATTGATGAAAACAAACATAAAAGCAATGGCTATTTGATAAGAGCATATAGTGGGGAAAAATATAGTTTGTATGTTAGGGATAAAAAAGTTTTTGTTGATGGTGAGAAAGCTAAAAACTCTTTAGAGGGTGACAAGCCACCGAAATTCATTGACAAACAAACTATTTTTATCCAATACAAGTCTGACTTACCAAGGCCAACAAAACTCAAATACAAAAAAATTGCAGAATTAATAGCAAATGAAGACCAACCTAAGTTGGCCAAACTGAAAAATAGTTACAGAAAGATAAATTCTTTGAATCGATTAATTTCTTTAATTTCAAACATAGATAAATAATCTTTAAAATGATTAAAAAAAATAATTCTCTAGATAAAATAAATGTAGTTGGTGATAGGGTTCTTGTCAAACCTAGGAAAGAATCTGAAAAAACTGATAGTGGACTTTATCTTCCACCTGGTGTAAGAGAAAAAGAGAAGGTTCAGTATGGGTATATTGTAAAATCAGGTCCAGGATATCCTATTCCTGTTGCTATAGAAAACGATCAACCATGGAAAACAGATGATGAGAAAATTAAGTATGTTCCATTACAAGTCAAGCAAGGAGATTTAGCGGTTTTTTTACAAGGGGGAGCCTATGAGGTTATTTATCAAGGAGAAAAATATTTTATAGTTCCTCAATCATCAATTCTAATGATAGAAAGAGAAGAATTTTGAATTTAAATAACTGATTTTAGTATTTACTTTTAAAGACATTTCCTAATTTTGTAAAATATGAAAAACATTAGCATTTATTAATGAAAGATATTTTAAAATCTGAAGACATTTCTCCTAACACAAATAATTTTGATTTAATTAAAAAAATAAAAAAAATTAAGCAGGAGAAAAATGCTGCTTTATTAGTTCATTATTACCAGGACTCCTCAATTCAAGAGATTGCAGATTATTTAGGAGACAGTCTATACCTGGCTAAAATTGCAAAAAACTTAGATTCAGATATAATTGTTCTTTCTGGGGTGCATTTTATGGCTGAAACTGTAAAAATAATTAATCCAGAAAAAAAAATTCTTTTACCTGACCTTAAGGCAGGCTGCTCTCTTGCGGATTCTTGCCCGCCCAATCTTTTTAAAAGTTTTATAACAAAATATCCTGAAGCAGTAGTTGTCTCTTACATTAATTGCTCAGCAGAAATTAAAGCAATGAGTGACATTATTTGTACTTCAAGCAATGCAAAAGCAGTAATTGACAGCATACCTGATGATAAACAAATCATATTTGCTCCAGATAAAAATTTGGGTAATTATTTGATTAAAGAAACAAAAAGAGATATGATTTTGTGGGATGGAAGTTGCGTAGTTCACGAGGCATTTTCATTTGACAAAATTTTAGATTTATTTAAAAAATACCCAAAAGCTAAATTCATTGCCCATCCAGAGAGCAAGTCTTTAATTTTAGATGTCGCAAATTATGTAGGGAGTACTTCAAAACTGCTCGAATATGTTCAAAATAGCAGAAATAAGGAGTTTATAGTTGCAACAGAAGCAGGAATTCTTCATGAGATGAATAAGCGCTGTCCTGACAAGCTTTTTATTCCAGCCCCAGTAGAGGACAGCTCTTGTGCGTGTAGCGAATGTTCATTTATGAAATTAAACACCTTAGAAAAGGTTTATTTATGTTTAAAGTCCGAGAAGCCAGAGATTAATTTGACAGAGGAAATAATCTCAAAAGCTAAAGCGCCGTTATTAAAAATGCTTTCAATTAGTTAGACACCCCTTTATAAATTATTGAAATTGAAAACAACCAATCGATTTGAATCTAAATATTCAAAAGAAATCCTTACTTTTTTGAAAAACGCATTAGATGAAGACTTTGGTTATGAGGATCATACAAGTAAATCTTATTTTAAAAACAATAACAATAATTCCTTTAAGCTAATAACTAAATCAAATTGTGTTATTTCTGGAATTAGACTCTCAGAAATATTAATAGAGAAATTTCGGTCCAACTTATCCATTAAGAAGTTTTTTTCAGATGGAGACCAAGTAAAAAAAGGAGAAAAAGTTTTAGAAATAAATGGTCCCGCATATTCCATTCTGTCTGTTGAAAGATTAATACTAAATATAATGCAAAGAATGAGTGGTATTTCAACACTCACTTCGAATTTGTCAAAATTAATCTCCCATACAAAATGCAAAATACTTGATACTAGAAAGACAACGCCAGGTTTTAGGTATCCTGAAAAATGGGCTGTTTTAATTGGTGGGGGTGTTAACCATAGGATGGGTCTTTTTGATGCAATTTTGATTAAGGATAATCATATTGACTCTTGTGGATCAATTGAAAATGCTATAGTTACTACAAAAGACTACCTGGATCAAAATAATTTAAAAATTCCAGTTTACGTTGAAGTTAGAAACAAAGAAGAACTCGATGAGGTCATAAAGCATAATTGGATTGATAGAATAATTCTTGACAATATGAGTCCCTTTGAAACAAAAGAATCTGTTTCTTTTATTCAGGGAAGTTTTCCAGTTGAATCAAGTGGAAATATAAATGAAAAAAATATATTAGAATACGCTGAAGCTGGTGTTGATTTTATTTCTATGGGATCAATTACTCATTCGGCTTCAATTGTTGACATGAGTATAATCAAAGTCTAAATTGTTTAAATTTAATTATCTTATGATATAAGGCCTGTCAAATTCTTGTCTGTCTGACCAGTTACTTTTACCTCTAAAAATCTGAAATGAAATTGAAAATCTATGATTATTATCATATTTGCTGATTCCATTTGTATTGGATATATCCATTCCATAAGCGATTTTTAAATTTCCTGGAAGATAAATTCCGATTTCACCTCCTGTAAGATATTGAGGTTGATAGTGTAATGAAAGTGATATATAATTCTTGAAAATTACCTTTGTACTCAAGATGTATGAAATAGGAATTCCCTCAATAATTTGTGCTAAAAATTGATTTTTAAATAAAAAATCTTCTATGTAAAAATTATATCCGAAAGTGGAGAAGTATTTGTTTGTATTTTTAAATAATACTTCATCTGATTCAGTAGAAATCTTATTCTCAATTATGTTAGGTGATGAAATTCCAAGGAACCAATTATTACCGTGAGTATAAAAACCAACCCCAATAAGTGGGATTATTTTAGATATGTTCTCATTAAAAACAAACTCAGAGCGGTCTAGAATATTTAAACTTTGATAGTCGGTTGAGAAAGAATTAACCCCAGCTTTTAAGCCTAACGAAAAGGATATATCTTGGCTTGATTTGAAATTTAATGAAATATTTGCATCTGTATTTATACTTTTCAAAGCACCGAAAGTATCATTTAATATTGTTATCCCAGCTGCTATATTTCTGTTATCAAAATTATTTTGCAAGTCAACCAATTGAGTAGAAGGTGAACCTTCAAAGTCTGTCCATTGAGATGTATAGTAGCCTTTTAAAAATAAGCCTTCTGTAACACCAACATATGCAGGATTATATGATGAAGGATTATTATAATAATCAGTTAACTTTAAATTAGACTGAGCTTTTGCTAGAAAGGATGAATAAAATATTAATATTAAAAAACCTAAAATTCTCAAACTAATTATTAATTAAAGTTAAAACACCCTTTTTAACAATAGTTTGTTGTGATGATGTATCTAAGTAAGAAAAAATATAAAAATAAGAGCCAGAAGGAAGTGTGTTGTTGCTATTTTTGATATTAGACTTTCCGAAAAAGAGCTTATTATCAATACCATACCCATTTACCTCATAAACAACTATGCCATTTCTGTCAAATATTATCAAAGAATTGTTGGGATATTTATCTGCATTTTTTATATAGAAAAAGTCATTCTTGTCATTTCCATTAGGCGAAATTGCATTATAAATTTCTACTTCATAAGATATAAGATTCTTGTTGCTACAATCTATAGAATATCTTGTAAAAGAGTCTTTTTCCCATTCCCTTGGTATGTTACTAATTTGATTTTTACTTACATCAATACATTCTAAACTTAAATTCTGAGTACTATTTAAATAATCTAGACGAGTATTATTGGAAACATTTAAAGTTGTTAGTTGATTGTTGGATATATCTAAAAAATTTAAAAACTCATTGTTCGTTAGCTCGATTTTTTCAATCCTATTGTTACTTAAATTAAGATTTGTAAGATTTAAGCTCGAAATGTCTACTGACTCAAAATCATTGTACGAAATATCAATAATTTTTAATCTTGGATTATAGGATAATTCTATTTCGGATAATAAATTGTCATTTAAGTTTAGTTTTTCAAGAAGTCGATTTTCTGAAATATCAATTTCATCAATTAAGTTTTTTGAAAAATTAGCTTCTTTAAGATTAGAATTTTTGAATAAATCGATTGATTTAACTCGATTGTTTTCAAAATTCAAATTTTGTAGAGATATAAAATCTTCTATACCAGTAGTTTCTATTATACTTCTTCCATTTAGATTAATATTAGTAATTGAAGATATATTGTTTGTTAAGACATAGTCATCCATTACATCATCTAATCCCATTTCGATAAGTGCTTCCTCAAAATTGTCATCAGGAACGTATGTTCTATTTAATATATCACATGATAATGCATATGTCGTATTTGCATCCTTATACCAAAGAGCGAAGGTAATGTCTAGTTGTCCTTGATTGACTTTAACACATTCTAGGTCAGGGTTAGAAGTTAAATCAAATTCAACTAACCCGAAATTTTTTGAAACATCAACTGCGGGAGCTAGCCCAGTACTAGAAATGTCTAATGTCGTTAAATCTAGATTATTTGTAACATCTAAATCATCTAATTTATTATTGGATACTCTTAGTGAATTTAAACTTGTATTAAGAAAAACATTAATTTTTGAAAGTTTATTAAAGTTTAAATTTAAAATTTCTAATACTTTATTTTTTGAAACATCGATAGAGCTAATATTATTATATGACAGAGATAGTCTTTTAAGGTTTATATTTCTTTTAACGTTAATTTCTGATAATTCATTCCTATCCAACCTAAGATTTGAAAGTTTAAGATTATTTCTAACATCAATTTTAGTTAATGAATTATTAATTAAGGTTAGATATCCTAATCCAATATTATTTGAAACATCAAGCTCAATTAAATTGTTTTCATCTATTTGCAATGTTGACAGCTCAATGTTTTTACTGACGTCCAATTCAGTCAAATAATTGTTGTCGATTTTCAAAGACTCAAGTTCAATATTTTTAGTCAAATCGATAGATTGAAATTGATTACCAGACAGGTTAACGTTTCTTAAAACTTTATTTTTAGATAAATCAACAAATGATAAATTATTGCCACTTAAATCTAAATTTAAAAGATCCCTAAATCCCTCAATACCAGTTAAATCACTTATGTTTTTGCTTATCAATCCTAGGCCCCCAACTTCATTTATATTACTTGTCAAAACATAATCATCTAAAACATCATCAAATCCTAAATCAATTATAGCTTGTTCAAAGTTATCGTCTGGGATATAAGTCCTGTCTTGAAAAACAGAAGACATGTTGTAGCTTACAAGTCCTCTGTAAAAAGTTAAAATTAAAATTAATAAAGTATAAATAGTTTGCAATTTTTAAAAAACCGAATATAATAAAACCAGCGTCAGGTTTTGTTTTAATTAATTATCTTTGTATATGACCGCTTAAATATTTCTTATATTTGATTAACTGTGAAAAAAATATTTAACCCCACTTTTCTATTTGTCCTTTCGTTTTACATATTTATGCTAATATGTTATCTTTTAAGACCATCTAATTGGTAAAATCATTCTGTTTGATATCCCATATCAATCCAATCTGCTTTAATATTATTCTTTATGTTTAATAGTTTATGATTTTTAAAGCCAAGTTTGTTCATTAACGTAAATGCTGGCCTAATATTTGGACAATTTTTAAATGGACAACACCCACAGTAGAGAACAATTTTATCATCTTTTTTGTAGTCGGAAACTAAAGATTTTAATTTTTCAATATTTTTATTGTACCTGCATTCCCCAATTCCAATTGAATTTTTTATCACGACTCCTGGTCCAATACTTATAATTTTCGGAATGTCCTTTCCACTTTTAATTTTGTAGGAAAGTAATTTAGGTTCTAATAATTGTGATACGCCCCAGGGCTCTTGAGTTTTACTATTCTGACTTTGATTGCAGGACGTTATAATTAACAATAAAATAGAGAAATAAATTTTTTTCATGTTTTTAGTTTTTTAGTGCGTTTAGTCTTTTTAAAAGGGGCGGATGTGAATAATGAATAAAAGCATAAAATGGATGAGGATAAAGATTTGAAAGATTATTAGCAGAAAGCTTCTTCAATGCTAGTGAAAGTTGTTTGCCGTCATAAGTATCTTTAGCGAATTTATCAGCTTCATATTCATTTTTTCTACTAAAAATATTCATCATTACACCAGTTATTAGCCCTATTGGACTGTAGAGAAGGGAGAATCCAATTAATCCAAGGTGAAAAGTAGGTATTTTACCTCCAAGCGCAAATGATATTTCACCTTCATTCAAACATAATTGGAAAAGAAAACACATTAATCCAATTTGAGCTATTGATAATATAAGTCCTTTAAAAACATGGTTTCTTTTGTAATGACCAACCTCATGAGCTAATACGGCTAATAATTCCTCATCGGTGTGATTTTCAATTAGCGTATCATACAATGCAATTGTTTTTTTTGGACCTAAACCAGAAAAAAAAGCATTTGCCTTGGTAGACCTTTTAGACCCGTCAATAATAAATATATTTTTTAGCGAATAACCTATCATTTTGGAATATTCATTGATTTTTCTTCTAAGCTCACCCTCACTAAGTGGTTCTAATTTGTTGAAAATTGGAACAATAAGTGATGCATAAAAAGTATTTGTAAAAATTAAAAATATAGATAGACCCAGCCACAAATAAATCCAAAAATTTTTTTCAAAAATTATAAAAAATTGAATAGCGAAGAAAAGTAAAATTCCTGTAATTAGTGCAGAAAGAAGCAAGGATTTTATTTGATCAACTATAAAAAGTTTTTTTGTTGTTTTATTAAATCCAAATTTTTCTTCAACCACAAATGTTGAATAAAATTTGATAGGTAGACTAATTATGTAATTGAGTAAATAAAAAACAGAAAAAAATAATACAGATTGTGTGAATATTGATTCCGTGATTTTTGTAATATTATCACTGACAGTTCCATATATTCCTGAAATAATCAAAACTAAAGTTATTACGAAGGAGATGGAAGAGGATAAAAACGAAATTTTCCCAGTTTCTAATTTATAATCTCTAGCTTTTTGATATTTTTCGTTTGGATAGTATTTTTTTAGTTCTTCTGGGACATGATTTTTCCAATTTTTGTCATTTATATATTCTAAAATTGATGAGAAAATAAAATTAAAAATGATAAAAAATAATATAACGATAAACCAAATATTACTAAACATAATTTTAAATATGGTTTAAATTTACAACAAATTAAAATTGTATGTTTTATACAATTAATTTGCAAACATATGTGCAGTGAAAATTCGTTTATTTTTTAGTTGCCTTTTTGGAGTATTAATTTCTAATACCGTTGGTTATTTTTCTAGTTTAGCCACCAGGTCCTCAGTTAATACTTGGTATAAATATCTAAATAAGCCACTTTTTAATCCTCCTGATTGGATTTTTATGCCAGTTTGGATTATTCTTTATTTTCTAATGGGAATTGCCTTTGGAATTTTCTTCTCCTATAGTTTTAAAAAAAAAACACAAAGCTTAGGAACCACAGCCTTTTTTTTACAACTTTTTTTTAATGGCATGTGGTCTGTAGTTTTTTTTGGATTTAAAAATATATTTCTTGGATTAGTTACGATATTAATTTTAATAGCTTCTATCGTTTTTTGTATCAAGGAATTTAGAAAAGCGAATATATTTTCCTCTTATTTAATGATTCCATATTTATTTTGGGTTTTCTTTGCTTCAATTTTGAATATATCAATATTTTTAATGAATTAAGTAAATTATAAATCTAACCAATAAGAAAGTTTAAACGAAATAGACCTTAAACTTGGAATTAGAGAATTTTCATATAAATAATTGTCGTTAAAAACAATGTATAAATCTGAAAGTGGAGCAAACCTCCATTGAAGTCTTGAGTTAATCCCAAAATTTTTTGAAACATTTGAATACTGAAGATAATTCATCCAAAAAAGACTTTTATTGAATGTTAAATTGAATTTAGAAGTAGCCAGTATTAGTCTTCCATCACCGTAAAATTCAGGAAGGGAAATTTTGTTAATTGAAAGGTTAAAACTTGATTGGAATACTGGCTCAAATCTATAATTAAATTGAGTTCTAAGTGACATTCGTTTAC
Source organism: uncultured Bacteroidota bacterium (assembly GCA_902582405.1). Lineage (GTDB taxonomy): Bacteria > Bacteroidota > Bacteroidia > Flavobacteriales > Flavobacteriaceae > TMED96. The sequence continues at coordinate 13,065 of CACHSA010000007.1, read as the reverse complement.
CATTATAAAAATCACCATTATTAAATTCGAATCTATAACTTATTTTTTTTCTCTGATCATTTTTGTATCCAAATTCAAGATAAGAATAGTTATAATTAGAATTGGCAGCTAAGGGATTTAAGGCAAAGGATCTTAAGGGATTAAAACTATTCTCTAGATGAGTGTAGTCTTTTCTTAAGCTAATATCGATGCCAGCCATAGAAATAAAATCAAATTGTAACCCTAGTCGGTAATTTCTATCCGTAATCAATGATTCGTTTTCAGGTTTATCTATATATGCTAAGCTGGAGATGACACTTATAGAACGAATTTTTTTATTTTTAAACCAGAATCTTCTCTCATACCTAAAATAATTTTTAAAAATCCCTTTCCTTCTAATAAAACCAAGATCAGACTCAAATCCTTCGCCTAACCTTATTACTTTGGAGTAAATTGAATTGTTTCTCGTATTATAGCTTAAAGTAAATCCAGTTGAAAAAGGATTCGTTTTATTTAATGTGCTAAATGAGTTATGAAAGTAAAATTTTCCGCTCCAAACAGCATCTTTTGAAAGTAAATTGTAATCAACACCAATCACCCTATTGTAATCTAATTCATTTTTAGCTGTATTTTGACGATTAATAAATAGTAAACTTAGATTTGATCTGCTAAATAATTTTTGTTGCAATGCAATTACTGAATTTGTATTCGCCTTTATATTGTTTTTGGGGTCATTATTTGTATACATATTTAAAACCCCAAGTCTTGTGTTCTTTGATAATTTTCCGCTAAGTCTTAACCCAGCACTTATTTTGTTTTCAATTGTGTTTCCGTTTTCGTCTCTAGCGACACCAATTCTTCTTGAAAAAAAAGTTTTTGAGTCTCTGCTGTCACCAAAGCTTGAAAATAAATCACTATTTTGAATAAAAAACTGTCTTTTCTCTGGGAGATTAATTTCAAATCGAGTTATATTAATAATCTGGTCATCTACCTCAACTTGAGAAAAATCTGGATTGAACGTTAAATCTAGATTCATTCCATTACCAATGGTGACTTTCGCATCACCACCAAAAGAAATATTATTATAATTAATATTTGAATTGAAATCATTAGTATTAATACCACTTGTATAAGGAATTACTGTTATTTGTGTTTTCGATTTTCCTAGCGGAATATCAAAAATAAGATTTCCAAAAAATGCTAAATCAAAAATTTTTTGATTTATTGGGACTTTATTCCACAAAGAAAATTCACCTGTAAATATATCTGCTCTAAAAATTTGAAATCTCCAATCTTTGGAACCATCAGGAAACTTTAAAGACTTTAATGGAATTTTAAATTCACATTGATAAAATCCATCACCGATATAGGTCTCTACTTCCCATTTGATGTCCCACGTCATATCTATATCATCTCCTCCCTCTGAAATTAGAGCATCTTTTTTTACTCCAACTGGATTAGACTCAAAGAAAAAAGCATTGTTTCCATCCTTGTAGGTGTCAAATAAAAGAATTACAGCGTCGTTTCCTTGAACAGAACTGTCTCTTTCAAGTGAGGGAATACCGTATTTATTAGACCTATTAAATGCCTTAATAAAAACGTATATATAATCGTCGTTGTGAACAATTTTAACTTCTGTTTTTTGGCTAGCTAGTGAGTCCGAGGGAAAATATTGCCAAAATTCTTTGCCCAATAGGGTTTTATCCCAAAACTCCTCATCGTCTTTTCCATCTAATTCAATTGATTGGTCTGTATAAGTGCTATATAAACTTTTGAACTCTTGAGCATTTATGACGGTATTCAATAAAAATTGAGATAGAAAAAAATAAAAGTTAAAAGAAATATTTTTTAAGATCATTTATACCTAAATAATTATTTAAAGCGCGAGCGAAAAAAAATACAAAATAGTTGGAATGAATATAAAAGAGCAAAAAACATCAAAAAATTTAGTTGAATTTTCCTCTGCATGCCAAAATGCAATAATCATCAATGGTAATTGAAATGGTAGTCTAATTAAAGCATCGTTTTGAGTTATAGAGAGAGCATTTTGAGCCACTTCTGACAGATAAAGATGGACATTAGCAGGGAACACAAAAACCAAAAGATAAATTAACCCTATTCCTGCAAATTTTCTTGTTTTCTTAAATAGCAACAAAAATCCAAATAATATTTCAAAAAATCCAGATAAGTAAATAAAAAACTCATGAAAAGGGATGTAGGGTGGCATAATAGAGACAAAAAAATTTACATCTGTAAAATGCTTTATTCCGATAAATAAGTAAAATAAGGAAAATGTATATATAGTTATACTTTTAAAATACCCTACCATTAATTTAAATTAAAAATCCCTCCTAATTTGAGTTAGAAGGGAAGTCGAGATTTATTTTTCACTACTAGCCATAGCCGCATTCATAACACCTGAAGCATCGAAAAAGTCTCCAATTTCATGAATTTGACCCGCGCTATTAAAGTTAAAATAGTGGTATGCTCTTACTTTTATAGTTTTACCGTTTGCCATGCTTTTAGCTGACCATGTGCCATAAGTACGCACACTTCCGTCTTTAACTCCTAATGAGTCTGCACCTGGTAACCAAACTCTGGCATCATAGGTAATGTCATCAAAGTTATCCATCCAAGCTTTGTTTCCAGATATGAATCCGTCATATTTAACTGGTTCAGATCCATAAAAAGGTGGATAGTGGGTTACACCTGGGCATATAAGTGGTTTTTGGGCTTCTGTATCTTCTGTTTTAAATAATTCAAAAAACTTCTTTGCTGTGGCCAAATTTTTAGCGTAAAGGTCATCGCTTTTATTTTCTGCTTTTTGGTTATTAACCTCACAAGAAAAAGTAACTAATACAACAAAAAAACTAAGGATAAAGTATTTTAGATTCATAATTTCAAGTTTTATATTTTAAAATTAATAAAATAAAATTTCACTATTTAAATCTTAAGTGAATTTATAATAAAAATTATCCAACCAATAATTAGTGTTAAACCACCAATTGGTGTTATAGGTCCAAGAAATGAAAAATTAATCTTTGTAATAGATTGTGTTGAAAGAAGAAAAATACTAAATGAAAAAAGGACTATGCCGACGGAAAAAATTAATAATAAATTATTTTTACTTTGAATATTTGAATTTGATATAATTATCATTGCAAGGCCATGATACATCATGTACTTAACACCAGTCTCAAATGATTTTAGCGAATCTTCGTTTAGAAATTCTTTAAGTTTATGAGCAGCAATTGCTCCTAATATGACAGAAAGTAAAGCAAAAAATCCACCAAAAATTTTTAATTTATCCATTTAATCAACGAATTTATCAATTAAATTTCTAATTTTTTCTTTTGTTTCATAATCATCAACAAATAAATACATATAAAGTGGTTTTTGTTTATATAGTTGTGAAACTTTAAGCGTTTCTTTTTTATTATATATATCGTTCCATACATCTTTTACAATCTTCCACTTTTTATAATTTTCCTTCCACCATTTTAATGCGTATTTACATCTTTCGTCCTCTACTTTTTTGTATGTGTTATACCCTTTTTCTTTTGCAATAGTTTTATTTATTTTTTTTTTCCTAATAATTTTAGAATTATCCTGTATGTGTGCCCAGCCATAATCCATGATTTCGACTCTATTTCCTCTAATAGTTAAATTGTAGTCGTTTCGAATATCTCGCTCTCTTCTCGGAAGTGGGGCAGGAGTAGTACTTTCCCAATAGCTTTTACCATCAACATGAACCCAGGTTCCCGAACCTTGATACCTTGGGCCATCGTCAACTTGAAATACTTTTTGGGACCATTGCCCTCTAACCTGACCTTTCGATTTATTAACGAATTTCCACATGTTATTAGAATCATATAAATAAAAATCTTGATTTTGGTATGACCAGTCTTGTCTCCAGTGTTTTATAATATAGGGTTCACCATAGTCTCCTATTTGAAGTATATGTTGGATAGAAATATCATTTTTATCATCTTTAATTAAATGCGCTAACTCTAAAGCATACATGGTCTTTGGGGGAGATTTTACATAGGTAGAGTCTTCTGAATATATAAATGTTTCAGCAAATTCGAATTTTACTTCATAACATCCGCACATTGATTTGATTGACTCTTTGTCAAGACTCTTTTTAGATTGTGGGTAAAGTACAATACTGTTAAATACAAGAAGTAGAAATAGTATGGTATTTTTCATGATAATTAAAATTATAATTGGTCAAAATTTAGTACAAAAGTAAATCTTATTAGCAATTTTTAAAAAACTCATCATAAGAAATAAAAAAATCAGAATTACAGTCTTTCGAATCTGATATAAACTCCTTGATATTAATTAGAAAATCTTCGATGAAGAACCTATAATCAGCTAGATTTTCTTTTATAAAATTTAGTTCTCTTTTTCTTTTTAAATTCTCGCTTTTTAAAACAGTCGATGATTCCATTACATATTGGGCGAACTTTGTTTCATATTTTTTTCTGGCTCTGTTCAACTCAATTCTTGCCATTTTGTTGACAATATCATTGTACTGTTTTATTGTAATTTCATTCTGATTTTTTTGTATGTACCTTAAGAAATCACTAAAATTTATAATATCTCCATTGATTATTGCCTTATCATCTTTATCTGATATTAAATAATACCCCAGATTATAACCGAGATCATCAACTACTCTGATAGAATAACTCTGAAAAAATATTAGAATTGATACTTTTATGGAAAAAATCAAACTGTACATTTATTTGGTACTGTCTTTGAATATTGTGCAGCTATAGTCAAGAAAATCTCTTATAGTAAAATTTTCTGATCTATTGTAATTTAGGTGCTTTTCATAATAAGGTTGATCTTTTAAGTACGCTATTTCGTCATATTTCAGAATATCTCCATCGATTTTTATTGTTATGATTGCTGAATTAGGAAGAGCTCTCCCAAAGGGGTTTTCACCACTATGCATGGATGACTGATCTTCATCGGGGTGAGGATTGTAACTTATATTAAGTATTAAAGTGTCCGAGGAAGGAGAGGAAAATTCAACGATTTCTACAAAACCTGTAGGGTCCCTATAATTTTCATCGTTTTCGTAAACAGTTGAACCCTCCTTATGCATGAAATAATAAATTTCACAAAACGGAGAGGTATTGAAGTTTTCAATTGCCCCCCAATAAAAATTATTTCCCTTAAAACGAATTATTCTTCTGATATTTGGACCAAAAATACTTTCTTTTTCCTCATCTAAGGTCCAAAGGGTATCATCATACAACTCAAAGAACGAATTTTTTTTCTCAGATTTTTGGCAAGAGAAAACAAAATATATAAAAAAGAAAACAGATATAATTTTATTCATGAAACAAAAGAACAAAACTTAAGAGAAAGTTTTAGTATTAATCAATAAGAAAAACCTATCCCAATAGAAAAATTTTCCAATATATACATTAAATTTGCAATAAATTTGAATTAGACTAATGAAGACAATTAAACATAGAAGCAGATTAAGATTTATAGCCCATAATCCTACTGGGGAATTATTTAAATATTTTTTTGTTTTATTAAAATCATTAAAAAAAAGAAAATAATTACTTTTTAGTGGTTTTCTCAATCCATCATTAATATAAACTGACTAGCAATCAGGGAATAATCAATAATATATTTAAATTAAAAGGAGTTTATCTCAAATAATTTCCATTTTGTATTAATTTTTTTGTAATGGTAAAGACCTCTACCAAAATAAATTTTTTTGTATTTAGAGTTGTATCTACTGTAGTGAGCATCTAGGATTACAAAGCTATCACTTAGTTGTATAAAATTATATTTATTTAAAATTGAATATTTATAGTCTTCTTGAATTTTTTCTTCTCTTAGAATTTTATACCTATTCATTAGTTGATTTTTGTCTTTAATTGTTTCTGGTTCTTTAAGCGGATCAAAAACTACCGGAAATGAAAAATAATTTGACAATGTTTCATAATCTTTATATTCAAAAGCTTTACTATATTTTATCCATAGGTTTACAATTGTACTCTCTAATTGACTTTTTTTGTTTCCAATAAGAGATCTGATTCCTGCGCCAAATGGAGTTTGATCTGCCATATTACCAAGAACATTAGGTAGTTTTTTAAGTAATAGTTTTTCTATATCAGTCTCTTGTTGAGAAAAAGATACAGATTGAATTAATATTATGAGACAAAATATTTTTTTCAATAATCTAAGTTTATTGATTTTTTTCTTGATATAAATTTACTTCATAAAATATGCCAGTTGGATCAACATAGCAGATAGTGGTAGAAATTTTTTCATTTTTCCATTCCCACCTGCAATGACAGGGGTAACTATAACTTTTTCCTGAAAGCTTTGAATTCGCTGTCCATAAAAAATCGTGATACGTAACTATTTTACCATTATTGAAATATGATGTATAAATATCTCTATTATTATGTTTTATATCTGTAAACAAAATGGAGTGAAAGTTATAGCCATCAATAATACCGTTAACATCGTATTCTAAATTATTGAAATAATGTTTTCCATTTGGGTCAAAATAATCTTTTGCAATGTTAAAATTACCTTGAAGATAAGAATCAGCAAGTTTTTCAACGATTTTCGATTTATTATCATTTTCATTAATTATTCCACTAAGTGGTGAGTTATCTTTTTTTGATGCATCTTGACATGAGAAAATAACTAATGATATTACAATATATTTAACAAAATTTTTCATATTTAAATTTTTATCTAATATAAAATTTTAATTAATCTTATATAAAATTATCCTATAGATAATTAAAATATCTATATGATAATCAAGATTGTGTAAAATAAATTTTATTGAAATTTGCATTATGAGAGAATTAATTATGATGTTATTACTTATTTTTAATTACACTTATTCTCAGGAATGGTTAATCGTAAGTGTAATTAATAAGAACAGTAAAGGAATTAAATATGAAGTTGATGATGGAAATAGAATTTCAAAAAAAACTACCAAAGACCCATCATTAGTAAAATTAATTATGGATTATAAAGAGAAGGGATACAGTTTAAACAAGATAACTCAAGTTAATCAAATTGATCTTAACGGAGTCTTTCCATTATTTAATAATAATGCTAATTTTAATTTTCAAAGTACTAATCTTAATTTAAATAATAATTTAAGAACCAACCTATGGTTTAGAAAAGAAAATAAAGAATAATAATTATGAGAAAAAGGGACATTACAATTTTAATTTCAGCCTTTCTAAGCTTTTTGCTGTCAGTTTACCTTTGGTTTTCTGGAGAAAAAGAAATGGGACAGTATGTCTCTATTTGGGTTCCAACAATTTTGATATACGGAATTTTTTTCAATACCATACCTAAAAAATGACAGATATACAATTATTCATAGCGGGTTGTGTTTTATTTTCACCAGTTCTAATTGGTTTATATGGGTCTTTTCAAGAGCTTATAGGTGAGCACAGTAATAAAAGCATAAATAAACCAGTCTATAAATATTTATCTCAAATTGGTTTTTCTATTTTAGTTATTTCAGTTTGTTTTCTATTGGGTATCGTAATTTTTTTTTAAAAAATTGTCTTTATTTTAATTTATGTCACACGAGATTGATAAATACATTTTATTTCATAGTAAATACGGAGGAACTGGTAAAAAGTTTAAATTTAAATTCATTGACTATAAAAAATATAATTTAAAGCTCGAGGGTACATTTTCTAAATACATGACGAATCCTGGACCGGAAGGTTTTGTGCAAGGAGGTCAGATTACTTCCATGTTAGATGATGTTACTAGTATTTTGTTAATTTTCGAGTCCAAAGGAGAAATATATCCGTCCTCGACCAATCTTCACACTATTTTCCATCGTCCGATTAATGTTGGAAATTATTTGTGTAAAGCAAACATAATTAGTAAAGGCAAAAATATAGCTACAATAAAAGGAGAAATTTACAATCAAAATGGTAAAATAGCAGCTACTTTGATTCACAATGCCTTTTTGATTTCAACTAAATTGAAATTAAATAGTTAATTGGCATGTATACAGTTTCGTGTAGTATTAGTTTAAAAAGTCAAAGTGAAGACATTTGGAAGGCTATTTCTTCTCACGGAAATTTAAATTTTTTTCATCCTTTTTGTCAAAAAAACAAAGTGATTGAGGGAGATAAGAATTTAATCAAAAAAGATATTTTGATTTATTTAAATGGTGTTGTTTTTGAAAGAGAATTTTACCACTGGGACGAAATGAACGGTTATGAACTTATGATTGGAAAAAAAAATGGTAAAAAGTCAAAAGTTGTATGGAAAATATCTAAAACTAAAAATTACACCTCTTTGACCATCAGTGTTTACCCATATAAAACTGATAAGGTAAATTCATTGTTGTACCCATTTGTCTTCTATTTTTATATAAAGCCTAAATTAAAAAGCTATTTGAAAAGCGTTTTAAAGGGATTTAAGTTTTATTTATATAATAATCAAAAGGTGTTGAAAAACCAATTTGGAAAGCATAGTTGGTTTTCCTAAGATTTAAATTGCTCTGTTTTTAGGTTTTTTGTCTGGAATTCTCCCGTAATTACCACTTCCATCGTAATCTGTTATATCTGTCTCAATCTTACCAATATTATTGACCTCATTTTTTTCTTCATTACTGTAAAAAATACCTACAATAAAAAGTAGAGCAACAAACACACCGAATCCAAAAATTAGTAAAAGACTCATTATTTGTTGTTTTGTTTAATATAAGCACCTGCAGCCAGTATCGAAGGAACCCAGAGGCCAACATATAGACCTTCGTCTTGTTGACCACTAAACCATAAGTAGACAGAAAGTAAAAAACTTAGAAACGCAGATGTTAGAATAAAATAATCTGATCTTTTCATCTTTTTTTATCAAATCTAAGCATAATAGTTAATCAGTGATTTTATTTTTTAAAAAATTAAGTGAAGTGTAATTAAATTTTTCTGGGTTTTCTATGTTTACAACATGACCACAATTTTTAAAAATTTCTAAGATTGCATTAGGCTGAGTTTTAACGATTTTTTTAATTGAAGACAAAAACATGTAATCTTTGTTGCCCATTATGTAAAGTGTAGGTATGTCCGTTTTAATATTTTTAAAAAACCTTAGAAGTGGTAATACTTTAGGGGTGAGTTTGAACCATCTTTCTACCTCTCTTTGATTCATTCTTTGGGCTTCTTTTATAAAAAGTTTTCTAGATTCCCTGTCAGTTTTAGATGGCATAACGATGAAAGCGTATAGTCTGTAAAGCCACATATATGGAACTATTGATTTTGTTCCATAAGCAAAGTACATCATTAATCTTGACATAAAATTGAGTTCCAAAGTCGCTCCCCCTAGTACCATTTTTAAAATTCTATTCGGTTCTTTTAATACCAATTGGTTAATAATTACAGTTCCAAGTGAAATTCCAATAAAATGTGATTTTTTAATTTTTAAATTGTCTAAAACCTCCAAAACATCATTTAAAATTGATTCAAATGAAATTTTTTTATTAGAGTTTTGAGTTGAATCTAAAGCTGAATAACCGTGTCCACTTAAATCTACAAGTAGTAAATTAAATACTTTTGAAAAATAAGGAATTTGCTTTTTCCAAATAGCACTACTTCCACCGGCTCCATGAACAAAAGTAACCCATTGCCTTTTTGAATTATTATTGGAATATTCTTTATAGTGAATCATTCAATTAAAATATTGAGCAAATATATATATCTAGATATTTTAAATTTAATTAAAGTTAAAATAATTCATATATAGAAAATTAATTGAAAATCGATTTTTAAAAATCTTGAAAAGGGTTTTTACGCATATGTTTTGTAAGAGGGGTCAAGGGGAGAGATAACTTCAAAAATTCTCGATTTTTTGTTGCAATTAATTTCAAAACTTTCTGTTTGAGAAACAGTTAAAAATGTTCCCTTTAAATTCTTTTTACTTTCAAGTTCAATTTCACCGTCCAAAACAAAAATGGAATGTATTTTATCTTTTGAAGTTTGAATAAAATGCAATCCTGTTTTAAGATCATGAATATTTATACTCAATCCTTCTGTTTCCATTTGCATTGGCGAACCAATACCTTTAATTATAGTAGTTGAAGAAATATTGTTTTTTTTTACTTTAAACTGAGAAGAGACATAATCATCATATGAAGCATTTTGTTTCAATGATTGCTCCAGGTTAGGGTCAAACCAAATTTGAAAAATTTCAGAATCTTTGTCCAGTTCCTCCGCATGTGATATACCATTTCCTGCACGAATAATTTGGACATCTCCTTTGGATAATCTAATCCATTTGTTTTGTTTCGTATCAAAATGATTAACTTTTCCTCTTAAAACAAAACTGCAAATTTCAAAACCTTGGTGTGGATGCAAACCAATTGTACTTTTTTTGTTGGTTGTCCATGCATGGGCCCAATAAAATAAGTTCGAATATGGCTTAAGTTTACCTCTATCTTGGGGAAAACCAATTGGCTTATTTTCTAGAATTTCACCATTGTTGAAATTCCCTTTTACCTGATCAGATATATCGTAAACTTTCAGATTCATAACTTTACAATAATAACATAATATAATGATTTATAGCAAAAATCTTAGATGGTATTTCCTTCGCAAGGATAGTTTTTGCTAATATTGTTCTATAAAAAAATTTATGATTGAACATTTTTTTGAGTGTCCTTATTGCTGGCAACAAATATCAATGTTGATTGAACCATCAAACGAAACTGTAGCTTATATCGAAGATTGTGAAATTTGTTGTAATCCGCTAAATATTAAATATATTTTTTCAAATTCAGAGCTTTTAAATTTTAATGCTTTTTCAATTGATGAAAATTTTTAATGTCGATGTTTTTCATTAATTTCGTCACTTTATTTAATGAAGTTTGATTTATGTTAGGTTTGCACGATATTCAATATTTTTATGAATTTTTATTTTGGGTAGTAATATATTTTTCCCTCCGTTTAGTTTGGCATCGCCCTAAAGTCCGTCTTGCATATGGTATTTCTGTAGCAGTTTTTAACTTTCTAGCAATTGTAATGTATACAATTTCTTCTCTCTATGGCAAAATGGGCGCTCTAGATGCTTTTGCTTTTGCATTTCTACATTCTATGGTATCAGTAGTAATGCTGACCATTATTCACAATGAAAATAGAATTGATAAAGAAAGAAATAAGTTAAAAGAAGAAAAATTATAGATATTTAAATTCAAATTTTATATCTGCATTTTTTTCCAGACGTTTTAAAAGAGGAATACCAAGACCACTGGATGGAGTCAAGATGCCATTCTGTTTTGGCAATTCGTCTTGAGCTAAACAAATTGAACTCTCTGCGAGTATTTTTGATGTTGAACCATATCCAGGGCATCCAACACCACTAACTGATGCTATGCCTTTTAACTTATTATCAAAAACATAAAATCTAAATTTAAAATAACCACTCTTCCTCCTTTTCTCTGTTGGGCCCTGTCCAGGTTTGGGCAGTACTAAATCTAATAATAATTTTAGTGCCGAATTTTTTATTTTAATTACCAAATAAATTGGAATTAGTCTAAAATATCCTAAAATTTTGCTTAAAATACTTTTGCCAACTATTAAAGCCTCATTGTAAATAAATTTCTCACCATATTTAAAGTCCATCAAGTAATTGCTTCTTCGCACAATTCTTGTATTTATAGATGCCATAATAAATGGGCTAATCCAGGTTTTAGAGTTTTTGTCGTAAGTTATATTTTTTAAATCCCTTTCATCGGTAGAAATAAAATTTTTTTTTGGGTTAAGACTGTGAGGATTTTGAAGGATTTTTCTTACGTTTTTATTTTTTTTTGATTCTTCCAAGATATTGAGAAAACTGAATATTGTCCCTCCGCTCACTCCACCCTTCATAGAAACTACTCTCATACTAATTTTACTTGCACATTTTCCAGTTTTTTCTATAATCTTATTTTGTGCATAGAGGACTCCTAAATCTGAAGGCACTGAGTCAAATCCACATGCATGTATGATCTTAACCCCATTTTTTAAAGCCTTAGAATGATATTTATCTATAATTTCTCTTATCCAATGAGTTTCACCAGTTATATCGCAGTAATTAGTTTTACTCTTAATACAAGCTTCTACTAATAATGTTCCGTACTTAGAATATGGACCAACTGTTGAACAAATAGTTCTTGTCATTTTGGTCATTTCAAAAAGACTATTTTTATTGTAACTATCAGCAATTACATATGGGATATTTTTTAAGTTAAGTGAAGAAATTAATTTTTTTAATTTTAATTTGTTTCTACCACCTAATGCCCATCTCAAATTTGTTCGTTTATAGTTTTTGATTATGTACTCACAAACTAATTTTCCTGTGTAACCTGTTGATCCCCATATGATAAGATCAAATTTTTTATTTTTTTTATCCACTTCACTCATTTGTTATAAATTAAATTTCTGATCATAAATAAAAATTCAGTGGTTATTTGAAGTATTAATATTAAACCCATAAGCACAGCAATAATTGAAATTAAAATAACGAGCTTTCTTGGCAAATATCAATTTTTGAGGTTAATAATTCCTATTCCATCCTTGTATTCAATTATCGTCCCAAACGGTTTTGAACGTTTAATTAAATCGTTAATTATTTTTTTACTCAAGCTTTTATTTGCAAGCATGGGTCGTCCTCTTATTGTTCTTTTTTTCTTGAATCCAAGAGTTATAGGGTATAGTTCAATTCTAAATAATTTTTCTTTATTCCATTTAGGAATAGCAATTACAGATTCCCAAATTTCTCTTTCAGCAGGAAAACCTCGAGTATCATTAGCATACCGTTTCGAATTCCAATCATTGATCTGCGAATCAGCTCCTAAATTATATCGAGCGTAATTTTCTTCAGGAACCCTAAGAAGAGTTTCATTTTGAAACATAAAATTTGCTAGGCTATAAAAAATGGGCTTCTTTTTATATATTTCAATACCCCTTAATACGTGTGGTCCGTGGCCAACTACTACATCTGCTCCAGCATCAACCATTTTTCTTGCAAATTCAATTAAAAATTGTGCAGGTACTGATTTTTTTTGATTTGATTCGTGAGCGTGAA
>CACHSA010000006.1 GCA_902582405.1 uncultured Bacteroidota bacterium | reverse complement strand
TATAAAAGACCTTTTAGGACTCATGAGCTCTTATTCGGATTAATTGCTATAGTTGGGCTATTACTTATTTTTGGAATACAATCAGAAAATTATTTTGCTATTTTCATTTCACTTATTTGTACATTATTGTCGGTTTTATTTTCCCTCCTTAATGGCCATTTAACAAAAAAGCATTCTTCTTTTAAAATTTCTTTTTATGAAATATTTTTCGGTTTACTAATAATTTCAACAATTATTTTTTTTTCAGATCTTGAATTTCCAAAACCAAATTTGATTAAACCTTCAAATTGGATTTACATTTTTATTTTAGGATCGTTTTGTACTGCTTATGCTTTTGTTGCTTCTAATTATATTTTAAAATTTATTACGCCTTACACAATGATGATGTCACTAAATCTTGAACCTATTTATGGAATCATTTTTTCATTGGTTATTTTTGGAGAAAATGAATACATGGAGATCCAATTTTACATAGGAGTTTTAATTATTTTGTTTGGGGTATTGGGAAATATCGCTTACAAATATAAAAAGATACCTTAAAAATCATATTTTTATAATTACTATGGAATATTTAGATTTTGAATTACCTATAAAAGAAGTTCAGGAACAACTCTTGAAATGTGAAATAATTGGAAATGAAAGTGATATTGATGTTACTGATACGTGTTCAAAGTTAGAGATGAAGTTAAAAAAAATTAAAGAAAAAATATATGGAAATTTGACACCATGGCAGAGAGTTCAGTTGTCGAGGCATCCATCTAGGCCTTATACATTAGACTATATAAAAGCTTTATGTGGAGACACTTTTTTAGAACTTCATGGTGACAGAAATGTTAAAGACGATAAAGCTATGATTGCAGGTTTAGGTAAGATTAAATATCAAACATTTATGTTTGTTGGAACCCAAAAGGGCTATAATACTGTTACTAGAAAATATAGAAATTTTGGGATGGCTAATCCAGAGGGATACAGAAAAGCTTTAAGAGTTATGAAGTCAGCTGAAAAATTTAATATACCTATTGTTTGTCTTGTTGATACTCCAGGCGCTTATCCAGGTCAGGAAGCAGAGGAAAGAGGACAAGGAGAGGCAATTGCAAGAAATATATTTAGTATGCTATCAATAAAAGTTCCAATAATTATATTAATTATAGGAGAAGGTGCCTCAGGAGGTGCTTTGGGGATTGGAGTTGGAGATAAAATATTGATGTTAGAAAATACTTGGTATTCAGTAATATCTCCTGAATCTTGCTCTTCAATTTTATGGAGAAGCTGGGAGTATAAGGAAAAAGCAGCTGAGTCTTTAAAACTTACGGCTCAAGACATGAAAAAATCAAAACTAATTGATAAAATAATTAAAGAGCCTCTTGGTGGTGCTCACCAAAACAGAGAAAAAATGTTTTCAATAATTGAGAGTGAAATAACCAAATCCTTTTTGGAACTTGAAAAACTTTCAACTGACGAACTTATAAGTTTGAGAAGAAACAAATTTGAAAAAATGGGAATTTTCAAAAACTAAAGAACCACATTTTTTAATATTAACATTTTTTTTTAATTATAAACACAACGTGTTGACTCTTTTATAATACTTTAGAGTTTTATATAAGGTATTGGTCGTTCTTTTTTTTACATTTAAATGTGGAAAAGAGAGATCATATATTATCCTCGGAAAATTTTAGTAAAGGAGTTTTTGACTTAGGTTCAGGGAGAATACCACCCCAAGCCATTGATCTAGAAGAAGCAGTTCTTGGCGCCATGTTGATTGATAAAAAAGGAGTCGATGAGGTTATTGACATCCTACAAAAGGAGGCTTTTTACAAACAATCTCACAAAAATATTTTCGAAGCAATTTATAGTTTATTTCAATCATCAGAGCCTGTAGATCTTTTAACGGTTTCTGCAAAGCTCAGAAAAATGGGTGTACTAGAAAAAGTTGGAGGAGATTTTTATCTAGTGCAATTATCCAAAAAGGTCTCAACTTCTGCAAATATAGAATTTCATGCAAGAATTATTCTCCAAAAATTTATACAAAGATCTTTAATAAGAATATCCAACGAAATAATTGAAAACTCTTTTAAAGATTCAGTTGATGTATTTGATTTACTTGATGAGGCTGAATCTAAACTATATGAAATTACACAAGGTAATATAAAAAAATCCTCCGAAACAGCACAAAACCTAGTCATTCAGGCAAAAAAGCGGATTGAAGATATTTCAAATAAAGATGGGTTAAGTGGTGTTGCTACAGGATTTGAGAAACTCGATTTGCTCACTTCAGGCTGGCAACCAAGTGATCTTATTGTTATTGCAGCAAGACCTGGAATGGGAAAAACTGCTTTAACTTTATCGATGGCTAGGAACATTGCTGTTTTAAAAAAAACTCCTGTAGCATTTTTTTCTTTAGAAATGTCATCTGTTCAGCTAATCACGAGACTAATTTCTGCTGAAACTGGACTGACTTCTGAAAAACTAAGAACTGGAAAGCTTGCAAATCACGAATGGGAACAATTAAATGTTAAAGTTAGTGATTTAGAAAAAGCACCTCTATATATTGACGATAGTCCGTCTCTTTCAATTTTTGATCTTAGGGCTAAAGCAAGACGATTGTCTTCTCAACATAATATTCAGCTTATAATTGTTGACTATTTGCAATTAATGACTTCAGGAACAAGTAATAAAACTGGAAATAGAGAACAAGAAATATCTTCAATTTCAAGAAACTTAAAGGCTTTGGCAAAAGAACTTAATGTTCCTGTTATTGCTCTTTCGCAATTATCAAGGGCTGTTGAAACTAGATCTGGAACAAAAAGACCAATTCTATCTGATCTAAGAGATTCTGGTGCAATTGAACAAGACGCTGACATAGTTTCATTTATTTATAGACCAGAATATTATGGCATTGACGAATGGGATGATGACGACAGAACATCATCTGAAGGCCAAGCAGAATTTATAGTTGCGAAACATAGGAATGGAGGCTTAGATACCATAAGACTTAAATTTATACCTCAACTTGGTAAGTTTGAAAATTTAAGTGATTTAGACTCATCATTTGAATATCACTCAAAAATTAATGAAGTAAAGAAGATGAGGGACCCTGTAGGTGGGGGGAATGAAGATAAAGATGATATTACACCTTTTTGATTTTTATTTTGTTTTATTAATGATTTTAGCGAAAGTGTCAGGATGATTCATGGCAATATCTGATAAAATTTTCCTATCTAAATCAACTTTTTTAGACTTTAAGTTGGAAATTAATTTTGAATACGTAAAACCATGTAGTCTTGCAGCAGCATTTATCCTAAGTATCCACAATAACCTGAAACTTCTCTTTTTATTTTTTCGATCTCTGTATGAATATAATAAACCCTTTTCAACAGCATTTTTAGCTACTTTCCAAACGTTTTTTCTTCTTCCATAGTATCCTTTAGCTTTTTTAAGTATTTTTTTTCTTCTATTTCTAGAGGCTACTGAATTTTGTGATCTGGGCATTTTGTAAATTTTTTGTTATATGTAAAATTATTTTAATGTTAATTGTTTTGCTATGTTAGACATATCATTTTTATGAACTAGACTAGAGTGTGTAAGTTTTAATTTTCTTTTTTTTGATTTTTTAGTGAGAATATGATTCTTAAAAGCATGTTTTCTCTTAATTTTTCCAGTGCCTGTTAATTTGAATCTTTTTTTCGCACTTGATTTTGTTTTCATTTTCGGCATAATTTCAAATTTAAATATTTATTTTTTTTTGGGGTTTATAAACATAATCATTCTTTTGCCCTCTAATTTTGGTAATTGCTCTACTTTTCCGATATCTTCTAGATCTTGAGCTAATCGTAACAGTAATATTTGTCCTTGTTCTTTAAAAATTATTGATCTTCCTTTAAAAAAAACAAATGCTTTTAATTTTGCTCCATCTTTTAAAAACTTTTCGGCATGTTTTCTTTTAAACAAGTAGTCATGTTCGTCAGTTTGAGGACCAAACCTTATTTCTTTAACTATTACTTTCGTGGTTTTAGACTTTAAGGCCTTATCTCTTTTCTTTTGTTCATATAGAAATTTTTTGTATTCTAAGATTTTACACACAGGTGGAACCGCTTTCCCTGATATTTCAACTAAGTCTAAGTCCAAACTATTTGCCATTTGTATAGCTTTTTGAGTTGGATATACTCCTGTTTGAATATTGTCACCAACCAACCGTACTTCAGCAGCTTGTATTTTTTCATTAATAAGATGAGGATTTTCTTTAATTATCCTACCAGGTCTTTTGGATCTTCTTTTTCGTATTGCTATGACAAATGATTTAAATTAAACTTCAGTTAGATTACTCTTATTGATTTCTGTAGATAATTTTTGAATAAAAGTTTCAGTAGTTAAGGATCCTAAATCTCCATCAGTTCTATGTCTTACAGATACAACGTTGTCTTTCATTTCTTTTTCTCCAACAATAAGCATGTAGGGATACTTTTTTAATTGAGCATCTCTTATCTTTTTTCCTACAGTTTCATTCCTGTTATCAATCAGTGCGCGAATTTCGTTAATTTTCAGCTTATTTAAAACTTTTTTTGCGTATTTTTCGTACTTTTCTGAGAGTGTTAAAATTATTAAATGGTCTGGGACTAACCATAAAGGTAGCTTTCCCCCTGTATGTTCCAGTAGTATCGCGACAAATCTCTCTAAACTTCCGAAGGGAGCTCTATGAATCATTACTGGACGCATAAATTCATTGTTTTTTGCTTTGTATTTTAAATCGAATCTCTCAGGCAAATTATAATCGACTTGAATTGTTCCAAGCTGCCATTTACGCCCTAGGGCATCTTTAACCAAAAAATCTAATTTTGGACCATAAAACGCTGCTTCACCGTATTCAATTTTGTAATTCAAATTTTTTGAATTAGCAGCATTTAAAATTGCTTTTTCTGCTAAATTCCAATTTTTATCTGAGCCTATATATTTCTGAGGGTTATTAGGATCTCTTAAAGAAACTTGAACTGTAAATTCATCAAAACTTACAGCTCCAAAAACAAATGATACTAAATCTATAACATTTATAAATTCTTCTTCTAATTGTTCTGGTGTGCAAAAGATGTGCGCATCATCTTGGGTAAAACCTCTAACTCTTGTCAATCCGTGAAGTTCACCACTTTGTTCGTACCTGTAGACTGTTCCAAACTCTGCGTATCTTACAGGAAGATCTTTATAGCTCCAATTTTGTGAACTATATATTTCACAGTGATGAGGACAATTCATTGGTTTCAAAAGAAAAGTTTCTTTTTTTCCTGGAGTTTCAATTGGCTGAAAGCTATCCATTCCGTACTTTTCAAAGTGACCAGAAGTTTCGTATAATTCTTTTTTCCCAATATGAGGAGTTTCAACTATCTCGTAGCCAGCCTTATTTTGAGCCTTTTTTAGAAAAGTTTGTAACCTATTTTTTAAATCAGTTCCTTTGGGAAGCCATAGTGGTAATCCTAAGCCTACTTTGTTACTAAATGTAAAAAGATTTAATTCTTTACCGATTTTCCTGTGATCTCTTTTATTAGCCTCCTCAACTAAAGTTAAGTACTCTTTTAAATGCTTTTGCTTTGGAAATGAAATCCCATATATTCTAGTGAGTTGCTTATTTTTCTCATCTCCTTTCCAATATGCTCCAGCAATATTTAGCAGTTTAATTGCTTTTACTAAACCTGTGTGCGGTATGTGACCCCCCCTACAAAGATCACTAAAGTCAGAGTGGTCACAGAACGAAATTTCACCATCTTGCAGATTTTCAATTAACTCCAATTTGTATGGATTTTTGTTCTTTTTGTAAAATTCTTTTGCATCTAGTTTTGTCGATAATCTCATTTTAAACTCATTTTTTTGTTTTGCAAAAAACATAAACTTTTCTTCAATTTTTGAAAAATCTTTTTCTGAGATTGTTTCTTCACCCAAATCAAGGTCATAATAAAAGCCATTATCAATTGAGGGTCCTATAGTAAGTTTCACACTTGGATAAAGACTTAAAATGGTTTGTGCAAGAATATGAGCCGATGAGTGCCAAAAGGCTGATTTTCCCTCATCATCATTCCATGTATAAAAATTTAATTCTCCACTCTTTAAAATTTTAGTTGATAACTCTATTGTATTACCATTGAAATTTGCAGACAGAACATTTCTCCCTAGACTTTCGCTTATATCATGAGCAATGTTGAATGCCGACGTTCCTTTTTTGTATTTTTTGGTGGACCCGTCTTTGAGAGTTATTTCAATCATTTTTTAAAATAATTTTTACAATTGTAAATATAATTTAATCTTTTTTTACTTTCCCAATTAGTGATTTAACTAAATTTTTTATTCCAATAAAACCAAGCGTGATACCAGTTGTTGAAAGAAATATTCCAAATAATAGAACTGGAAGAAAAAGAACATTTTCTTTATTTTTGAAAGCCTGCATAATTATAACAGGGGACACAAAACATAGAGCAATAAAGTAAAAAATTTTACGTAAGGATTTTTTAAAGAGAACAATATTCATTTTATTTTGTGGTTTTCCAGAACACCTCTTACATTGCCGTATTTCTCAAACAATTTAGAAGCTTGATGTATAGATATACTTAAATTTTCACCAATTATTCTAATTGCCCTCTCTTTAAGCTTGTTATTATTTGTCTGCATATCTATCATTTTATTTCCTTTAATATGACCTAATTTAATCATGGCGGAAGTGGTTATCATATTCAAAATCATTTTTTGAGCTGTACCTGCTTTCATTCTTGTACTTCCGGTTATAAATTCTGGTCCAACTACAACTTCAATTGGAAACTTAGAAAATTTAGCTAGAGGAGTATTGTGATTGCAGGAAATGGATGCAGTTGTAATACCGTTATCACTACATGATTTAATTCCTTCAACTACATAAGGTGTAGTACCAGAAGCAGTAATTCCAATTACAAAATCTTTTCTATCTATTTTTCTATTACAAAGGTCTTCCCACCCCTGAGTTGTTGAATCCTCTGCATGTTCAATACTTTGGTGTAAAGCGTCAGTTCCTCCAGCTATTATCCCATTAACTTTCCAATCAGGTGTCCCAAATGTTGGTGGACATTCGGAGGCATCTAAGACACCTAACCTCCCGCTAGTACCAGCACCAAGATAAAACAATCTACCACCAGATGAAAGTTTGTTTACTAGGGCATCTACAAGTTTAGAAACCAATGGAAGAACCTTTTCAACTGAAGAACAAATTTTTTTGTCTTCTTTATGAATTGAATTAATCAATTCTTTTGTAGAAAGATTTTCTAAGTTATCATATAAAGAATCTTGTTCTGTAATTTTATTGACTGACATACTTGTTATCAAATTAAGATTTATTTCTTTTTTAAAAAATCTAATTTTTGGTCTAAACAGTCTTTTATTAGGTTTAAAAATTCTTGAGTATTTAAATAATGATTTGAATTTAAATTATCTTTATGGACCAGTAGTGCTAAATCCTTAGTCATATAACCCTTTTCAACTACATTGACACAAACTTCTTCTAACAAAGAACAAAATTTTTTAAGTTTTGAATTCTTGTCAATTTTTGCCCTATGTGCTAGTCCACGGGTCCATGCAAAAATTGAGGCTATTGGATTTGTAGAAGTTGGTTTACCTTTTTGATGTTCTCTGTAATGTCTGGTAACCGTACCATGAGCAGCTTCAGCTTCTAGAGTCTTTCCGTCAGGAGTAACAAGTGTTGACGTCATTAAACCTAAAGATCCAAACCCTTGAGCAACAGTATCGGATTGAACATCTCCGTCGTAGTTTTTGCATGCCCAAACAAAACCACCTTTCCATTTCATTGCGGCTGCTACCATGTCGTCAATGAGTCTATGTTCATAAAAAATACCAGCTTTCCTAAACCTTTCTCTAAATTCATTTTCGTAGACATCATGAAAAATATCTTTAAATCTTCCGTCATAAGCTTTCAATATTGTATTCTTAGTCGAAAGATAAAGTGGCCATTTTTTTGATATAGCCTGATTCATACAAGATCTTGCAAATCCATATATAGAGGATTCAATATTATACATCGCCATAGCAACACCATCTTCTTGAAAGTTGTAAACCTCCCACGTCAAGGGTTCATCTCCATTTTCTGGGGTAAAAGTCATAGTTAAAGATCCTTTTCCGTGAGTTACAATGTCAGTAGCTTTATATTGGTCCCCAAATGCGTGTCTTCCGATACAAATTGGCTTATCCCATCCTTGAACATATTTAGGTATATTTTTCATTATAATTGGTTCCCTAAAAACAGTTCCTCCAACAATATTTCTTATTGTTCCATTGGGTGAACGCCACATTTTTTTTAGCGTGTACTCTTGAACTCTTTGTTCGTCTGGTGTTATGGTTGCGCATTTAATACCTACGTTAAATTTCTTTATCGCTTCCGCAGCTTTTACGGTTACAAAATCATTTGTAAAATCTCTGTTTTTTATTCCTAAATCAAAATATTTTATTTCAATATCTAGGTAAGGGAGGATTAATTTTTCTTTTATAAAACTCCAAATGACTCTTGTCATTTCGTCTCCGTCCATTTCGACTACAGGATTTTTGACTATGATTTTTTTAACCATTTTAAAGTAATTTAATAAAAAGGGTTCTTTGGCAAGCTTTATTTATAATTGACGCTCTTTTATCTTAGCTTTCTTACCTCTTAAATTTCTAAAATAAAAGATTCTAGCTCTTCTAACCTTACCCTTCTTGTGTACCTCTATTTTTTGCAGGGTAGGCATATTCATTGGGAATATTCTTTCAACTCCAATGGATCCGGACATTTTTCTTATAGTGAATGTTTTATACAAACCCTGGCCCTTAATTTGAATAACAACGCCTTTAAAAAACTGGGTTCTCACTTTTTCTCCTTCTCGAATTTCGTAATAAGCAGTTATGGTGTCACCCGAATTGAATAATGGAAAGTTTTTATTTTCAATTAATTCTTCTTGTATGCTTTTAATAATAGCATTCATAATTCAAATTTTCAGTATGCAAAACTACAATTATTTTTTTTTCAATACAATATTTAATTACCAATATATTGTTTTATCAAACTAAAATTTAAAGCAAATCTGGGCGTTTTTTTTTAGTCCTTTCTAATGATTTCTTATCTCTCCATCTTTCGATCTCTTTATTATTACCGGAAATTAATATTTTAGGAACCTTTAATCCTTCAAAATTTTCTGGTCGAGTATAAACAGGTTCAGATAATATATTATCTTGAAAACTGTCAGTAAGTGCTGATGTCTCATCGCCAATTACTCCAGGGACAATCCTTATAATAGAGTCACAAAAAACTGCTGCAGCTAATTCTCCTCCAGATAATACGTAATCACCAATTGAAATTTCATCAGTAATTATATATTCTCTTAACCTTTGGTCAATACCTTTGTAGTGTCCACAAATTAGAATTATGTTTTTTGATAAAGAAAATTTATTGCAAATCTTCTGATTGAGTTTGTTACCATCAGGTGTCAAATATATAATATTTTTATAATCCCTTTTTTCTTGGAGTTTTTTAATGCAGTCATAAATTGGTTGTATCATAAGTACCATGCCGCTTCCTCCTCCATACTGATAACCATCAACTTTTTTATGTTTGTTTTTTGAATAATCTCTAATATTATGATAATTGATAGATACTAGTTTTTTTGTTATAGCGTTTTTGATAATTGAGTGCTCTAGTGAACCTTTAATTATTTCAGGGAAAAGTGACAGTATATCAATTCTCATAAAGTTGCAAATCTAAAATCGTAATCGAACTTTCTCTCCATTAGGGTTTATGTATGTTATCCATTTAACATTTTCAGGATCCATTTGCAAAATTTGGTCTACTGCATCTATAGTATTGCCGTTTATATCTATTAATATTGAATTATCTTCGACTTGGCCTTTTAAAAATGCTCCAGATTTTATAATCCTTATTCCGTTTTTAATCTTCAAATCTTCTTTTTCTTTTTTTGTCATGTTGGATAGAGTCATACTTAAAAACTCTATAGTTTTTGTTTTTTCTAATTTTACTTTTAAATATTTTTTTACATCTTTTCTAAAAAATCCAATATTTACGTTGTCACCTGGTCTTTTGCTTTCAAGATATCCTGTTAAATCTGAAAACTTTTTAATTTTTATGTTATCAACAGAAATTAAAATATCCCCCTCTTTTATTCCAGCATTAAAGGCTCCCATGTTTTCTAATACTTTACTTACATAAAAACCCTCAGATTGCTTAATATTATTATCATTTATGAATTTTTCAAATTCGGGAGATATAGCAAATCCTTGTACACCTAGCATTCCTTTTTGATTGGTCCCAAACTCAATAATATCCTCAAAAACTTTGCGTGCTATATTACTAGGGACTGCAAAAGAGTAACCCTCGAAACCACCTGAAATAGTTGTAATTGCGGTATTAATTCCGATCAACTCTCCATTCAAATTAACCAATGCACCCCCACTGTTACCTTGATTTACTGCTGCATCTGTTTGAATAAAAGACTGATTTCTTCTGTCTAGTTTATTCAAATCTCTTGATTTAGCACTTATAATTCCAGCTGTAACAGTAGAATTCAAGTTGAATGGATTTCCAATAGCAAGAACCCATTCACCAATTTTAGTATTATCTGAATCCCCAAAGTATAGGTAGGGAAGAAGTTTTTGAGTTTCAATTTTTAACACAGCAATGTCAGTGTATGGATCAGTTCCAATCAGTTTTGCCTTGTATCTTATATTGTCATTGGTTGTGACTTCAATTTTAGTTGCATCCTCGATAACATGATTATTGGTTATTATAAAACCATCCGGTGAGACAATTACTCCTGAACCTGTACCAATTCTATTTTGTGGGTTTCTGTTTCTACCATAAAAATAATCTAGGTATGAAAAATCATCTGAAATAACAGATGTATTTTTAACATGAACAACTGCATTTAAGCTTTTTTCAGCAGCTTCAACAAAATCGGCAGGTTGATTAAAAAATCCACCTAATGAATTGGTGTAATTTACTGGACGAGGATTTAATTCATTAAGATTGACATTTGACCGATTTTCATCTTTACACGAAAAAAAAACAGCAATAGCAAAATAAAATATAAGTTTCGTTTTCATTGGATAATTTATTTTTGTACAAATTTTATAAATAATACCTTCGTAATAAGTTTACAATTTTTCATTTAACTCCATTTTAACAATAAAAATATTAAACTTCAATGAAAATAAAATTTGATAAATATGAATCAGGTGGTAATGATTTTGTCTTAATTGACGATAGAAGAAATTTACATGATTTAACCTCTACTAAAATAAGAGATATCTGTAGTAGAAATTTTGGAGTTGGATCCGATGGATTAATTATTTTAAAAAATTCTAGAATTGCGGATATTAAAATGTTATATTTTAATTCGGATGGAAAACAAAGTACATTATGTGGTAATGGAACTAGATGCCTTTTTTCTTTTGCTTTAAGTTTAGGAGTTATTAAAAAAAGAGCCACGATTGAGATATCAGATGAGATCTATACGGCAAAAATTTCAAATAAAAATTTAGTTTCTTTAAAAATGAAAAATATCAATAAAATTATTTTATCTGATAATAAAGCATTTTTAAACTCTGGTTCGCCTCATCATGTTGAAATCACAGATGATCTAGATCAAATATCTGTAAAGAAAAAGGGTGCTAAAATTCGTTTTTCAATGAAGTACCTTCCTAATGGAACAAATGTGAATTTTTGCAATAAAATAAGCGATAAAAAATTTGAAATCAGGACATATGAACGTGGAGTAGAAAATGAAACACTTTCATGTGGAACAGGTGCAACTGCAACTGCGGTTGCTGTTCATGCCATGGGTTTAACTAGTCAAACTGAAATAATTATACAAACAAAGGGTGGGGGATTAACCGTTTCATTCGAAGTCAGTAAAAAAGGATATAAAAATATTTTTCTAGAGGGACCTGCCAAATTTGTCTTTAAAGGGGAATACTAATGAAAATAAATAAAATTCATCTAAGAGCCCTTGAACTAGAAGATTTAGAATTTTTGTTTGAAATTGAAAACGATCGAAAATTGTGGAAAATATCTAATACTATATTACCATTTTCAAAATACCACCTTAAAAAATATATTAAAGAGTCAAATCGTGATATTTTTTCGGAAAAACAGTTCCGTTTTGTTATAAGTCTTGAAAATAAATTTCCTATTGGATTGATAGACTTATTTGACTTTGATCCTGTTAATCATCGTGCGGGGATTGGCATTGTTATAAAAGATACGCACAGAAATAACGGTTATGGATTAGAATCAATAAAATTAATTGAAAATTTTTCAATAAAAAATTTACAGATTCATCAGCTGTACGTCAATATTGGGATCGACAATAAAATTAGCTTAGATTTATTTAAAAATCTACGATACCTAGAGATTGGAATTAAAAAAGAATGGAATTATTTTGAAGGTCAATATACTGACGAAGTGATGTTTCAGAAAATCTTTAGATATGATTAAATTAAAATTTCCAATAATATTATTTTTTTGTTCGTTTTTATTCATAGTTTTTTTTTATTGGATTTTTTTCTTAACCAATATTTCAGTTGAGACAAAAAAAAAAGAATTTTATATTAAAACTAACAGTTCTTTTGATCAACTTTTAGACCAACTAAAGCCACACCTTGAATCTGTGATAAGTTTCAGACTAGCTTCAAAGATAAAGAGGTTTGATGTAAACATTAAGCCTGGTAGATATGTGTTCGAAAAATCTATGAATAATAATCAACTCATAAATAACCTAAGAAAAAATAACATTCCTATCAAACTTACTTTTAATAACTTGGAAAGGCTTGAAAATTTAGCTTCAGTTATTTCAAAACAAATTGAAGTGGATAGCTTAAGTTTAATTGACCAATTCTTAAGTGAAAAATTTTTAAAGGACAATGGATTCAATTCCGAAAATGCACTTTCCATGTACATTCCAAATACTTACGAATTATTTTGGAATACAAATTCTGTAAATTTTCAAAGAAGAATGTATGAGGAATATCTTAAATTTTGGAATAAGAAAAGACTTTCTAGAGCTAAAGAAATAAATTTAACTCCTTTACAAGTAAGTGTATTGGCATCAATTGTCAAAAAGGAGTCTGTTATTATTGAAGAGAGACCTATTATTGCAGGTGTATATTTAAATCGCTTAAAAAAAAATATAAAACTTCAAGCTGATCCCACAGTAATATATTCCATGAAGCGAAAAGAGAAAAATTTTACAAGAGTTATTAAAAGAGTGCTTTTTAGAGATTTAAACTTAGATTCCAAATACAATACATATAAGTACTTTGGTTTACCTCCAGGTCCTATTTGTATGCCTGATATATCTTCAATTGATGCAGTATTAAATTTTGAAAAACATGACTATTTATATTTTGTAGCAAATCCAAATATGCCGGGATACCATTCTTTTTCAAAAAACTTGAAACAGCATAATTTTTATAGAAAAGTATATCTAAATTGGTTAAGAAAAAAAAGGTAAAAAAACTATGAAATGCCTATTAAAAATATGGTTGGCTTTTTATTAAGATCTATTTTTTCTTTCTTCCAGTTATGCACTGGTAAACTAATAATTTTTTCATTATTTGAATCTAAACATGAGGCCACTGAAAGCTGAGTATTCGGAGTCAGTACTTTTATAATTAAGGCCAAAAGTTGATTGTTCCTATATGGTGTTTCGATAAATATTTGAGTTTCATTGTTTTTTATAGCCTTTTTCTCTAAATATTTTAAATGCTTTGTTCTTAGTTTTACGTTAATAGGTAGATAACCATTAAATGTAAACCTTTGACCATTCAGACCAGATGAAATTAAACCTAGCAAAATTGAAGATGGGCCAACTAAAGGTTTGACGTTAATATTTAAAGTATGAGCTGCATTTACAATTGATGCTCCAGGATCTGCAATAACAGGATTACCTGAATCCGATAATAGCCCCATAATTTCTCCTCTTTTCAAAGGTTTTAAATATTTTTCAGTATTTGTCAAACTTTTATCCTTTCTAATTTGAAAAAATAGTAAATCTTCTTGGTTTTTATTGGGCAAAATTTTTTTTATAAATCTTCTTGATTTCTTTTCACTCTCTACAATGAAATATTTTATTTCATTAATAATTGTTAGATTGTATTTGAGTATATGATTAATGCTGTCATTAGTTCCTATAAAACTTGGTATTATATAAAGTGTTGATTTTTTTATTTCCAATTGTCTATCACTCTTTTACATCCCTTATAGATTTGATCGTAAACCAACTCAAAGTCTTTATCATCACCATAATAAGGATCCTCTATTTCAAAGGGATCATTTAAAAGTTGAATTTTACAATTTGTTTTATTTTCATTTATAATTTGACGAATATCAATAAGATTTTGTCTGTCCATTGCGAAAATGTAATCAAAATTGGTAAAATCTTCTATTTTTAGTTGTCTTGCCTTTTGAAATCTAATATCAATACCATTCATCTGTGCTATTTTTATGCTTCTTTTGTCAGGACAGAAATTTATGTGGTAATTTGAAGTCCCTGCGGAGTCAACCTTTACATTTAAATCACTTGACATATTTTTAAAAACCCCTTCTGCTAAAGGTGACCGGCAAATATTCCCTAGACAAACCATAAGAACATTTCCTGGTTTATCCATTTATAGAGTTAATTTTTTATTCAAATCTTCTACGTACTTTCTAAATTGTTTATCAGTAAAAGAAAGGTTATCAACCGTTTTGCATGCATGTAAAACAGTAGCATGATCTCTTTTACCAATTTGACTACCTATGCTTGCTAGTGATGCTTTGGTAAATTTTTTTGCAAAGTACATGGCTAGTTGCCTCGCTTGAACTATATGTCTTTTTCTAGTTTTTGATTGAAGAGTTTCTACATCCATTTGAAAATACTCTGAAACTACTTTCTGAATATAATCAATACTAACCTCTCTTTTTGTGTTTTTAACAAACTTTTCTACAATCTCCTTGGCTAATTCAATTGTTACATCTAGCTTGTTAAAGGAAGATTGAGCAATTAAAGAAATTATGGCTCCCTCCAATTCTCTAATATTACTCTTTATATTTTTAGCTATGTAATCAACAATATCGTCGTCAATTACTACTCCATCTCTATATAATTTATTTTTGAGAATTGAAAATCTTGTCTCATAGTTTGGTTGTTGTAATTCGGCTGAAAGTCCCCATTTAAATCTTGACAAAAGTCTCTGTTCAATATCTTGCATATCTACAGGGGCTTTGTCAGAAGTTATAATAACTTGCTTTCCATTTTGGTGGAGATGGTTGAAAATATGAAAAAAAACATCTTGGGTTCCAGATTTACCTGATAAAAACTGAACATCATCTATTATCAGAATATCGATAATCTGATAAAAGTGAATAAAATCATTCCTTGTATTTTTCTTTACGGATTCTATGTATTGTTGGGTAAATTTTTCAGCAGAAATATACAATACAGTTTTGTCGGGAAATTTATCTTTAATTTTTACGCCTATTGCGTGTGCTAGATGGGTTTTACCTAAGCCAACATTTCCAAAAATTAAAAGAGGATTAAAGGAAGTGCCCCCTGGTTTGTTGGCTACTGCAATACCAGCGGATCTTGCTAACCTATTTGAATCACCTTCCAAAAAATTTTGAAAATTATAGTTAGGATTTAGTTGGGATTCAATATTTAAATTTCTAATCCCTGGGATTACAAATGGATTTTTAAGTTGACCATTAAGACTATTTAGGGGCGCATCTACTTGTTGCGATTGAAAGTTTCCTTGTTGGTTGCTTGGAATGCTTTCTGTGAATGGTTTTCTATTCCCATAAGTATTTTCCATTTTAATTACATAGACAAGGCGAGCGGATTCACCTAGCTCTTTTGTTAACGCAATTTTTAAAAGCTTTATGTAGTGTTCTTCTAACCATTCATAGAAAAATTTACTTGGAACTTGAATACTTAAAGCACTGTCGCTTAATTTTAATGGTTTAATTGGTTCGAACCATGTCTTGTAGGCTTGTGGCTGAATGTTGTCCCTGATAAAAGATAGACAATTATTCCAAGAAGATTCAGCGGTTTGTGGCATTTATAATACTATATAACTTTCTTTTAAATAATGATTTGGTTTTTTCAATTTAGATTAATCAAATATGCTGAAAAAATAAATAAAAAAAAACAAGTTTTGGTATTGATTTTAAATTATTTTTTTTAGAAATTATGGGCCTATCAATATTTACAATTTTTGAAATTTCAGTTTAAAACTTCTACTTTAAAAGTCAGGTATTGTGAAACTGACCAAATGGGATTTGTTCATCACAGCAATTATTTAAAATATTTTGAATTGGCAAGACTTGATTGGTTAACTAAACTTGGTGTTTCTTACAAAAAAATTGAAGAAAATGGTATTTTGTTTCCAGTAATTTATTCAGAAATAAAATATATATTTCCTTTAAAGTTCGATGACCTTTTTTCAGTCAAGGTTGGAATTGAAGAATTACCTCTCTCAAGGCTAAAATTAAACTATGAGATTGAAACTTCCCAGAATAAACAAATCTGTTTTGGAAAAGTACATTTAGCATTTTTAGATTCGGTAACCAACAAACCAGTCAGGGTACCTAAAAAACTAGCTTCAATTTTCAAAAAAAACTATGATTTATAAATTTTAATTTTCTTTTCTTCAATATTTTTTAAAATTATTGGGGCTCTGGTCCCTTCATTTAATTTTTTATTAGTTTTAAATATTCTAATTTCATCAAAAATATTTTGATTTATAAACTCTTGAATTGTAAATCTCCCTCCCTCTACTAAAATTGAGGAAATTTCTTTTTTGAATAGAAATTCTAATGCTTTTTCCATAAAAACGTTTTTGTTATTTTTTTTAATTTTCAACATTTTATTTGTTAGATGTAAATAGTTATTTGATTTAAATACGTTAGAACATTTATCTGAACGGTCGTTCGGGTCGAATATAATTTTGATAGGACTTCTGCCATGACAATATCTATTTGTAAGCTTAGGATTGTCATCTATCAGGGTTTGAACTCCAATAAGAATAGATTCTTCTTCTTTTCTCCATTTGTGGACTAAAACTCTATCCTTCATTTTTGTTAAATAATTAACTTTACCCTGAGTTTTAGTATTTTTTTTTGGACCAATAAAGCCATCTTTCGATTCTGCCCATTTTAAAATTATATAGGGTCTTTTTTTTTCATGCAAGCAAAAGAACCTCTTGTTTAATTCTAAAGCTTGTTCCTCACAAACTCCAACTACAACATTAATTCCATTTTTAACTAGTTCTTTTACTCCTTTTCCATTAACATTAGCGTTTGGGTCAAGACAACCAATAACAACATTTTTGATTCCACTTTTTATGATTAGTTCGGTGCAAGGTGGTGTTTTACCTGTGTGACAACATGGTTCAAGATTTACATAAAGAATTGATTTTTTTAACTTTCTTTTTTCTTTTATTTTTTTTATTGCAATTACTTCTGCATGATCCTCACCAGCTCTCTCGTGCCAACTTTCTGATATTATTTTTTTATCGCTTACTATAACGCATCCAACAAGAGGGTTTGGATACGTATATCCATGACTTTTAACAGCTAAGTCAAAGCACCTTTGCATAAATCTTTTGTGTTTTTTATGATTTTCCAATCCTTATCTTTAGTTTTAAAAGCAAAGATAAATTATTAAAATCTTTAATGTTTAAAATCAGACAAGTTCGTAAAAAGGATAATCTAAGCCTTAGTAAAATAATACGTGAGGTTTTAATTGAAATTGGAGTCCCCAAAAAAGGAACAGCGTATGCTGACCCTGAACTTGACTTTATGTTCGAAACATATGATAAGAAAAGATCTATTTATTATGTAGTTGAGAATAATGGAATAATTTGTGGAGGAGCTGGAATATCACATTTAAACCAAGCTGATCATGATATTTGTGAATTACAGAAAATGTATTTCCTTCCTTCAATTAGAGGTAAAGGTTTAGGAGACGAAATGATTGAAAGATGTTTGAGTTTCGCAATAGATAAAGAATTTAAATATTGTTATATTGAAACTTTACCATACATGAAAGCAGCACAAAAACTTTATCTGAAAAAAGGGTTTATCTACATTGACGGCCCTATTGGAAATACTGGCCACACATCATGTAATGTTTGGTTAATTAAAAAACTGAAATGAAAATAGGTGAATTCAACTCTAAGTTTCGTTCTGATTTAACTGGGCTATACACAGTAGAGGAAATTTCCTCATTATTTAAAGTTGTTTTGGAAGAATTTCTATCTTTCGATATAACTAAATTTTATTTAAATCGAGATTATACACTATCTAAGATTGAATTAGATAAGATTAACAAGTTTGCAAATGAATTAAAAAAAGGCAAACCTTATCAATATATTATTGGTGAAACTAGATTTTATAACTATAAATTTTACGTAAACGAAAGTGTACTAATACCGAGAATTGAGACGGAGGGTCTAGTTGATTGGGTTTTAAATGAAAATAAAAATTCAAAAATAAATGTTATTGATATTTGTTCTGGAAGTGGCTGCATAGCTATTGTTATGAAGATGAAACGAAACAAATGGGATATTTCCGCACTTGAAATCAATAAAAAAGCAATCGATTTAGCAAAGCATAATTCTTCTAGGAATTCAGTAAATATTAATTATATTCATGCTGATATTTTTACATGGAATAACTTTAATGAAATTGATATTATTGTGTCAAACCCACCATATGTAGCTGAAAGTGAAAAAAAAGCCATGAAATCGAATGTTTTAAATTTTGAACCAGAAAAATCAATTTTTGTAAAAGATGAAGAACCTTTGACTTTTTATAAGAGGATATTTGATATTTCAAAACTAAAATTGAAATCAGGTGGTCTATTATATTTTGAAATAAACCCCCAATTTAAAAGTGATTTAATATCGCTTTCTAGGAAATATAGTTTTTCTAATTACGAATTGAAAAAAGATATATTTAAAAGAAATAGGTATATAAAATTTCAAAAATGACTCCTGAAGAACAAATTACAAGTCTAAGAAATAAACTTCATCATTATAATTATTTGTATTACAACAAAGACGAAAGTTTGATTTCAGACCTTGAATTTGATATGCTTTTGAAAAAGCTAGAAAAATTAGAGAAAAAATATCCTCAATTTTATGATGAGAATTCTCCCACAGTTAGAGTAGGAGGTGAGATTACTAAAAAATTTAAAAGTTTCAGTCATAGATACCCCATGTATTCTCTTGCAAACACTTATTCTAAAAATGAAATAATAGAATGGATTAAAAGAATTGAAAAAAAATACGGAAATAAAGTAAATGACTTTAACTGTGAACTAAAATTTGATGGGGCTTCAATTAACTTATATTACGAAAGAGGTAAATTAAAGAGAGCACTAACCAGGGGAGATGGTATCAAAGGTGATGATGTCACATTGAATATTAAGACAATTAAAAATATCCCTTTGATTTTAAATGGTATATATCCAGAAAAATTTGAGATTAGAGGAGAAGTTATTTTACCAATCGATAGTTTTATTAATCTAAACAATGAAAGAAAAGCTAAAGGTCTACCTTTATTTAGTAACCCGAGAAACACGGCTTCGGGATCATTAAAACTTCAAGACAGTAAAGAAGTCGCATCAAGAAAATTAAAATGTTTTTTTTATTCAGTAGTTGGTGAAAATTCAAGTATATACCATTCAGAGTTGCTAGAAAAATCAAGGCAATGGGGTTTTTTCATTCCAGAAAGTATGAAAAGGGCAAACTCAATAAACGAAATTTTTGATTTTATTGATTTTTGGGAAAAAAAAAAGAGTGAATTACCTTACGAAATAGATGGTATTGTGATTAAAGTTAATTCAATTAAAATTCAGAACGAATTAGACTTTACATCAAAAGTTCCAAGATGGGCTATTTCTTATAAATTTAAAGCAGAAAGACAAAGTACTAAACTTTTATCTGTTACTTATCAGGTTGGTAGGACTGGAGCTATTACTCCTGTAGCCAATTTTGAGCCTATTAATCTTTCGGGTACCATTGTCAAAAGAGCATCATTACATAATTCTGATCAAATTGAAAAACTCGGTCTTAGAATAGGTGACTATGTATACGTTGAAAAAGGAGGAGAAATTATCCCAAAAATAGTTGGATTCGATAAACTTAGAAGGCCTAGCCTGGTTAATGATATCAAAT
This sequence comes from uncultured Bacteroidota bacterium, assembly GCA_902582405.1. Lineage (GTDB taxonomy): Bacteria > Bacteroidota > Bacteroidia > Flavobacteriales > Flavobacteriaceae > TMED96. The sequence continues at coordinate 57,989 of CACHSA010000006.1, read as the reverse complement.
TCATAGAGAACTGCCCCGATTGTGGTTCAAAATTAGAAAAAATTCAAGGAGAGGCCCAACATTATTGTAAAGCCGAAAATAATTGTAAAACTCAAATAATAGGAAAAATTCAACACTTTGTATCTCGAAAAGGAATGAATATTGAAGGATTTGGTAGTGAAAGAGTGTCTTTGTTATTTAATGAAGGTATAATTAATAATATTGCTGATATATATGAAGTTGAAATCGAAAAATTAATAAATCTGGAGGGTATGGCTGAAAAGTCAGCATTGAATTTAATAGAATCGATAAAGCAATCTAAAAAACAACCTTTCCAAAAAGTTCTTTTTTCTATTGGAATTAGACATGTTGGGGAAACAGTCGCATCAAAGTTGGCAAATCACTTTGAGTCAATCGATAATTTAATTAATTCTAGCTACGACGATTTAGTTTCAGTTGAAGAAATAGGAGAAAAAATTGTTAATAGTGTCAAAAATTATTTCGAAAATCCTGAAAATTTATTGATTATTGAAAGACTCTCCGATGCAGATATCAATTTTAAGATTGATAAAACTAAAAATAAATCAAACATTCTAAATGGCGACATAATTGTAATATCTGGCACTTTTGAAAATTTAACGCGAGAAAAAATCAAACAGTTGGTTCTTGAAAATGGTGGAAAGTTGTCATCCGCTGTTAATTCTAAGACCAAAATTATAATCGGTGGGGAGTCGATTGGACCAACAAAAAAACAAAAAGCAAAGCTCTTAAACATACCAATTATTAGTGAAAATGATTTTTTAAAAATGTTAAATACATAACATGCTAAATAAGTTTTGATCTGATTTATTTTATCTTTACGTGTAATGTTTTTAAAATATTAAAATAGGTGTTTAGAAAACTATTCCATTTAATAAAATATAAAAATGATTTCCAAAAAAAGATCTCCAAGGGTATAGTTAGATCTGATTTTAAAATCAAAAGTGTAAGGGTGATTATAGATAAAACCCTTCCTGTTGACGAAAAATATTTCAGGAATCTTTTATCCGACACAACAGAATCGAAAGTTAATTTCACGTTTATAAAATTCTCATATTTAAATGAAAACCCAGTAAATGAAAAGGATTACTATGATAAAAATCATATTAGTTTTTTTGGAAATTTCACAGATAAGCTTACTAAAGCATGTAAAAGGAAAGTTGATTTACAAATTAATTTTTTTGGTTGTGACAATTTATATTTAAAATGGATAGCTGTTAAAGGAGAATGTAAGCTAAGTTTTGGATTTACAAAAACTGATATTAGAATAAATGATGTTATTTTTGATTTTCTTCCAATTCAAACAGATATATTCAAAAACGAATTTAGAAAATATGTTAAAGTATTAAAAACAATATAGTTGGATTTTTTAAAAGGAATAGGTGTAGCAATAATTACCCCATTTAAGAAAAGTGGAGAGATTGACTTCGGCGCATATAGATCATTGATAGATTTTTATGTCAATAATGGTATAAATTATTTGGTTGTTCTTGGTACTACTGGAGAATCCAATAGTGTTAATTTCGAAGAAAAAGACAAAATTTTTGAATGTGTAGTAAAGTCTAATAGAGGAAGGTTACCGCTGGTTGCTGGCTTTGGAGGTAATAACACTCAAAAAATAGTTAACGAATTTTCAAATTTTGACATGAAAAATTTCAGTGCTATTTTATCAGTTTGCCCATATTACAATAGACCTTCACAAGAGGGAATATATCAGCATTTTTCGCATATAGCAAATGCTACTCCTCTTCCATTAATTTTATATGATGTTCCTTCAAGAACGGGTGTGTCGATTTCCAATCAAACAATTTTTAAATTGCTTGAAAAATTTGAAAATATTGTTGGAATAAAAGATGCGACTGGTAATATTAGTAAAGGGTTAGAATTATTAAAAAATAGTCCGAAAAACTTTCATGTTATTTCTGGTGACGATTTGACTGCACTTGAATTGGTTTTAAATGGTGGTTCGGGAGTCATTAGCGTTGTAGCTGGGGCTTTTCCATTAGAATTTTCTAACATAATAAATTTAGCTAAAGAAAATAAAACACAAGAGGCAGCACAAAAATTTAAAAAAATTAAAAATATTATAGAGCTTTTATTCAAAGAGGGAAATCCTGCAGGCATAAAAGCTTTGCTTTCAATAATGGGGTATTGTAAAAATATTTTAAGACTACCTCTCACCCCAGTAAATAAGAATTTATACTTTGAAATTAAAGAAAAATTAAAAGTTTTCCAGGAAAATTTACTTTAAGAATTTAGATATGAGTAAGTATTTTTAATTTCCTACTTTATTAATTAAATTTGTGGATGTTTTTGTTTAATCTAAGAAAAGTTTATCTATTATTGAGTTTGTTTGTGTTCTCATGTAATAGTTATCAGAAGATTCTTAATAGTAAGGAAACTGCTCCTAAGTTAAAAGCAGCCCAAAATTATTATGATAATGGAGAATACAGACGAGCTAATCGACTTTATGAGCAAATTATCCCTGCATATAGAGGAAAACCACAGTCCCAAAGACTGATTTATTTTTTTGCCAATTCCCATTATCAACTTGGAAATTACTATTTAGCCGCTTACCAGTTTGAAAATTTTGTAAAATCTTTTCCTAAAAGCGAAAAATTAGACGAAGCTAACTTTATGATAGCAAAATGTTACTATATGTTATCCCCTATTTATAGTTTGGATCAAGAAAATACTAACGAAGCAATGGAAAAATTGCAAATTTTTATTGATAATTATCCCAAATCAAATTATTTATCAGAAGCTAACAGCTATATTAAAGAATTGCAAGTAAAACTTGAAAAAAAAGACTTTGAAATTTCAAAACAATATTATACTATTCGAGATTATAAAGCTGCAATTAGTTCTTTAGATAATTTTATATCTAATTTTCCTGGTACACCGTTTAGAGAAAATGCCCTTTATTTCAAATTTTTATCTCAATATGAAATTGCTACTAACAGTGTTCCTAATAAGAAACTCCAAAGACTTGAAGGAGCTATAGAAACTCACAATGCAATTTTGAGATACTTTCCTGAGACACTTTTTATGGATGATATTTCTGAAAAGCTTGAAGAAATACAAAAACAGATAAAAATAATTAATAAAAATAATACCTAAATTTTTAAAAATGACTAAATATAGAGAATCAAAAGCCCCAGTAACAACCTCAACTTACAATAGAAGTAAAATAGAAAAAGGTGTAGATAATATTTACGAAGCAATTTCAATAATATCTAAAAGATCTGCACAAATAAATACAGATATTAGAAAAGAATTACACGAAAAGTTGGAGGAATTTGCTACACACAATGATAGCTTGGAAGAAATTTTTGAAAACAAAGAGCAGATAGAGGTCTCAAAATTTTACGAGAGCTTACCAAAACCTCATGCGATGGCTATTGAGGAATGGATTAAAAACAAAATTTATCACAGAAATCCTGACGAGGAAGTTTAATGCTAACTCTTGGAGGTAAAAAGGTGCTCCTAGGTATCTCTGGAAGCATAGCAGCTTACAAATCTGCTCTTTTGGTTAGGTCACTAATTAAAAAAGGAGCGGAGGTAAAGGTAGTGTTAACACCTAGTGCAACTGATTTTGTAACCGCAACAACTCTTTCTACATTATCGAAGAATCCAGTTAGTTCTTCTTTTACAGAAATAAAAGATGGGCAAGATAATTCTGAATGGAATAATCATGTTGAATTATCTTTATGGGCCGATTTAATAATTATAGCACCAGCAACTTCAAATACCATTTCCTCAATGGCATCTGCGAGATGCGATAATTTATTATTAGCCTGCTACTTATCAGCTAAATGTCCTGTTTACGTTGCTCCCTCTATGGATCTTGACATGTACAAACATCCAAGCAATCAGGAAAATTTAAATAAATTAAAAAGTTTTGGAAATATAATTTTAGAATCTGAAAATGGAGATTTAGCTAGTGGTTTAAAAGGTAAAGGAAGGATGATGGAACCTGAAAATATAATTAAATATTTAATCAAAGACCTAAACAATGAACATCTATTGAAAGGAAAAAGCATACTTATCTCTGCTGGTCCCACCTATGAAAAAATTGATCCTGTAAGATTTATTGGTAATTTTTCCTCTGGCAAAATGGGTTTTGCTTTAGCTGAGGTTGCCGCAAATCTTGGTGCAAATGTAACTTTGATATCTGGACCAACCTCTTTAAAAATTTTAAATCAATCTATTAATTTGATAAATGTTGTTTCTGCTAATGAAATGTATAATGAAATTTTAAAGTATTTTTTTAATGTAGAGATATTTATTTCTGCAGCAGCTGTTGCTGATTTTGTTCCAACGAAGTCCTATAAATCTAAGATTAAAAAAACTGAAAATTTGAATGAAATATCTCTTAAAAAAAATATTGATATACTACATAATTTAGGAAAAATTAAAAAAAATCAATTTCTTTTTGGGTTCGCATTAGAAACAAATGATGGAGAGAAAAATGCTTTTAAAAAGTTGGTTAGTAAAAATTTGGATGCAATTTTTCTAAATATTTTAAACGAAAAGCAAAATATCTTTAATTCTGACTATAACCAAGGCAAATACATAACTAGAAAAAAGTCTGTATCGTTTGAATTAGCAACAAAGACGGATTTGTCATTAAAGCTCTTTAATGAAATAATAGAAGATTTATGAGAAAATTACTATTCATTATTTTATTATCGAATTTAAAATTATTTAGTCAAAATGTAAATTGTAATTTTGTAGTCAATTCTGAATTTGTAGATCAAACAAATCAACAGGTTTTTTTGACATTGCAGAAGTCTGTTAATGAATTTATAAATAGTAATCTTTGGAATAATAGATCTTTAGGAACGCATCAGAAAGTAAAATTTAATTTAGTTCTGAATTTAAATTCCTATGTTGGATCAAATTTCAATGGTACATTGCAAGTTCAAGTTGAAAGGCCTGTTTTCGAATCTACCTATTTTACTCCAATTTTTAATTTTTTAGATAAAGACATTTCCTTTCAATATGACGAATATCAACCATTATTCTATAATCCAGTTAGTTTTGAATCTAATTTAATTTCAATTCTTAGTTTTTATGTGTACCTAGCAATGGGAATGGAAGCTGACACATTTAAGTTTAATAGTGGTACTATTTATTTTAAAGAAGCTCAAAAAATCGTTTCACTCGCACAACAGAAAAATATTAGGGGGTGGAATCAAAGTGATGGAACAAGAAATAGATTTTGGTTAGTAGATACACTATTATCAAATACTTTTAGAGAATACAGAACTGTTCAGTATGAGTATCATAGGGAAGGTATGGATTTTATGACAACTGACTTAAAAGAGGCAAAAAAAAGAGTTTCATTTGCCTTAGAAAAATTTCTACCCCTTTATAAACGTAGACCAAATGCTTTCTTAATTCAAACGTTTTTTGACGCAAAATCAGACGAAATAGTTGATATTTTTTCTCAAGGACCTAAAATAGAATTTAAGCAGGCTATAAGAACATTAAATAAGATAGCCCCATACTTTGGTCCGAAATGGAAAAAGATCAGATAAAAAAATAAAAAGTAATTATCAACATTGATTTAATTTTAACGATATTTAAATAAACATAAATAATTTGTTAAAAGAGCTAACTATTTCAAACTATGCATTAATTGATTATTTGCGGGTTGATTTAAATCGCGGCTTTACAGCGATTACTGGTGAAACAGGAGCTGGTAAATCAATACTTTTAGGAGGGTTATCTTTAGCCCTAGGGAAAAGGGCAGATTCAAATTTGGTTAAAGATAAAAACAAAAAATGTTTTGTTGATTTACTCTTTTCAATAAAAAGTCTTGATTTAAAAAATCTTTTTAAATCATTAGATATTGATTACGATTCGTTAACAACAGTAAGAAGAGAAATTATTCCTTCCGGAAAATCAAGGGCATTTATAAATGACACCCCAGTTAACTTAGAAACATTGCAAAAAATTTCATATGAACTCATTGATATTCATTCACAATTTCAAAACCACTTTATTATCAAAGAAGAGTATCAAATTGATATATTAGATTTATTAGCAAAAAATCAAAATTTAATTAAAAAATATACTTTAAATTTTTCTTACTACAAGGAACTTAAAAATAAAATAGATAAACTTGAGGCATCAAAATTTATTATGGATCAGGAGAAAGACTACAATACCCATTTATTGAATGAAATTGAAACTATAGATGTTAGTAACTCTTTAGATTCAATGGAGCAAGATCTAAATAAATTTAGTAATGCAGAAGAAATTAACACTACCCTTAACCAGATTTCAAATATTTTACAAAATGAAGAAAATGGTATTAATATTAAATTAAATGAGGTAAGAATGCTAATTAAAAAAGTATCTAATTTTTCTATTGAATACAAAAGAATTTTTGAAAGAGTTGAAAGCGTTATAATTGAATTAGATGACATTATATGTGATTTGAGGGCTGAAAGTGATATTATTGAATTAAATCCTGAAGTGAAAGAAATTTTAAGTAAAAAACTAGAAAAAATTTATTCTTTATTCAGAAAGCACGAGGTAAATAAATTAGATGATTTAATTTCAATAAAGGAAAAAATAAGAAAAAAGATATCCAAAACCGAAAATCTTGATTCGATTATAAATGAGGGAAAAGAAAAGTTAACTGAAACAAAATTAGCATTAAATAAATTATCAAAAGAAATTAGACAAAAAAGAGAAAAAGTCATTCCTATTCTAAAAAACCAAATGGAAAATCTGCTCAAGGACATGGGGATGTTAAATACAATCATCAAAATGGAACTCAAAGATTCTGATGTTTTTTTAAAAAAGGGTAAAGATAAACTTGAGTTTAATTTTTCAGCAAACAAAGGTGCTCCAGTTGCTCCTTTAAATAAAACAGCGTCCGGAGGAGAACTCTCAAGAATTATGCTTGCCCTAAAATCTATTTTGTCAAACTATAAAAACCTACCGACAATTATTTTTGATGAAATTGACACTGGAGTTTCAGGAGAAATAGCTAACAGTATTGGAAAGATAATGAAAAACATGGCAATCAATATGCAAGTTATTTCAATTACACACTTACCTCAGGTTGCTGCTAAAGCAAATGATCATTTCAAAGTTTTTAAAACAATAAGAAGTGATAAAACCTTTACAGAACTTAAAAATTTAAATTTTGATGAAAGGGTATCAGAAATTGCTGAAATGCTATCTGGAGAAGAGTCTATATCGAGCGCAAATGATTTGGCAAAGGAATTGCTTAATTAACATATATTTGTAAAAAATAATTATGTCACATAATCTTTTAAAAAACAAAAAGGGGTTAATCTTTGGTGCTTTAGATAATAAGTCAATTGCATGGAAAGTGGCTGAACTTGTAAAATCCGAAGGTGGTGAAATTATACTTACAAATGCACCTGTTGCTTTGAGGATGGGAGAAATCAATAAACTAGGTAATGAGCTAAATTCGCCTGTTATTCCAGCTGATGCAACAAACATTACCGATCTAGAGACATTGGTTGAAAAAGCACTGAAGCATTTTAATGGAAAATTTGACTTTGTTTTACATTCAATTGGTATGTCTCTAAATGTTAGAAAAAAAAGAAATTATACAAACCAAAATCATGAATGGACTAAAAAAGGTTGGGATATTTCTGCCCTTTCTTTTCATAAACTATTGCAAGTCTTGTATGAAAGGGATGCTTTAAATGAATGGGGTAGCGTTGTCGCATTAACATATATAGCTGCTCAGAGAACATTCCCAAATTATAATGATATGGCAGATAATAAAGCCTATCTTGAATCAATAGCGAGAAGTTTTGGATATTTTTTTGGAAAAAATAAAAAGGTAAGGATAAATACAATATCTCAATCTCCTACAAGAACCACAGCAGGGCTTGGTGTAGAAGGTCTGGAGAACTTTTTAAAATTTTCAGAAAAAACTTCCCCTTTAGGAAATGCTTCTGCTTTTGAATGTGCTCAGTATGTAGTCTCTCTTTTTTCAGATTTTACAAGAAAAGTAACAATGCAAAATTTATATCATGATGGAGGTTTTTCTACTACTGGAGTTGGTCAAGAGATAATAGATGATTTATAAAAAAAAAAGGTGGACAAAGAACCATTCCTTAAATCATTGCAAAAATTTCTGAGTTTTAAAGGGAGAATTAAATTATTTATAGTATTTCTTGCTATTTCGTCTGTAATCTGGTTTTTCAAAAAATTTTCAAAAGAATACCAAGAAGAAATTAAAATGAAAATTGAGATAGTAGATCTTCCAAAATCGTTTAAAATATTTTCAATTTCAGATACTATCTTAAGCTTGAACTTGAAAGCTACAGGTTTTCATTTTCTTTACTATTATTTTTTTGACAATAATATTAAAATTAGTTTCAAAAAAGCGGTTTTACTAGATAATACTGCGGTTTTGGAGGTTGGTTCTATATTTAATAAGCTACAAGATCAGTTGCTCGGAGAACCAGAAATTTTAAGTTTTTTCCCAAATAAAATTAAAGTTATATATCAACCGAAATTTTCAAAAAAAGTTCCTGTTAATCTTCCTGATTTTAATTTAGGTGTTGGGTACTTTATAACTGGAATTACCCTAGATCCAGATAGCATAATTATTACTGGGACGAAAAAAAAATTGTCTAAAATCAATCAAGTTGATTTAAATTTTAAAAAAGGATTACCAATAAAATCAACCTATCGTAAAAAAATTCCGATTCAAATTAAAAAAAATATAAATTATAATTCTACTGATGTTAGTGTCGAATTAAGTGTTGAACTTTTTTCAGAAAAAAAAATTAATATTCCAATTTCTGTTTCAAATTTTCCTAAAAATAAAGTCCTGAAATTATTTCCATCTCAAGCAGAATTATTTTTTTTGTCTTCTATATCTAATTTTAAAAAAATACGAGAAGCAGATTTTATGATAGGATTCGATTATGATAGTATTGAAAAAGAAAAAAAAACTGCAAAATTAAAATTAATAAAGTCACCTCTGGATGCTAGGAACGTAAGATTTAATCCAAAAAATGTCTTTTTTTTAATCAGAGAATAGAATGTCAAAAGTAATTGCAATAACTGGTGGTATAGGAGCAGGAAAAACATATGTTTCGTCAATTTTTAATAAGCATTCTGGGATACCCTGTTTTAATTCTGATTTAGAGGCAAAAAAAATTATGAACAATAGTAGTTCTATAAAGAAAAAAATTATTTCAATTATAGGCCCTGATAGCTACATCGATAATAAATTAAATACAGAATTTTTAAGATATCAAATTTTTTCATCCAAAAAAAAATTAAAAAAAATAAACGAGCTTATTCACAACGAAGTAAATGTAAGTTTTAAAAATTGGTTGATTAATCAAACATCAAGATATGTATTAATGGAAACAGCAATTTTGTTTGAACATAAACTTCAAAATAAGGTTGATCTATCAATATTAGTTACAGCGCCAATGAAACTGAGGTTAGAGCGGATATATAAAAGAGATAATATTTCAAAAAAAATAATTGATAAAATCATTGAAAATCAATGGAACGACAAAAAAAAACTTGGGCTTTGCGATTATTTTATTGAAAATATTGACAAAAAAAGAACAATTAGTGAAATCAAAAAGCTTATAAAAGTTTTCGCTATAATTTAAAGTTTTATCACATTTACAGTTAAAAGCAAATTTTTTCATTAACATTGTTTTGGCAAATTAAATCTAATTTAATTACCAAATTTGCATTTTACTTGGGATGAAAAAAAGTTATTTCTTTTTTTTGGTTTGTTTTACGATTTTTTGTGTAACTGGAATTATATTGATTCAATGGTATTTTATTAATACAACTATTAAAAATCGAGACCAAGAGTTTTCTCTTGCTGTAAAACAATCTTTAAATTCTGTTGCTAGTGATGTCCAAGAAAATGAATTGAGACATTATATTCAAACTTTTGAAAAGTTGAAAGACTCAGTTGGTAAACCAGATAGTACTCAATTAAGAAATTTTTTTCTTTTTTATGAAAGTGATGATGAATCAAATCTTTCTTCCCTTTTCACATTTGGATTAGTAGAGGAGAAATTTAATATACCCCTACCCGCTAACGAAAACGGTCAAATAGAAGTTGCTAATGTTAATGATATTAAAGGTTTTGAAACAACTAGAATCTTTAAAGAAGCATTCGATAGAGAAAATCAGAGAAAAATCTCAAGTGCAACATTCCAAAAAATGGAAAGAATAAGTGCTATTGACCAAGCTACATATTCTTCTATTTTCTCCAAAATGGCTAACTCTTTTCCTATACATAAAAGAATAAATTCATATGAAATTGCTTTCCTTCTTCAAAGAGAATTTAACTCTAGAAATATCGAAACCGAGTTCGAGTTTGGTGTTTTTAGTAATGGAATAGCTACAAAAATCATTTCTAAAAATTATGAAGGATCTCTTTCGGGTCCCAAATATTCTATTCCAATCTTTGTTGATGACCAAGGGACTAGTATTTACGATTTGGTTGTAACATTTCCAAAAAAAGAAAAATATTTAATGTCATCTGTTATAGGTGTTGCTAGCTTGTCTTTCGTTTTAACAATTTTAATTATACTCTTATGTGCAATTTCTTTGTTTCAAATTCTAAAACAGAAAAAGATTTCTGAAATTAAAACAGACTTCATTAACAATATGTCTCACGAATTTAAAACACCAATTGCAACAATTAATCTGGCGATTGATGCTATTGAAAGCCAATTAGAATTAAAAAACAGCCGAAAAAAGCATCAATATCTAAAAATAATGCGAGAGGAAAACAGAAGAATGCATGATCAAGTAGAAACAATACTTACAATTTCTCAGCTAGATAAAAGCAATACATTGATTGATAAAACAGGAATTGATATTCACAAAATACTCAAAAATGCCCTTGAACACATCACTTTATTAGTTCAAAATAAAAGTGTAGATATAAAAACTTCATTTAAATCAAAAAAAACAAAAATATTAGGTAATAAAAATCATCTAATAAACGTCTTTATAAATATTTTAGATAATGCGATAAAATATTCGAAAGAAAAACCTAAAATTAAAATAGTCACTTTAAATGATGACAAAAACACATACATTCAAATTGAAGATGAAGGTATTGGAATGAATGATAATACTTTAAAAATGATCTTTGAAAAGTTTTTCAGAGAACAGAATGGGGACATTCATAACATTAAAGGACACGGCCTTGGCCTTGCTTATGTAAAAAAAATTATTTCTTTGCATAGTGGCAAAATTTCTGTTGAAAGCACTGAAGGGGAAGGGACTAAGTTCAAAATTCAAATTCCATTATTTATTTAAAAAAATCAAAATGACTACAAATAAGAAAACAATTTTATTAGTTGAGGATGATCCTAATTTTGGAAGTATTTTAAAAGAGTACTTGAAAATTAATGGATATCAGGTTACATTGGCTAAGAACGGAATTGAGGGTTTTGAAAAATTCAAAAAGGAAAAGTTCTCTTTATGTCTACTTGATGTTATGATGCCTTACAAAGATGGGTTTACACTTGCTAAGGAAATTAGAGAAGTTGATGACTTAGTTCCATTAATATTTTTGACTGCTAAAACATTAAAAGAAGATGTTTTGAAAGGATTTAAATTGGGTGCAGACGATTATTTAACTAAACCTTTTGATTCAGAAGTCTTGCTTGCTAAAATTAAGTCAATTCTAGGTAGAAGAATGATTAAAGAAGTTACTGATTCAATAGAAACGCAATTCAAAATAGGAGATTTCAGTCTGAACACTAAACTCAGGTTATTAAATTACCTAGATCATAAGCCAATTAAATTATCACCAAAGGAAAATCAACTTTTAAGACTTTTAGCTATTCATATAAATGATCTGCTACCAAGAGACCAGGCTTTGAGTAAAATTTGGAGAGATGATAATTACTTCACATCACGTTCAATGGATGTTTATATCGCTAAGCTAAGAAAATATTTAAAAAAAGATAACAGGGTTGAAATTCTTAATATTCATGGTAAAGGATTTCGCATGGTTGTAAATCAATAGGTTTATTTTCTGGGATGAAATTTATTTAAAGTTTTAGATAGATATTTAGTGTCTAAGTGTGTATAAATTTCTGTTGTAGTGATATTTTCATGTCCCATCATTATTTGTATTGATCTCAAATCAGCCCCATTTTCCAGCAAATGTGTTGCAAAGGAATGCCTAAAAGTATGTGGACTAACTATTTTATTTATGTTTGAATTTTTTTGAGCTTCTTTAACAATATTAAAAATCGTTGCCCTTGTAAGTTTATGTCCATTTATATTCAAAAAAACTATATCCCTTGATTTCTCTTTAATTTTTTTTAAAATTCTAATATTATTAACATAGTTTATAATTTTAGCCTCACATATCGAACCTAGAGGAACAAGTCTTTGTTTATTTCCTTTACCCTGAATTAAAAGTAGTTTGTCATCAAAATGAATATTAGATATTTTTAAATTAATTAACTCACTGACTCTTAAACCACTTCCATAAAGAGTTTCTAAAATAGCTGAATTCCTTATACCGTTATTTTTATTTAATTCCGAATTATTAATTAAAGTTTCAACTTCTTTACTTGATAATACTTCAGGAAGTTTAGATACAATTTTTGGTGATTCAATCAATTCCATTGGTGATGATTTATTCAGCCCTTCAAAAATCAAATAATTGAAAAAACTTTTTAAAGATGACAAAAGTCTTGCTTGTGATCTTGAATTTATATTTTTTGAAAATTTATATATGAATTCCTGAATAAATTGTTTGTCACAGTCTTTTAACCTAAGTTTGTTGTTATATTTATTTATATATTTCAAGAGGCTTCGAATGTCATATGAATAACTTTTAATTGAATTTTCGGAAAGGCCTCTTTCAATTTTTAAATAAATTAAATAACCTTTAAATAAATTTTCCCAAGTATTCATAAATCTAATTTCATTCCGGTTCTTGCAATGTTAAACCCTTTTCTGATAACTTCCTTCGTTAATTTATTTTTTGGTTTAAGTAAGGGATTCGTATGATTTAAATGGATAAAGTAAATTTTTTTTTTATCATTTTCCTTTATGTTTTCAAATCTTTTAAGAGTTTCAATTACAAAAGGATGTGGAATTTCGTCCATATTTCGGTATGGTATTTCGTTTTCATCATAAAAAGTCCCATCAATAAATGCATAATCAACTTTTCTTATAAGATTTTCTATTTTTTTATTCCAATTCTCCCATTTATCAATATCTGGGAGGAATAAAGCCGACTTGTCCTTACCTTTTATTATATACCCTACAGTTTCTGAAAACTCATCTCTGTGTGGAACAAGTATTGGCTTTATGGAAATATATTTGCTTAGGGTCTGTATTGAGTCATTTTTTAATTTATTTATTACAATATTTTTTTCTTGAATTAATTGTGACCAAGGTCCATTATTTTCTAAAAAAAATGACATTTTTGGCATACTGTAAACATTAATATTTTTAACATCTAAAGATTCTTTTCCTAAAAATAAGAGACCAGAATAATGTCCAATATGAGCATGAGTTAGAGCAATTCCTCCCAAGCTTCCATTTGGGGCAAAAGACTTGAGCATTTGATGTTGTTTGGAAATGTCTGGGGATGCATCAATCAAAAAAAAATTGTTTTCATGATTATCAATTAACCCAATAGAGGTGACACTTTCATAGAGATTATTCTCCCAAAGAGTTTTACAACATGATTTATCACATCCTATTTGTGGTGAACCTCCATCTTGAGCGATACCTAAAATTACAATGCTTGTCAAGCTTTTTTGAGCTTGACTTTCGTAGCTTAAAAAAATTAAAAATATTAAGATGATTTTTTTAGTAAACATTTAATTGAAAAGTATTTAGTTATTAAAAATATAATTTATGAATCATTTTAGGTAATTTTATATCATGAATATTAGTATTATAAATGGTCCAAATTTAAATCTGTTAGGTGTGAGAGAGACAGAAATTTATGGTTTTTCTAATTTTGAGGATTACCTAGAAACTATGAAAGACAAATTTCCTGGGATTAATTTTGATTACTTTCAATCAAATATTGAAGGTGAAATAATTGACAAGTTGCATCATGTGGGTTTTGAATCAGACGGTATAATCTTAAATGCGGCAGCATATACTCATACATCCGTTGGAATAGGTGACGCCGTTAAAGCAATAAAAACGGATGTAATTGAAGTACATATTTCAAATACCTCCTCTAGAGAAGATTTTAGACACAACTCCTTTATTACTCCTCACGCAAAAGGCCTTATAAGTGGTTTCGGCCTTGATTCTTATTATTTAGCCGTAAGTAGTTTTGTTATAAATAACTACAAATGAATTGTTTCATCGTAGGCATTAGCAACGGCTTCCATTACCGCTTCGCTCATTGTAGGATGTGGATGAACTGATTTAAGAATTTCATGACCTGTTGTCTCCAACTTTCTACCTATAACAGCCTCTGCAATCATCTCTGTTACGCCGTTTCCAATCATATGGCACCCTAGCCATTCACCATATTTTGCATCGAATATTACTTTTACAAATCCATCAGAAGATCCACTAGCTTTCGCCTTACCTGATGCTGAAAAGGGAAATTTGCCAACCTTTATTTCAAAACCTTTTTCAATTGCCTGTTTCTCAGTAAATCCAACAGATGCAATTTCTGGATGACAGTAGGTGCAACCGGGAATGTTATTGTAATTAATAGTTTCAACTTGCATTCCAGAAATTTTTTCAACGCATAGAATACCTTCAGCGGAAGCAACATGTGCAAGAGTTTGTCCTTTGGTTATGTCTCCAATTGCATAATAGCCAGGAATATTTGTCTCATAAAAATCATTTACTAAAATTTTGTCGTTATCTATCGCTACCCCGACTTCTTCCAAACCCAAATTTTCTATGTTACTTTTAACTCCAATTGCAGATAGTACAACTTCTGATTCTAATCTGACTTCCTTTTCTCCATTTTTTATTTTTAATATTGGACTTTTACCTGAGTTGTCTATTCCAATTACTTCTGAGTTTGTCATTATAGTAATTCCCATTTTTTTGAACGACTTCTCCAGTTGAGAAGATATGTCTTCATCTTCTAATGGGGCTATTCTATCTTGAAATTCAATAATGGTAACATCTGTTCCCATTGTATTGTAAAAATAAGCAAATTCAATTCCTATTGCCCCAGATCCTATAATACACAATTTTTTGGGTTGTTTTTTTAATGTCATAGCTTCACGATAACCGATTATTTTTTCTCCATCAATAGGGATTGATTTTATTTCTCTAGATCTGGCACCAGTAGCAATAATTATATGTTTACCCTCAATCTCTTTCTCTTCAGTACTACTAATAATTTTTACTCTCTTACTTTTTCCAATTAATCCCTCTCCTATGTAGACATCTATTTTGTTTTTTTTCATTAGAAAATCTACTCCTTTATTCATATTTTGAGCAACGTCTCGACTTCTGTTGATAACAGCATCAAAGTCTTTTTCGTAGTTTTTGACATTTATTCCATAATCTTTTGCATGTTTTATATACTCAAAGACTTGAGCTGATTTCAAAAGCGCTTTGGTTGGAATACAGCCCCAGTTTAAACATATTCCGCCTAAACTTTCTTTTTCAATAATTGCTGTTTTCAATCCAAGCTGTGATGCTCTAATTGCAGAAACATAACCGCCCGGACCACTTCCAATTATAATCACATCGTAGTTTTCCATTCTATTTTTCTTTAAATTTACAAAACGTTTATTTATTTTTCTTGGGAATAAAATCTATACTGGCAGAATTCACACAATATCTTTTTTTAGTTTTAGTTGGACCATCGTTAAATACGTGTCCTTGGTGTCCTTCACAGTTTGAGCATAAAATTTCAATTCTTAATACTCCAATTTTATAATCCTTTTTGTATTCTATTGAATTTTCAACGCACTCATCAAATGAAGGCCATCCACATCCACTGTCAAATTTAGAATTTGATTTATACAAAGGATTACCACAACCTTTGCAAACGTAAATTCCATCTTCAAAATGATTATTATATTTTCCTGTATAAGGTAGTTCTGTGCCACCCATTCTCAAAATATCATATTCCTTTTTCGAAAGCTTTCTTTCCCAATATTCTTCAGTTTTATTTTTTTTTCTAAAATTCAATTATTTTTCTATAAAAATTAATGCTGCTCCATTAATACAATGCCTTTTACCAGTGGTTTCTCTCGGACCGTCATTAAACATGTGACCTAAATGACCACCACAATTTGAACATTTTAGTTCGGTTCTTGGATATCCAATTTTAAAATCTACGTCATATTCAATATTATCTCTAATTTCTCTGTCGAAAGAAGGCCATCCAGATCCTGAGTCATATTTATTTTCTGATTTGTAGAGTGGCTTCTTGCACCCCCTACACGCATAGTAACCTGACTTTTTGTTGAAGTTAAGACTGCTTGAAAAAGGACGCTCAGTGAAAGACTTTCTTAAAACATTATAAGATAACTCTGGCAAAATATTTTTCCACTCTGAATCTGACATACTAACGTTATATTTTTTCTTTTCAATCTTATCTTGGCAAGTCAAGAACAGAGGAATAATTACCACAAAGAGATATAAAGTTTTCATATTCAAATTTACTTTATTGTGATTTAAATTAGGTTTTTTCATATCAAAACATATCTACATATCATAATTTAAAGCTATCATAATAAAAAAACTTCGTACTTTTAAAAATATGCATTCAAAAAAAAAACCTAAGAAAGGTACTAATAAACTTATTAATGCTTGGGCTTTTTATGATTGGGCTAATTCAGTCTATTCTCTGGTAATTACTACTGCAATTTTTCCTCTTTATTACGCAGCTTTATTTGCCGAAAATAACAAAATATTTTTTATGGGGTATCAAATCAAAAATACAGCAATGATAAGTTTTTTGACAGCCTTTGCGTTTGTTATTATTTCACTTATTTCACCGATTTTAGCTGGTATTGCCGATTTTTTAGGAAATAAAAAACGTTTTATGCAATTTTTTGTTTTTTTAGGTTCTTTTTCTTGTATTGGGCTATTTTGGTTTAATCTTGAAAACATTTATACTGGACTTTTTCTATATTTTTTAGCATTAATTGGATTCTGGGCCAGTTTGATCTTCTATAATTCTTACCTTCCAGATGTAGCTTATCCTGAGCAACAAGACAGGGCAAGTGCTAAAGGTTACTCTTTAGGCTATGTAGGAAGTGTAATTTTACTTTTGTTTAACTTATCACTAATTATGCAACCTGACTTTTACGGTATTTCAGGAAACCCTGATCAAGCAAGACTCTATGCAATGAAAATATCATTTGTGTGCGTTGGTTTTTGGTGGTTAATATTTAGCCAAATATCGTTTTTTTATTTGCCTAAAGGTGAAAAGAAAGCTGTAAAGAAAAAAAATATTATTTTTCACGGATACAGGGAGCTTAAAAGCGTATATGACTTAATAAAAATAGACTTTTCTTTGAAACGTTTTTTATTAGCATTTTTTGTTTATTCTCTTGCGCTTCAAACAATTATGCTTGTTGCTGCTTATTTTGGAGAAGAGGAAATAATTTGGTCTTCAGATCAAGAAAAAACAATAGGGTTAATTGTAAGTATCTTACTCATACAGCTAGTAGCTATTTTTGGTGCAATTATTGCTGCAAGAGCGTCCATTAGATTTGGTAATATACCTACTTTATTTGTAGCTAATATCCTTTGGGGACTTATCTGTATTTACGCTTATTATATACAAACACCTTTTCAGTTTTATTTGGTTGCTGGTTTAGTTGGAATGGTTATGGGTGGATTGCAATCAACTTCTAGAGCTACATATTCTAAATATTTACCAAATACAAAAGATACTGCCTCTTATTTTAGTTTTTATGGAGTAACTGAAAAAATAGCTGTTGTTTTTGGTATGACACTTTTCGGAATGGTTGATCAAATAACTGGAAGCATGAGATTTTCGGTAATATTTTTTATGCTATTTTTTTTAATTGGTGGTTTCTTGATTTTGAGTATTAATAAAAAGGGAAAATTTAATAGAAAGGAATTGGCATAGATATTGGACATGTTTAAATGTAAACTATAGTGTACACAAAAAATACATAAACAGTACAATTTAGTTTTCTTTTTTATGACATTATGTCATTTACTTGTTATGACAAAATCAATTTTTTCCGCCATTAACGACTTTTCTTTAGATAGTGTTGATTCTGAAGCCGAACTAATACCTCTTATGACATCTGAAGATGAAGAAGCACTTGAAAAAGAAGAATTACCTGAAGTTGTTCCTTTACTTCCAATAAAAAATACTGTTTTATTCCCAGGTGTTGTTATTCCAATTACAGTAGGAAGAGACAAGTCCATACAATTAATTAGGGATGCAAACAAATCTAAAAACCCAATTGGTGTTGTGGCTCAAAAGGATAAGAAAGTTGAAGATCCTACAATTAATGATCTTTATCAAATGGGAACAGTAGCACAAATTCTTAGAGTTTTAAAAATGCCAGATGGGAGCACAACAATTATAATTCAGGGTAAAAAAAGATTTAAGATTGATAATGTGATTTCTAAAGTTCCTTATCTCAAGGTTAAGATTAGTTCTATTATCGAAAATAAAAAACAAAAGAAAAAGTCTGAATTTAAACTAGCTGTTGAATCTATTAAAGAAACAGCAATCAAGATAATTAACGAAAATCAAAATATTCCAAGTGAAGCTTCATTCGCAATCAAAAATATTCAAAGTGATTCATTTTTGATAAATTTTGTTTCTTCAAATATGAATCTCACTGTAAATGACAAACAAAAGATTCTGAGTTCTAAAAATATTAGTGAAAGAGCTCTTTTGTGTTTAAAATATATCAATTTAGAATATCAAAAGTTGGAGTTGAAAAATGACATTCAATCTAGAGTAAGGAATGATTTAGATCAGCAGCAAAGGGAATATTATCTTCACCAACAGATGAAAACGATTCAAGAGGAACTCGGTGGTCATACACAAGAAGAGGAAATTGAAGAATTAAGAAAAAGAGCTTCTAAAAAACTATGGAGTGACAAAGTTCAAAACACATTTGAAAAAGAAATTTCTAAACTTCAAAGAATGAACCCCCAAGTTGCTGAATTCTCTGTACAAAGAAATTATATTGATTTACTTCTTGATCTTCCATGGAATCACTTTTCAAATGACAACTTTGACCTTAAACGATCAGAAAAAGTATTAAATAGGGACCATTTTGGTTTAGATGAGGTAAAAAAGAGGATACTAGAATATCTCGCTGTTCTAAAGTTAAGAAATGACATGAAATCACCAATTATTTGTCTCCATGGTCCACCAGGAGTAGGTAAAACATCGTTAGGTAAATCTATCGCTGAAGCAATTGGAAGAGAATACGTAAGGGTTTCACTTGGAGGCCTGAAAGATGAATCTGAAATTAGAGGTCATCGTAAAACATACATAGGAGCTATGCCTGGTAGAATTATTCAAAATATAAAAAAAACTGGAACTTCAAACCCTGTTTTTGTTTTAGATGAAATTGATAAAGTTGGTTTTGGTTCTCAAGGAGATCCCTCTTCTGCACTTCTTGAAGTTTTAGATCCAGAGCAAAATTGTGACTTTTATGATAATTTTCTTGAGTTGGGTTATGACTTATCAAAGGTTATGTTCATCGCAACTGCCAATAATATATTATCCATAAATCCGGCACTTAGAGATAGAATGGAATTTATTAATATAAGTGGTTACACTCTTGAGGAAAAAGCAATAATTGCAAAAAAATATTTGGTTCCTAAGCAATTAAAAGAACATGGTTTAAATAAAAAAGATTTCACCCTTTCTAAACCAATTATAGAAGTTATAATTGATAAATATACGAGAGAATCAGGTGTAAGAGGTTTAGAAAAGCAAATTGCTAAATCAGTAAGATATGCTGCGAAATCAGTTGCAATGAATGAAAAATATTCAGTAAATCCAACCAAAGCAGAAATTATAGAAATCCTTGGCCCTCAATTAATTAATAGAGAAGTTTTTAAAAATAATAATAGAGCAGGAGTTGTTGTTGGCCTTGCTTGGACATCTGCAGGTGGAGAAATCCTATTTATAGAGTCCGCCTTGTCAACTGGTAAAGGTCAACTTTCAATCACAGGCAATCTTGGAAAGATAATGAAAGAATCAGCAACCATTGCTCTTGAGTATATAAAGTCAAATGCTGATTTATTTGATTTAAGTAAAATAAAATTTGACAAATACAATGTCCATATACACATTCCTGAGGGTGCTACACCAAAAGATGGGCCAAGCGCAGGTATAACAATGTTAACTTCACTTGTTTCTCTTTTTAGCCAAAAAAAAGTAAAAAAGTACTTATCTATGACAGGTGAGATTACGTTGAGAGGAAAGGTCCTTCCTGTTGGTGGGATAAAGGAAAAAATTCTTGCTGCTAAAAGATCAAAGATCAAAGAGATTATACTAAGTGAAGAAAATAAAAAGGATGTTGAATTAATCCCAAAGAATTATCTACAAAATTTAAATTTTCATTACGTTAGCGAAATGAGAGATGTAATTAAGTTGTCTGTTACAGATGAAATGGTATCGAATCCAAAAAAAATATAACTTTTTAATTTATACTAATTTTATAATTTAAATTTAAAATGAAAAGATTTTATTCTCTATGCCTGAAAACATAATCTCAGTTGATGGATTTTCTTCAACAGGTAAAAGCACACTCGCAAGTAAACTTGCTGAATACTACAATTTCTATTATTTAAATTCAGGGTTAATGTATAGAATTATTAGCTATTTTGCATTAAAAAATGGATTTATAATAAAAGATAAAGTCAATGAATCTCAATTGATAAATAAACTTAATAATTTAAATTTCGATTGGATTATTGATAAAAATGGAAATAATTCTTTATCATTTGATGGGAAAACATTTGGTGACAAGATGTATAGTTTTGAGATATCAGATATTGTTAGTTCTGTTGCTAAACTTGAGTCAGTTAGAAAATTTTTATTTACGCAGCAAAAAAATCTTGTACTACAAAAATCAGTTGTTGTTGAAGGAAGAGATATTGGGACTGTTGTATTTCCTGATGCTAAGGTAAAAATTTTTTTAAGTGCAGATTTAGATATAAGAACCAAAAGGAGAAACAAACAAATTGAGGAAAATAATATCTCATTTGATACAAAGAAAGTAGAAGACAATCTAATTAAGAGGGATAAAACAGATTCGGAAAGAAAAATAGCACCTCTTAAAAAACCCAAAGATGCATTTGAAATTGATACTTCAAAAAAATCAGAGCTAGAAGTATTTAATATTGCTAAAAATTATATAGAAACAAATCTTGGCTCTTAGAATTTATCTTTTTAAGATTTTTTTATTGAAAGTAAAGATGACTCAAAATCATTAAAAATTTGTTCTCTAGGAATCAAATTAGGTATTATGTTTGCCTTTTCCATTAAATCTTTGGGTTGGTCATTAAGCCCAACTAGAAATACTTTTTTGTTTTTTGTAACCAGATCATTAATTACAGATTCTATTGCGTACAACCCAGATTGATCAATATAAGGTACTTTTTTGAGTCTAATTATTAAGATGGATGCTGTTAATGGGATCTCTTTACTCCTTTGATTAAAATTAGAACTACTTCCAAAGAAAAGGGGCCCTTCAATATCTTTAATAAAAACCTCTTCTTTTAAATTTGACGGAAGTTTAAATTCCCCTTTTTTTATAGGAAAAATATTAAAGCTTTCACTTGTTAAATCACCGGCTTTTTTCATAAATATTAAAGAGGCGATTACTAAACCTATACCAACAGCGTATACTAAGTTCCAAACTGAGGAAAGAACCAAAACAATTATTAGTATAAAAACCTCAGGCCTTGGCATATAAGGAATGGCTTTTAGACCTTTATAATCCATAACGCCGATTCCTACAGTTATTAAAATGCCTGCAAGCACCGCAGCAGGAATTTTCGAAGCAATGGGGCCTACGGCCAAGAGAATAAAAAGAAGTAGAAGTCCGGCGATCATTCCAGATAGCCTTGTTTTACCCCCTGAATTTATATTTACTACTGTCCTAATGGTAGCTCCCGCACCAGGAATACCACCAAAGAGAGCTCCAATTGAATTACCAATTCCTTGACCAATAAGCTCCTTGTTGGGTTCATGAATTGTTTTAGTCATATTATCAGCTACAATAGAGGTAAGAAGTGAATCGATTGCCCCTAAAAGTGCGAGAGTAATTGCAGTAAAAATATATTTTGCAATTAGTGCGATATCAAGGACCTTAAACACACTATACTGTATTTCTGGAAGCCCTGAGGGTATGGCTGATATTGGCCTATAATTAATTCCAAATCCGTACGCGACTCCAGAAACTACAAATAAAGCCACAAGAGTACTAGGCACAGCGGTTGTTATTCTTTTAAATCCATAAATTATAGCTATTGTAAAAAGAGCTAATAAGAGTTCGATTATATCAATATTTTTTATAATTCTTGGTATAACATTGAAAGTTCCTAAGACTCCAGAAGCTTCCTTGCTAGCTAAAGTTTTAGCTTCTGTCATTATATCAGACTCAGTTATTTTGTTAGAATTTCTTATTGCAGACTCAAAATCGTCTAAAACTAAAATCTCATTACTTATTTCATCATTAAGAGATTTTTGAAGAAGATTACTTTCAGCCTTTTCTTTAAAATTTTCAACAAATTCGAAGTCTTCTTTTACATAATAACCCACTGTTGGGGCGATTTGGGTGACTAGAATAATAACGCCAATAGCTGTCATAAAACCTGAAACGACCGGGTAGGGTATGTATCTTATATATTTTCCAACTCCAATTAAGCCCAACACAATTTGTAAAAGACCAGATAGCAAAAATACTGCAAGAATAATGGGTAATGCTTTGCTTATAGATCCATCAAAATTGGATAAAATATCTGCAATAAAGACCATGCTTACAGCCGTCATAGGAGCAGTAGGACCTGATATCTGGGTCGGAGTCCCTCCGAAAAAAGCTGCGAAAAAACTGATAAAAATAGCACCATATAAACCGGCACTAGGACCTAATCCAGAACTTAACCCAAATGCAAGTGCAAGTGGGAGAGCAACTATACCAGCAGTTATACCTCCAAAAAAATCACCTCTGAAATTTGAAAAGTCAAATTTTAATACGTTTTTAAACATAAGCAGCAAAAATAGAAATAATTTTTAATTAAAAACTCATCTCAAATATTAAATGCTTATCGTTTATTAAGGTTTTCTTATTTCTAGTACTAATCTCTTAACTTCTTCTGGAATTTTTTTCGTGAATTTTGAAACAGTAATAGAAATTAAAAAGTTAAATAGCATAGCTATACTACCAAATCCTTCGGGTGAGATTCCAAACCACCATTGAGAAGAATTTCCTCCTCCAAACCATCCGAATTTGAATTTTAGCATATATATAAGCATCAAAGACATTCCTGCTATCATTCCACAAACGGCACCTTCTTTGTTCATTTTTAAACTAAATATTCCCATTACAATGGCTGGGAAAAAAGATGCAGCGGCAAGTCCAAATGCAAGTGCAACAGTAGCGGCAACAAAACCCGGTGGATTAATACCAAAATATCCCGCTAACATTACAGCCACAAAAGAAGAAATTCGAGCTGCTACTAATTCTTGTTTTTCACTTACTTTAGGGTATATAATTCCTTTTATTAAGTCATGAGAAATTGACGATGAAATAACAAGCAAAAGACCAGCAGCAGTTGACAAAGCAGCCGCAAGTGCACCCGCAGCCAGTAGGGCAATTACCCAGTTTGGTAATTGAGCTATTTCTGGGTTTGCTAGTACCATAATATCTCTGTCAATAATTAATTCATTTATGGTGTTATCAGCATTGTATTGAATTATTTGGTCATTGTTTTTATCTGTAAACTTGATAAGACCCGTTTCCTCCCATTTTTTAAACCAAGTAGGCATATTTGAATATATCTTATTGTTGGTTGTTTCAATAAGATTTATTCTTGCAAACACTGCAATGGCTGGTGCAGTAGTGTATAATATAGCTATAAATAAAAGAGCCCAACCGGCAGATTTTCTAGCATCACTTACCTTTTTTACTGTAAAGAAACGAACAATAACGTGAGGTAAACCAGCTGTCCCCACCATTAGGGCAAGTGTAATTAGAAGCATATCCAACATTGACTTAGTTCCACTTGTATAATTACTAAAACCTAACTCTTTGTGTAACGAATTTAATTTATCGATAAGATAAATGCCATTTTGACCTGAAGACCCAAATCCAATTTGTGGGATAACCCAACCTGTACTTAAAAATGATATGAAAATTGCTGGAATCAGAAAAGCGAAAATCAGAACACAATATTGAGCTACTTGGGTATATGTAATTCCTTTCATTCCACCTAATACTGCGTAAAATAAAACTATAGCCATACCAATAAATACACCGGTGTTAATATCGACTTCAAGATATCTTGAAAAAACTACACCCACACCTCTCATTTGACCAGCTACGTAGGTAAAAGATACTATTAAAGCACAAAAAACAGCAACCAATCTTGCAGTTGATGAATAGTATCTTTCTCCGATAAAGTCAGGTACAGTAAACTTTCCAAATTTTCTTAAATATGGAGCTAAAAGCAATGCTAACAAAACATATCCGCCCGTCCACCCCATAAGATAAACTGACCCATCATAGCCTATAAATGATATAATTCCTGCCATAGAAATAAAAGAAGCAGCTGACATCCAATCAGCAGCAGTAGCCATACCATTTGCTACTGGAGGAACACCTCTTCCGGCAATATAAAATTCTTTAGTGTTTCCAGCCCGAGACCATATTGCAATTCCTATGTACATAGCAAATGATAATCCCACTAAAAGCCAAATCCATATTTGAAGTTCCATTTATTTGAATTTTTTGTCCAGTTTATTCATTAGATAGATGTATATAAAAATTAAAATCACAAAAATATAAATAGAGCCTTGTTGTGAAAACCAAAATCCAAGGGGGAAACCTCCAATTTGGAATTCATTTAAATATTCTACGAGGAGAATGCCAAACCCAAAAGAAACAGTAAACCAGACTGCAAGAAGAATTGAGACGAATTTTAAGTTAGATTTCCAATATTCGTTGTTGTTGGAATTAGTTTTTTTCAATTTTTTAAAATTTTTTTAATGTACAAAAAACAATTTAGAGTGTAAGAGAAGTTCACTTTTTTTAATTTCAATATTCAAATTTTTAAGAATATTCAATCGAATTATTTTAAAATTATCGTTGTTAATAATGGATTTAAGTATATATTTGCACACTCTTTGATTAAGTGGAGCGGAGTAATAATAACCCTTCTGTTAATTTCAATTAAAGCTTCACAGATTATTAACAGGATACAAATTTTAGAATAATGGCTAAGGAACAAAAAGAAAAGAAAGAAAAACCCAAAAAAGATGAAACTAAAAATAAAGTTGCATCAACCACAAAAAAATTAACTACCAAAAAAACTTCACAAAAAACCCCTTCAACTAAAGAGGTTAGTAAACCACAAAAAAAAGAAACAAAACCTAAGAAAGTTAAATCAGTTTCAGAAAAAAAAGAAACTGCTAAATCTAAGTCTCAAAAGCCAAAATCAAAAAAAGTAGAAGATTCCAAGTCTACCAAACCAAAGTCCCCAAAAAAGACAGAATCTAAGCAAAAAATTGAAAAAAAGTTTACAAAAATTAAAAACGATAAACAGAAGGAAATAAAAATAGTTAAGTCATCTTCTGAAAAACCAAAAAAAATAAAAGAAAAAATTGACCAAGATCTAGCATCTTTCGATTGGCATCTTTATGAAGAAGGCCTAAATGAAATTGATGACAAGAAAATTGCAGAGTTTGATAAATTAGTTTCTGAAAATTTTGTTGATACAACCGATGAAGATTTGATTGAAGGAACCGTTGTGCATATCACAGATAGAGAGGCTATAATTGATATTAACGCAAAATCAGAAGGAGTAATTTCTTTGAATGAATTCAGATACAATCCAAATTTAAAAATAGGTGACAAAGTTGAGGTAATTATTGATATCAGAGAAGACAAAACAGGTCAACTAGTTTTGTCACACAGAAAAGCGAGAACCATAAAAGCCTGGGAAAGAGTAAATAATGCTCATGACAGCGGAGAGATAGTAAATGGTTATGTCAAATGCAGAACTAAAGGAGGTATGATAGTTGACGTATTTGGAATTGAAGCATTCCTCCCCGGCTCCCAAATTGATGTTAAACCGATTAGAGATTATGACCAGTATGTTGACAAAACTATGGAATTCAAAGTTGTAAAAATAAACCACGAATTTAAAAATGTAGTCGTCTCTCACAAAGCACTTATAGAAGCTGACATAGAAGAGCAAAAAAAGGAAATCATCGGTCAATTAGAAAAAGGCCAGGTTCTTGAAGGCACTGTTAAAAATATAACCTCATATGGTGTTTTTATTGACCTTGGTGGAGTTGATGGATTAATTCACATTACAGATCTTTCGTGGAGTAGGATTATTCATCCAAGTGAAATTTTAGAACTTGATCAAAAGCTCAATGTTGTTATTCTAGACTTTGACGATAATAAATCTAGAATTCAACTTGGTTTAAAGCAACTAAGTGATCATCCATGGGATAAATTAGGAGAAGATGTTAAAGAAGGCTCTAAAGTCAAAGGGAAAGTTGTTGTCATAGCCGACTATGGTGCCTTTGTTGAAATTGAGGACGGAGTAGAGGGATTGGTTCATGTTTCCGAAATGTCTTGGTCAACCCATCTTAGATCAGCTCAAGATTTTGTTAATGTAGGAGATGAGGTTGAAGCACAAGTTCTCACAATGGATAAAGAATCAAGAAAAATGTCTCTTGGAATCAAACAACTAACACAAGATCCTTGGACAGATATTACAAATAAGTATCCTGTTGGATCAACACACAAAGGTATTGTCAGGAACTTCACAAACTTTGGTGTTTTCATTGAACTTGAAGAAGGTATTGATGGTTTAGTTTATATATCGGACTTATCATGGACCAAAAAAGTGAAACACCCGTCTGAAATTTTGACTGTGGGAGATAAAATAGATGTAATCGTAATGGAATTAGATGTAGATGGTAGAAAATTGAGTCTTGGACATAAGCAAACTCAAGATAATCCTTGGGACAAATATGCAAAAGAATTTTCTGAGGGCTCAACTCACGAAATCGAGTTAACAGAAATTGTAGATAAAGGAGCAACAATTAAATTTAATGAAAATATAACTGCCTTTGTTCCTTCAAGACACATGGAGAAGGAAGATGGAACTAAACTAAATCTTAACGAAAAAGTTAAGTTTAAAATTATTGAATTTAATAAGGATTTTAAAAGAGTAGTTGCCTCACATACTTCGACTTTTAAAAATGACGACAGAAGAAATAAAAATATAAAAAAGAGTAAAAACATCTCTGAATCAAGTGAAAAAACAACTTTAGGGGATATAGATGTTCTGGCTGATTTAAAAGAAAAAATGGATAAAAAGTAATTTATAATTCATCATAATATTTTAAATAAAATTAATTCAATTATAAAATTTATTTAAGAATATACGTGAAACAAAAAAAACTTCTTGATGAACCTACGTTAAATGTCTTAATAAACAGACTAAGTTGCGAGCTAATTGAAAACCATTTAGATTTTCAAAATTCAATTTTAGTTGGTTTACAACCAAGAGGTGTTTTTCTTTTAAATAAGATTGTTAAAAAACTTATACAGGAGTATGATATAAAAAATCTAAAGTATGGGAAATTAGATACTACGTTTTTTCGTGATGATTTCAGAAGTAAAAAATCACCATTAAAACCCACCTTCTCAAATATCAACTTTGATATTGAAAACAAACGTATTATTCTAGTAGATGATGTTTTGTATACAGGAAGGAGTATTAGGGCTGCATTAATAGCAATAGAATCATACGGTAGGCCCATAAAAATTGAATTATTAACTTTAATTAACAGAAGGTTTAGAAGACATCTTCCTATTCAACCTGATTACATTGGTCTTAATGTAGACACTCTCCAAAATGATAGAGTTTATGTTAATTTAAATGACCCCAATAATGAGAGTTCTGTTTACATTTTAAAAGATGATAATGAAACAAATTTCAGTTAATAATCTTTTGGGTGTAAAATATCTGACAAAAGATGATATTAATTTAATTTTTGAAACTGCAGATAGCTTTAAAGAAATTTTAAACAGGAAGATAAAAAAGGTTCCTACTCTCAGAGGCATCACAATTGCAAACTTATTTTTTGAAAATTCAACTAGAACTAAATTATCTTTTGAGTTAGCAGAAAAAAGGTTAAGTGCTGATATATTAAACTTTTCAAAAACAGGTTCTTCAATCTCTAAAGGTGAGTCTCTTATTGATACTGTAAACAACATCTTGGCGATGAAAGTTGATATGATTATTATTAGACATCCAAGCCCTGGAGCAGCCAAATTTTTGTCAAAAAATACGGAATCATGTATAATAAATGCAGGGGATGGTACGCATGAACATCCTACTCAAGGTTTACTTGATGCATATTCTATAAATAGCAGGTTGGGTTCATTAGTTAACAAAAGAGTTTTAATTCTAGGGGATATTTTACACTCAAGAGTGGCTTTATCAAATATATTTTCTCTAAATCTTTTAGGCGCTAAAGTAAAAGTTTGTGGTCCAAAAAGTTTGATTCCTAAATTTATAAATAATTTTGATGTTGTATACGAGCCTAATTTAGATGAGGGCCTAGCATGGTGCGATGCAGTAAATATTTTGAGAGTTCAGAATGAAAGAATGAATCAAGCTTACTTCCCTTCTTTGAGGGAGTATCATAATTTATTTGGCATAAAACTTTCATCAATAAATCGATTAAGAAAAGAAATCCTAATTCTGCATCCTGGTCCAATAAACAGAGGGGTTGAAATTGCTTCTGAGGTATTAGATAACAAAAATACAATTATTCTTGACCAGGTGGAAAATGGAGTTGCTATAAGAATGGCAGTTCTTTATCTTTTAGCTTCAAAAAGGGAGAAAATAATTGAATCCGATTAGTGATTTACGAATCTTTAACTTATAATTAAATTTATTTTTAGAAAATTATAATGAAATTAACTATTTTGGGGTCAAGTGCATCTACACCAAAGATTAATAAATACACAACATCCCAACTTCTTAAAATCAAAAATCACCATATATTAATAGATTGTGGAGAGGGAATACAAATGCAATTAAGAAAATTGAAAATTAATTTTTTGAAAATTAATCATATTTTTATTTCACACTTACATGGTGATCATTATTTTGGCTTAATTGGTCTCATATCAACATTTCGTCTTTTGGGAAGAACTAATGATTTGAATATTTATGCTCCAAAAGGTTTACAAGAAATTATAAATATGCAGTTAAAACTATCTTCATCATGGTTGAATTATAAAATACTTTTTAATAACCTAGAGAGCAAAAGTCAGGAAACTATTGTTAAAAATCTCGATTTTTCCGTAAAGACAATACCTCTTAGACATAGAATATACACCAACGGATTTTTGTTTGAAGAAATATATAAAGAAAAAAATATAATTAAATCTAAAATTGAAGAGTATAAACTAAATATTGATGATATAAAAGGAATAAAAGAAGGTAATGATTTTGTGGACCGGGATGGAAGAAAAATAAGCAATTCAATTTTTACTAAACAGCCAAGGAGATCAAAAAAATATGCATTCTGTAGCGACACTGCCTATGAACCAAAAATAGTTCAGTCAATTTCATTAGTTGATTGTCTTTATCATGAGTCTACCTTCCTGAACTCACACAAGGATCTTGCAAAAAAAACCAAACATAGTACTGCCTCTGACGCTTCAAAAATTGCTAATGCCGCTCATGTTGGAAGATTGATTTTAGGACATTTTTCTAACAGATATCGAAATTTGGAAGAATTCTTAATTGAAGCTAAAACCCATTTTGAAAATGTTGAATTAGCAATTGAAGGTACTGAATTTGATATTTAATGTTCATAAAGAATTGTATGTTTATTATTAATTTTGAATATAATTATGAGTCAAAAAGGAGATCTTAGAGATTTTAGAAAGTCATATGAAAAAGGGTTGATATCTGATGACTTCAAAAATTTTGATCCTTTTTTTATTTTCGAAAAATGGTTTGATGAGGCGAAAGCGGATAAGAATATTATAGAACCTAATGCTATGACCCTCTCCACAATAAATATCCTACAATATCCAAAATCTCGAATTGTTTTGCTAAAAAAATTTGATTTGAATGGATTTACTTTTTTTACTAACTATGATAGTGAGAAAGGAAAATCTATCTCAAAAAACAATAATGTTTGTTTAAATTTTTACTGGCCATCATTAGAAAAGCAAATAATAATAAAAGGGATAGCTGAAAGAATTTCTGAAAAGGAATCTATTGATTATTTTAATTCAAGACCTATTGGTAGCCAAATTGGAGCTATTGTATCCAAGCAAAGTCAAATTATTGAGAATAGAGAAGTTTTAGAAAAAAAATTTAACGAAATAATTAAGTATTACTCTAAAATAAAACCTAAAAAGCCAGATAATTGGGGTGGTTACATAGTGAAACCTGACTTGTTTGAATTTTGGCAGGGGAGAAAAAACAGATTGCATGATCGTTTAGTATTTGCTTACAATGGGAAAATATGGAATTCAAAAAGATTGTCACCATAATCATGAAAAAATTAGTTTTTTTAAGACACGCTAAATCGTCATGGGAATACAATGTTGAAGATTATGACAGACCCTTGTCTGTGAAAGGCATAAATGATATTAATAAGGTTTCAAAAAAAAATAGTAATTTTTTTAGAAAATTTGAGATTTTTTTAACAAGTCCTGCAAATAGAGCTTTACATACTTCAACTATTCTAACTCGAAATGTTTTTAATAATCATCGTAATTTAAAAGTGATTGATGAGTTATATTCATTTAATTATAAGATTATAATGGATTATATTTTCGAATTAGATAACAATTTTTCGAATGTTGTTTTAGTTGGACATAATCCTGCATTTTCGTATGCAGCAGAACACTTATCAGAAAAAAAACCACCCGAATTAAAAACATCTGATTGGATAATGTTAGAATTTCAGCAAAATGATTGGTCAAAAATAAATCTAGGAAGTTATACTTATGAATCAAAAAAAAGTTAAAAATAAAAAGTTTAATTTTATAAATAGAGAGTTAAGTTGGCTTAATTTTAATGAAAGGGTTTTGGAAGAAGCTTCTGATGTGACGGTTCCACTCATTGAAAGACTTAGATTCCTCGGTATTTTTTCAAATAATTTAGACGAATTTTTTCAAGTAAGATTTGCATCCGTAAAGCGAATTGCTCAGTCTGGTAAGTCAGGTAAAAAAGTTTTAGGAGGTATTGAAGCTAAAGAATTGTTAAAGTCAATTACAAACAAAGTTATAAAACTTCAACAAAAAAGTAATGTAATTTTAGCCAATATAGAAAACAAATTAAAAAAGGAAAAAATTTACTTTATTAATGAGAAACAGATTAAACCATATCAAAATCAATATTTGACTGATTATTTTTTGGAAAAAGTAAATCCATCATTAGTAACTGTAATTTTAAAAGAAGAATATCAAGATTTTACTGATAACAAAACTTTTTTAGCAATCAAACTGGAATTGAATTTGGAATCAAACATTGATTTATACCAAAATAACATTTACGCGTTTATTGAACTTCCAAAAAAACTAGATCGCTTTATTGTTTTACCAGTTGATGAAAATGGCATTCAGTATATAATGATGCTTGATGACCTTATAAGACTTCATTTCCATTTGATTTTCAGCATGTTTGATTATAAAAAAATTGATTCTCATATGTTCAAAATAACAAGAGATGGAGAATTAGACATTGAAGAAAATTTCGGAAAAAGTTATGCGGAAAAAATCATGAATAGCGTAAGAGACAGAATTTTTGCGGATCCAGTTAGACTAGTTCATGATAAAAACATTGACCCTGTAACTTTGCAAAAAGTTATGGATAAACTTGGAGTAAAATCGAAAAAAAGTTTAATTCCTGGAGGTCGTTATCATAGGCGTGCCGATTATATGAAATTCCCAAGTTTAAACAGAAATGACTTGATGTATAAAAAAAATATTCCTGTAGCTGTTAAAAATCTTGGATTAGAAAAAAACATTATGCAGGCTGTGTCAATAAAAGATTATCTAATTTATACCCCTTATCACAGTTTTTCTTATTTGATTAAGTTTTTAAGAGAAGCTGCTCTTGATCCTAATGTTAAAACAATCAAAATAACGCTTTATAGGTTAGCTAAATATTCCCAAGTAGTAAGCTCTCTCATTAATGC
This sequence comes from uncultured Bacteroidota bacterium, assembly GCA_902582405.1. Lineage (GTDB taxonomy): Bacteria > Bacteroidota > Bacteroidia > Flavobacteriales > Flavobacteriaceae > TMED96. Next base: position 25,570 of record CACHSA010000006.1, on the reverse strand, counting down.
TGTAAAAAACGGAAAAAAGGTAGTTGTCTATGTTGAGTTGCAAGCTAGATTTGATGAAGAAAATAATATAAACATTGCTGATAAACTGGAGAAATCAGGTGTTCAAATTATAATGGGTGTTAGGGGACTGAAAGTTCATTCAAAAATTTGTTTAGTTTTAAGAAACGAGGAGGACAATATTAAAAAATATGGTTTTGTAAGTACTGGTAATTTTAATGAAAATACAGCAAAAATATATACCGATTATACCTTATTCACATCAAATCAAAAGCTTTTAAAGGATGTTTCAAAAGTTTTCAATTTTTTGGAAGTTAATTATGAATTCAAAAGATATAAACATTTAATAGTCTCTCCACATTACACATATCAACGATTGGTCGAATTAATTGATAATGAAATAAAAAATAAACTTCTAGGTAAAAAATCAAAAATAAGACTGAAATTAAACAGTATTACAAATTATAAAATAATATCAAAACTTTATGAGGCAAGTAACGCTGGAGTCAAAATTGAAATGATTGTAAGAGGTGTTTGTTGTTTAATTCCGGGAATAAAAGATATGAGCGAAAATATAAAAGTTATAAGTGTAGTCGATAAATACTTAGAGCATCCAAGGGTTTATATATTTGAAAACGCTGGTAAACCCAAAATTTATATATCATCTGCTGATTGGATGACAAGAAATTTTGAAAATAGAATAGAGGTAAGTTGTCCCATTTATGATACTGATCTTCAAAATCAAATTTTAGATACCTTTAATATTAGCTGGATAGATAACGTTAAAAGCAGATTAATCAATGATTTGAGAGTAAATAAAGTGAGTGAGAAAAAAATTATAAGCAAACGATCTCAATTTGAGACATATAAATATTTTAAAAACTTAGTTCGTAAATGAAAATTGAAAAATTTGCAGCGATTGATATAGGATCTAATGCAATAAGACTTTTAATAACAAATGTTATAATTAAAAAAGGATTTCCAATAAAATTTTTAAAAAGCTCAATAGTCAGAGTTCCTATAAGACTTGGGCAAGAATCATTTACAATTGGTGAGATATCATCAAAAAATATAGTTAAAATAGTAAAAACAATAAAGGCATTTAAACATATTATTAAAGTTAATGAAGTGAAAAGTTTTCTTGCTTTTGCAACATCTGCATTAAGAGAGGCTAACAACTCAAAAGAAGTTATTCAGCAAGTTAAAAGAAAAACAAAATTAAAAATTGAAATTATTGATGGTAGAAAAGAAGCAAAAGTAATATCTCTAAACAATATTTTTGAGGTTATAAACAAAAACAGAACTTTTATATATGTTGACGTAGGTGGTGGAAGTACTGAGTTTTCAATTATAGTAAATGGCAAAAGGAAAAAGTCTAAATCATTTAAAATTGGAACTGTAAGAATGATTAATAAAATGATTAGTAAGGACATTTGGGACAAAATTCGTGATTGGATTAAGTCTAATGTCCGAAATGACAATAAAATTGCCCTAATAGGTTCTGGGGGGAATATTAACAAAATATTTAAAATGGCTGGGGTTATGGAAACCAAACCCTTGACTTTAATAAATTTAAATACTATTTACAATAATATGATTGGAATGACCTACGAGGAAAGGATAATTAATTTAGATTTAAACCCAGACAGATCAGATGTTATTATACCGGCAGCAGAAATATTCTTAAAAACTCTAGAATGGTCTGGATCTTCAGAAATTTACGTCCCGAAAATTGGGTTAGCAGACGGGATGATAAGGCTCTTATATAAAAAAAGAACAAGTAGAGATCGATAAATTTTTCATCCCTGAATGTTTTAATAATTCGAAAATCAAGAAGGTGTTTGTAACTCTATAATTGATTGCTCATACTAACTTTAAGATTTTTTTATTTTAACAACATGAATCAAATTTTTTTAAAACTAGACTTTAATCGGTTAATTTTTGCCTGTTCTAAATCAATTAAGAACCGCTTATACTTTAAATATGACGATTTAATAATCTAAATCAAGTTTATTTTTTAGTATTTGAAGTGATGGATTTAATTCGACTAATTTTTCAAACTTTTCACTTGGCGTGTATATTATGTTTTTTTTGGGGGAAATATTTGAGTCTATTTGTATTTCGATAAAATCGTTTTTTAGTGATTTTCTAATGTATTCAAGTAATTTTGGAATCTCAATATTTAACTCCTTCTTATTAATATCTGAAACAACACTATAAAGTATTTTATTTTCAGATTTCTTGGGTATACTAATCTTCAGTAAGGATGCAATATTAAATTCTTTATTTTTTATTTTGAGATTATAATAGTTGTTCCATTGACGAACTAAATCTTCTTGAGTGAAATCGTTTTCAAATCCTTTAGCTTTTTTTTCTAATTTGGTGTCAATTAATTTATCGTTTTTATATTTTCTTTTTTTTTCTACACTTGCTAATGAGAACGAAGAAATCTCATCGATATTTAAATTTAACTCTGTAGCTTGATTATCCTCTGTTTTAATTTTGTAATTTTCATTTTTTTTGTCGATATCTTCACCAAAAGATTTTGTGATTTTGTTATTAGTAATTTGTCTGTCTTTTTCAACAATTTGTGTATCATCAGGCTCAGTAGTTATTTTTTTTTTTTTATTACTTATTTCTTTTCTAATTGATGATATCTGTATTAAACATATTTCCGTGTGGATCCTTTTACTGTCAACTTTATTAAAATTTATTTCGAAAGTATTTAGAATTTTTAATGCTTCTTTAATAAAATCTAAATCAATTTTTTTTGATTGATCCAAATAAATTTTCTCAAGGGTTTTACTAGTTTCGATCAATTTTAAAGTACTTTCATTTTTGCTGAGAAAAAGATTTCTGAAATGGTTAGATAATCCAATAATAAAATCCAACTCATTAAAACCATTTGATATTACCTTGTCAAGGCAAATCAGGGCCTCAGACGTATTTTGATCAATCAATTCATCACAAATTTCTAAATAAATTTTGTTGTCAATAATGTTTAAGATTTTAGATACACTTTCAGTATTTATATTATTTTCGCAGAAATTGATCATTTTATCTAACATTTGCAGGCCGTCTCTTAATGATCCATCTCCACTTTCTGCAATTAAAAACAATGCTTCATCTTCATATTGTATATTTTGATCCAATAAAATGTTTTCTAATTTCATCTTTATATCTGTGACACTTATTCTTTTAAAATCATAAATTTGACACCTTGACAAAACCGTCGGTAAAATTTTTGATTTCTCTGTTGTTGCTAGGATGAACACAACATGTTTTGGTGGCTCTTCCAATGTTTTTAAAAAAGCATTAAATGCTTCAGTCGTCAACATGTGAGCTTCGTCAATTATATAAATTTTAAAATTACCAATTCTGGGGGGTACTCTAACTTGTTCATTTAAATTTCTAATATCATCTACAGATCTATTAGATGCAGCATCTAATTCGAAAATATTGAATGAATAATCAAGCTTCTCTCCTTGACTAAAATTTATTGTCCTTGCTAAGATTCTTGCACATGTAGTTTTACCAACACCTCTAGGTCCACAAAACAATAATGCTTGACCTAATTTTTTTTGGGTGATAGCATTTTCAAGCGTCCTAGTAACCGCATCTTGCCCGACTACTTCTTTAAAGGACTTTGGTCTATATTTAGTTGCAGAAATTCTATAGTCACCCATCGCATAAAAATATAAAAAGCATATTTATTTCTTTAAACATTATATAAAATTCAACAAAAATTGTTAACAATATTATAAATTTGTAAGAGCAGGTCTTCTTATCGCTCTTATATTACAGAGAGGAAAGTCCGGACACCATAGAGCAGTATAGCGGGTAATACCCGTCGGTTGTTATTTTAACAATTAGGACAAGTGCAGCAGAAAGAATGTACAGGTAAGCTGTAGTGAAATCATGTAAACTCTATACGGTGAAACGCCAAATATATCTGCATTTAAGAATCGCTCGTTCTTTGCGGAGGGGTAGGCGGATTGAGTTTTTGAGTAATCAAAAACCTAGATAAATGGTAAGACTTGACAGAATCCGGCTTATGACCTGCTTTTTTTATTTAAAAAAACTTAGCGAATTACTACCATATGTTCTAACATCAAACAAAAATTTATTTTTTTTGGGTGGATTATTTTTGTGATGCTCGATAACAAGTAAACCATTTCTCGTTAAAATTTTTTTTGTAAAAATTAAATCTATTAAACCATCTATTTCTTCCTCTGTATGTGAGTAAGGGGGATCAGCTATTATTAAATTAAATTTAGATTTTGTGATTTTTAAAAATTTAAGCGCAGAAGAGTTGACAATATTTATTTCTACATCAAGTGTTTTAGAAAAACTATTAATAAATTTAACACAATGAATATTTTTTTCAACAGAAGTTATTTTTGTTACTCCTCTTGAAACAAGTTCATAGCTTATATTTCCACTTCCAGAAAAAAGATCAAGAGCACTTATTTGATTCAAATCAAAATGTTGGTTCAAAATATTAAACAAAGCTTCTTTTGTCCTATCTGTTGTAGGTCTTACATTTTTTAAATTATTATATTTTATTTTTCTTCCTTTAAATTTCCCCGCTATTATTCTCATGATCAAAAAAATAATTGAAAAATGGTGCTGGATGATTAAATTCTATTTCTGGATTTTTTGGTTGAGTGAAATTTGTTTGTTTATGAAACCTTTCAAATGCTATATAATATTTTTTATATTTTTCAAATTTTCCCAAAAAATATGCTTGAAATTGATTTGGCTTTAAATAAAACTGCTCTAGCACAAAAAACAAATAATATAAGAAATCTTGTTCATTATCGTGTGGATAAGAATTGAATAGCAACAATAGTGAACTTTGATAGATGAATAGATCAAAATAGTCTTCTCTTAAATGAATAAAAATATTTTTTTTTAAGTCTCGTCTTGAAACTTTAGATAAAAAGGGCAAAAGGTAGGATGCAAAATGTGTTGTTTCCAGATCTTTTATTGAATTACTAAATATTTTATCCACGTTTTTGCCTTTTGAAAAAACAAAAACTTGATTATCTGGATCTATAATATTGGTTTCAACTATTTTGTCATCCAACTCGTCATCAGTCAATGATAAATAAAGGTTTTTTTTTGAAACATCAAAGAGTTTATTGGGTACAACCACTCCCTTACTATCAAATAAAATACATTTATTATTTTTTTTTATTAAGTTATTGTACTTAATCCAAGAGTCGAGTTCATCTGCATTATTTTTTTTTTCTAATTTAAAATAAAGTGTTTGATCTAAAGTGCAAAAGGCGATTCTATCTTTAAAAATTAGAATAGATAAATCCTCAGAAGAAATTTTTTTAATCAATTTGAAGCATCAAAAATTGTCGGCCAGTTTCCATTTGTGCTAACATTTGAAAGAGAACCGAGAATTATTTCAGGTCCGTTAACACCGTCAACAGAAATTATTTCATTTTCTTGTTTTAAAAGATCTTTATTTTGATCAAATAAAACTATATTTTTTGAAATTTTAACCTCGAACACAGGTACTTTATATCCATTTTTGTCAATAATAGAAGATTTGATATCAAATATGCTGTCTTCAACTCCTTCCACAGGAATGAAAGCCATACTTTTATATTCATCAGAGTCTTTAAACAAAGAATCCTTAACGGATACAAACCCTAGAGTGTCAACAACTATAATTTCTCTCAACATATCAATCCTATAAATTCGGTCGTATTCCAAGTATGAGGAGTCTCTTTTTTCAATTAGAGTGAAAATTCCTTCGTCTACAAATTTAATTAGACTGTCAAAGTTATTTGAGAACACTCCTTTCACATCTTTATGTGCAATTTGTGCTTTTCTAATTATTTTTAGCCTATCAATAACATCAGCGTATCTTTCATTTTTAATTTTATTGAATTTTATTGGACCATTAATTGAGTCATAGATTTTATAACTAAAAAAAATAATTAATACCCATAGAACAGCAAGAATCCCTTTTTTCATTATACTTTTTTTGACCTTTTGGACAAATCTACAATTTTTTTTTATTCTTCGATGTTTGTTTAATTACAAATTTAAAATAGGTTATATTTGATTTAATGAGGGTAATTGCTATAATTCCAGCGAGATTAAACTCCAGTCGATTTCCTAGGAAATTATTGGAAAAATTAAAGGGTATTCCAATTATTGTGATGACATACCAAAATTTATTATCTATGAATATTTTTGATGAAATTATTGTAGCTACCGATAGCGAAGAAATCTCAAATATTGTTAAGATAAATGGAGGTAAGGTTTTTATTACCAAAAAAAGGCATCAATGTGGGAGTGATAGGGTATCAGAGGCATCTAGAAATTATAAATCTGATATTGTTATAAATGTTCAGGGTGATGAACCATTTGTAAGCAAAATAAGCCTAAAAAAAATAATAAATTTTTTTAAAAATAATTCAAACAGAGACATAACTGTAGTTTCACTTGCATATAGAACCAATAATTCAAAAATAATCAATGACGAAAATTGTGTAAAAGTTGTTTTAGATAAAAATAATTTTGCAATGTATTTTTCGAGAAGTAAAATTCCATTTATAAGAAATTTTGATGATGGTTTTAATTTTCACATACACGTAGGTGTATACGGCTTTTTAAGTCAATCAATTATTCAATTTTCAAGTTTTAAACCAAGTAAACTTGAAAAGATTGAAATGCTTGAGTGTATAAGATTTATTGAAAATGGTCAAAAAATCAAAATCTTACAAATTGAAAAACCAACTATAGGAATTGATACTCCAAACGATTTAATTAAAGCAAAAAAATACTTAGATTCTATAGGAGATGTTTAGCTTTATATGCGAACTTATTACTTTTAAAATATTTAAGTTTAAGTTAAAGGGTAATTTCCCGGTAAACAAAAAAATTGTTGTTCTGGTTTTTCCACATACTAGCAATTGGGATTTTGTTGTCGCAATCGGCGTAAGAAAACTCCTTGGTGAGGAAATCAATTTTGTAATAAAAAAAGAATTTTATAATTTTTTCACTACTAATTTCTTCAATAATCTTGGTGGTAAACCCATTGACAGAAGAGGGAAAAAGAATTCAGTAGAAAAAATTTCTCAAATGTTTGAAACCAACAAGACTTTTAGAGTTGCAATAGCTCCAGAGGGAACCAGAAAATTAGTTGATAATTGGAAAACTGGTTTTTATCATATTGCCGTCAAGTCCAAATGCGAAATATTACCAGTTGCCTTTGATTGGAAAAAAAGAGAAATTAAAATATTTGAACTTTTTTCTCCAACTTTGAATTTGGATAATGATTTAAAATTTTTAAAATCATTGTTTAAAGGGGTCCAAGGGAAAGTTGCAAACAATAGTAAACTGTAAAATTTATTTGAGGTTAGTGAATACATTTAGAACATCATTATCTTCTTCAATTAATTCAATAAGTTTATCCACTTCAATTCTTTTTAATTCATTCAGCTCTAAGGTGTTTATTGGAATTCTCTCAAAGTCTGATGATATTATACTAATATGTTTGTTTTCTAAATTTTGTTGAATTATTCCGAATTTATCAAAAGGTGCATAAATATAAATTTCATCACCGATCTTAAAAAGTTCATCAATACCACAATCAATTAATTCTAATTCAAGTTCATCTAAATCTAATCCTTCAGGGTTAAATTTAAAATTACATTTATGATCAAACATATACTCAACTGACCCTGAAATACCTAGAGAACCTCCACACTTATTGAAGTAACTTCTTATATTCGCGACCGTTCTGTTGTTATTATCAGTTGCAGCCTCAATTAATAAAGCAATTCCATGAGGTGCATATCCCTCAAAAAGAATTTTCTTAAAACTAACTAAATTTGAATCGTCAGCTTTTTTTAATGCTCTATTGATATTTTCTTTCGGCATGTTGGCGCTTTTTGCATTTTGAATTAAAGCTCTAAGTTTTGAGTTGGTTTTGGGGTCAATTCCACCTTCCTTAGCGCAAATTGTTATTTCTTTAACAATCTTTGTAAAAGTTTTGGCCATCGAAGACCACCTTTTAATTTTTCTACTTTTTCTAAATTCAAATGCTCTTCCCATCTTTAAGTTTGTCAGTATGTGAATCAGATAAAACCTCATCACATGTGATAGTTAAATGATTTGGCAATTTGTTTTCTTTTGGTAAAACTGCTATGTAACGAAGGTCGTTCATAGTATATACTTGCTTAAAAATTATTTCCTCAAATTTTCTATGGAATGCTAATTTTTTAAAAAATTCATAATGGCTAATTAAGTCTGTACTGCCTAAATGGAAAATTCCATTCAATTTTTGATTAATTATATAATGTATTTGTTGACTTAATTTTAAAATACTATTTACATTAACAATTGAATTTGGAAAAACCTCAAAAGGCTTTTTATTTATCATTTTATTTTTCATTTCGTTTATTCTTGGGCAGTTTACCCCAAAAATCATTGGAAGTCGAACAATTACGTAATTTTTAGTTTTCATTCTAAGAATTGAATTTTCAATTTTAATTTTAAACATACCGTACTTACTTTCCGACAATGTTTTGTCATATTCATAGGATGGGTAATTGTGAAAAGAGTCAAACACATTCGAGGAGGATAAAAAAATTAATTTAAAATTCATTTTTTTTGAATGCTTAATCAATAAATCATGTAAAATGATTTGATCTTCAAATGGACCTCTTATTGATGAAATTATTATGCTTGGTTTAATTTTAATTAAAAGATTTTTAATATCATTTCTTTTAATGTCATATTTAAAAAAATGCTTGTTTTTTTTGAAATGAATATTTGAGTAAAAAGTCCCAAACGTTTTAAAGAAAGGTCTTAACTCTTTATATAAGGAGTACCCTATAAATCCGCTTCCACCAAGAATCAAAATATTTTTCACTTAAATTAAATAAAAGGTAAAGAAGAAATTCTTGCTTTAAATAATTTTCTTTTATTGTCGATAAAAATTTCTTCATCATAATTTATGTCATCTTTTGATATGAAACCTATTCCAATTGGTATTTTCAGAGTTGGTGAAAAAGTTCCCGATGTGATTCTCCCAATTTTATTTTTTTTTGAATTAAGAATAAGATTTCCTCTTCTAGGAATTATTCGATCCTCAGATTTAATTCCAATAATCGTATATTTAAATCCAAGTTTAATATCCTCCTTTATACGATTACTTCCATAAAAATTTGTTTCAGTTTTAGTTATCCAATCTAAACCAGCCTCAATTGGTGAAGTATTATCGTCAATTTCATTTCCATACAAACAATATCCCATTTCGAGCCTTAACGAATCCCTAGCACCAAGACCGATCGGCAAAACGCTAAGTTCTTTTCCCTCATTCAATAACGTATCCCAAATCTGCCTGACATTTTCATTATTACAATAAATTTCATATCCTCCTGCCCCAGTATAACCCGTAGAGGCGACAATTACTTCTTTAACACCGGCCACATTAGTTATACAATTCATATAATTTTTTAAAGTCCCAAAATTAAAATCAGAGATTTTACTTAATAGTTTAATGGAGTTTGGACCTTGTATTGATAAAAGAGAAACATTGTCAGAAATATTTTTCAAGTCTGCATTAAATTCTTTATTTAATAATTTTAAATGTTCCCAATCTTTTTGAATATTGGATGCGTTTACAACTAACAAAAATTTTTCTTTTTCTATTTTATAGACTATTAAGTCATCAATAATCCCTCCATTTAAATTAGGTAAGTAATTATATTGAGCTCTCCCTATGAAAATTTTTTTCACATCATTACTGCAACAATATTGTAAAAAATCTTCAGCATTTTTACCCTCAACTAAAAACTGACCCATGTGTGAGATATCAAAAATCCCTACATTGTTTCTTACAGATTTATGTTCATTTATTATACTACCATAGGAAATTGGCATTTTAAATCCGGCAAAATTTATCATATTAGCTCCTAGTGATTTATGAATTTCATAGAGCTTTGTTTTTTTCATTCTAGAACTTTTTTATAATTATAATTTGATTTATTATTTTTCAACTTTAATTATCTTGACAACAAAAAACTTTTTAATTGTTCATAGTCTTTTATTCCAATTTTTCTTTTTTTCTTTTTTTTAAGTTTTAAAATATTTTTAGGAATATTTATTTTTTCTTTTATTGAATTTTCAACGGTATCCAAAAATTTGACTGGATGAGCTGTTTCTAAAAAAATACCAATTTCTTTTGGGTTATTTGCTAAATATTTTTTTAAACCTAAATATGCTGTAGCGCCGTGGGGATCAGATAAGTATCTCGAGTTGTTGTACAAGTCTTGAATTCCGGAAAGTGTTTCTTTATCAGAAAACTTGTAAGCTGTCAATTCTTTTTTTAAATTTTCAAAATTATTGTCATAAATATTAAGAATTCTAATAAAATTACTGGGGTCTCCAACGTCCATTGCATTTGTGATTGTTGAAACGGTTTTTTGTTTTTTGTATTTTCCAGTTTTCATAAATTTTGGGACTGTATCATTTTCATTTGTTGAGGCAATAAAATGTTTAATTGGCAGTCCCATTTTTTTTGCTAGCATACCAGCACACAGATTTCCAAAATTTCCACTTGGGACAGATACAACTAAACTCGAATTCTCAATATTCAAGTTTTTATACCCTATAAAATAATAAAGCATCTGTGGAATCCATCTTGCAACATTGATTGAATTTGCCGATGTCAACATTTTTTTATTTAAATCATTATCAACAAAAGTTTTTTTTACCATTTCTTGGCATTTGTCAAAATACCCATCTACTTCAAGAGCTGAAATGTTGTCTCCAAGTGTGGTAAGTTGTAATTCCTGAATTTCACTAACTTTTCCTTTAGGATAAAGAATTACCACGTCCACACCATCAACTCCCAAAAATCCATTTGCAACAGCTCCTCCTGTATCTCCAGATGTTGCAACAATTATCGTTATTTTTTCGTTTAAATTTTCATTTTTAATAAAATACTCCATGCAACCAGACATAAATTTTGCACCAACATCTTTAAATGCCATAGTTGGGCCATGGAATAATTCTAAACTATACATATTTTTATCAACTAAAACTGCTGGAAAACTAAAATTTAGGGTTTTCTTAATTATATCAAATAAATCTTCCTTTGGTATTTCATTATTTGTATAATCTTTGAGGACATGATAAGCTAAAGAAAAAGTATCAGTTTTTTTAAAATTTTTCCAAAAATGGGTATTCAACTTCTTTACTTTAACAGGATAATAGAGACTTTTGTCGGGAGCTAATCCTTTAAATAATGCATCCTTAAAACTTACTGCATCTTTTTTATTTCCCAGGCTTAAGTACATTGTCAATTTATTGTTTTTATTCCTACAGTGTTAATTTTGGACAATATTAAATTGTATTCGATATTTCCTTTATCTGTAATTTTTTTTATTGCATCCAAAACCAATTCTGCATTTCCTTTTCCTTTGCAAATTGAAAAAATTGAGGGTCCAGCTCCAGAAATCCCAGAACCAATTGAGTATGTTGAGGCAGCAGCTACTATTTTCTTAAAATTTGGAATAAGTTTAAGTCTTTGTGGTTCTATAATAACATCTTCAATTGTTTTGGACATTAATTCATAATTTTTAGTATACAATGATGCTATAAATCCACCAAGGTTGCCCCATTGATGAATAGCTTTTTCTAAATTTATTTTTTTGTTAATAATTAGTCTTGCATCTTTAGTTTTTAATTCAATTAATGGGTGACTTATTACAACGTATAATTTCTCCAACGATGGAAGTGTAATAATATCTAAGGGTTTTATTGAGCGTACCAATGTAAAGCCACCAAAAATAACTGGTGATAAATTGTCAGCATGTTCTGCTCCACTTGCAATTTCTTCACCTATCATTGCAAATTTTACAAGCTCTAACTTAGAAAATTTATTTCCAGTTAAATAATTTATTGCAAAAGCTGTTCCTGCAGCACTAGCTGCGCTGCTTCCAATTCCACTTCCAGGTTTTATTTTTTTGACAATAGTTATTTTGAATCCATATTTAAAGTTTAATTTTTTCATCATTGCAAAGGCAACGGGACCACAAACATTGTATTTTGGATCAGTTGGAATCGATTTTTCATTTAAAATTTTAATTTCTACTCCCTTTGTTTTTTTTATTTCTATGGTCATTTCATCGTAGGGTTCTTCTAGACAGAACCCTAGTACATCAAATCCACATGAAACATTAGCAACAGAAGCAGGTACATTAATAGTTATTTTTTTCATCTTTTTCCAATTCTAATTATATCTCCAAAGATACCTGATGCAGTTACTTCAGCACCAGCACCAGCTCCTTTTACAATTAGAGGGTTATCTTTATATCTTGATGTATAAAAAAGAATAATATTGTCGCTTCCTTGGATATTAAAAAAATCATGTCCAGGAGGAATTTCTCTTAGACCCACTTCGGCTTTGCCTTCATTGAGTGTTGCTACGTATTTTAGAGAAGATTTATTAGATTTAGCATTTTTTAGGAATGAATTAAAATGTGACCTATGTTTTTTTAGAGACTCTAAAAATAAATTTGTTGAGCTTGCATCAGAGACTTTTTTTGGAAGAAATGGATTTATCTTTACTTCATTAAGTTCAATCTCGAGACCACTTTCTCTGGCAAGAATTAGAATTTTCCTTGCCACATCGATTCCACTTAAATCAATTCTTGGATCTGGTTCAGTTAGTCCTTTTTTCATAGCTTCTTCAACGATCTGGTGGAATGAATCATCTGATTTAAAATTGTTAAAAATATAGTTCAAACTACCTGATAAAATTGCTTCAATCTTTATTATTTGATCCCCTGAAGCAATTAAATTCGATAGTGTGTCAATAACAGGTAACCCAGCTCCAACATTTGTTTCAAAAAGGAAAGGGCTATTAAATTTTCGGGATACAATTTTAAGTGTCTTGTAAGTATTATAACTATCTGCACAAGCAATTTTATTACATGTTACAACCCCTATATTGTTTTCTAAATATCTTTTATACTCTTTTGAAACTAGGTTGTCTGCAGTGTTGTCAATAAAAATGCTGTTCCTAAGGTTTAATTGTTTAACTTTTTTAAATAAACTATCGAGATCTGTTTTGTCAGCGTTATTTAGTTTTTTTCTCCAATTTTTTGCATCAATACTATTTACATCTACAAGTGTTTTTTTTGAATTTGCTATTGCAATAATTTTAATTCTTAATCTAAGATGATCTTCTAAATATTTTTTTTGCTTTCGTATTTGTTCAATAAGTTTTGAACCTACATTTCCAACCCCGACGATAAATAGATTTAGCGTTTTAGTATACTTTTCAAAAAATGCTTCATGGAGAGTATTCAGTGCTTTTTTAGTATCATTTTGATTAATTATGATTGAAATATTTCTTTCTGAAGAGCCTTGTGCTATTGCGCGAATATTTACATTATTAAACCCAAGCGAACTAAACATCCTCCCGCTTATCCCTTGGTGATCTTTCATTTTATCACCCACTATTGCAATATTTACCAAGTTCTCTTCGAGTTTAACTGGGTCAATCTTTTTTAATTCAATTTCAGATAAAAATTCTTTTTCAATTAGTCTCTTTCCTTTTTTAGCATCTTCATTTTTTAGCGCAACGCATATTGAATGTTCAGAGGATGCTTGAGTGATCATTATAATGTTTATATTGTTATTTGAAATTACTTCAAAAAATCTTTTAGAGTAACCAGGAACACCAATCATACCACTTCCCTCTATGCACAAAATTGAAACTTTGTCTATGAAAGTTATTCCCTTAACTATTTGACCATTATTTTTCTGTATTACATTACTTATTAACGTCCCTTTATTTTGAGGGAAAAAGGTATTTTTTATTTTTAATTCTATTTTTTTTTCCATAAGAGGCTGGACAGTTGGAGGATATATCACTTTTGCTCCAAAATGAGACAATTCCATCGCCTCATTGTATGAGATTTTTTTAATTGGTCTAGCTTGAGAGACAATTTTAGGGTTTGCTGTATAAACACCACTTACATCTGTCCATATTTCAAGTGATTTTGCATTTAAAACACTTGCTATTATTGAGGCTGATAAATCAGACCCACCTCTTCCTAATGTAGATAAATCTCCATATTCATTTTTGCACATAAAACCGGGTATTAAACTTATATCAAAGGAGTTTTGATCAAAAAGTTGTTTAATCTTTTTATCTGTTTTATTCCAGTCTATCAATTGGTTTTGAGTGTCTCCATATGTATAGATTAAATCATCACCATTAATTAATCTTGAATTTAATTTCTTATTAATAAAAATTTCTTGTATTAGTTTGCTAGATAGTATTTCTCCACAAACAATTATTTTTGAATATATATTTGGAGTAATCTCCTTTACTAGGGATATTCCTTTGAGAAGTTTTTCTACTTTTTTTAGTTTATTTCTAATAAAATTAATCAATTCATCTTCACTTTTATTTGAGATAAATACTCTTATAATATCGAGATGTTTTTTAAAAATTTCGTCAATCTCTGGTTTAAATTTTAAGTCACCTTCTTTTGCATTGTTCATACAAGTGGTAAGTAAGTTTGTAACTCCAGAAATTGCAGAGACTACCACCACACATTCAGTTTCATTTTTAACAATGTCAATTATGTTGTTAATGCAAACCTGATTCGAGATTGAAGTGCCACCAAATTTTAAAACTTTCATTAAATAAGTAAACTAAATTTATTATATACGAAACTAAAAAAACGATATATCTAAAGACTTATCAAAATTTGATTCGATTAGAAATTAGATTGCAAAAGTACTTTAATTGTTTTGTTTTTAAAAAAAAAGAATTAGCTACCTAAGTTTAAGGTTAATTTTGAATTTTTATTATCGACATCAACCCTGATGAGATCTTTTTCTTTAATTGAGTCTGTAACTATCTCTTGTGCAATAAGATCCTCTAAGTATTTTTGAATTGCTCTATTAAGGGGTCTAGCTCCGTATTTTTTGTCATATCCTTTGTCAACGAGAAATTCTTTTGCTTTTCTCGAAATTTTGATTTCAAAACCTAGCTTTCTAATACGGTAAATAACTTTTTTAAGTTCAATTTCAATTATTTTCAACATATGTTTTTTGTCAAGGCTATTAAAAATTACTATATCATCAATTCTATTTAAGAATTCTGGAGAAAATGTCTTTTTGAGGGCATTCTTGATAACACTCTTTTCGTATTCATCAGTTTGAGCCTTTTTGGAAGAGGTTTCAAAGCCTACACCAATTCCAAAATCCTTAATTTGTCTTGCACCAATATTGGAAGTCATAATAATAATCGTATTTTGGAAATTAACTTTCCTGCCTAGACTATCTGTTAAATATCCATCGTCTAGAACCTGAAGAAGCATATTGAAGACATCTGGATGAGCCTTTTCCACTTCATCTAGTAGTATTACGGAATATGGTTTGAGCCTAACTTTTTCACTTAGCTGGCCACCCTCCTCATAGCCAACATAACCTGGAGGTGCACCAATAAGTCTTGAAATAGCAAATTTTTCCATATATTCACTCATGTCAATTCTAATTAAATTCTCTTCAGAATCAAATATCTCTCTAGCTAGTATTTTTGCTAATTGAGTTTTACCGACTCCAGTTTGGCCTAAAAAAATAAATGAGCCTATGGGTTTTTGTGGATCTTTTAAACCAGCTCTGTTTCTCTGAATTGCTTTAACGACCTTTTCTACAGCTTGCTCCTGACCAATCAAGTTAGAATTTATTGTATCACACATTCCTGAAAGTTTATTTTTCTCTGTGGAAAGTATTTTGCTAACTGGAATTCCAGTCATCATTGAAACTACTTCAGAAATATGTCCATCCGTGACCTCTATTCGATTTTGTTTTGATTCTTCTTCCCACTTTTCTTGGGCATGAATTAAATTTCTTTCAACTCTTTTTTCGTCATCACGGAGTTTAGCAGCTTCTTCGTATTTTTGTTTTTTTACAACATTATTCTTGTTTTTTCTTACAATTTCAAGTTGTTCTTCTAGGTCTACAACTTCTTTGGGAACTTTCATGTTTTTTATATGAACTCTTGAACCAGCTTCATCAAGTGCGTCAATAGCCTTATCTGGTAAAAATCGATCTGTAACATACCTGCTAGTCAACTCAACACATGCTACTATTGCTGAATCTGTATAAGTTACATTGTGATGATTCTCATATTTTTCTTTTACATTATTTAGAATTTCTATTGTTTCCTCCTCTGAAGTTTGTTCGATGATCACTTTTTGAAATCTTCTTTCTAATGCACCGTCTTTTTCAATATTTTGTCTGTATTCGTCTAAAGTTGTGGCTCCAATACACTGAATTTCACCTCTTGCTAAAGCTGGTTTAAACATATTTGAGGCATCTAAACTACCAGTTGCACCCCCGGCACCTACAATCGTGTGAATTTCATCAATAAAAAGAATGATATCATCATTTTTTTCTAATTCGTTTACAACCGCTTTCATCCTTTCCTCGAATTGTCCTCTGTACTTAGTACCGGCTACAAGACTTGCAAGATCTAACGTAATAATTCTCTTACCGTAAAGTACTCTGGATACTCTTTTTTGAATTATTCTTAAAGCTAAACCTTCAGCTATAGCAGATTTTCCAACTCCGGGTTCTCCGATTAACAATGGATTGTTTTTCTTTCTCCTACTCAAAATTTGAGAAACTCTTTCAATTTCTTTTTCTCTACCCACAACTGGATCTAATTTGTCCATTTCGGCTAAACCAGTAATATCTTTTCCGAAATTATCGAGCACAGGTGTCTTTGATTTCCTTGACTTACTAGGTTCAGATGTTGGCACAAATGGATTTTGTTTTTCTCCACTATCAGAATCATCCTTTTCTTCAGGAAAAGAAGAATCTGAAATCTCTAGATACTCTGAATCGTTTGTAAGCAATATTTTAAACTGTTCTTTTACTAAATCATAATTAATATTAAACTTGCTTAAAAGTTTTGTGGTTGGATCGTTTTCGTTTCTTAAAATACAAAGTAAGAGGTGGGCAGTATCAATTAAATTACTTTGAAATAATTTTGCTTCTAGAAAAGTAGTTTTAAGTGCTCTTTCGGCCTGCCTAGTTAAATGAAGGTTTCTTTTTGTGTTTTCAATTCTTTCATTATTTAACAATGCAGGGTTTAAAATTTCTACTTTTTTTCTAAGGTTGTCTAGATCTATATCTATAGCGTTTAAAATTGTAATTGCTTTGCCACCACCATCACGTAAAATCCCGAGTACCAAATGTTCGGTACCAATATGATCGTGCCCTAATCTCAAAGCCTCTTCTTTGCTGAAAGAAATAACATCTTTTACTCTAGGAGAAAAATTATCATCCATAAAAAAAATTTAAAATAATATTTCCAAACATCATACCATTGTTTAATATTTGGCTAATAGACAAAAAAAAAAATTAAAATCAAAGAAGAAATAACTCATTTAAGGGATGATTTTTCAAAAAAAAAATGTTAATAAATAGATAAGAAATAATTTTCCTAATCCCAATAAACACTATTGAAAAAGATAAATTTGTATTATTAAATCGTATTCAAAATGGCAGAAGGAGAAAAACTTATTCCAATTAACATCGTCAAAGAAATGGAGTCTTCATATATTGATTACTCTATGTCTGTCATTGTGTCACGTGCTCTTCCAGATGTACGTGATGGTTTAAAGCCTGTTCATAGAAGAGTTTTGTACGGCATGCACGAAATGGGTATAAGAGCATCTTCATCATATAGAAAGTCAGCTCGAATAGTTGGAGAAGTTCTTGGTAAGTATCATCCTCATGGTGATTCTTCTGTATATGACACCATGGTCAGAATGGCACAAGAATGGAGTTTAAGGTATATGCTTGTTGATGGTCAAGGTAACTACGGATCAATTGACGGTGACAGTCCTGCTGCTATGAGATATACAGAGGCTAGAATGCAAAAAATTTCAGAAGATTTGTTAGCTGATATTGATAAAAATACAGTTGAAAAACAATTAAATTTTGATGATACTCTTAATGAACCTGTGGTTTTACCAACCAAAATACCAAATCTTTTGATTAACGGAGGCTCGGGAATTGCAGTTGGTATGGCTACTAATATGCCTCCTCACAATTTAGTAGAAGTGGTAGACGGAATTGTTAAATTTATTGACAATGTATTTATCGAAAAAATTGGTTTATCGGAAAAAGTTTCAATAACAGATGAAGAGGTTATTGAATCCTTAAAAAATGAGTTTTCAGAAGAAAATCTTGATTATACCCCAACAAGTAATGAAATATCAAGCAGAAAAGAAGATCTACTCGTTGAAAAACAATTAAGAAATGATATTGATGAGTTGATTAAACATGTTAAAGCTCCTGATTTTCCTACAGGAGGTGTAATCTATGGCTATGAGGGGGTTAAAGAAGCCTTTCATTCAGGAAGAGGAAGAGTTGTAGTTAGGGGTAAAGCCTCAATTGATGAAATTGATTCCAGAGAATGTATTGTGGTTACTGAGATTCCATATCAAGTTAATAAAGCTGAAATGATTAAAAAAACGGCTGAATTGATAAACGAAAAGAAAATAGAGGGTATTTCGAACATAAGAGATGAATCTGACAGAAAGGGTTTGAGAATTGTTTACATTTTAAAAAGAGACGCTATACCTAACATAGTTCTAAATAAGTTATATAAGTTTACTCCACTACAATCTTCTTTTAGTGTAAATAATATTGCATTAGTTAATGGTAGACCAAGACTACTGAATTTAAAGGATCTAATTCACTACTTCGTAAAGCATAGACATGAAGTTGTAGTTAAAAGAACAGAGTTCGAGCTTAAAAAGGCTGAAGATAGAGCTCATATATTAGAGGGTTTAATAATTGCATCGGATAATATTGATGAAGTTATCAATATTATTAGAAAATCTAAAACTCCTGACGAAGCCAGGGAAAATCTTTCTTCAAAATATAAATTAACTGAAATACAATCAAAAGCTATTGTAGAGATGAGGCTCAGACAACTTACTGGTCTTGAGCAAAGTAAGTTAAGAGAGGAGTTTAACGAACTTAAAAAGACAATTCTAGATTTAAAAGATATTTTAAATAATAAGGACCGTAGAATGGAAATTATTAAAAAAGAGCTATTAGAGGTAAAAGAGAAATACGGAGACAATAGACGATCTGAAATTCAATATGCTGGAGGTAATTTCAGTGAAGAAGATATGATACCAGATGACAAAGTTGTTGTAACAATATCTCATGCAGGATATATTAAAAGAACCCCACTAATAGAATATAAAACACAAAATAGAGGTGGTGTAGGTCAAAAGGCATCTACAACTAGAAATGAAGATTTTTTAGAACACATGTTTGTTGGAACGAATCACCAATACATGCTATTTTTTACACAAAAAGGAAGGTGCTTTTGGATGAGAATTTTTGAAATACCTGAAGGATCAAAAACCTCCAAAGGAAGAGCAATTCAAAACTTAATTAATATTGAACAAGACGACAAAGTAAAAGCATTTATTAATACACAAGACTTAAAAGATACAGAGTATGTAAATAGTCATTACGTTGTGATGGCAACAAAAAAAGGGCAAATAAAGAAGACATCCTTAGAAAAGTATTCTCGACCAAGAATTAATGGAATTAATGCTATAACTATTAAAGAAAACGACGAACTATTAGAGGCTAAATTAACCAATGGTAATAGTGAAATCTTAATGGCAGTTAAATCAGGTAAGGCTATTAGGTTTGAAGAAAGTAAAACACGACCAATGGGCAGGAGTGCTTCCGGTGTTAGAGGTATTAGACTAAAAGATGATAAAGATGAAGTAATTGGAATGGTTTCAGTGAACGATGTTTCAACAGATATATTAGTGGTTTCAAAAAACGGATATGGTAAAAGATCAAGTTTGGAAGACTATAGAATTACAAACAGAGGAGGTAAAGGAGTAAAAACTATATCAATCACTGAAAAGACTGGTTCTTTAGTAGCTATAAAAAATGTAAGTGATGAAAATGACTTAATGATTATTAACAAATCTGGAATTGCTATAAGAATGAGTGTTGAGAAATTAAGAGTAATGGGAAGGGCTACCCAAGGGGTTAAATTAATTAATTTAAAAGGTGAAGATACCATAGCTGCTGTAGCAAAAGTTATAAAGGAAGATGAAACTGACGACAATTCACAAGAAAACTCACCAGAAAATGAGGATTTGAGAATATAAATTACTTAAATTAGATCTTCTAATTTAAAAAAATGAACAAATTATTTATACTTACATTTCTATTATGTTTTTCTTTTTTGTATTCACAAAAAAAAGAACTTAAACTAGCTCAAAAACTATTTAAACAGGAAAAAGTTTTTGAATCTAAAGAAACCCTTAATACTCACAGTGATATAATTCTTAACTCAAACGATTTAAAATTAATTACGCAATACCATTTATTGGTTGGACAAATTGCCAAAAATGAAAAGGAATTTTCAAAGGCATTTGATAATTTCAAATTAGCTGAAGGCAATAAATCAATTAAAGATGTTTTAAAATCTGAACTTGAATTCCTTTTGTACGATATCCAAACTTATGCGAATGAAGTTTATAATTCTGGTAATTACAAGGAGGCTGCTACAAATTATAATTTGGCTTTTAAAATGTCACCTGAAAAAACAGACCTCTTATACTACGCTGCTGTAAGCTCAATTAATGGAAACGATTATAATAATGCCTTGAAATATTATGAAAGATTAAAGGAATTAAAATATACAGGAATTGTAACTAAATATTATGCAACCCCAATAGAAACTGGTATTGAAAAACAAATTTCGGAGGTTGAATACTCTTTATTTAAAAAATCAAAAGATTATGAAAACGTAAGGGAAGAAGACACAAAATCTGTATACCCAAATATTATAAAATCAATAGCTCTACTTTATGATAATCTAGGAATGCAAGATAAAGCAATTCAGGCCGTTGAGGAAGCTAGGGCTGAAAACCCTAGTGATATTGACCTGATACTAACAGAAGCAAATATAAATTTTCGTTTAGGTAAAAATGAGAGGTATTCTGAACTAGTTGCTGAAGCGCTTGAACAAGATCCATCAAATGCTACTTTGTATTATAATTTGGGGGTTGTTAGCTCAGAATTGGGAAAAAAAGAAGATGCTGAAAATTATTACAATAAGGCAATTGAGCTTGATCCAAAAATGCAAAATGCATATTTAAACCTTGTATCACTAATCTTAGAACAGGAAAATACAATAGTTGAGCAAATGAACTCTTTAGGAACATCAAGAGCTGAAAATAAAAAATACGACGAACTTAAATTAAAGCGCGAATCAATATACATGGAATGTGTCCCTATTCTACAAAAACTCATTGAGATTGATTCAAAAAGTAACATAGAGGCTATTGAAACTTTAAAAAATATCTATGCAACTGTTGGTGATACAGAAGGTTTTTCAAAAATGAAATTACTTCTGGAAGAGGTTAATAAGTAATAGGAGCATTATTTCTTTAGATTTTTATATATAATTAAAATTATTTTCAATGCTTAAAAAGTTTTTGCAGATAAGTCCTTTCCTGTATAAAGCTTTTATTTTACTAGCTTCTGTTATAACTATTGTTTATTTCATACCTTCAAACAGTCAATTTTCTATACAATTCTCTGAAGGTAAAAGATGGACCGGTAATACTCTGTTTGCACCTTTTGATTTCCCAATAATTAAATCGAAAGAGGAGTTACAATCTGAAAAAAAAAATATTAAATCTCAGTCGATTTTATATTTTGATTTAAATATAGATGTATCTGAAAAAATATTAAATGATTATTCTTTAAACTTCAATAAATTCTTCCAGAGTGAAGATGATTCATTAAATTATAAAAACGGTCTTATTCTTTTGAATTCTTTTCTTAAAAGAGGTATACTTCCCTTGAATTTCGATAATTCAGAAATGAGACGAATCGCTTTAGTTTCAAACAATACTGAAAGGGTTTACGAAAAGGATTCTTTATTTAGACTTGACAATCTTTCATCTGAAATTGATAAAATATTAGCAGGCGAGTCAAAATCTAAAAAGAGAGACTATTACAATTTTTTCTTTGAAATTTTACAACCAAACATAACTTACAATAAGGACCTCACAGAAGAATATTTGAATGAACTAAATTTGTCAATATCCCCAACTAGAGACTTAGTTTTAAAAGGAGAGGTTATAATTGAAACAAATCAAATCGTAGAGGGTGAAAAGCTCAACAAACTAAAATCCTTAAATTATCAGTTTTCCTCAAAAAATGACAATAAAAAAATAAATCGATCAACTCAAATAGGTTATTTTTTATTGGTTTTCACTTTACTTTTAATCTCTTTGATCTACTTATTTAAGTTTAGATATGCAGTTTTTGAAGATGATAATAAAATTACTTTTATTTTTTTAAATATTTCTCTTTCAGTAGTTATGTCACTGATTTTAGCAGATATAAATCCAAGATTAATTTATGTATCTCCGATTTGTATTTTCCCTCTATTAACAAAAACATTTTTTGACTCTAGGATAGCATTTTTTATCCATATCATTCCTGTATTGATAATTAGTTTCGCTGTTTTTAACGGATTTGAGTATATTTTTATTCAAATTTTGGCTGGTATTGTATCAATTTTGAGTACTTCTAAAATTTATAAAAGAGCAAATCTTTTTATATCAGTAGCACAAATTACATCTGTATACTTTCTAGGTTATTTAATTTTTTATATTATAACTTCAGGAAATATTGAAAAGATTGATCTTTCACAATTTGGCTTTTTTCTTGCTAACGGAATGCTTACTCTATTCGTCCTTCCACTCATTTATTTTTATGAGAAAATATTCTTTTTAGTTTCAGATGTATCACTTTTAGAACTATCTGACACTAATTCTCCTCTTTTAAAAGAATTATCCGATAAAGCACCTGGAACTTTTCATCACTCTTTGCAAGTAGCTAATTTATCTGAGGCCTGCGCTAATGAAATTAATGCAAATGTACTATTGACTAGGGTAGGGGCTCTTTATCACGATATTGGTAAAATCAAGAAACCCAATTTTTTTTCAGAAAACCAGAAAGGAAGTTTTTCACCTCATGATGAATTAACTCCAATGGATAGTGCTAAAATTATAATCAATCATGTAATTGATGGCGTGAGTTTGGGAAAAAAAAACAAACTTCCAGATAGAGTAATTGACTTTATTAGAACACACCATGGTACATCTAAAGTATACTATTTCTACAAAAAGCAGATTGAATTAAACCCTTCTGCTGACCTTGAAAAATTTCTTTACCCTGGACCAAAACCATTTTCCAAAGAAACATCTATTGTAATGATGGCGGATTCAATTGAGGCTGCTTCAAAAAGTTTAAAAGAACCTTCCTTGGAAATACTGAAAGAATTTGTACACAAGATTATAAATCAACAAATGGATGAGGGACAATTTTTAAATTCAAACATCACCTTTGCAGAAATTGAAGCAGTTAAAAAAATTCTAATTAAAAAATTAGTTAATATTTATCAATTAAGAATTGAATATCCTAGTTAAAATATCATTCTCATATTTTGATTTCATATTTGTAATTCTTTAACTTGCGATCACTAAACAGGAGAGGTGGCAGAGTGGTAATGCAGCAGATTGCTAATCTGTGAACGCGTAAGTGTTCCCCGAGTTCGAGTCTCGGTCTCTCCGCACAAAAATAAAATCCCATTAATTTGGGATTTTTATTTATTCTACAATGATTTCTCCATACATACCTTTATGTAATGAACATTGGTAGTAAAAGATTCCTTTTTTTCTAGAAGTCCACATGACCGTTCCACTTTCAGCGCCATTGTTTTCCACACCATTGACTAAACCTCCTTTTCCCAATCCTTGTATCGTTTTTAAATAAAATGGATGACCATATGCATCAACATCAAAAGTGAGTGTGTCACCGAGCTTTACCGTTACTTTTTGATCTCTTCCCTCAACAACCCCTTCTTTATCTTTACCATTTAAAATATAATCATCAGAATCTGTTGAAGTTACTTTGATTGTATAGTTTTCATTTGATAATTGAAGTATGTATTGACGAATACGGCTCGTTCGCATTACTATTCCAAGTACAGATTCTTTATTTTCTTCAATTTCTGTTTCATCGCTTCCTTTACTGCAACCAATGAAGATTAGTGATGTTAGTAGAATTAATCTAATTTTAAAAAAAATTAAAAATTTTTTATGAAAGTTTAAAAACATAAATACAAAAGTGATTATTGTAGCGAGGGGGAGACTTGAACTCCCGACCTCCGGGTTATGAATCCGACGCTCTGACCGCCTGAGCTACCTCGCCTGAAATTAGGCTGTAAGATATAAAATGCTTGAAAAAAAAGCATTAAAAAAATCAATTTAAAATTGATCGCGTAAACATTTTTTCGATATATTGCTACTGAAAGTAAATTTAATGTCCAAAAAAAAAATCTTTAGTTTAGAGTTCAATTTTCATTGTTCACCACAATTATTATTTCAGTATTTATCTACCCCTTCAGGTTTATCAGAGTGGTTTGCTGATGATGTCAATTCTAGAGGTGAAGATTTTACTTTTATATGGGAAGACAGTGAAGAGTACGCTAAACTTTTAACCAAAAAAAATAACGAATCTGTGAAGTATAGGTGGATAAATGATGAAGAAGATTTTGAAAAATATTTTTTTGAATTTTTAATTACTGTTGATGAAATCACAAAAGATGTTTCACTTACGGTAACAGATTTTTCTGATGAAGATGAGTTGGAAGAATCAAAAATGTTGTGGACCAATTTAGTTGGTGATTTAAAACAGGTTCTGGGAGCTGTATAATTTGATTCAATTCTACGTTCAATTATCAGCTATATTTTCGGGACTGTGAGACCATAGGTAGGAGTTACCTTCAATTTTCTTTGTA
The DNA here is from genome assembly GCA_902582405.1 of uncultured Bacteroidota bacterium. Classification (GTDB taxonomy): domain Bacteria; phylum Bacteroidota; class Bacteroidia; order Flavobacteriales; family Flavobacteriaceae; genus TMED96. Next base: position 636 of record CACHSA010000006.1, on the reverse strand, counting down.
AGTTTTATCCATAAGTTCTCATCAGAATTTTTGAAAATATTTTTTGAATATTTTTTATTTATTTTCCAAAAGTTATCATCTATTTCTTCTAATAGCTGATTATATGACCAGCCTGAATAACCCAAAAAAAAGATAGTGTTATCCTTATTTAATTCACCATTATTACATTTATAAATAATTTCATTCAGGTCACACCCATGATTTAAATATTTTGTTACCCTTTTACTAGATTTTAATTTCAATTCTGATTTGTGTACACAAAAAAGTGTTTCACTTGATACAGGCCCACCAAAATGTAGTCTAATTTTTTTATTTACTTTAGAAATAACGTCAGACAGATTAATCTTCAAGGGCTTGTTAATTATGAAACCCATTGGATTTCTATTATTATCACTATCACAAATCAAGACTACTGACCTTCTAAATATGTAGTCTTGAGCTAGAGAAATGTTTGAAATAAGGAGATCACCGTTTAAAATCAAAACATAAAATTTTTAAAAAAAAAAATCTCCCGAAGGAGATTTTTAAATGCTTATATATATTATTAATTAACTGAACTTGATAATTCAGCGCCAGCTTTAAATTTAACAACATTTTTGGCAGCAATTTTAATAGTAGCTCCAGTTCTAGGGTTTC